>JAYFOQ010000001.1:0-86369 GCA_034932485.1 Gordonibacter sp.
TCGCGCTCACAAAGGATGCTTGTTTTGTTTTAGAAGGCCCCTTACCGCAACGCAGGTTGCTGGTAGGGGGCCTTGTTTTGTGTGGGGGTGGGTTGGGGAGGATGAGGGGTGGGATGATAGATGAGGGGGTAGGAGTTATTCAGGATATCGTTTTTTGAAAACATTTTGTCTACTCAGTATTGCTAAATAGCGCTATATAGTATTACTATATAGCTGTCTTGTTGCGTGGATAAAAGGAGTTGTTTTGGAAAACCTTACAGAAATGCTTAAGGGCGTACTTGAAGGCTGTGTCCTTGAAATCATTAGTCGAAAAGAAACCTATGGTTATGAGATCACGCGAGAGTTGAATGAGCTTGGCTTTACCGATGTAGTGGAGGGAACGGTCTACGCTATTCTTATTCGTTTGGAGAAAAGAAAGTTAGTTGAGACCACTAAAAAGCCCTCAGAGATAGGACCTCCACGTAAGTTTTTCGCTCTTACCGATGCGGGGAGGATAGAGCTGCAGCAGTTTTGGGAGAAATGGACGTTTGTTACATCAAAACTCATTCAACTAAAGGAGGCATAGATGTCTGTGTTCGATTCGGCAGTGAAAGTGGTTATAGGCGATCTTGATGAGAAAAAGGCTTATAAGCAGCTTATGGCCCGCGCTGATGCCTTGCCTGAAGACTATCGGTATGCCTTCCGCAAAATTCGTAAATATATGTACACGGTTGGTAGTTCTGAAGGCAATGCGGACATGTTTTCTGATTTGTCGCTGTTCTCAAGTGTGGTGGAGTTGTTTGAGGTTAGTGCAGCAGAAGGTAGGCCGGTGCTTGAAGTTACGGGAAGTGAGATAAGTAAGTTTGCCGATGAACTCATGCATGCCTCGACCCTTGATGGCGAAACGTCTCGGAAGAAGTTAAATCGTGAGATTGAAGAATACTTTAACGGAAAGGGGCGGTAACTATGGTTTCTTTCATACGTAAAATGATCAACGATAAAAAAGTTTACCAAGACCAGATGGCGCGAGCGGAAGCGTTGCCGGAGGATTATAGATTTGTGTTTAAAAAGATACACGCATATATATGGGAGAGAGCAGCTGGCGACGGATCCGATATAATGGAGGCTCAGGGCGCGATGTTGGATTTGTTCGAATCGGAGGTTGCGGAAGGCAGGCAAGTGCTGGATGTGACAGGCCGAGACGTTGCGAGATTTGCTGATGAGTTTTTGCTTGATGCGAAACAGTGGACAGACACTTATCGTAATCGCTTGAATCGTGCCGTAAACGATAAAGTCAAAAAAGAGTTGGCGCAGTAAAGACGCACGCCTGTTCCGTGAGGCAGTGAAGAAATATGCGCCAGTGCGCATAGCAAGCGATTGCATGCAGTTTTCACGTAGATGATAGCGCCGGTCGCCTTGCGGGTTTAGGGCGACTGGTGCGGTTGTGATACCATGCTTGATGTATCCGGCATCAGTCGAACCGTATGTCGGACCTGTACGTCACCTATCGAAGAAAGCGTTATGGACAACATCAACGAGATTATTGCGGCTGTCGAAGAGCCGCCCCAATCCTTCGAAGAATATCTTACCTGCTATGCCGATCGTGTAGGCGATTTGGTGAATTCGTACATCCCTACGGGAACGCATCCCGATATGGACCGCTATCTGTACAATCCCCTGATTGCCTATAGTCAAAACGGCGGAAAGCGACATCGCCCGCTTATCTGCTTTGCGGCTTGTCGTGCCGTTGGCGGCGACATGACGCTGGCAACCAGCGCTGCCGCCGCTATCGAGCATTTCCACTCTGCGGCGCTTATTCATGATGACATTGCCGACGAGGCCGAGTTGCGCCGCGGCGAGCCGTGTTTGCACCTCACGCAGGGTATGGGCTTGGCTATCAACATGGGTGATCTAGCCTTGTCGTTAGTGAATGGTACCGTGATTAATGATCCTGCGCTAGATGACCATACCAAGGTACGTGTGGTAAATGAGCTTATAGACATGACACGTCGCACCATTGAGGGTCAGGCGTTAGATATCGGTTGGGCTCGCGATGGTCGCTATGATATTTTGCCCGAGGACTACCTTGTTATGGCTACTCATAAAACGGCGCATTACTCGGGAGCTGTTCCGCTAGCTATTGGCGCCATCATCGGTGGTGGCTCTGAGACTGAAGTTGAGGCGTTGCGTAACTATGGCCTTGATACTGGCTTGGCGTTTCAAATTCAGGATGATCTGTTGAACCTAGTGGGTAGCGAAGAAAGTACGCAGAAAGACTTCCGTAATGATATTACTGAGGGTAAACGCACGTTGATGGTGGTGCATGCTCTGCAGAATTCGGATGCTCGCGAACGTCTCGTTGAAATATTGTCGACAAAAGAGAAAGATCCTGCCGTATTAGCAGAGGCCGTCGACATTATGAAGGCGTCTGGCAGTATCGAATACGCGCATAATTATGCAGAGAATTTAACAAGCATTGCAAAGAATCGGCTTATTGACATGGTTCAACCCTCGGTCTCACGTGATCTGCTTATTTCTATGGCTGATTGGTTTGTGAACCGTTTGAAGTGATTGCAGGCTACGGATCTGTATTCGTATAGATGATACACGGGCGGACGAGACTTGGTCTCGTCCGCCCGTGTATTGAAGATTTGGTGGTGTGCATTCTTTTTATCCCTCTGTTCCTTTGGTGGAACCTCGCGCGAGGTTGGTTCATCGTAAAACTGATTGGGGTAGTATGACCCGCATGGAAACCATTACGCGACATGATACCGGCGCCGCCGTCGAGGACGTACAGCAGCGCCTGACAGTAATCGGCTTGCTAACGCAAGCAGATGTTGACGGCGTCTTTGACGACAAGACAGCTGCTGCTGTGCGTGCTTTTTGCGTGCAGGTGGGGTTGCCTGTGAGTGAGGATGTGACAGAGCGGGTATGGAAGGCTCTGGTGGATGCTTCTTTCTGCCTCGGTGATCGTACGCTGTATCTGCGAATGCCCCATTTTCATGGACACGACGTTGTTGAGCTGCAGCATGCTTTAGGTGCACTCGGGTTTGCATGCGGCGCGGACGATGGTATTTTTGGGGCCTACTCGGAACTGGCTCTGCGTAAGTTCCAGCTAAATTTGGGACTGCCGGCAGATGGCATTGCTGGCGCCTATACTTATGCGGCCATTCGTAATCTCCATCATTCCTGGGAGGGTAAAGAGGCTGTACACGAAGCTGTGCATCTTGGTTTCGCTCGTGCAGCTGATGTGTTGGAGAGTAACGCACTTTGCCTGTTCGGAACCAAACCTTTTACGCGTAGTGTTGCATCGCGTATGTCGAACTTAGCTTTAGCTACGAATCCTGCATCTAAGATCATGAGTGCAGATTCTCTGCTGGTGGCTCCCGATCAAAACATGCTGCTTGTGCATATTGTGTTACCCGAAGAGAGCACTGCTGAAACGGTGCCCCGGGTTAGTTTTGAAGATGAAGAGACCTTGTCTTTGCGCTTGGAGACAGCTATCGGTGTAGCCGATGCGGCTTCGCCGTCTCGTATTGCACTGGAATTACCTGGTGTCATGTGGGAGGATGCTGGAGAGGGTCGTTCTGCTCAGCATTTTGCCATTGCCTTGCTGGATGCTTTATGCTCGGCGTTGTCTTGACGTTAAAGTGTGGGTGCCCGTATTCTTAAGTATTCGTATCAATTCGATGACGGTATTCTGTGCTGAATAGGTGCTATGTCGCCTGCTCTTATAATTTGCTTAATCTATTCCTCAATGAAAGCAGGTGTGTTATGGCTGAAGATACAAATACCAACGAACAAGGAGCTCCGACCCCGACCCCAACCCCAACTCCGACCCCAACGGCTCCTGAGCAGCCTGTTCCCCCGACTCAGCCGCAGGCTCCGGTATCTCCGCAAATGCCGCCGCATCAGTCTTATGCTGCACCCCAACCTCAACCGCAGCCTGTATACCCGCCGGCTCCCCTTATGCGTCTAACTGGTGGTATGAAGTTCGGCTGGTTTGTTGTGGGCGCGCTTCTTGGTATCGGCGGAATCGTAATTGCCTGGTTAACTAGTGTAGACAAGATGCCCGAAGTTAAGAGCGAGACGCTAAAGTGGTCTATCATCGGCTTTGTTGTCTGGATTGTGCTTGGAATCCTGATGAGCCTTATGATTGGCGGTATGATTACCGCGATGATTGCTGGTGCTGCGGGTTCGTATGGCTACGGTCACTACGGATCTTTCTAAGTTGTTTCCTGAAATCTGGAAAATGTTTTACTTTGAAGAGCCCTTCGGGGCTCTTCTCGATTATGAGGTAACCCGATGATACAATGAGCGACAATTCAAACGAGCCCCCACCATAAGGAGCCAGCATGCCACGTGCTATGACTATGGCCGAGAAAATTCTCGCCGCTCATGCGGGACTTGACGAAGTTGAGCCGGGCCAATTGATCGAATGTGATCTTGACCTTGTGCTTTCCAATGACGTCACGTCTCCTATTGCCATTCGTGAGTTCCAAAAAATTGGAGTCGGGCAGGTATTTGATCCGACGAAGATTGCCTTGGTGCCCGACCACTACGTACCAAACAAAGACATTAAGAGTGCCGAGCAGGCTAAGATTGTGCGTGATTTTGCGCACGATCAGGGTATCACCCATTATTACGAAGTAGGCTGCATGGGCGTAGAGCACGCATTGCTGCCCGAGCAGGGTGTTGTGGGTGCGGGCGATCTTATTATCGGAGCCGATAGTCACACGTGTACCTATGGCGCTCTAGGTGCGTTTGCTACGGGCGTGGGCTCCACCGATGCGGGTGTTGGTTATGCTACCGGTAGGGCCTGGTTTAAGGTACCCGAGTCGCTGCTGTTTTGCATCGAGGGCGAGTTGGCTCCTGGTGTTACGGGTAAAGATGTTATTCTGCACCTTATCGGAATGATAGGTGTTGACGGTGCGCTTTACCAAGCAATGGAGTTTACAGGCAGTGCAATTCGTAGCATGAGTATGGATGAGCGTTTATCCATTTCAAACATGGCTATCGAGGCGGGTGGCAAAGCTGGTCTTATCGAAGTAGACGACGTTACTCGGGCCTACATGGATGGGCGCGTGGAACGTCCTTATACGGAATATCATTCCGATGAGGGTGCAGTGTATGCACAGGTGTTCGAGATTGACGCTTCTACTATCGTACCCACGGTGTCGTTCCCGCATTTGCCTTCGAATACGCGTCCAGCCTCTGAAGCGCGCGACGTAGTTATCGACCAAGCTGTAATTGGTTCGTGTACAAATGGCCGTATCACGGACATGCGCCAAGCTGCTGAGGTGCTGCGTGGACACACGGTGCATCCAAATGTGCGCTGTATTGTTATCCCGGCTACGCAGGCGGTATATCGTCAGTGTATAGAAGAGGGTCTGATGGATGTGTTTCTCGGCGCGAATTGTGCTGTGTCTACTCCGACGTGTGGTCCCTGCTTGGGTGGCTATATGGGAATTCTTGCTGCTGGCGAGCGTGCCATTGCGACCACGAACCGCAACTTTGTAGGTCGCATGGGCGATCCTACCAGTGAAGTATACCTGTCGTCTCCGGCCGTGGCTGCGGCAAGTGCTGTGCTGGGTCACATCGGTTTGCCGGAAGATTTAGACGTCGCCTGTACACAGGCAGCGGAATAGGAGGGGAGGACTTATGCAATTTAAAGGAATCGCGCATCGTTACGGACGCGACGTCGACACTGACGTTATCATCCCCGCTCGCTATTTGAACACGTCCGATCCAATTGAGCTGGCTAAGCACTGCATGGAAGACCTGGATGCGGCATTTGTTGAACGTGTGTGTCCGGGTGATATTATCGTAGCGGATGAGAATTTTGGCTGTGGCTCGTCGCGAGAGCATGCACCTATTGCTATAAAGGCCGCTGGTGTGGACGTAGTTATTGCGAAGAGCTTTGCGCGCATCTTCTACCGTAATGCTATCAACACAGGACTGGCAATTATGGAATGTCCAGAGGCTGTAGATGCCATTTCTGCTGGCGACGTAGTCAGCGTGGATGCGGATGCTGGTATCGTTACCAATGAGACGACGGGCGCCGTGTTTCACGCCCAACCGTTCCCTCCATTTATTCGCGAAATCATCGAAGCCGGAGGACTTATCAATCGCACGAAAACTCGTTTGGATGCGTAAACGATCTGTTTGGATAGAAGCTGTTGGTGAGCGAAATCTCAACGTAAGTATAGTTCGCGAGTTCTGCTTATGGTTCAGGTGAGCTTGCCTTGAAAATAGCGAGTTGCGATTGGACGGCGTGCGCAACGTGAAAGATGGTGAGTCTATATGAGGAAGAACTACCACATCTGCCTTTTACCGGGCGATGGCATTGGCCCTGAAATTATCGCTGAAGGTCGCAAGGTGCTTGATGCCGTGGGAACTCGACACGGTACGACGTTCACCTATTCAGAGGCGCTTTTGGGCGGATGCGCTATCGATGAGGCGGGTACTGCACTGCCGGATGACACCCTAGAGGTTGCTCGGACATCAGACGCCGTATTGCTTGCAGCGGTGGGAGGCCCCAAGTGGGATACGACTGATCCGAAAAAGCCACGTCCTGAACAGGGACTTCTCGGTATTCGCAAAGCTTTGGGGCTTTATGCAAACCTGCGCCCTGTGCGCATCTTCAAAGCCTTGTCTCATGCCTCCGCACTGAAGCCTGAGGTAATTGGTGGAGTTGATCTATTGATCGTGCGCGAACTTACCGGTGGTCTTTATTTTGGCAAGCGCGAGCGCTTCTACGATGAGGAAGACTGCGGTACGGACGGCTCGAAGGGCCAGCGCGCATACGACACGCTTGAGTATTGCGAGTACGAGATCGAGCGCATCGTGCGTCATGCGTTTGATACCGCAGGTAAGCGCGGATGTCGCGTTCATTCTATCGACAAGGCGAACGTATTGGAATCGAGTCGTCTGTGGCGTGAAGTCGCCCACCGTGTGGCTCTTGACTACCCGCAGGTGGAACTCGTCGATATGCTGGTAGATAATGCGGCCATGCAGCTAATTAACAATCCAGCTCAATTCGATGTAGTGGTTACCGAGAATATGTTCGGTGACATTTTGTCCGACGAAGCATCTATGCTTACTGGATCGTTGGGAATGCTGGCAAGTGCATCGCTTGGCGATGGGGTAGCGCTCTACGAGCCAAGCCATGGAAGCGCGCCCGATATCGCAGGGAAAGGTATTGCTAACCCGCTTGCGCAAATCCTGTCGGTTGAAATGATGCTGCGGTACAGCTTCGGAATGGACGAAGCAGCCGATGACGTTATGCGTGCGGTGGAGGCGGTGCTCGATGAGGGCTGGCGTACGGGTGATATCAAGCAGGTTGATACTCCTATCGAAAAACTGATTGGAACCGTCCAAATGGGAGACCTGGTGGTTTCTCATTTGTGAAGATGGGATTGCGTGTAAAGGAATGCTGGATTGTTAGCATGAACGCTGACTTTGGGGTTAGTTGATTCCCTTATTGTGCAGATATACGGGTTGTAGTGAGCTTTCCTCGCTACAACCCGTTTGTTTCGTCCGTAGTTTTGAGGAGCCCCGTTGAGTGCGCCACGCAGACTTAACGGGATCGTGACGATTGCTTTTTACTTTCGAATGCGCTGCGCATTGTACCAAGACCTTGTGCCATGGTAGAGATGTCGATTGTTCTTCAAAAGAAAAGGATTTCATTTATGGCGACATATGGATATGCAAGAGTTTCCAGTAAGGATCAAAGTTTGAACAGGCAGCTTGATGCACTTGCGTGCTTTCCTGTATTGACGGAAAACGTATATACTGATCACATGAGCGGTAAAAGTTTCGATCGTCCTGGTTACCAGGAGCTACTTTCCGCTTTAAGGTCGGGTGATACGTTGGTGGTTAAAAGTATCGACCGCTTGGGGCGCAACTATGATGAAATCATTGAGCAGTGGCGTCTTTTAACCAAGCAGCTCCAGGTGGATATTGTGGTTATCGATATGCCATTACTCGATACCCGCACAAGCGAACGAAATGTTACCGGCACGTTTATTTCCGACATTGTGCTTCAGTTGCTTTCTTATGTGGCACAAGTGGAGCGCGAGAATATAAAACAACGTCAAGCGGAGGGCATAGCATCTGCACGTGCGCGGGGAGTGCAGTTCGGAAGGCCACCAAAGCAACTTCCTCAAGAATTTGGTCGAGTGAAGGCAAGTTGGCAAGCGGGAATGATTGGAAGTAGGGAGGCGGCGCGTCAACTTGGTGTGGCTCGTAGCACGTTCTTTAAATGGACTCGTGAACAAGATGTTTCACGGTAATATATTTTGAAAAACATCGGCTTTTTCGGACCAATAAAGTAGACGATATTAGACCGCCCAAAAAGATACGCTGTGCCATCGGATACGCCTAAGATCCCTTTGTGTTCCGTACGATTCATCGCATCTTAAAGATGATAGCCGACCATTTCGAAAATGTCTGCTTTTTCGGTCGGCGTGTGAGCGCGATATAGAGGGAGGGGCGACTGAGATAGCTATGGACCTACTTGATTATCTTGTTCTTCATACCTCCGGTGATTATATATCTGACCTGCGATTTCATAAAGAAGAATGTGCTTTTGTGCTTGAATCCGTTGATGTTGTCGAGAAATTTTCTCTTGAAGAGTGGAACCACGTAGGGTCCTATCTTAGTGATGCTTACGAACCTCAAGAAACTTGTAAGGCTGCACGGGATGCGCTCTTTACTTTGTTGCGTTAATTTTTTAATCATTTTTCTTAGTTGTTGTGATTTTATTCGATTTTTCTAATCGCGATAAAGATATCAAATATTTTCGTTCTACTACATCAGTAAACTTCAGTTGACCGTTCAGTCGCGCTCTGTTTCGCTTAATGCGAACAAATGTTTCACGTGAAACATTCATCAGCAGGGTAATTTTTCTATTTTAGTCAAGAGGGTTTAAACAAATAGCTACTTGTATCGTTGTTCCATTTGTTATAGTATAAATATAACAAATGGAACAGAAAGAGTAACTATGAACAAGTGGCAAAATCGAGAAGTGACAAAGCGGCCATTAAGCTACTCCGCTCCTGTCTTGGCCGTACAAGGTGTAGTGAAGGCGTTTGGGGAGAAGCGTGCGGTCGACGGCGTGTCGCTTGAAGTTATGCCTGGTGATCTCTTCGGGTTTGTGGGGCATAACGGGGCCGGCAAAACTACGCTCATCCGTGCTATTGTGGGCGTGACGGACTTCAATGCGGGCGATATCCTTATCGATGGGGTGTCGGTGAAGCGTAACGCGCTCGCCTGCAAACGCATGACGGCGTACGTGCCGGACAATCCCGACATCTATGAGTTCCTCACCGGCATTCAGTACCTTAACTATATCTCGGATATCTTTGAGGTGCCCGTCGACCTCCGCCATACGCGTATCCAGTCATATGCCGATCGACTCGGCCTGACTGCGGCGCTCGGCGATCTTGTATCGTCGTACTCGCATGGCATGCGGCAGAAGCTTGTGCTCATCGGGGCGCTTGTTCACGAACCGAAGCTATTGGTACTCGACGAGCCGTTTGTGGGTTTGGACCCGGAGGCGTCGTTCCACCTAAAGGAGATGCTTGGTGAACTGGCAGCAAGTGGATCGGCCGTGTTCTTCTCGAGCCACGTTCTGGAAGTGGTTGAGAAGCTGTGCAACAAAGTGGCCATCATTAAACAAGGGAGGCTGCGCGCCAGTGGCCTTACGGCCGACGTTGTGGGCGACGAGAGCCTAGAGGATGTATTCCTCGATATGATTGAGAAGGCTCCGCAACGCGAGGGGGCATCATGAAATCATTCGTTTTGCTGTTAAAGATTCAACTTCTCGGTTTGTTCGGTATTAATAAGGCGCTGCATGCCGATGCGGCGCGCGCGAAGCGCGCAATTGCCCTAGGCGTACTGGCTGTTGTAACTATCGTTGCGTTCGTAGCGATATATGCGGGCGGTGTATCGTACGGACTTGTGCAAATTGGACTGGCCGATACTGTGCCGTTTGTTGCTGCGTTTATGGGAGCTGTTATCGGTGCGGTGGCGGCGTTTTTGAAGACGAATGGGGTGTTGTTTGTTTTTAAAGACTACGACTTGGTTATGTCGCTGCCGGTGCTCGTTACGTCGGTGGTGCTTTCGCGCATTGCATCGCTGTACGCCATGAGCCTGGCGTTTAGTGTGCTGGTTATGGTGCCCGCATTCGTCGTGTACGGCACAGCTGTCGGAGTTTCGGTGCTGGGCGTGATTTTCATGGTGTTTGCCATTTTCCTGGCACCCTTACTGCCACTTGCTATAGCCATTGCGCTTGCGGCATTGATTGCAGCAATCTCGTCGCGTTTTAAACACGCGAATATCGTGGTAATCGTGTTGTCGTTGGTGGCTACGCTGGCAGCGGTCACCTGCTCGTTCGCGTTTTCGGGACAGGCGGGCGACTTGGAAGCATTGAGTGTGTTGGGTGCAGAGGCCGTGGCGAAGCTCCAAGGAGCGTTTCCTCCAGCAACGTGGGCGGCGGAAGGCATCGTGCAAGGCGACGCGCTGGCGTTCGCTGCCTTTGCCGCGCTCAATGTGGCGGCGGCGTTGTTGCTGGTTGCTGTTCTGACGCGGATTTTCGTGCCAGTAAATGCACTGCTGATGTCAGCTCGGCCCCACAGTTCGTTTGCGTTCGATGAGAACTCGAATGTCGCGCGTGCTCGTACGCCATTTCGGGCGCTGTTGGCGAAAGAGGCGCGCATGCTTCTGGCCACGCCAGTTTACGCACTCAACGGCGCTATGGGCTACGTGCTTGTGCTGGTTGCGGCTGTTGTGATTGTGGTGGGTCGGGTGACCGGCTTATTCTCGCTAGACATGCTCCCGCCGGGGTACGCGTCGCTCGTCGGTAATCTCCTTCCGTGGATGCTCGCGTTCTGTTTCGGTATCTCTTCGACGACGGCGTCTTCGGTGTCGTTGGAGGGCTCTGCACGCTGGCTTATGCTAACTGCTCCCGTATCATCTCGCACGGTGTTGGGAGCAAAAGCGGCTCTAAACCTAGCGCTTGCGGTGCCGACGGCTCTTGTGGCGGGGGTGATAATTTCACTAGCGCTTCCGCTTGATCCGGTGACCATCGTTGCCGTATTTGTGGTGCCGCTGGCTGTTAGTCTATTTTCTACGTTCGTGGGGCTGTTTATGGACGCTCGGCATCCTCGTTACGATTGGACGACGGTGTACGAGCCAGTCAAGCGCGGGTTACCTGTGTTTGTGGTCATTTTTGGCGGCATGCTCCTTGCTGTGGCGGGTATGGGGGTAACGGCGCTCATGGGTACGGCGGCATCGCTTGTGCTGGCGATGGTTGTGGGTGCGGGGTCGGTTGCGCTGTTCCTTAGGACGACGGGCGAACGCCTTATTGCGTGATACCATGGGCGACATTAAAGCGAAGACCGTTGAGACGAAAGGGGTTCACTAATGATTATTCGCATAGATCAGAAAGCGGAAGAGCCGCTGTATTTACAGCTGCGTGGTCAGATTATCGCAGCTATTGCGACAGGTGAGCTTGTACCCGGCGAGGCGCTTCCCTCGGTTAGGTCGCTCGCCAGTGACCTAGGAATCAATCTTCACACCGTCAACAAGGCCTATGCCGTGCTGCGCGACGAGGGTTACGTGCTTATGCGAGGTCGCTCGGGTGCCTATATTGCCGACCCTTGCGAGGACGATCGTACCGACCGCGCGCGGGTGGAACTGGCTAAGATGGAAGACGGGCTGTTCGAACTAGCACTAGCTCATCGTGCTCGCGGTGGAACCTGGGGTGATTTCCTTGAATGCGCGCAGCGACAGGCGGCTCGGGCGTTTGGAGCGGGCCAGCGGGCAGAGGCAACCACGGCGAGTGAGAATCCGAGCGAGGTAACTTCTTCACAGAGTTATAGCGTGGTGGAATCGGAAGCGGTCAGTGGGATACTTGCGTGAAGAGAACCAATTGCCTCTTGCGGGTGACGGTGTGGTACACGAAAGGAAAGGCGAGCGTGCAATGGATGCGATGACGAACATGGTGATGATGCTGTTCGTAGTGATGATAGTGCCGATTCTGGGTATCATGTTGGCCTTGACCCCCTATCTGATGCGTCGCGGGGAAGTGTTTGCTGTTACGGTGCCTACGGCCGAGCAGCGTGACCCTTACGTGCGTCGTCTTAAGCGGAACTACGCGCTAATCGTGGCGTTGGCTACCGTGGTGTTTACCGTAGGCGGTATCGCCTGTGTGGGAGCGAATAGTCCAGGTGCCGTTATGGTGATTATGCTGATGGGCACGTTCGTGTTGACGGCGGGAGGCTATGGCCTCATGTTGTTCTATCGTGTCAAAATGAATGCGTACAAACGTGAACAACACTGGGTGGCTGACGTGCAGGAATCTGTTGCGGTGGTGAGCGAAGGGCCTGTACCGAAAGCTATTTCTCTGAAGTGGAACTTATTGTATCTTCCCCTTATGGTAATAACGTTTGCGGTGGGTGCTGTGGGTTATGGGAGTATGCCCGATATGATTCCTATGCATGTGGGTTTCGATGGTGCGGTAAACAATTGGACCGAAAAAACGCCGCTGGTGCTGCTTATGCCAATACTTATCCAGGGCTTCATGGCGGCGTGCTTCGTCTTTTCGCATTGGACGATCACGCGGTCAAAAAAATGGGCCGAGCCAGGTGCGCCTGCTACGTCTGCCCTGGCCTACGGCATGTTTGCTCGCGCCCAGAGCACGTATCTTGTGGTGGGTGGTCTAGCTATCACTGCGGCTATGATCGCCATGCCCCTATCGTTCATGAACGTGCTCACGCTAAATCAGGCAGGCGTACTGATTGTGATAGCCGCGCTCGTGCTATGCGTGGGAGCTATTGTGGTGAGCGTTGTGTATGGACAGGCGGGTTCGCGTGTGTTTAAGCGCATGCAGGGATCCGACCTGTTGCTTTCTGACGACGATGAGCATTGGAAACTGGGTATTTTCTACTGCAACCCTAACGACCCCAGTCTGTTTCTGCCCGAACGATTCGGCGTGGGGTGGACTATGAACTGGGCGCGTCCTGCGGTGTGGATTATTCTGGCAGTGTTTGTGCTTGTAACAGTGGGCTTTATGGGGGCAATTATGCTGCTATTCTAACCGATTATATTGATTCTTCAATGTAAGGACGTCTATAGGTTTCACGCAGTCGTACGAGTGCTTGCGCTTCGGCATCGCGGCTGGAGGAAGTGCAAGCCTGGGTAAAAGGTTCGTTGGCAGGGTCGAGACACTGTTCACGCGGTACGCTTACGGGGTGAAATAATACTTCGACAGGGGGGCACGTGCGCTCCGATTTTATCGGCGAGTGTTTTTCTGCGGGATAAGCGTCTTTATTCTCGTCAGCAGCTATTTCGCAGGCTCCTCCGCGCTTCGCGGCCAATATCTCGAACTCGTGTACAAGATTGCTATCTATCAACTCCATGCGTCCCGATAGTAATACGCCACAGAACAAGGACGTGTTGCAGTTGGTAGGCAGCTTTCCTCGGTTCGAGCGCCACAGCGTGCTTATGAGCATATCTTTCGCAAGATTAATGACCGAGAGTCGTCGGACTGCAGTAGCGGTAGCAAGATGCGGAGAGAGTGGCTCGACGGGCGTGCGCACATGTTCAAGCGTGCATCCGCAGGCACGCACCGCCGCAAGCAGTGCGTCGAAGACTAAGGGTATGGCATGTGTGTGCTGATGACTGTCGATTCGTAGTGTTCCTCGCTGCGCGGGAAATGCGGCGAGGAACCGTTCAATCTGCGCACGGCACTCTCGTTCAATCTGGCTACGTAACGCAACTCGTTGAGAACCCTTTGACAGCATAAGCAGTTTAGTGAAGTCGTTGCAAAACGCTCCACGCTCTCCGACGAGGAGTGGCACATTGGTTGCTTTCGAGCAAGGAAATCCTTCTACTAAATTGAGATGGACCCCTATCTTTAGCGATTTGCGTTCAATATATGGTGTCGCAAGCGTCGCAGATTCTTCAAATGCAGGACTGTTGGCAAAGGCGCTGACGCTGGTAAGTACCCCGTTTCCATCACGCGTGTCACAGAGTGCAAGTATGCTTCGTGCCTGTTCAGCAATAATGCCGTAGTCGTCAGCGTGAAATATGATTGTCATGAGAACGCTCCGCTAATCTTCGCTGGGTTGACACATACGTCATCCTGTAAGGGGACGTCGTGAGCGAACTCTAGGTATTTTACGTAAGTCAGTAACATGTGTCAGGTCAATGATAAACTAGCCAGCAACTACGAGGAAACGGAGAAACGGACGAACATGAACTTCTCACTGGTCGTTCCTTGCTACAACGAGGCGCGTAACTTGCCGGCGTTCATAACGTCAGCTACGTCATGTTTGGATGCGGAGGATCTGGACTACGAGCTCATTTTCATAAACGATGGCAGTTCGGACGATACTCCAGCGGTGCTTAAGGCTGAAATTGAAGGATATCGATCGCGCGGAGTGGGAAATGCCTCTTTTGTAGTGGTAAATCTCTCTCGAAATTTCGGTAAGGAATCCGCCTTGCACGCGGGACTTGAGCGGGCGTCGGGTGACTGCATTGGGTTTATTGATGCCGATATGCAACAAGACCCGCACGTGGCACTTACGATGCTCCGTTATCTCGAAGATCACCCCGATACCGATGTTGTAGCTGCCGTGCAGGATAAGCGCAAGGAAAGCTGGCCACTGCGCATAGCTAAAAAAATATTCTACCAAGCGTTTAACGGTATGAGCGATACGCGTATTATTGCCGACGTGAGCGACTTTCGTGTATTTCGTCGCCCGGTGGCCCAAGCGCTTGTGTCCATGCATGAGCAGTTTCGCTTCTCGAAGGGTCTGTTTGCTTGGGTTGGCTTTAATACTCATGTTATGCCTTATCAGGTGAATGAGCGTTTATCTGGCAAGAGTAAGTGGACGCTGTGCAAGCTGATTTCTTACGGCTGGAATGGCGTGCTTGCGTTTTCGACGTGGCCGTTGAAGTTGGTTATGTATGCAGGTATTGTGCTTGCGCTTTTGGCGCTGTTCTTTTTTGGTTGGGATCTGTATGACAAAATTGCCTACAACAGTGATATTCCCATCACGCAAATATTGGTATATGTAGTGTTGCTAATGGGTGGTATCCAGATGTTTGTGCTGGGTATTTTGGGTGAGTATATGGCGCGCGCCTATATTGAATCTAAGAATCGTCCAATCTATATCGCTCGTGAAGAATATATTTCAGCGGCCGAAAAGCGAGGGGTATCGGGAAAAGCGGTTTCTGCAAAGCAGGGGAAAGCCCCGACGGTGATTGTTTCGGGCGATTCGACAGATACTGCGACATCGGACGGCCTTTGCGCATGAGTTTCGATCGATTGTTTTCGTTTCTTTCGACGCGGACCTTTCATGTAGTTTTGCTTGTGGTGGGTGCTGCATTTCTTCTTGCAGGCGCATTTCATGGAAACGTGTGGTTTGATGAGTCGTATTCGGTAGGTATTGCTAATCATTCGTTTGGCGAGATATGGCGCATCGGGTCGGGCGACGTACATCCGGTGCTGTTCTATTGGGCGATACACGCTTTAAACCTGGTATTTGGGCAGAATATCCTCGTGTACCGATTGTTTGCTATTGCAGGGTCGGTGGCCTTGGCAACGTTGGGCCTAACGCACCTAAGACGTGATTTTGGCTGGCGTACGGGGGTTCTGTTCTCGTTTTTCGCGCTGTTTACTCCTTATGTGGCTACGATGGCGACAGAAATTCGAATGTATTCGTGGGCTACGTTTATGGTTATGCTGTGCGCGATTTATGCTTGGCGCATTTTCTGTGCGTGCCGCAAGAAACAAAAGGTAGCGCCGAGTTGCTGGATCGTGTTTTTTGCGGCCAGCTTGGCCAGCGCTTATCTCCATTACTATGGTGTGTTGGCGGCATTTACCGTGAATGCTTTGCTATTGGCTTATTTGCTGGTCTCGACACTACGAAAACATGGGGTGCGTGGACGTTGGCGTGCTTTAGGGGTGTTTCTTGTAGGGGCGTTCGTGCAGGTGCTGCTGTATACGCCTTGGCTTTTGGTTTTGGTAAATCAAGTGGGCGTGGTTTCGGAAACGTACTGGGCTAAAATTGTGTTTCCAACAACATATATCGAGTTAGCTACGTATCCTATTATGACGAGTCAAGTATCGTTTGCTTCGCGTGGAGCGTATGGTCCTGTATGGGGAATGCTTTTCGAAGTGCTGTGGATTGCGACGTTGGTGCTGGCGGCGTCATTCGTGCTGTTCGGATGTTGGAGGGCGATACGAAGTCTGAAATTACAAAGGGGATGCGGCACGGCAGAAGACAAGCATGTTGTACCGGGTTCGGTGTCGTCACTTAAAAAATCTGCAGATTCGAAGGGGACTGCTTCGTCGGGGCGCGCTCGTCGTTTTGCGCGATGGTTTGTTTCTGACAAGGTGCTTCCCGTGGTGTGCTCATTGGGCGTATATGTGGGGGCGGCTGCCCTTGCGTTTGTTCTCTCTGATCTTATGCATTCGAACATACTGTACTATCGCTACTTATTTGTAAGCATTGGGCCGCTGTTTTTGGCCGCATCACTTTTGCTTTCTCAGGTGAAAAGTCGCTTTTTGCTTGGCGGAACATGCGCTTTAGTGTTGGCAGTATCGGTGTTGAATCAGGCATTGCTCATACGTGACAATTATTCCCCCGAAAACCGCGTACCTCTTGAGCAGCTTGCCGATCAGGCTTCTGAAGTTGACTTAATTATTTCTTCAGACATTGGTTTTCAGGGTGTCGCAGCCGTTACTTATCCCGATATTCCTCAAACTTATATGGATTGGCAAAAAGGTAATTGGGGTCTTGCTTACGAGTCGTACGCACCTACGCTGACAAGCAAAAAATCGTGGGAGCTTATTCTTGATGATTTTCATGGACGCTTCATGGTACTGGGCCAGGCGCAAAATGCTAATGAGCCGCGTGATGTAGCCGATCTACGACAGAAGCAGGGTATTACCTTGATTGATACCCAAACATACTATCGTCCTTATGAGCGAACCTACTTTACTATTGCAGTGATGGAGAAGGCTTAGCGTTGCTGCATAAAGCGCGCTTTAAAAAGCGCTTTGCGCGGGAGGGCGAATTTCGGGTAGACTTCCTTTTTCGCAGAGGCGTCATGCTTTACAGGGGAATTGTTTAGCTATAGGTATCTGTACGGCGAACCCATTCATCCGTCCCTTCTTTGGCTGGTTTGCTATGATGGGTTTCGACTAAAGAAGCGGAAGGCGAAATCACATGGCGTTTATGATCGGTTGCGAAAAGGTGCGGGTAGATTTCCCTACGAAAACGGTATTCGATAGCGTGTCACTCGGGGTGGAAGAGGGAGATCGCATTGGTATCGTAGGGCGCAATGGCGATGGAAAATCGACCCTACTGAACCTCTTGGCGGGAAATCTTGACCCCGATGATGGACGTGTGCTTAAAAATGGTACCGTGCGGGTGGGGGTGCTGGGACAGACGGATGCACTTGACGGTGAGGATACGGTTGAGCACGCTATTGTAGGAGACTTGCCTGAGTATATGTGGGCGAGCGATGCGGGAGTGCGTGACGTTATCGCAGGACTCGTTTCCGATATTTCTTGGGATGCGCTGGTGGGTACGTTGTCTGGTGGACAGCGACGTCGTGTTGACTTGGCGCGCCTGCTCATTGGTGATTGGGACATGCTTGCGCTAGATGAGCCGACCAACCATTTGGATGTGCGGGCTATTACCTGGCTTGCCGATCATTTGAAAAATCGCTGGAAATCGGGAGCGGGTGCGCTTTTGGTAGTTACGCATGACCGCTGGTTTCTCGATGAGGTGTGTTTGCGTATGTGGGAAGTGCACGATCGTTTAGTGGAGCCATTTGAAGGGGGCTTCTCTGCCTACATTATGCAGCGTGTCGAGCGTGATCGCCTGTTGGCGTTGGCTGAGCAGAAGAGACAAAACGAGTTGCGTCGCGAGTTAGCGTGGCTTTCGCGAGGAGCACGAGCGCGTGCCACGAAACCCAAGTTTCATGTGGCTGCTGCTCAGGCACTCATCGCCGATGTGCCTCCTTTGCGCAACGAGCAAGAACTTAAGCGTATGGCTATGGCGCGCTTAGGCAAGCAGGTGGTAGACCTGGAGCACGCTTGTGTGCAATTTGGCGAACGCGCTATCTTGGATGACGTGGACTGGATTATCGGACCGGGCGACCGCTATGGTATTGTCGGAGAGAATGGTGCCGGTAAGACCACGCTTTTGCGAGTAATTCAAGGATTGCAGCCCTTAGACAGCGGGGTGGCTAAGATCGGCAAAACCGTACGTTTTGCCGTGTTGTCGCAGCACTTAGATGACTTAGCAAGTTTGGGCGACGATCGCGTGCGTCAGGTGGTTGGTCGCTACAGTCGTCGCACTATGCTCGACGGTAAGGAGATGACCCCGGGCCAGTTGTTGGAAAAGCTGGGATTTACCAACGCGGATATGAACGAGCCGGTGTGTGATTTGTCGGGTGGGCAGAAGCGTCGCCTAGCTTTAATGCTAATTTTGCTGGATGAGCCCAACGTGCTGGTGCTGGATGAGCCGGGCAACGATTTGGATACTGATATGTTGGCCATGGTGGAGGACTTATTAGACAGCTGGCCCGGTACGTTGTTGCTGGTTACGCATGACCGTTATCTAATGGAGCGCGTGACCGATCATCAGTACGCGTTATTGGATGGCAAACTACGTCACTTGCCTGGTGGTGTTGACGAATATTTGAGGCTTACCGACGAGCGGAAGCGTAAGACTGAAGGCGCCGCTGATAAAGCGGCTTCCCGAAAAGGTGTGACGAAGGGCGCACCTTCCAGCGAAGCTGGATCCGCCCTCGATTCAAAAACTACCCCTGTACTTTCTGGTGGTGAGATTCGCACCCTGCGCAAAATTATGCAATCAAATGAGCGCAAGATGGAAACGCTGAATGGAAAGATTGACGATGTGCGTTCGCAGATGGGGAAGGCCGATCCGAGCGACTTTGCGGCGTTGGGCGATTTCCAATCTCAGATTAACAACCTGCAAACTCAAATTGACGCCCTTGAGGAAGAGTGGCTTGAAGCTGCCGAAAAACTCGGGGAGTAGCTACTTTGGGAACATTGCCTGAAGGAATCTGTCGAAAGGGCGACCGAGGGTGCGGTGGTTGTTAAGTAAAAAGATGCAGGATGTGTGCGAGGCTGCCATAAAGGAAACCTCGCACGACAGTTTTACTTTTTGATGTGTGGGTTAGAAGGGGGTGTTTGGCGCGGGGTGAGTGCTTCTGCTGTAGTCGCCGAATAGGGGTCGGCTGATTGGCTATTGCGGTGGGCTACAGGGCTCGAGCCGTAGGTCCAGGGGTCGCGGCTGCGGGCGGCTTCTTCTACAGTCATTTGCACCCAGGCATCTTCTTGGCATGCCTCAGCAATCCAATCTTCTTTCGACTTGTTAAAGATGCTGCCTATGAGGCAGACGATGCCGCAGAGAATACCGCCAACCACAAACGAGATCCAACTGATGTAGAAACCGCCTTGTCCATCTTTTATGGCGCGCTTCAGCTCGCCCTTGTCTAAGCCATCCCAGCCGCCGATCTGGTTGAACAGGGGTACAAGCCCCCATACGAGAAAGACGATGACGGCAAGTAGCATGATGCAGCCGCAGATTGCACCTATAATACGCTCGCCACGAATCTGTTCGGGTGACTTTACGATGGCGCTTGTGGGTAGATTTTTCAACGCTTCGGGATGACGCGTAATAAAGGTGAGTTCGGATAATTCATACTTCGATTTTTGCATGCCACTCCATATAAGAAGGCCAATTGCGATAGCTAAGATAAGCATGAAGGGCGCCATAATCATCTCTTCTGGATGGATGCCGTTCACAGTATTGAACGCGCTGTTATCGGGAGACAACCCAACAAGGAAAATGACATCAAGCAAGATAAGGGCAACGCCTGCTCCCATAAGGAGGGGAAATCGATGACTGAAACGTTCAAGTACCGCAGCCTCGTAGCGTGGCTCAATGCGGGGGTTGCGGCGCTTAAACTCGGCATGATTCAAGCTACCGACAACTATGACGACTACTCCTATTACCACAAATGACAAAAGTGCTACTGCTTGCAAGTTGTCGGGCCACCCGAGGCCCTCAATCAGACCGATAGCACCTACGCCCACTAAAATAAGTGCGACACCCATTACGATACAAAGATCGTAGCGGTTCATGTGACGGTCATAGGTTTCGGTGTCGCTCTCCTTCACCACCAGTACGTTGCCCCGCATGAAGTCGTCGAGATTGGTGTTAAATAGGTCACATAACGCCAACAGCTTGTCCATTTCGGGATAGTTCGTACCTGCTTCCCACTTGCTTACAGTTTGACGTGATACGCCCAGCTGTTCAGCGAGTCCTTCTTGTGTCACGCCGTAATGCTGGCGTAGGTAGACGAGGTTTTCTGCGAAACTCATTGTGGGTCCCTTCTCTGGTTGCATGGTTATCATACTCGAAGTGCGGGTTTGTGCCGCTGGCGTAAGAGGAAGGGCGCTGCGACTCATCTATCTTGCTTGCGCAGCTTCGCGCATTCTACCAACTTGGACGCGCATTTTGAGAAATTTTCCGCACGCTGAGGTTTACATACCTTTTGAACAGGTAGTTTAATGAGAAGTTAAGAACGTGCGTGAAACCATTATTCGCCGCGCAGATGAGCGTTGTGCTGCCGCCGGTTGTAGGGTAGCCGAGTTGCTCACTGTTTTCCTGGCTCTAATTGAGTGGTGATTATTGCCAAGCTATGCTCCTTAAGTAACCGTTTCCTCAAATTCTCGCAAAGTCTTTGCGAAGGGCCTTCGCTTCCTTCGTTTGCCGCCTACAATGGTCGCAAACGCGATCGAGAAAAGAGGAGTGCCAGCATGATCAAGCTTATTGCAAGCGATATGGACGGAACGTTCCTTGACGAGAACCAGTGCGTGCCGGATGGTGCATACGACCTGATTCGTCGCCTGCGCGAGGCGGGTATCGCTTTCGTTGCCTCGTCGGGAAGACGCTATGACACCTTGCATGAGCTGTTCGAGCCGGTGGTTGAGCACATGGACTTCGTTGCCTCGAACGGTGCCCAGGTTATTGTCGGTGGGAAGCTTGTTGACTGCGAGGTGTTCTCGCATGCGGCCGTGCGCAAGCTTGCGCGCATTACTGATGTGTTCGACACGTTGCACCTAGCGCTGTTCGACCGCTCGCGCAGCTACCTGCTTGACGACGAGGAGTGTTTCGAGCGCGAGATGGACAAGAACCTGCCGAATCCCGAGCGGGTGTTCGAGGTTCCCGCGCCCGAGGTGAACATTCTGAAGGCTTCGGTGTACTGCGACGAAGGCGTTATGGACATGGCCTACGCGCTGACGCGCGAGCTGGGCGACGACTTCGTGTTCGCGCCGTCCGGCCGCCAATGGATCGACGTCATGCAGCGTGGTGTGAGTAAGGCTACCGGCATCGAGCAGATTATGGAGGCCCATGGCGTGCAGGCGAGCGAGCTTATGGCGTTCGGCGACTCGATGAACGACTATGAGATACTGCGCATGGCCGGCGTGAGCTGCGCCATGGGCAACGCTCGATCTGCTATCAAGCAGATCGCCACTAAGGTCATAGCAACCAATGCCGAGCACGGCGTACAGCAAGAGCTGCAAAAGCTATTGATCGATCAAGGGTAGGGGCAACGAGTTGCGTTAGGCCCTCTGCAGCGTCGTGTTACAGAGGGCCATGGTGAGGACGCTACAGCTCTGCGTGCCCCTCGCCGCTTACGCGGGCATCGGGGTCGGCTAGCATGGTGCGGTCGAGCGTCCCCACGACGTTCGATGCGGTCACACCCGCCACCATGGAGTCGCTTACGTTGAGCGCGGTGCGGCCCATGTCGATAAGCGGTTCGACCGAGGCAAGCAACCCGACTATTTCGATAGGCAGTCCCATGGTTCCCAGCACGATGAGCGAGGCGAACGTCGCACCGCCGCCGACACCTGCCACGCCGAATGAGCTGATTACCACCACCACAACCAAACCTGCGATGAAGACGGGCGAGAATACGTCGATGCCCACCGTAGGCGCGATGATGGTGGCCAGCATGGCGGGGTAGATGCCGGCGCAACCGTTCTGCCCGATGGACATGCCGAAGCTGGCGGAGAAGTTCGCCGTGGCATCATCTACACCCAGCGCCCGCGATTGCGTTTCGATGTTCAGTGGTAAGGCTCCGGCGCTCGTGCGTGATACGAACGCGAAGCTGAGCACAGGAAACGCCTTCTTCAAGTAGATGAGTGGGTTAACGCGGTTTCCCAGCAATATGAGGCAATGAATTAGGAACATAAAGGCCAGTGCACCGTAGGATACCAGCACGAATTTACCTAAATCAAGGATAGCGTTGTAGTCGCTGGTAGTCATCACGTGAGTAATCAGCGCCAGTACGCCATAAGGAGTGAGGGCCAATACCATAGATACGATACGCATAACGAGACCGTACAGGCTATCAATGAGATGCTTGAAAAATTCTGCCTGCTCTTCGTTTTTATCGCGGAGTTTCAGATAGGCTATACCCACGATAGACGAGAAGATAACGACGGCAATAGTTGAGGTGGAGCGACTGCCGGCTAGGTCGGCAAAGATATTCACCGGAATAAAGGAGAGAATTTCTTGGGGAAGCGTCAGATCGGCTACTTTCTGTTGGCTGCTTTGCAAGGCTTCTAATTTTGTGGCGTCCACGCTTCCATCCGTGAAACCAGCGCCGGCTAGGCCTGAGAACGCCACGGCTGCCCATCCGGTAAGTGCTGCTATCGCTACTGTTCCTAGCAACACAGCCAGTACGACGAGGCTAATACGTCCGAGATTTTCGGTGATTTTAGTGCGCGTAAACGCGCCAACAATAGCCACAAACACCAATGGCATAACGAGCATTTTCAAAAGGGCAATATAGCCCTGCCCTACAAGAGAGATCCAGTCCAGTGCGATAGTTGCCGCGTCGCTTCCCCGTCCGAGGGTTAGCTGCATGCCGAGTCCTAATACAATACCCAATCCCAGGGCAATGAATACGCGAGGCGTGAAGTTCATGCCTCGATTCTTCAGTAGTTTTAGAATAAAAAGTAAGGAGGCGAAGAGCATGAGGGCAAAAAGAACAGGCAAGAATATTTCTGCGGACATAGTGGCTTCGAGCCTCCTTGCAGGTAGTTTGCGGCCGTGTGTTTGTCCTTGCACGATATCTTTGCGGCGAAATTATTATGTATCGCACTGCTGCTAAGGTAGAAGTGCGAATTCGTTTTGTCTCTTACTTGTTGAACGGTTTCAGCGTTACGGGCAGTCCACCTTCGCAGATAAGCTTCGGCTCACCTTCGATGAGCGGTTTGAAGTATGCCACAGCTTCGGGTGTGATGCCCTGGTAGTTGGGCAGGATCCACTCGGCGGGGAACTGCTTCACGTAGTTGGCGAACTCGCTGGCGGGTCCGGTGAAGAACTTCGCGTTGTAGCACCCGTCTTTGTCTTCGCGGCGGATGCCCACCACCTGGCCGGTGAAAGTTGGATCCGCGCTGTGCATGTGAGCGCTCATGCCCAACTCGTAGGCTTCCGTTACATCCACGAGGCTCTGGGCGAAGTTGCTGGAGCGTGCCGCGCGCGATAGGTCCTGCACCACGCCGCGCGGTACGATGTCAGCATCGACGATCATCTGCTTCAACGTCAGCGCCGCGCCGCCCAGTACGGCATGGGCGAACCCGTCATGGGACGTATCTCCAGCAGACAGGTAGGCGCCGTCGGCGAAGTGTGCGCCCTCGGATACGACGATGTAGCACTCACCTTTCTCGTTGAACTTTTTCTGCACCTCTGCGAGGAAGGCTTGCTTGTCGAAATCGACCTCGGGCAGCACCAGCAGGTCGACATCACCCGACACGCAGCAGCTTGCGGCGAGCCAGCCCGCATCGCGGCCCATGGTTTCCAGCACGAATACCTCGGGGCGGGTGTAGGCCGCGTAATCCAAGTAGGTGGCGTGCGTAATGGAGCAGGCCACCTTGGCTGCGCTGGGGAACCCGGGGCAGTGATCCACGGGCACCAGGTCGTTGTCCACCGTCTTCGGGATGCCGACGAAGCGTTTGTTCAGCCCTCTGGCCTGCGCCCATTCAGACAATGCGTCCACGGTGTCCATAGAATCGTTTCCGCCGATGTAGAACATGGTTTCGATATCGTTTGCGTCCATCACCTCTAAGAGACGTTCGTAATCCATGTCGTTGCCGCGCTTCAACTTGTAGCGGCAGGTGCCCAGTGCAGACGACGGGGTCTGCTTCAGCAGGTCGATGTCGTGGCCGGGAAGGTCGGTCAGGTCGTACAGCTTTCCTTCCAGCACGCCCTCAATGCCGTGGATGCCTCCGAAGACGATATCGTATATGGGGTTCAGTTGGTTAGCGCGGATGACGCCAGCGAGGCTGGCATTGATAACGGCCGTAGGGCCACCGGATTGCGCGACAAGACAGTTGCTCATGGGATGGATGCTCCTGTTCTGAGAACTATTCATGGGTCTTAAGGCGAAGCGTTGGACTTGCGCCTCTTTTGTAATTATGGAACCAAGTATTTGAAACCAAGTATTTTCCTTGTGTTCTCCATTGCTTAATAATGCTAGACGAACCGCGAAGCTTGGTGTTTCGCTATCTTCGCAGGTCGTCTTTTATAGTTCTGGCAATTCCCGCCAGCTAAAACCCCAGATGAAAAAACCACCATATATAGTTGTTTCGCGTAATTGCATCGTCAACATATGGGTGACATGTATTGACGAAAGCAATTGAAGTTGTTAGGGTAAGAACATCGAATTGTCGGATGTCAGTGCCTTGCGCTTGAAATTTCCCGATACCCGAGAACCGACCCACGAGCCAATCACATCATCGAAGGAGAGCAGAGCATGTATCAGGTTCAGAAGCGCGACGGACAGGTTGCAGAATTCGACATCGTCAAAATTTCGGCTGCTATCGACAAGGCGTTCGGTGCACGCGAGAAGCAATACCATCCCTCGACAATCGATCTTCTGGCCCTGAACGTGACCGCCCATTTTGAATCAAAAATCAAAGATGGCATTATTACCGTGGAGGATATTCAAGACAGCGTCGAGGAAGTGCTCTCCACTGCTGGTTATGCCGACGTAGCGAAGTCTTATATCCTCTACCGTCGTCAGCGCGAGAAGGTGCGTAATGCGAATGCGACGCTACTGGACTACAAAGATCTCGTTGACCAGTATGTCAAGGTGGAAGACTGGCGCGTGAAGGAGAACTCTACGGTCACGTATTCCGTTGGAGGTTTAATTCTCTCGAATTCGGGAGCTATCACAGCGAATTACTGGTTGTCTGAGATTTACGACGACGAAGTGGCGAACGCCCACCGTAGTGCCGACATTCATCTGCACGATCTGTCGATGTTGACAGGCTATTGTGCAGGCTGGTCGCTTAAACAACTTATCACAGAGGGCTTAGGTGGCGTGCCGGGCAAGATTACCTCGAAGCCCGCCAGTCACTTATCGAGCCTCTGCAACCAAATGGTTAACTTTTTAGGCATTATGCAAAACGAATGGGCGGGTGCGCAGGCGTTTTCCAGTTTTGATACCTATTTGGCACCGTTCGTGCGGGCGGATGGCCTTACCTACAATGAGACAAAACAGTGTATAGAGTCGTTTGTGTTTGGGGTGAATACCCCTTCACGCTGGGGCACGCAAGCACCGTTTTCCAACATTACCCTGGATTGGATATGTCCACCAGACCTGCGCGATCAGCCTGCCATTGTGGGTGGCATAGAAAGGAATTTTACTTACGGCGACTGTCAGGCCGAGATGGATATGGTAAATAAGGCATTCATTGAGATTATGATTGAAGGCGATGCTAACGGGCGTGGTTTCCAATATCCCATCCCTACGTACTCCATTACGAGTAATTTTGATTGGAGTGAGACAGAAAACAACAAGCTGTTGTTTGAAATGACTTCAAAGTATGGCACGCCGTATTTCAGTAACTACGTCAATTCCGACATGGAGCCCTCTGACGTACGTTCAATGTGTTGTCGCTTGCGCCTTGACTTGCGCGAGCTGCGCAAGAAGTCGGGCGGCTTCTTCGGTAGCGGGGAATCTACCGGTTCTATTGGTGTGGTAACCATCAATATGCCTCGCATTGCCTACCAAGCGACGAGTGAGGCTGACTTCTATCGCCGTCTTGACCACCTTATGGATATCTCGGCGCGTTCGCTGCATACGAAACGCGAGGTTATTACACGTTTGCTGGACGCTGGTTTGTATCCGTACACGAAGCGCTATCTGGGTACCTTTGAGAATCACTTCAGCACCATTGGTCTGGTGGGCATGAATGAGGCGTGCTTGAATGCGAAGTGGCTGTGCGTTGATATGACACAAGAGGCGGCGCAGGCGTTCACGAAGGACGTGCTGAATCATATGCGCGACCGCTTGGCCGACTATCAGGAGGAATACGGCGATCTGTACAACTTGGAGGCTACGCCTGCTGAGAGCACCACGTACCGCTTTGCCAAGCACGACAAGAAGCAGTTTCCGAGCATAGTTACGGCGAACGACCAAGGCAAGCCGTACTATACCAATTCCTCGCATTTGCCGGTTGGCTTTACCGACGATATCTTCAGCGCGCTGGATGTGCAGGATGAGCTCCAGACGCTTTATACGTCGGGCACCGTGTTCCACGCATTTTTGGGCGAGAAACTGCCCGACTGGCAGAGTACGGCGATGCTGGTGCGCAAAATTGCCGAGAACTACAAGCTGCCCTATTACACCATGTCGCCTACGTACTCAGTGTGCAAAAATCATGGCTACATCGCAGGTGAGGTGTATGAGTGCCCGTGCTGCCACGAGGAAACCGAAGTCTACAGTCGAATTACTGGCTATTATCGTCCGGTGAAGAACTGGAACGATGGTAAGGGTCAGGAGTTTGCTGACCGTGTTGAGTACGACTTGAGCCATTCTCGCCTGGTGAAGCCTGCGCCGGCACCTGTAGAGGCATCCGTCGGCACGCAAGACGAAGCGGCAGTGAGGGGCGAGGCTGCTCCAGTTGCTGCAGGGGAGGTGCCGCAAAGCAGCATGCTGCCTGCGGGACGTTACTTGATAGCCACGCGTACCTGCCCTAACTGTAAGCATGCCGCTTTGCAAATGGATGAGGCTGGTATTGACTACGAAGAACTTCTGGCCGAAGAGAACGTGGAGTTGGCGCAGTGCTTCCGCATCATGCAGGCTCCAACTATGCTGGAGGTGGCAGCCGATGGTGCTGTGACGGTTACGGCTGGCCCTGCGCTGGTATTCCGGAAGATTCGAGAGCTGAAGGCCAAGGTGGTTGCCTAAAGAGGTTTTATAATTCTCGACCAGGCTTGCTGGTCCAGATGAGGGGCGTGTGCGAGAGCATATTTATACTCTATATCTACCACGACAGTAGCAAGCGCCCGCAAGCGAAGCGAGGCCGGTTTGTCAGACCCGGCCTCGCTTCGCGTTTTTAATGCCCTGCAGCAGGAAACTTCAACGATGATTAAATAACTCCGCGACCTGCGGAATTGACACTTTGATAAAAGTGTAGATTGACGCGGTGTCACCTCGGGGAATACACTCGCCTTAACAGCTTAAGCGGTGATCAGGTAGGGGATATTAGACGCCGGTTGAGTATTTTGCTTCGAGTTATGTCGAGGTGGTTGGAAAGGGGACGTGCGACTTATGGACGGCACCTGTAAACATCAAGCTCGTCGGGAAGAGATCGTATTTGCTGCGCGCGATCTGTACGAGGAGCGTGGGCTTGAGCATACCACTATCAAGGATATTGCAGAGCGCGTGGGCGTTGCTCGATCGCTTATCTACCATTACTTTCCCGATAAAGATGCGTTGACCGATGCGGTTCTTGATGATCTTGTTGAAGATTTTCTTGAGGCGCTGCGTTATTGGAATGCGCAGCGTGAGCACGGCAATGTTGATAAAGCTCTTGCGGATTGCTTGCGTCTGTTCCGCAATGGCATCTTTGAAAATGGTTCGTTTCGGTGTAGTCTAGCGAATACTGAGAATGCGGCCCTGTACCTGCATTTTATACAGGTGGTGGCAGATCGTATTGCGCGCTATATCGTCAATTCTACGGTAAAAGATTTCGAACGTTATCATGAAATCGAGATCGATCATGTATATGAAACGTTCTACATGCTGATTATTGGCCTGATAGGCCTTGTTCGAGCCTACCCAGAGATAAGCGATAGCACCCTGCGAGACTTGGCTGCTCAAACACTGCATATTGAGCGTTATCTGCGAGATGAACCGGAAGGTGGTGTAGCTACGCGTCCGGCTTGAGGTCGCGCGCGATTCGAATAAGGCGTCCAGCTAATACGTTCGAAAAAAGGTTTTAGTAATTTGGCAATACCCCGTTTGTAGGGAGGGCTTGCGCCCCCTTAGGTACGTGTATGCAGACTACTGGTTGGTATGGATTATGCGGAAATGTCGGTTTGCGCGGGAGGCGTAGATTGGCCCGAAAGCAGCATAACAAGGAAAGGAGCAGCACTTATGGAAGACGTGGGAAAGGGAGCGGGCGCGCCAGCTGCCAAGAGGCCAAAGCGAAAGTGGCCCATTGTTGTGGGCGTAGTAGTAGCGGTGCTCGTGGCGGCAGGTGCAGGGTTCTGGGCGTGGCATGAACAGCCCAGTTTCTGTAACGCCATCTGTCACGATCCGATGGATAACTATGTGGAAGGATACTACCACGATGCCTCGGTCATGGCGTACGCGCATCAGCAAGAAGGAAAAACTTGTCTTGATTGCCATGAGGCAAAGATAGAAGAACAGGTGGCCGAGGCAGTGTCGTGGGCGAGCGGATCTTACCAGGTAGATGAGGTGGGCAACTTAGCTACCACCGGTGTGACGGCCGATAAGGCATTTTGTGCTAAAAGCGGGTGTCATGATTGGGATGCGGTTGTGGCAGCCACACAAGATTGGGGCGGAGATGAGGGCGTAAACCCGCACCAGTCGCATCAGGGTGAGGCTATCGATTGTAGCAACTGTCATGTTGCGCACGGTACGTCGTATATGTACTGCAATACCTGCCACGATTATAAGGTTCCTGATGGATGGCAGCAACCGCGATCGAATGAGGGAAAGGCGGCATAATGAAGAAAACAGCAATGGTCGCCTGCGGGGCTGCTGCACTTGCATTAGGGCTTTCCGGCTGCGCGAACTACGAGGGAACAGGCTCAAAAGATGCTGCAAGTGCTGAGCAGTTGGCTATGCGATTGGATGACCCGTGGGCCGAATATGCGCGTTTACAGGTTGATCCTGCAGCTAAAGCGCAGGGTTCGTATGCCGACGGTGTGTATATCGGCAAAGGCAAAGGCATGGATGGCCTGATTACAGCCACGCTGCTTATCGAGAGCAATCACCTTACCTGTATCGCAACAACGCAAGAGGGTGAAAGTCAGAGTGTCGGGGGTTACGAGGCTATTCGAGACGGTGTCTATGCGTCTTTGATTGACGCCGCGCAGGGTTCGGATATCGACACGGTGACGGGTGCAACTATAACGACGGCAGGCGTGCGTCAAGCGGTTGACAATGCCCTTGAACAGGCACGACAGTAGGGGAGGTGCGAAGATGAGCGAATCCATGAAGAGCGGCAAGCGTGCGGGTCTTTCCCGGCGCGATTTTCTCTCAGGAGCAGCAGCGCTTGTGGGTTCTACGGCTGCCGCCACTGCGCTGGCAAGCGTTGCTCCAGCAACAGCGATAGCCGAGGAAGCGGGCGTTATTGGTGATTGGGCAGCCGATGGTTCTAAGAATGTAGCCGTACCCAGCAGCGCCGCGACCAATGCGTCGGCAAGTGATGGCACCTTCCGCGATCATAACGCGGCGGCGTTTCCGGCAAATGATGCTACTCCTATTCCTCCACGGTCTGTGCCTTCGAAGTGGGATTACGAATGCGAGATTTGCGTGGTAGGTGGCGGTGGCGGGGGCTTGAATGCTGCCGCACGCAGCGCTCAGCTGGGGGCCGATACTATTTGTGTCGAAGCTATGGGATTACATGGCGGCAATGCGCAGTGCGCAGGCATGTGCGCAATTCTCGGGGGTTCGAAGTTGCAGGAATCCAAGCGCTTTGCTTTCCCCGAATATCCTTTCGACGCACGCAAGCTTTCCGACTGGGCCATGGACGAGTATCACTACGCAGCCGACCCTCACCTTATTTATCGCATTGCTGAATCGGGCGGTATTTGTATCGACTGGATGGCCGATTGTGGTGTGCAATGGCGTTTGGGTGAGGTTCCGGTATATGTCGCGCCGAAGAATTCAACGCTTGATCACCACGTGCAGAAGATGAAAGATGCCACCGACGCCATGTTCGCATTTGGTCAGCGTCATGGAGTGGATTATCACTTTCAGAGTCCGGCAGAAGCACTGGTGGTAGATGACAGCGGACGAGTGGTGGGTGTGGTGTGTCGCGAGGATTACGACCGCGAGGTGTACATTCATGCAACGCGTGGAGTTATTCTCACGGCGGGCGGTTTCTGCAATAACAAGGCACTGCTAGATAAGTACATTCCTACTGCAGCTATGGGCTGTGCGTCAAGCTACCTTACGGGTGGCGAGACGGGCGAGTGCTTCCGCATGGGTCTCGGTGCTGGAGCTGATGTGTCGGGCTTCAATAGCTCAGCTTCGTTTGATGGTGGCGTGGACTGGCAGGCCGAAGGGGGGCAGTGGGCACGTTTTCTCTACGATGGTATGACGCAACTCTCGCGCCAGCCTTGGTTTACGGTTGATCGTTGCGGGAATCGCCTACGTTACATGGATAGTCGCGTGAAAAAAGACGGAGCGGATGCCATCTATGCGTTGGGAGATCTGGCGACTATTCAGATGACACCCCCGGGACACCGTAGCTATATTATCTTTGACGCTCATTACGAAGATCATCTTGCCGGGTTCGCTCAGGAGCACTGCCGTAAGCTTATCACGCCAGATCTCGAGCAAATTGACAAGGTACCCGAGCATTATCGCGATTGGCATCACGGTGTGCAGGATGCGATTGATGCCGACGTACTGAAGCGCCGCGATACGCTGGAAGAGCTTGAGCGCGATTTAGGCTTCCAGCCTGGTGTGCTGCAAGCGGCGGTAGATCGGTGGAACGAAACCTGTGAACTCGGTGAGGATGACTTTATGTATCCCATGGAGCCCGAATGGTTGCATGCCATTAAGGACCCACCGTTCTATGGCTGTCGAATTGGCGGCAACCTATATGGAACGAAGGCCGGGTTGCTTATTAACGATGAGATGCAGGTTGTTTCTACGAAGGGCACGGTTATTCCTGGTCTGTATGCAGGCTGGCATACGGCTGGTGGTGCGTGCGGTGAGAATAGCTACATCGGCGATCCTATTCTCGGGTCACTCTTGGGCGATGTGAGCCTAGCGTTTTGCGGCGGGTATTTGTGTGGCACGTTCGCCGTGCAAAACGAACGGGGAAGTGAGGAGACCATATGAGTGGAAAGGTAAGCGAATTGGTAGGCACCTCGCAAGTTGAAAGTGCTAACCAGGTTGGAAAGTGCCAATCGAATGAGACTGCTCCTTTGGTCGGGGAATCCTCCGCTGAGTGTAGGCTCGACGAGGGGTCCATTCCGTCTCCTGCTCTAAAGGACGTAGGTCGATCGTTTCTGTATGCATTTGGCGTAGCGCTTGCGGTGGCATTAATAGGGCGTATTGGGCTTGCCATCATGGATGTGTTTGGTGTGCTCACTTATGACTATATCGCTGCGTCTACGGGTACCTTGTTGAACCAAGTGTGTTCGGCGCTCACGGGGCCGGCGCTTGTGGCGTTCATGATGTTGGGCGGCTTAGTGTGTGCGCTGTCGGTTGCGGCGGTGTTGCTGTATGCCTATTGGTATAGCCGCGGTGTGCAGCGACTTGCTAGCTTTGGGCCGGCACTTGCCGCGGGGGCTGCTACAACAGTGGCAGGCCTGGTGTGCGCGCTTGTGTTTGCGAATGGCATTATGTCGGCAGTACAAATGGCATCCATGAAAACGAAACTCGTAATGGATGGCTCTATGTTGCTTATGGGCTTGATGCTAATTGTAGCTGTCGTATTGCTAAATGCTGCGGCTTGTGTGGTGGCTTGTGCGTGCATCGCGCGAGCGAAAAGTCCCGATCGTGTTGGTGTCGGCATGATAGCTGCTGCGTTGGTATGCGGTTTGGTGGTTATGGTAATTGCAGTACCTGCGTTTGCTTCCCTCAATGTTGCACATATCAATGGCCTTGCATCCGCGGGTTGGTTCACTTTGGCAGCGGGAGTAAATGCGGCGATATTGGTGCTGGCGGTGCAGCTTGCAGATCGGGCTCTTGGTGTGCCTAAAGCTCCTGCCGCATCTTCAGGTTTGGGGTCTCATTAACGGGGTTTGAAAGTTTTACTGCAACCTAATTAACAGGCCCCCTTAACAAGTATCGAGAGAAAGAAGCCTTCCATGTTGTTCCAAGTTTATGGCGAAAATGCCCTCTACCAATGGGCCGGATGGGCCATGGTGTTTGTTGGTCTTATTCTTATTAATGAGATAGCGCGTCGATCCAAGGCTGGTGGCATCTTTTGTTTCATTGCCGTGCCCGCGGCCCTCACCGTCTACTTTGCAGCCATTTACGTGGGCGCGGGCATGGGTGCCGAATGGGCGCTGAACAACCCCACCTACATGCATATGAACAGCTGGTTTCATTATGCGAAGCTTTACGCGGCCACCATTGGCTGTATTGGCTTCATGGCCATTAAGTACGCATGGGGTCCAGGAAAGAAGCACTGGTTTCTTTGCTTCCCGTTCGTTATTGTGGCTATAAATATTCTCATTGCGGTGGTCAGTGATTTTGAGAGCGCTATCCGCGCATGGGGTACCACATGGGTATCAACCGAGGGCGTAACGCTTTATGGCGGTTGGCATAATGTGTTTAACGGCGTGGCGGGTCTTATTAATATTGCTTGTATGACCGGCTGGTTTGGTATCTATGTGTCAAAGAAGAAGCAGGATATGTTGTGGCCCGATATGACCTGGGTGTTTATTATTGCTTACGACCTGTGGAACTTCTGCTACACCTACAATTGCCTGCCCACGCATGCCTGGTACTGCGGCCTCGCGCTACTGCTGGCACCTACGGTGGCTGCATTCTTCTGGAACAAGGGCGGCTGGATTCAAAATCGTGCGTTCACCTTGGCTGTGTGGTGCATGTTCGCCCAGGTGTTCCCGGCATTCCAAGACTATAGCGTGTTCAGCGTGCAATCGGTGAACAACCCGAACGTGAATTTGGCGGTGTCGGTGATAGCGCTTTTGGCGAACGTAGCGGCCTTTGCCTACATCATCTATCGCGCGAAGAAGCTGCATCGTAACCCATATATGCAGGAAGTATTTGTTGGCACCAAAGATTACGAGCAAGCTATGGCCCGTCGTGAGGACGTGCAGCCCACCACGGCCGCGTAAGGGCGACAGCGGGAAGCTGGGCGAATCTGTTTTGGATTACTGGAGGGTTTGCGTCGCCTCCAAAAGATAGTACGCGCGCTGTAGGTTCTTGTGACCTACGGCGCGTGGCTGTTGGGTGGGCTTGAGGCGTGGTTTGGAGACCCGTGTCTAGTGCCGTTTGTGCAAAGAGCGCGTCAGTATTGCAAAAATCGCCTTCGTGAAGCGATTTGGCGGCTCTGAGCGCCAAAAAGAGCGTTCAATCAAACGTGCAGGTATTTTCTGTAAAATCGAATAATCCTTTGAACAGGCGTTTCTTTTCTTTTGTATTTATTGGCCTGTTTGATGGCCTAAAAATCGCTTCAGGAAGGCGATTTTTGCAAATTTACCTTGTGAGGACGTGTGCTGTTCCCTTGCACCGACGGTGGGATTTAGCTTGGGTGTTGTACCAAGGTGTTGTGAGTGCGGGTCTACACGCCGCGCAACTGCGTGGCAGGAACGTAGCGTCGCAGCTCGGGAAGCAGAGCCTCGAGCTGGTTGAGTTCGTAGGCATGCAGCGTACCTGCGCCCGACAAGATAGAGTCGGCATCGACGAAGCTTTGTAGGTGCCATGCGGCAGCGCCTTTGATCCAGCGGGCGATAGCCAATAGGTCATCAGGGGAGTGTAGCTCACGTACTACCGTGGTGCGGAATTCATAGGGCAGATGTCCGCCCATTAGGAAGTCGATTGAATCTTGTATGGACACAAGGTCAAAGCTGGCAACGCCAGTAGTTTCGCCGTAGCGTTGGGGAGTATTCTTTATGTCCATAGCCACGTAGTCCACCAATTCTGCTTTTACTAGTTCGCGTAAACGTTCGGGGAGACTACCGTTTGTGTCCAGCTTTACCGCAAACCCCTTTTGCTTGATGCGTGCGCAGAATTCGGCTAGGTCGTGTTGTAATAACGGCTCACCTCCGGTGATGCACACGCCATCCAGCAATCCATGTCGTTTTTCGAGAAAGGCAAAAAACTCATCGATTGAAATGTTGTCAGTAGGCTCGCTTTCGATTACCAACTCGGCGTTATGGCAAAACGGACAGCGAAAGTTACATCCCGGCAGGAATACGGTGGACGCTGTATGTCCCGGAAAATCAAGTAAGGTAAGTTTCTGTAACCCGGCTATTCTCATGACGCCCTTTCTTTAACATACAGAAAGCAGGTTGGACAATGCCCAGCCTGCTTTTTATCATAAGACGTTCAGGAAAAGTACGCAAACAGAGCCTTGGGCCGTGCAGACTTTCTTAGACGCACCGCATCATTTTCGATCAGGCAATCTCTTTGATCGTGTACAGTGCAGGAAAATCTGGTTCTTCGATTCCCCGCCAGGAGGAGCGCAGCGAAAGGTATTCTGCGTAGGCTTGCTCGAAGTTATCGACAGGTGCCAACTGGTAGGTTTTCGTGGCCGAGGCGCCGTCGGTGAACGTGGCGGTTAGGATAATCTTTGCCCGGGATAGGTATTGGGCGTCGTGCAGGCCCAATGCCGTTTCGAGGCGGTCGTTGGCTTCCGTCCAAGCTGCTAACTCTGCCGGATCCGTTGTGGAACCGTCCGAAACCTCTTTGTGGGTTACGGTTGCCATCTCTTCGTCAAAAAGCAGCTCTTCGTCTTCCGTCAGCATGTATTCGAATACGATTTCGTGGCGTGCAAAGTAGGTTCCATCGCCCTTGTCGTTCTGATCGGTGAAATCCTGGGTGAACGATGACGATTGGTCGATGTCTATGTCGGGGTGGTCTTGGCCGGTGACGTTCGTTATCTCGACATTGTTGAGCGAGACACCTTCCCCCACCAGTTCGTAGGTCATACTTGCCACGTTTTTGCCGGAGCAGGTAAGGTTGAGGTTGTACGCTCGCGAAGCTATGCAAAAGTTTTCATATCCATCGGTTTCGCCGTTGTACTGGTACCCTGCGGAGGTGCGTACCGGCATGAAGTCGTCTGCGGCAAGCGTGACGGGGCCGTTGGCCGGCTGCCCGCCCTCGTCAGCGAATGCGGACAAGGTGAAGAAATTACCTTGCGGGGCGGTTATCCCGGTGTCGGTGTTGTTCCCGCTTAAGGCGGCGAGAGGACTCAGGGCAAGCGCCCCCACGCCCAAGGCGAGTACAGCGCAGGCGGCAAAGGCGAATCCTGCGACGCGGTTGCGTTTGATCGAGAAGGTCGGCGCAGGCGTGCGGTCCGCGGTGCGGCTATTCGGCAGCGCGCCCGCTGCGACGCTTGCCGGGGCGGGCGCGCTGCTCGCTTGCGCACGCGCCTGCTTGAGCACGTGGTCGGGCAAGTAGGCAGGCGCTTTGGCGGCGTGCATTATGGTTTGATAGCGGTTTAAAGGGTCGGAGGTCATGGGCGTCTCCTTTCTAAAGGAGGGTAGAAGGCGTTTGTGCTTGGTAGGCTTCAGGGGCTAGGATGCGTGCGTCGGGTGCCCTCGGCTGCCCGATCGCTCCGAGTTTCGCAGCGTCCTTGACCGACGCTTCCCTAGGCGCCTCGGAGGCATCGGCTGCGAGCAGCTCTTTAATGCGTGCTCGGGCTCGAAACAGCCATGTGCGCGTAGTTGCCGGTTGGCAGCCCATAAGCCGGGCAATTTCTTCCGTCGAATAGCCTTCGACGTAATGCAGATGCACGGCTGCACGTTGTTGTTCGGGCAGTCGGCCTACCGCATCCCAGACATCCGCTTCCTCCTCGTTGCGGGCGGGGGTGTCTGGTGCGTCCCATTGGGGGTCGAAGGCTACGGTGCGGCGCTTCCAGCTCGATTTTGTCAGATCGCGGCAGCGGTTGACGGTAACGCGCAGCAACCATGCCTTTACATGCTCGGCGCTTTGAAAATCCGTCCGATCGTTGAACAGGCGCAGAAACACGTCTTGATACACGTCTTCTGCATCTGCTCGCGATCGTGTTTGGCTCAGTGCCAGCCGGTAGACTGCATTACCCCAGTCAGACATTGCTTGCGTGAGGAATACTTCGCGGTCGTGCTGATTAGATTGGTTTGGCATACTCTCATCTCCTTACCTAAGCATACGACGGAGGCATACGATATGTTTCAGTGAAATAGCAGAAAAAAGAAACGCAGTGTGTCGCGGTATAATGCAAGCCGTCTGAACTATTTCGAGAAAGGCATCAGCTATGTCCGCACCTTCTGCCGTCATTGACCGCATGCGATCTGTTATTACTGAGCGTGCTTTGGTTGCCCCCGACGCGCCGGTGCTGCTTATGGTTTCAGGTGGATCGGACTCTACGGCGCTTGCCTATCTTGCTTGCGAACTGCATGAAGCTGGCGACATTGGTGATTTGGCCATGTTGCACGTGAACCATCAGCTGCGTGGCGAGGACGCCGATGGCGATGCTCGCTTCGTTGCTCGTCTAGCTGAGGTGCTGGGCATTCCGCTGTTCTCCTGCGAGATTGATATTGCTGGCGAGGCCCAACGTACGGGAGAGAATGTCGAGGCTGTTGCCCGTCGTGAGCGGTATTTGGCAGCAAATGAAGCACTCGAAAGCCTTTGTTTGCATGCCGCCGCCCCTCTTGCTGATGGACGCATTTTTACGGCGCATACCATTGACGATAGGGTTGAGAGCTTCTATATGCGTTCCATTGTGGGCACGGGGCCGGGTGGTTTTCGCTCGATGCGCTACCGTAATGGGCCCGTTGTGCGCCCTCTGTTGGAGGTGAGTCGCGAGGATTTGCGTTCGTATTTAGCCGAGCGCAAACAGGCAAACGAGCAGGTGGTAGAAGATGAGAACGGCAATCTCTGGCGCGAAGATGCCACGAATGCGCATACCGACCGCTTTCGCGCGTACGTACGTCACGAGATAGTGCCGCGTGCGAAAGAGCGCAACCCGCAATTGCTTGAAGTGCTGGGGCGTACGATGAACCTTATTGCCGACGAGGACAATCTGCTAGAGGAATATGCTGAAAAGCTTGTTGTAGATCAAGTTGTCTGGATTGAACAGATTGAAGGACGGGCTCCCGATTATTCTGCTGGTTGCGTGTTGGCTCCTTCGTTGGGCAGCGAGCCGCGCCCCCTGCGACGCCGTGTGGTTGTGCGTGCGCTTGGCCTTATGCTGGGTGCCGAGGCGCGTGTTGAAGCCGCTTCGGTAGAGGCGGTGCTTGACGCATATGACGATACAGGTGCTCCCCTTGGTGGTTATGTGGCCAATATTCAAGGTGACCTCGCCGTTAGCGCTAATAAGCAAGGGGTTCGCATTGAACCCATGGCGGCTTTTCGTGCGCGCCGTAAGCGAGTTTAGCTTAAGACGACCTTTGACGCCGCTGCGGGGAGTGTTGAGATTTTGGTTGAAATTTTGGTGAGTCATTGCGCGGAAATCGTGGATAGAAGCGGATGCCAGCGCACTGCGTTACAATAGTATGCATGGAAAAAGAACAGAACACTCAAGCTGACGCGGCGGCCGAAAAGCCGTGCGTCGAAGCTGCCGACACTGCTACGTCGGCAGAAGTTGACCTTTCAACATTCGACGTTGTTTTGGCCAGTGGGTCACCGCGGCGCAAACAGTTGATGGAGGATGCAGGAATTGCATTCACGGTGCGTGTGTCGGAGGTGGACGAGGAACTCGACGCCGATCTTCTGGCCGACCCACCCGAGGCAGCTAAAAAATTGGCTGAGCGCAAAGCCGGCGCGGTTGTGCAGGAAGTTCTTTCCGAGGACTATCAGGGCATGGCCATGGTATTGGGCGCTGACACCATGGTGGTATGCGACGGTGAGATATTCGGTAAACCTAAGAACCTCTCGGATGCAAAGCATATGCTGCGCCGCCTTGAAGGCAGAACGCACGAGGTACTTACTGCCGTGTCGGTATGGCTGGTGGCTGCACCTGAGCCCGAAAAGATATCGCTCGGCTTCCGTACCTTTATTGAATCGACAGCCGTAACCTTCCATGCGCTCTCGGATGAGCAGATCGACGACTACCTGCGTCAAGGAGAGTCTTTTGATAAAGCGGGTGCTTATGCGATTCAGGGAACAGGGGCGGCTCTGGTGGATCGCATTGACGGGGCTCTTGATACTGTTATTGGCATGCCAGTGCAGCGTCTGCTGGAAGAGTTTCCCGATCTGCGCTGAGGATTTGTATACGCCCTGATCCCATGCGGGAATGTAAAAATCGTGGCCCTTGGCTCAGCGTTACCATCTTGTCGCCATTTCTCAGGGGGGCAATGGTACACTAGCCAAATCTCAAGGTAAGTGCAACACCGCTGTTCATGCATCGTGTTTCGATGTGAGACGTGGGGGAACTGTTGTGAACGAAACGAAGAGGATGCGGAAACTGTGCATAACGATATTGCGGAAGTGCTGTTCACTGAGAATGAAATCGCTCAGCGCGTAGAAGAAATTGGTCGCGCTATTACGAGCGACTATGCTGAAAAGGACAGTATTGTCCTCATTTCCGTGCTGCGCGGTGCAGCCATTTTTATGGCTGACCTTGCTCGGCAAATTGAGTTGCCGGTAGAGATGGATTACATGGCTATCTCGTCGTACGGCAACGGCGCAAAAAGCTCGGGCGTTGTGCGTATTCTGAAAGACCTTAGTTCCGAGATTGAAGGTCGCCATGTTATTGTTGCCGAGGACATCCTCGATTCGGGTCTTACCCTGAAGTATTTGATGAAGAACCTGTCATCGCGCCAGCCTGCTTCTATCGAGGTGGCGACGCTTTTGCGGAAGAAGACACGTGCGCAGGCGAAGATCGATTGTAAATATGTCGGTTTCGAGTGCCCCGACGAGTTTATCGTTGGTTATGGGTTGGATTATGCTGAGCGTTACCGCAATCTGCCCTACATTGGTATTTTGAAGCCGGAGATCTACCACTGATGACCAGCTTCCAGGCTAGGCCACACCTCGCTGGTGCGGGCTTGGGTGATGGATGCGAGACACACGGCGGCAGAATTGCACATTGCGAGCAAGGTGTCGCAAAGTACGAAGGAAGCTGACCGGACGAGAAGGAAAGTAAGACCATATGGCACAGCAAAATAAACCTCAGCAGAGCAAGCAGCCGCAATTTCAGCAGCCCAGTCCACGTACGACTATAATCTCGGTGCTGTTGTTCATGCTGGTAGCATTCTTCGTGGGCCAGCAGTTTATGAACATGTCGAATACGACACAGACCGATAATCTCATTACGTCGGAATTCGTACAGGCTGTTGAGCAAGATCGTGTGACAAAGGTTGTCTACGACGCCGGTGGACATACGGTCACGGGTACGTACTATCCGGCTATCACAGCAGGGTCGACGGCCGCCGACGCATTCAACGAGGCGTTCCAAGCACTCAATGCGCGCATGGCTACCATTAAGAACCCTGATACCGGCAAGGCGCTGGGTGGCGTGGGTACCTCCGACATCAAGGCTGCGACATTAGGTGAATCGCACAACTTCACCTCCACCTACGTAGGTCAAGACTCGCTTGGACAGCTTATGGCTGCTCATCCGAATATTCCCTACCAGATTCAACTACCCTCGGCACTCTGGGATATTCTTGGTACGCTGCTTCCCATTATTGCCATCGGTGCGTTGCTGTTCTTCTTCTTCTCTCAGATGCAGAAGGCGAACAATTCGCAGATGAGCTTTGGTAAAGCCAAGACGAAGAAAACTAGTGAAGAGCGTCCCGATGTGAAGTTCTCTGATGTTGCGGGCGTGGACGAAGCTGTCGAGGAAATGACCGAGATTAAAGACTTTCTTGCCAATCCCGCGAAATACCAGTCAATGGGTGCGAAAATTCCGCGCGGTTGTCTGTTAGTGGGCCCTCCGGGCACGGGCAAAACACTGCTTGCACGTGCTGTTGCTGGCGAAGCAGGCGTGCCGTTCTTTAGCATTTCGGGCTCGGACTTCGTAGAGATGTTTGTTGGTGTGGGTGCTTCCCGCGTACGCGATCTATTCCAACAGGCAAAAGACGCTTCTCCTGCCATTATCTTCATTGACGAAATTGACGCAGTAGGTCGTCAGCGTGGTACCGGCCTCGGTGGCGGGCATGACGAACGCGAACAGACACTCAACCAGTTACTTGTTGAGATGGATGGCTTCGAGTCTAACGATTCGGTAGTACTTATTGCGGCAACGAACCGTGCTGACGTACTGGATCCTGCCTTGCTGCGCCCCGGTCGTTTTGACCGACAGATTGTGGTTGACGCACCCGATGTGAAGGGCCGCGAGAAAATTTTGCAGGTTCACTCGAAAGATAAACCTCTGGGTAGCGATGTTGATCTGCCAAAGATTGCTAAGCTCACTCCAGGATTTACGGGTGCCGACTTGGCGAATCTCATGAATGAGAGCGCGCTTCTTACAGCGCGTCGCAACAAGAAAATTATTACACAGCGTGAAGTGTCTGAATCGATGGAGCGCGTTATTGCGGGCCCGGAGCGTAAGGGGCGCGTGCTTGATGAAAAAACCAAGCACACTATCGCTTACCACGAAAGTGGGCACGCCCTCGTTGGACACCTGTTATCGCACGCCGATCCAGTGCATAAGATTTCAATTATTTCGCGTGGTCGTGCGCTAGGCTACACCCTTTCTATTCCCAAGGAAGACAAGGTGCTGAATTCGCTGGGCGAGATGCGTGATGACTTGGCTGTGTTTATGGGTGGTCGTGTGGCTGAGGAGATCTATTGCGACGACATTACTACTGGTGCAAGTAACGATCTTGAACGCGCTACGAAGATGGCTCGCGCTATTGTTACCCAATACGGCATGAGTGCTGAGTTGGGTACGCAGGTGTTTGGTCAGCCGAATCACGAAGTGTTCTTGGGTCGTGACTATGGCAATACGCAGGATTACTCCGAGGAAACCGCGCGTCGTATCGACGGCGAGGTGGCGCGCATTATGAAAGACGCGCACGATCGTGCTCATGAGATTCTGGCGACGCACCGCGAACAAATGGATCTTATGGCCAGTGTTTTGCTGGAGCGCGAGACTGTCGAGGGTGAAGCATGTCAGGCCTTGCTGGATAACGAGTGGGATGAGTACTTAAAGCGCGAAGATGAGATTAATGCCCGTAAGGAACAAGAAGAGGCTGATGCTCGTGCTCGCGATGAAAAACTTGCCGATGTGAACTGGCGTGATGAATCGGTAGAGCCGGGTGATCAAGACCCTAATCCGCCGTATCGCGAGGGCGCCCAAGGAGCCGCCGCCGTTCAGCAAGCAGATGCTTCGGTGCCGCCTGCGGTAGCGGAACAGCAATCGAAAAGTTTTTTGAACGACCTCGAGGAAGGCTTTCGCGAGATGATGGGCGATCCGAAGCCGGGCGATGACAATCGTAAGCAAGATTCTAAGCCGGAAGATCGCCGCGATGACAAGAAAGGCGACGGAGAGAATCGATGATCTGGCGCTGTTCAACGCATGAGTTTGACACCAAGATGCCCCTTATTATGGGCATCTTGAATGTAACCCCCGACTCGTTTTCCGATGGCGGCAAGCACGCAGACCTTGAATCTGCCGTTATGCACGCTGAGCGTATGGTGGAAGAGGGAGCCGCTATTATTGATGTAGGGGGCGAGTCTACGCGTCCTGGGGCAGCTACCGTTACCGTTGAGGAAGAGATTGCTCGTACGGTTCCGGTGGTGGAGGTGCTCGCTAAGCGCGGCTGGTGTGTAAGCATCGATACGCGTCATGCTGAGGTTGCGCGTGCTGCCGTTGAAGCTGGTGCATCTATTGTTAATGATGTGTCGGGCTTCCGCGATCCTGCTATGGTTGAGGTGGCATGCTCCTGCGATGCTGGTTTGGTGGTTATGCACATGCAGGGTGATCCTGCCACGATGCAGGAAAATCCAGACTACGTTGATGTAGTCGTTGAGGTACGCGACTATCTACGTGAACGCGCGGAAGCATTAGAGGCGGCGGGTGTTTCGCATGAACGTATCTGCGTCGATCCTGGTCCTGGCTTTGGTAAGACAGCCAAGCAGACTATTGAGCTTGTGCGCAACTTTCAAGAGTTCGTTCGTTTGGGATACCCGGTAATGGCTGCGTTGTCTCGTAAGAGCTACCTTGGGTATGCCTATAAGATTGAAGACCCATGCGACCGCGACGAGGTATCTGCTTCAGAGGCACTTATGGCTTGTGAGCTGGGCGCGAGTGTCGTACGTACACATAATGTGGCAGAAACGGCCAAGGCACTTAAAGATTTGCGACCTTACGTGGTGTTGGGTTTGGGGTGTAACGTACCCCTGGTGGCTCATCCCGGTGAGGAGCGCGAGGGAAAAATCGCTCTTCTTAACCAGGCAATCACGGAACTATGTTCGCTGCCCGATTCGCAAATTGTCGATATTTCTAGCTTTTACGAGAGCGAACCAGCCTATTACGTAGACCAAGATGTATTCGTGAACGCGGTTGTGCTTATGCGTACGGGGCTTTCGCCCAAGGAATTATTGAAATATCTGCAGGCCATCGAGAATAGTCTGGGCCGCGTGCGCGAGATTGAGAATGGTCCGCGTACCTGTGACGTGGATATTATTGATTACCAGTTGTACGTGACTGATAACGATCTGCTTACGTTGCCGCATCCGCGCGCTCTTGAGCGAGATTTTGTAGTGATGCCTCTGCTTGAGCTGCTTCCTGGTCATGTACTCGCCGACGGAATGCCCGTGACGGATGAGGCTGTGACGGTAGGAAAAGCACTAAAACTGTGAGTGAGCCGCTTTTGTTTCGTGTTCGCTGCCTTGAGGAGACCACGTCAACGAACGATGAAATTAAACGGGCGCTTGAAGCGGGGGAGCCCGAGGGGCTAGTTGTGTGCGCACAACGCCAGACGGGTGGGTACGGCCGTCAGGGGCGTAAGTGGGCAAGCCCCGATGGCGGCATGTATATGTCGCTCTTGTTGCGCCCTCAGGTAGAAATAAGTACGCTCCCTACGCTGAGCCTAGTTGTGTCTCTTGCTGTGCGCCGAGCGACCCTCGCCCTTTCCGCCGTGCGGACTGATGATATTTTGGTGAAATGGCCCAATGATATTGTAGTTCCATTTGATAGCGAGCATGCAGAGTCGATTCGCAAAACGTATCGTAAGCTTTGTGGAATCTCACTTGAAGTGCATGCGCGCGGAGTGTGTGTCGGCGTGGGCGTGAATGTACGTCAAGGCAAAAATGTGGCATTGGCTGGAGGCAAAAACCTTCCCGTTTATCTGTCTGAACTAGGATGCCTCAGTTCTCTTGATGAAGTGTCTCGGGTAGTTATGCACGAGTTCGCTCCTCTATATCTCAAATGGAAAGATGAAGGTATTGCTGCCTTTCTTGACGAGTATCGCTCCTGTATGGCATTGAAGGGCAGACGGGTGTGCATGGTTGATCAAGCGAGTTCGGTACTTGCTGAAGGCGAAGTGGAAGGTGTAGACGACACGGGTCGACTTATTATCCGCGATACCTCGGGTTCGGTTTGTTTCCTTTCTTCCGGAGAAGCTCACCTTCGCTAAGCTTGGCTTCCTTGCGTTTACCGATTGTTTGCAGCGTAATGCCGATATCGCAGCATATATTTTTCTTTCCTTGCAGCACAATACCGGGTACAATAGCGTGTTTGATAAAAAGGCAAGAAAGGCAAGCGAAGATATGGCAGCAACGGCGGCAGAAGCGAAATCACCCCTTATTCTCAACGAAGACAGCACAGGTGCTCCTCTGGGAAAAGACCCCAAAAACCCAGGACGCGACAACAAAGTAAGCCGTATGGGTACTGCTTCCATACCGCGGCTTATTACTGAGTTTGCTATTCCCGCTATCCTTGGTATGGTAGTGAATGGTGCTTATAACGTAGTTGACTCCATTTTCCTTGGTCAGGCCCTAGGCGAGATTGGTCTATCGGCTGCTACGGTTGCGAATCCAATCATGATTGTATTCATGGCCATATCGATGCTTATTGGCAACGGCGGAAACGCGCTTGCCGCTCTGCGTTTGGGTGAGGGACGGCGTGTCGACGCTGAGATTAGTTTAGGGAATACCGTTTTATTGAGTGTGGTAGTGTCGGCCATCGTGGGTATTGCGGCGTTGAATCCTTCGTTTATCGATGGGCTACTAACCGCTTCGAGCGCCACCGATGAGGTACGACCCTATGCTCATGCATTCTTGCAGATCATATGCTTTGGTTTTATTTTTCAGTGTATTGGTATGGGAGTAAACAACTTTATTCGTACGGCGGGCGCGCCGAATCGTGCCTTGGTAACCATGCTTATTGGCTTGTTGGTGTCGTTGGTGTTTAACTACCTGTTTGTTATTCAGATGGGGTGGGGTGTGGTAGGTAGCGCTTGGGCTACGGTAATCGGTCAAGGAGCATCGTGTGTGGCGGTGCTGTGGTACTTCGTGTTTACAAAGAATGTGCCGCTCAAGCTGCATTTCCGTTATATGGTTCCGCATCTTAAAGTTGTTGGCACTATCCTTTCGTTGGGTTTTGCTAGTTTCGCTGTTCAAGCCGGCATGGCGGTAGTGAACTTCGTTATTAACCACCTCTTGGTTCAGTACGGGGCTTTGAGCCCCATCGGTGCCGACGATGCGCTTGCGTCTATCGGTGTGGTGCAGCGCGTTGGCATGTTCACCGTACTTCCTCTGGTGGGTGTTGCGGTGGCTATTCAGCCACTGCTGGGTTTTAATTACGGTGCAAAACTTATTGACCGCGTTAGAAAGACGTTGTGGTACGGTATTGCGGGTGCTACGGCCATCGGTGCCATTATGTGGGTGCTGGTGCATTTGTTCCCCGAGGCAATCGTTGGGGTATTTGGTATCACTCATGCAGGCCTGGTTGATTTTACGGTGTTTGGGCTCAAGATGCAGTTGCTTATGCTGCCGTTGGTGGGTTTTCAAATTGTTGGTGCAAACTACTTCCAGGCTACGGGACAGCCTCTGAAGTCTATCGTGCTCTCGCTTACCCGGCAGATTATCTTCCTCGTACCTTTGCTGTTCTTGTTGCCGGAGGTGCTTCCGAACATATTACCCCAGTTCACCGGCCTCGATGCGCTGTACTTTGCCATGCCTCTTGCGGACTTCCTCTCTATTTTTGTCACGATAATCTTCATCGTTGTTGAAATGCGCCGTTTGAAGCGCCTTGAGCGAGGAGAGGTTACTTCGAAGTTTTAGTGCTTGTCTGACTTTCTAGGCAATGCTATTGTCACCCCTTTACACCTTCTCGGGAGACGTTTGATTCGTTGTTGGGTTAGGCTTGTCGGCGACAAATCGGACGCAGCAACATTTTTGGCTGTACGGGAAGGGATGAGATATGAAGCAGGTTCAAGGTAAGGGGAGGCCCACTTCGAGGACACGCTCGATTGCGTTCGTGGGGCTTTCGATTGCACTCATGACGGTTTCCGCGTGGGTGTCGGTACCGTTGGGTCCTGTGCCGTTTACCTTGCAGACATTTGTGATGGTGTTTGCTCTTCTGGTGCTAACGCCACGTCAGTGTCTTGCTGCTCTTGGTGGTTATCTGATGCTTGGGGCTATTGGGTTGCCGGTGTTTTCTGCCATGCGTGGTGGTATTGGTATACTTGCGGGGCCGACCGGTGGGTTTCTTTGGGGCTTTTTGCTGGGAGCGGCTGTCGCTCTGGTGTTTCTGCAGTTAACTCGTACTCGTTTTGGGGTTAGTGCTGAGGTGAGGCGCAAGGGCCTTATGCTCGATTTGGTTGCAGGTTTTCTTTTCTTGGCCGTGATGTATGTATGCGGATGGACGCAACTTATGGTGGTAGCTTCCCTTAGTCCTGCGGCGGCGTTTGCTACCGCGGTGGCGCCGTTTCTTATAGTGGATACGCTAAAACTTGTAGCTGCGGTAGGTACGGCGCGTGCTGTGCGGAAAGCTTTGCCAAGCAAGTAATTTCTTCTTGCTCAGGTTGGGTGGGAAGTAGAACTGTTGAGAGGCGAGGCTTGCAAACTGAGAGTAGGGATATTCCTTTCCGGCTTGCAAGCCTCGCCTGATCGATTTGAATTTCTTGCCAGTGGTCATCTTCCCCTCGCGAAGCGAGAATACCCGTGCTTTTATGCTTCGTACAGCACGGCCCCTGAAGTAAAGCCCCCACCAAAGGCGACAACTATAATTTTATCGCCACGCTTGATGCGCCCACAGGTGTAGGCGTCGGCTAGCGCCATAGGTACGCTCGCAGCAGAAGTATTGCCTGTGGTGGCTATGGATACCTGGAAGAAGTCCATCGGACGGTGTAGCTTTTTGGCGGCATACTTAATAATACGCTCATTGGCCTGATGGGGAATAATGCACGCAACATCATCAAGCGAGACATTTGCGCGATTCAATACCTGATTTACCGCTTCGGTCATGGCTTCTGCAGCGAATTTGAACACTTTGGGACCATCCATGTAGAGCACTTGGCGAGGACGACCTGCGGCAACGAGTTCGGCAACGCCTAGTTCGGCATCGGTGCTCTGCTCTGCGACTCCCATCGTGTGAGGGGTTTTTCCGGTAACACCGGTTACGTCGAAGGGCTGCGGTGCATCATAGGTAGCGGGGCTAGTAAGAGCGTTGGTGGAGTCGTCTTGGTTTGCTATGAAGCTACTCATAATGCCTACGCGTGTTTCGTCCCATTCGAGAACCGCTGCTCCGGCACCATCTCCAAATAGTACGCAGGTATTGCGATCGGTCCAGTTGGTAAGTCGGGTAAGACGTTCGGCGCCAACGACGAGAGCACGACGGATGGGGTTGCGTCCGGCTGCTCCGGCGACAGTGGGGGCAGAAGCCGACATCATGCTCTCGGCGATAGTCATGCCGTATACGAAGCCTGTGCAGGCGGCATTCACATCGAAGGCGATGGCGTGGTCGAGGCCTAGACGGCGGCGCAGTAAGCCTGCCATCGAGGGACAAACGGTGTCTGGGGTAATGGTTGCGAACACAATGAGATCAATCTCGTCCGCCGCGAAACAACGTTCAGAAAATCCACCTTTTGTCCAACCGAGGGCATCGCGTGCAGCGGCTTCGGCTAAGTCGGCGTTTGTCTCTTTGACGGCTACGTGTCTGCTTTGAATGCCGGTGCGCGTGACGATCCACTCATTGTTCGTATCTACCAGCGCTTCAAGCGCCTCGTTTGCGACTTCGAGTGCGGGAACGGCTTTGCCAAATCCCACTAATGCACTGCCCACGATACTCTCCGTTCCTGCCGGCGGCTTGCATGTAGGGACATCGCAGTAATAGCTCTGCTGCATGCGGTCGCCGTGCTATTAAATACTTTGATAATCAAACTAAAATAATTATACGCGCGGACGTGGAAAAAAACGAACAAGCTGCAAAAAATGCACGAAGCAGTTCGTTCGGTTCGAAGAGAATGCTCTTTTGTCATTTTTTTTGTAACTATTTGCTTTTGGGAACGTATCGACTCTATAAAAGTAAAAGAGTAATATATAAAGTTGCCTGTATTCTTTAGCGTGAAGAGACATTCGAAAAAAACAACCAAAAGATTTATGATTTCGGTTAACGAAAGTTAAGAACAGCAGGTACGTTGTTGCCGTAGTTGCCTAATCGCCTTTGAGCGGATTTTCTTAGGAGGGGATCGCTCGCGCTTCTTTGATTAAACGAGGTAAGGAGGCCCTTTCGATGTATTTTTTCAGGCGAGCACGCAGAGGGCAGGCATGTCGCTGCGCCACGTATTGCCTCCCTACTTCTGGTTTCGTCGCCTTGCTGGCGTGGCGTGCCAACTGTGGCTATGATTTTAAGTGTAATGGTTGCTCCCTTTGTGTTATCCCATCCAATCAGACGGCTTGGTATCACCCGTTCGGTAGTGGACGGAACATGCTCTTGAACTGCCGGAGGGAAAGCCTGTGGCAGGTTAAAAAGGGGACCGCATGATAAGGGGAAAATTCGGTAGAATCGCTGTCGCTGGTGCTTTATGGATGCTTGGAACGGTTTTATTTTTTATGTTGTTGTTGCAGGTGCAGGACTATGCGAATGTTACCAGTAATGCAGAAGCGGTTCGTGGGGGTACGCAACGCGTCGTTAAGATGGAATTAGCGGGACAGCCCGTTGGGGGTGCCGAAAAGCGCGTGAATATGCTTTTAGACAAGCTTCAGTCTGAAGAGGAATCGCGTCTCTACCGCGGGCCAGAAACTAGAGCTTTTACGGAACAGCTTGATGCGGTAGAGAATCAATGGAAGTTAATACTCGGTGAGATAGATGCTTTCGGCCAGGGAAAAGGCTCTTCTGAGAGGCTACTTAATCTTAGTGAGACGCATTATGAGCTAGCTGGTGAGATGGTAGCAATGGCTCGAGTGCGGGCCGACCACGATGTATTCCGCATTGGCGCTATCTGTGCCGCAGTGTTTCTTCTTGCTTCTCTTATCATGGCGCTTATGCGCAGTGGCCGAATGGACAAACTCAAGGCGGCCTACCATCTTGATCCGATTACAAAGCGTAAAAACATGCTTGCTTTTGAAGATCAGGCGGGTCGAATCGTTTTAGACGCACCAAGTGACACGTATATTGTTGCTTATACGAACATATCGAACTTTCGTTACATCAATGAAGTTTACGGCTTCGAAGCAGGAAATCGCCTTATCCGAGCACTGGGCCGAATGCTTGACGAGCAGTGTCGGAATAACGAGGTGGCTGCTCACGCAAGTGCAGACCATTTTGTATTGCTGCTGCGCGATGAGCCCTACCGAGTTGAGCGATTTTGTGAATGTGTCGAGGAAAGACTTCGTGCTTATACCGATCTGCATTTTACCAATATGCTTTCGTTTGGGTGTGGCGCAAGTTTAGTGGAGCGTTCGAGTACGGGGGTATCTACCGCGATAGCTAACGCAGTAGCCGTATTAAAAGAATCTGCGGGCGGCGTTGGTGTTGCTTGGTATGACGAGGTATTTCGTGCCGTGGTTGATCTGCGGAGCCGTATTGAGCAATGCATGGATCAAGCCCTCGAGCAAGGAGAATTCCTTCTGTATTTACAGCCGAAAAACGATCTTCGGGATGGGTCGATCGTCGGTGCCGAAGCGCTTTGTCGGTGGAATTCTTCTGAACTAGGTTTCCTGCTCCCTAATTCATTCATTCCGGTGTTTGAGAGAAATGGCTTTATCGTTCAACTTGATTTTCATATGCTCGACCGTCTCTGCCAGATTTATCCGCTGTTTTCCCGTGAAGAGGATGAGCCCCTAGTGGTGTCGGTAAACTTTTCGCGAATGACTGTTTTGAGCGCCGATTTTGTTGATAGGCTGGTCAGCATTGTGGATGATGCTGGTGTGCCACATAATTGTATTGAGATAGAGGCCACGGAGAGCGCTTTTGTTATGGGTGAGGATACGGTTATAAAGAGACTCTCGACGCTTAAAGATAAAGGGTTTCGACTAGCCATGGATGACTTTGGTACGGGCTACTCGTCTTTGAATTTGTTGCGTAAACTGCCTATAGACATTCTTAAGATAGATGGTGTCTTTCTTTCGGAAAGCTCGGAGGAAGAGCGTTCGCGCTGTGTGCTAAAAAGCGTGGTAAACATAGCTGCCGAACTGGGTTTCGGCATGATTTGCGAAGGTGTTGAAACCAAGGAACAGGCGTTGATGTTGCATGATTTGGGCTGTAGGGTTGGGCAAGGCTATGTATTCTCGCGACCGCTGCCTCTTCCTGAATTTTGCGCGCGATTCGGCGTAAAAAGGCCAGATTGACGCGGTACGTCGAGTTATCCTCAAAGTTTACTGATTAGAATTCGTTGCGATAGAAGGCAGTGCTACGATGAAGCAGGCGCCACCATCTGGCAGATTAATGGCTTCGACTGTGCCGTCGTGCGCCTGAACGACCGACTTTACTATTGCGAGTCCTAGTCCGGTTCCGCCAGTACCGCGGCTGCGCGAGGCATCGGTGCGATAGAAGCGGTCAAACAGCAACTTTGGGTCGATGTCGCCAAAACCGGGGCCGTCGTCTTTTACGGCAAGGATAGAGTTGCCGCGTAGGCCGAACAGTTCGATGGTCACCTGTCCGCCTGGCTCAATGAAGCGACTGGCGTTCTCTACGAGATTAGTTACGGCCTGCTTGAGACGATCGGGACTACCTAATACGTCGGGAGCCTCGCCTACGATTGACACGTTTGCATCCCGATCGCGCAGAATAGGCTCCAGCGCGTCGCGTACGTTGTGTGCTAAGTGTTTTAGGTTCACGCGCTGTAGCTCCAATGGCAAAGCGCCATCTTCGATGCGTTGCAAGGTGAGAAGGTCGTTTGTTAGGCGGCACAGGCGTTCGCTCTCGGCGATGATAATGGAGCAAAATTTTTCGTGCAGTTCAGGTGGTAGATCGGGGTCTTCTAGCATTTCTGCATTACCGCGAATGGCAGTGAGCGGCGTGCGCAATTCATGGGCAACATCGCTCACAAAGGCTGCTTGTCTACTTTCCTTCAAAACGAGATCGCGCTGCTGTGATTTCGTTTTGTCTACCAAGAGGCCCAGTGTGCGTGAAAGCGTATCGGCTTCGTAGAGGCGCCCGTCGGAAGTGAAGGTTGCCTCACCCCCTGCACGAACAATTTCGGTTTTCTTTACGAGCATATGCAGTGGCTCAGCCAGAAAGTGACCGATAATAAGGCTGAGTACAAAGGTTATTAATCCCATGGGAATAAGAAGGAGAAACGCCTTCGGCGGTATGTCGAAGGCGAAAAAACAAATGAGTAGAATAATGGCCCCTGCTAGCAGCATAAGCAAGGTCGCTAGCAGGGAGAAATATGTCTGCAGCCTTTTTATTGTTTAAACCTATATCCGTATCCGCGGACCGTCTCAACGAGGCCGGGGTCGTATCCGGCACCTTCGATTTTATCACGGAGTCGTTTGATATGGGTGTCGACGGTCTTAGTCTCCGTCAAGTATTCCCAACCCCACGCATCGCGTAGCAAGTCTTCACGCGAAACAACCTTGCCGGCGCTCTTCATTAGACTAGCAAGTAGCTCAAATTCACGTGGAGTTAGATCAATTTCTCCATGTTCTCCTGAAGCGGTGTGAGCATCTTCGTCCAGCGTAATGCCGCCGGCTGAGATAGCATGGTTCGCACCAGGGAAGTCGCCACCAGCGCCACGCCGTAGCAGTGCACGTACGCGGGCGATAAGCTCTCGGACGCCAAAGGGCTTAGCTAGATAGTCGTCCCCTCCGATTTCTAGGCCTACGACTTTGTCGAGTTCGGTATCGCGTGCCGAAAGAAAGAGCACAGGTACCGTGGTCTTGGCGCGTAGACGGCGACAAAGCTCGTAGCCATCCATGCCTGGCAGCATGATGTCCAATACGAACAAATCGTAGGTGTTCTTCGTTGCGAGAGCTAGTGCGTCTTCGCCGTTGTCAACTACGTCAGTATAGAACCCTTCTTTTTTCAGCGCATAGCTGACAAACTCGGTAATGGAGGGTTCGTCGTCAACAACGAGGATGCGGTTCGGTGTATCGTTCATGTGATACCTTTCTTTAGCGCGTGCGGTCATTGAAAGGAAACCGTTTGCCTCTTGATATAATAATCATCCGCAACTATATCTGGTTTTGTCCGTTTCACCTGCTTTTGAGGGGGTCTGTCAAGAATATGTTACTTGCCATCGATGTGGGGAACACCCAAACCGTGATTGGCGTGTATGAAGGGTCGGTTCTGCGGCATATGTGGCGCGTGGCCACAAATAAAAGCCACACCTGTGATGAATTGCGCGTAAAGGTGTCGCCGCTATTGATTTCGGAGGATATTGCACCCGAGCAGGTGCGTGGAGCAGCGTTAGCCTCGGTGGTTCCACAGCTGACGCAAGCGTGGTGTGCTGCGCTTTATCGTATGCTGGGCCACGAGGCGTTGGTATGTACCGCATCGTCTGCGGCTGAACTGTTTCCTACGACCTATGCTAATCCGGCCGAGATTGGTGCCGACCGCGTGGCCGACGCGGTAGCGGCACGAGCGTTGTATGGAGCGCCGGTTGTGGTGGTCGATTTCGGCACAGCAACCAACATTGAAGTTATCGACTGCGCTGGACGTTTTGTTGGCGGTGTTATCGCGCCGGGTGTTGACACGTCGGCTGCGGCGCTGTTTTCGCGTGCAACACGCTTGGCCGCCATCGATTTAGTGGATCCGCATACGGCTATTGGGAATAGTACCGAAGAGGCAATTCAGGCGGGCATCGTATATGGTGAGGCCGATCGCGTTGACGGACTCGTGCGTCGTATTTTTGCTCAGTTGGGCTATGAGGCTCCCGTGGTGGCGACAGGAGGTCTGGCTCCGCGTGTGGCTGAGCTGTCGGGCACCATTACGGTTACCAACCCCGAACTGACACTGGAAGGCCTGCGGCTTATCTATGAGGCGCGGGAGATAACGGCGGCGTAAAGAATTCTGTGCGGCATCTCTTTTTCTGGTGGGATAGGCCTCAAATTGTTGAGGCATGGGTGCCGGTCCCGCCTGCTGATATTTGATGTCACTTAGGGGATTGCGCGTGTTGGCACAAGGCAAAACCAGTAGAATGCTGGGATAACGAGACTAGGCTGCGGAAAGAGAGGCCCTGACGTGTTGAGTGACATCGAGATTGCCCAGGCGACCACCCCTAAGCACATCGGCATTATTGCTGAAAAGGCAGGCGTTCCAGAAACGTATCTGGAATTATATGGTACGAATAAGGCGAAGGTTGACTACAATCTGCTTACGCGCGAGGATCACACGCCGGGCAAGCTCATCTTGGTTACGGCTATCAACCCAACGCCGGCTGGCGAAGGCAAAACCACCACGACGGTGGGTTTGGCTGATGCGTTAGCAAAGCGCGAGAAAAACGTAGTTGTGGCACTGCGTGAGCCGTCGCTTGGTCCTGTGTTTGGCATTAAGGGCGGTGCTGCAGGTGGCGGATATGCTCAGGTTATTCCCATGGAAGATATTAACCTGCATTTTACGGGAGATTTCCATGCCATCGGCGCGGCAAACAACCTCTTAGCCGCTATGCTTGACAATCATATTCAGCAGGGCAACGAGCTTGATATCGACGTACGTAAGATCACGTGGAAGCGCGTGGTCGATATGAATGACCGCCAGCTGCGTAAAGTAGTGGATGGCATGGGCGGCAAAGCGCACGGATTCCCTCGTGAAGACGGCTTTGATATTACGGTTGCAAGCGAGATTATGGCTATTTTCTGCCTAGCGTCGTCGATCACCGACTTGAAAGAGCGCTTGGCGCGCATCGTTGTTGGTTACACGCGTGATGACCAACCAGTCACTGCGGGAGACCTCAAGGCGCAAGGCGCCATGGCAGCACTGCTGAAGGATGCGCTCAAGCCAAACCTGGTGCAGACGCTTGAAGGCACACCAGCATTTGTGCATGGCGGCCCATTTGCCAATATCGCACACGGCTGTAATTCCATCATGGCAACGCGAATGGCTATGGCGTTGGGTGATTACTGCGTGACTGAGGCTGGTTTTGGTGCCGACCTGGGTGCGGAAAAGTTCTTGGACATTAAGTGCCGCCTCGCCGGTTTGAAGCCAGACGCCGTGGTTGTTGTAGCTACGGTGCGTGCGCTAAAAAACCACGGCGGCGTGGCAAAGGCAAACCTGAACGAGGAAAACCTCGATGCGCTTGAAGCAGGTTTGCCGAATTTGTTGCAGCATGTGGAAAATATTACGCAAGTGTATAAGCTTCCTTGTGTGGTGGCCATCAATGCCTTCCCAACCGATACCCCCGCTGAACTGAAACTGGTGGAAGATAAGTGCCGCGATCTGGGTGTAAACGTAGCTTTGTCTGAGGTGTGGGCCAAGGGCGGCGAGGGTGGTCTTGCCTTAGCTGATGAGGTGGTGCGTCTGTGTGACGAGACATCTGATTTTGCATTTTCCTACGAGGACGATCTCACGTTGGTAGAGAAAATCGAGGCCATTGCTTGTCGCGTGTACCATGCCGATGGGGTTGATTTCGAACCGAAGGCTCTAGCCGAGCTTCAAAAGTTTGAAAAGCTGGGCTTTGGTGCCATGCCGGTATGTATGGCGAAAACGCAGTACAGCTTTTCGGACGACCAAACGAAACTGGGCGCACCGCGCGGGTTTCGCATTACGGTGCGAAGCGCGAAGGTGTCGGCGGGCGCAGGTTTCGTGGTGGCGCTGACAGGCGATATTATGACCATGCCAGGTCTACCTAAGGTTCCCGCGGCTGAACGCATTGATGTTGATGAGACCGGGAAGATTTCGGGATTGTTTTAGCCGATAAGGAGCGAGCGTGATTGACGCCACTTTCATTGATGAACTAGCCAGTTCTTCTCCGGTGCCCGGTGGGGGTGGAGCTTCAGCCTATGTTGGGGCATTAGCTACGGCTGCGGCCTCTATGGTTGGAAATCTTACCGTGGGCAAAAAAACGTATGTTAACGTGGAGGGTGAAGTTCAGTCTTCGCTGGTGCGTCTTGACGCGTTGCGTGTGCGGCTTATTGAGTTGGTAGAAGAGGACGCTCGGGTGTTTGAGCCGCTGTCTGCGACGTACCGCATGCCGAAGGGAACTCCCGAAGAGGTAACGGCACGCAACGATGCTATGCAGGCTGCGCTGGTAGGGGCCTGTGAGGTGCCGCTGGAGATTATGCGGAAGGTGGCAAAGACGGTGGACGAGATTGATTTCCTTGCCCACTACGGCAGCAAGCTGGCCCGCTCGGATGCGGGCGTCGCCGCGGCATTCGCGCGGGCCGCGGTCGATGGAGCAAGCCTTAACGTGTTCATTAATGTGGCTTCGATGCAAGACGCTACCCTGGCCGATTGCTTCAGGAATGAGGCGGAGGCTCTTATTGAAGACGTTCGCATGCGATGCGACGATTTGTTCGATTATGTGAAAGCTGCCGTTTCATAAAGGAGTAGCGAAGTCTTATGGCCGAATTGCTATACGGAAAACGCGCTGTTGATCGCATTGCGGACGACCTCGCTCCGCGCATTGAGGCGCTCGGACGCGCGGGCGTGACGCCAACGCTTGCTCTGGTGCGTATGGGAGAGCGTCCTGACGATCTGTCTTACGAGCGAACGGCTTGCAAGCGTGCCGAAGCATTGGGAGTGGCAGTGCGATCGTTCGTCGTTGACGAAAAGGCCTCGCAGGAAGAGCTTGAAGCGACGCTTTGTCAGGTGAACGAAGATGACGGTATTCACGGCTGTCTTATGTTTCGCCCGTTGCCAAAACACCTCGATGAAGTGAGGGCTTGCGAGGTGCTTGATCCGCGTAAGGATATCGATGGTATAACCATGACCTCGCTGGCTTCAGTGTTTGTCGATGGTAATATCGGCTTTCCTCCTGCTACGGCGGCGGCTTGTCTTGAGATACTCGACTGCTACGACGTGCCGGTAGCGGGAAAACGGGTGGCGGTTGTGGGGCGCAGCTTGGTGGTGGGCAAGCCTGTATCTATGATGCTGTTAGCCCGCAATGCTACAGTCACTATGTGTCACTCGCGCACGCCTGACCTAGCGGGTGTGTGTCGCGGTGCCGATATCGTTATCTGCGCCACGGGGCGTGCTCGTATGTTCGGGGCCGATTTCTTTAGTTCGGGTCAAACGGTGCTGGATGTGGGCATAAACTTTGATGAAGAGGGAAATCTTTGCGGCGATGTAGATTTCGACGTCGTCCAGCCTCTCGTGGCAGCCATTACGCCGGTACCACGCGGTATTGGTACCGTAACCACGTCGATAACGATGGCCCATGTGGTGGAGGCGGCTGAACGTTTGCTTTTGTCATCCTCAAGGGATGTCGTTGAGGGGGAGAGTCGCTAGCGTGTTAGGTGCGTATCCTGTAAGTCGTGCGTTTGTCATGGCGGATCCCAGTGTGTGTATCGGTTGTAAAACGTGTCTGGCTGCCTGTCTGGTGCGTCACGACATGCCGAATGATGTGGCAATACCTCGGCTTACCCTCGTAACAACACGCACTATTTCTGCTCCGGTTGGTTGCCACCACTGTGCCGAAGCACCGTGTGCGGATGCTTGTCCTACGGGCTGTCTCTACATGGATGATAAACATGTTGGTGTGCATGCGGATAAATGCATTGGTTGTCGCAATTGTGTGCTGGCGTGTCCCTATGGTGCGGTTGATATTGTTACCCGTCCGGCATCCCCCGAGCCAGAACCCGCTGTCGTGTCTGACGTAGCGGATAAACCTAAACAGAGCGCACGTGATCGCATTCGTGCGAAAAAGCGCCGTAGCACCATTTCTACGGTTGTAAAATGTGACCTGTGTATTGATCATGCAGAGGGTCCTGCCTGTGCCGCGGCCTGTCCTACGAAGGCTCTCCGTTTGATTGACCCGCAGATACTGGAACGTGGCAAGCAGGCTAAACGTAAAGCTGCCGCGTGTGCTGCGGCATCGTATGCCACCATTGCACTCAACACCGACCTGGACGAGGAAAGGTAAGCCTCATGGAGAAGCACATGGCTGTATGCCCGTACTGCGGTGCTGGATGTAAGATGAACCTCGTGGTTGAGAACGGACTGGTTATCGAGGCTGAAGGTCTTGACGGTATCACGAATGAGGGAGAGTTGTGTCTAAAGGGTCTGTATGGATACGACTTCATCAACGACACGAAAATTCTTACGCCGCGCATTTATCACCCCATGATCCGCCGTACCAAGGGTGCGCCGCTTGAGCGCGTGAGCTGGGAGGAAGCTCTTGATTTTACGGCGGATCGGCTTCGTGCCATTATTGAGAAGTATGGTGCCGAGTCGGTTATGCTTACCGGGTCTTCGCGTGGTGCTGGTAACGAAGCAAACTTTGTTATGCAGAAGTTCACCCGTGCATGTCTGGGAACGAATAATATCGACAATTGTGCGCGCACGTGTCATGCGGCAAGTGTTATCGGCCTTATGGAGTGCGTGGGCTCGGGTGCTATGAGCGTTAGCATTCCCGTGTTGGAGCGTACGGATTGTATCTTGCTTATCGGCTACAATCCTGCTGCTAGTCATCCTATTGTGGCCCGTCGTATTGTTAAGGCAAAGGAGCGCGGTGCCGAACTGATTGTGTGCGATCCGCGTGTTATTGAGTCGGCCCGTATTGCCGATAAATATTTGCCGCTGCAAAACGGCTCAAACCTAGCGCTGGTGAACGCGCTGGCTTATACGGTTATCGACGAAGATTTGGCCGACTGGGATTTCATCGATAACCATACCGAGGGTTTTGACGACTGGTGGGCAGTGGTGCAAAACTACGCACCAGAGGAAGTGTCTGATACGTGTGGATTAGCTCCCGAACTTATTCGCCAGACAGCTCGACGTTATGCAACGGCAAAAACTGCGGTGATTGGTTGGGGTATGGGCGTAACGCAGCAGGTGCAGGGCGTGCAGACCGTTCGCGCCATCGCGGCACTGGCTCTGATCTGCGGTCACATTGGTAAACCGAACAGCGGGCTTGCACCAGTTCGCGGTCAGAATAATGTGCAGGGTTCATGCGACATGGGTATGTGGCCCAGTCTCTACCCCGGTTACCAACGCGTTGACAACCCGCAGGTGCGCGCAAAATTTGCAGCTGCGTGGGGTATTCCTGAGGAAAAGCTATCACTTAAGGCTGGATGGAAGCTTACCGATTTGCCCCATGCAGTTGCCGAAGGCAAGATTCGTGCGTTTTACAACTTCGGTGAGGATCCTCTGCAAACCGAACCCGATACAGCACAAATGCAGCAGACGCTTGAGAATCTTGATTTATTGATTAGCCAAGACATCTTTATGACGCAGACCACTGCGCTTGCCGATGTTGTGTTGCCTGCAACATCGTGGGGCGAGCATGATGCGGTGTATACCGCATCTGATCGGTCGTTTCAGCGTACCACTGCTGCGCTTCCACCGAAGGGCGAATGTCGTCACGACTGGGAAATATTTGCCGATTTATCTACGCGAATGGGTTATCCCATGGCGTATCGCGATACAGAAGAGATATGGGATGAGGTGCGCTTGCTTTGTCCGCAGTTCGCTGGTGCCACCTATAAAAAAATGGCAGGTCTTGGCTATGCTCAGTGGCCTATTTTTGCCGAGGCCGCTAACGATCTTGAAGACTTCGGTACGCCGGAGCTGTTTGAGGGCGGGGTCTTTACCACGCCTGATGGCAAAGGTCATTTATTTGCGGCTGAGTGGCGTCCGCCCACCGAGGAGCCCGACGACAAGTATCCACTGGTGCTGTGCACTGTACGCGAAGTGGGTCACTATTCGTGTCGTTCAATGACTGGCAATTGTAAAGCTCTGGCGGCACTTGCGGACGAACCTGGTTACGTAAGTATGAGCCCGGATGATGCGGATGCGCGTGGCATCGATGAAGAGCAGCTCGTATGGGTGTATTCGCGTCGCGGTAAGATTATCGCCCGTGCAGCGGTAGATGAGCGCATCAACGACGGTGCGGTGTATATGACCTATCAGTGGTGGGTGGGGAAGTGCAACGAGTTAACCATTCATGCCACTGATAGCGAGTCGGGCACTCCCGAGGACAAGTACAGTGCATGTCAAGTGGAAGTTATTTCCGATCAGGCATGGGCTGAACAGCACCTCCAGAAGATGTATGATGAACTTAAAGCTCGCTTAGCTGCCGAGGCTGACTGTCAGAACCCGTCGGTAGAAGTGGTGACGAACTCGTCTGTAGACGTTGTTGAATCGCTCGGAGAAGCAGAAGTGGCTCAAGAGGTTGAGGCGGTGCGTAAGGCGGTTGTGTCTGCTGAAAGCGCCCGTGCGTCTGCGCTACGGATGGCTGAGGTGTTGCGCGAGGATTCAGGAGAAGAGACACTCGTATGAACCGTTTTGTCGTATCAGATCCTGTGCGTTGCATTGGGTGTGGGGCCTGCCGAGTGACGTGTAGCGAAGCGCATCGCAAGCGCGCTTTGCGCCCTGCCTCGCGCCTTTCGCTGGTGAAGACGCGCGAGGTTTCTGCTGCGGTAACGTGTCATCAATGCGAAGGTGCTCCGTGTTTGTCGGTATGCCCCGAAGGCGCCATCGTGCAGGAGCGTGATCGCGTGCAGGTTGATGAGGGACGCTGTACGGGTTGTCTCTTGTGCGCGCTCGTGTGTCCGTTTGGGGCTGTGTATCCTTCCGCTCCTTCGACTGCTCACGTGAAGGCGGCCCCCTATAGTCGTGCTTCTTCGGCGCGCTCGGCGGGTCTGCTGCGACAAAAGGAAACAGGTTGCTACACTGGTGTCGTTGTGTGCGATCTTTGTGCGAAAACGCCTGGTGGCCCGCGTTGTATTGAAGCCTGTCCTACGAAAGCTTTGTTCCTGGTGGATGAGAGCATGCTGCGTCACCTTGCTCGCGAGCGGCGTTCCGACGCTATTGAGAAGGCGCGGATTGCCATGCAGGGGGTAGCTGAGTTGTATGACCTCTTGGGAGCAGAAGACGCCGAAATTGCTCATGAACTTTCCAGCGGCGAAGTATCTTGTAAAGAGGTGAGTTCGTGAGCTCCCTAAAGCCTCGCGTGCCTAATCCTATATCGCAGGGTCTATCGAACGTGTCATCACGTCCGCGCGGTGTAGTGGGTGGTAATGGTATTGGCGCCGTTTCGGGTGCGCAAGGCAAGCCTCATCATGATTTCGGTCGTTGTATCGCCTGTGCCGCCTGTTCGGTAGCGTGCGAAACCAACGCCATTCGTATTTTTATCGATGAAGATGAGGGTATGTTGGTGTGGACGCTGGATCTTGCCGACTGTAACCAGTGTGGTCGTTGTTATCCGGTGTGCCCAACGGGTGCAATGGGCCTTATTACTGCCGCCGAATTTGCCGACGATCCTGAGCCTCCGAAGCGCTGTCTATTTGCTTTACGCGAGTGTGCAACGTGTGGCCGTTACTATGCTACGAACAAAGAAGTGGAGTACGCTAATGCTCTGCTAGCCCAAGAAGAGCATGCCGATGCTGCGCGAGCTCTGGCGCTTACGGGTATTTGTCCCGATTGCAAGCGTACCCACGACGCGAAAGCTGCCGCCCGTCGCTCAGGATTGCGGCGACATTAAGCAGGCGGCCCCACGGGGCATCTTAGGTGGCTAGTGTACCAGCCCCACGGGACATCTCGGTTGGCTCGTGTCTCGGCCCCACGGGACACCACGGCTGCGTTTTCTGCCATCTTTTCGCCGATTTGCGACAAATTCGGATACTTGAGCGGCTCTGTACAATCAACGACCAGGTCGTTTGCTAGCGTGAGTATCGATACGAGCAAGCAAGGCCTTCAAATTTGTCGCAAATCGGCGAAAAGATGGCATTTGCGGGGGATTGCGGCGCATTGGCCCTCGAGGTGGCTGCCGATGCGCCGCAATAACGGGACGCAGCTACCGGCTATCCTAAAACCTCAAGTTCGCGCGGATAGCTGTTCAGCACTTCACAGCCGCCTTCCGTGACGAGTACGAGGTCTTCAATGCGTACGCCAAATTCGCCGGGTAGATAGATACCCGGTTCGATGGAGAAGGTCATGCCAACTTGTACGGGCTCGTTGTGGGTTGCGGATACATCGCCAGGTTCATGCACATCAAGGCCAATCTGATGTCCGAGGCGGTGGGTAAAAAAGGCTCCATAGCCGGCCTCTTCGATAACATTGCGAGCCGCTGCGTCAAGCTCGCAAAAGGGTACGCCAGGAGCAACCAGGGCGCGAGCTGCCGCATTGGCGCGCTGCACAATCTCATGCACTTCACGCTGTTTGTCGCTGGCTTCGCCAAAAACAAAGGTACGCGTCATGTCGGCGCAGTACTCATCTTGACGGCACCCCACATCGAACAGCACCACGTCGCCGTGCTTCAACGGCGTGTTGTCGGGTTCGTGATGCGGATCGGCGGCATTTGCGCCAAAGCTTACGATAGGTCCAAACGAACACCCTTGTGCTCCCAGCTCTCGATAAATGCCTTCCAGCTGACAAGCGACCTCGGCCTCGGTTACTCCCTCATATATGAGGGAGCGGAAGCGATCCATGCCCGCATCGTTTGTTCTTGATGCAGATCTCATGGCCGCTCGCTCGGCATCGTCTTTGTGAGCGCGCGCATCGTCTACGGCAACGGATGCCAGTACGAAACCGCTTGCAGCCTTGCATGCCATCAGAGGAAGAAGGAAGCGGGCTGTTAGTACTTTATCGCAGCCCAGAGGAGCCGTTGTGTCGCAATGTTGTGCAAGCAGCAACACTGGATTGTCGGTATCGGTAAACCACTGCACTTCGCATGGCACCTTTTCAGGAATGATAAATAGTTCATTCATAAACAAAACGGGTTGATGCTCTTGCGTGAGGAATAGCCCCAAAAAGCGTTCATCCGGTTCAATGTAGACACCGGTCAAATATTGTACTGAGCGAGGGTCGCTCACTAGCATTTGTGTGAGGCCGAGCTGCTCGAGGTTCTTCATAACGGTGGCGATGCGCTGCTCGTACATGGGCTCTCCTGTCGATCGAGATTGAATAATGCGATGATAAAGCAAAAGTGATGTGACGTGTGTCGTTTTCTGTAGCTTTGCGACGATGGTGTTCTGCGGGTTGTTAACGGTGAGAGGGAAGGGCTTGCTGCTTTATCTTTTATACCATTGCATCTACTGAGGGTAATTTTTCTTATCGTTTGCCTGTCGCGCGATGGAGGATTCTCGTTTCCCGCGGGTGTTCGGTAGCTGCGGGCGTGCGGGTGGCGTATGATACGCAGCATGACAAACGGACTTACTTATACACGCAAGACTACTTCGACCGAGGCAACCAAGCAGTTGGCCTCCACCCTCGCTCCCTACCTGCATGCGGGTGATGTTGTTGTGCTTTCAGGCGATTTGGGAGCAGGGAAGACGCAGTTCGTACAAGGGGTGGCTACCCGTTTAGGGGTGCGCGATCAGGTAACCAGTCCCACCTTCAATATCTTGCTGCAATACCCTGGTGGCAGCCTGCCGTTGTATCACTTCGACCTTTACCGGCTGGAAGCTTCAGACGAACTCGAGGATATCGGTTACTACGAGACCATCGATGGTGATGGGGTTTCTTTCGTTGAATGGGGCGAAAAGTTTCCCCAGTCGCTTCCCTGTGGTTATCTTGAGGTGTCGATTACGGTTGACGAGGATGGCAACCGCCATGTCTGCGCTCAGTCGTTTGGCGACCGTGCGAGGCAATTGCTGTTTGTGTGGGCGAAGGATTCCAAATCGCGTCTGATGAAAACAGCGGGGTGACACAGGTGAACAAAGACCAGATGGGGTCGTCGGATACGACGGCCGTCTTCAACGCGCAGCGACGCTATGTGCTTGCGTTCGATACCGCGAACGAAGTTATTGCTCTAGGGGTCGGGGAGCTTTGTACAGAAAGTCGCACGGTGCGTCAGGTAGCTTCGGTGGAAGCTTCGGCTCACCGAGTTTCCAATACTCAATTGCTACCCCGTATCGATGCTCTTCTTACCGAATTGGGTGTTACTCGCGACCAGCTGGCTTGTGTTGTGTGCGGGCGCGGTCCGGGCTCATTTACGGGTGTGCGTATTGCTATCGCTACAGCTAAGGGCATTGCCTCGGCATTGGGTGTGGCTTTGGTGGGCGTGTCTTCGTTAGATGCTGTGGCTTGGAATGTGCAGAGTGCGGGTGTGCGCGGAGAGCTGGCCGTGGTGGCCGATGCTATGCGTAAGGAAGTGTACCCGGTGCGCTACTGTCTAACGGACGAAGGTGTGCAGCGACTTGATGCAGATCGTGTGGTAAAGGCTGAACTTGCGGCAGAAGAACTAGCTTCAGCTACATCGCTTGAAAACGAGGGGCATCTACAGGTCGCTGGCGATGCGCTGGTAAAGTACACCGAGTTATTTTCTCCTGTGGGAATATTGCTGTCCGAAAAGTTTTGGGCTCCAACAGGCGCTGGCCTTTTGCAGGCACTGCAAGCTGCCTGGCATGCTGACGAAGCAGATCCCTTCGACGCTCTGCGACACAATCCAGCGTTCGCGTTGCCCGTGTATACGCGTCTGTCTGATGCGGAGGAAAACGAGCGCATTCGTTTGGCGAAGAACGACCCGAAGAATCTTGCTGTTGGTGTGCAGGAGGTGGCGCTGCGTCGTGATCAGCGTGCCAGTATGCACGATACGGCCATTCTGAATGCTCGACCTGCGGCGGATGGTATCACCTACAAACCACTTGACGCTGTGCATGCGGGGTCAGTTGCGGCTCTGGAAATGCGCGTCATGGCATTGGATGCCTGGAGCGAACGCTTGGTGGCCGATGAATTGCCGCGTCCTGATCGTATCTGGTGGGCGGCATATGACGAGAGTGTCCTCGTTGGCTATGCCGGAGGCTGGGTTGTCGACGGTGCGCTCCAGATTCTTAAAGTGGGCGTCAATCCTGCAAATCGCAGGCAAGGCATCTCGCGCGAATTGTTGGCGCGCGTTGCCGCCGATGCCCGCGATTTGGGGGCCAAGGTATGCTCACTCGAAGTCCGAGCATCAAATGTTGGAGCGCAGGCTCTCTACGAGTCGCTGGGGTTGCACTCTCTGGGTGTGCGTCCTCGCTACTACGCCGATGGAGAAGATGCAGTCATCATGGAAGGTCAGCTTCCCGTGGCGCAACACGATGTTGCCGGCATGACCTTGCAGGTGCACGATTCGTCGGGTGAAACGTGCGCGGTTTCCCCTGCGGCTGACGCTGAGGTGGGGGCTACGACTGAGGCAGAGGCTACGACCGGCGTCGATGGTGCAAACGAGAAGGCGCATTCACCTGCGCTCACGCATCCGCTTATTTTGGCCATCGAGTCTTCCTGCGACGAGACGGCTGCCGCCATTGTGGACGGCAATGGCAACCTGCTGGCCGACGTAGTGGCCTCGCAGATCGATTTCCACGCGCGCTTTGGCGGTGTTGTTCCCGAGATAGCTAGCCGTAAACATGTTGAAGCTATCTGTGGCGTTTGTGACGAATGCTTTGATGTGGCGGCCGCAAAACTGGGCGTTGCGTGCCTCACCTGGTCGGATCTTGATGCGGTGGGCGTTACCTATGCGCCGGGATTATTGGGCGCACTTGTGGTGGGCGTTGCTTTTGCCAAGGGAGCAGCGTGGGGGGCGGATAAGCCGTTCATTGGTGTGAATCATCTCGAGGGGCATCTGTATGCCAACAAGATTGGTGCACCCGATTTTGCTCCTCCGGCTATCGTGTCGTTGGTGTCGGGTGGGAATACGCTGCTTGTGCACATGAAAGACTGGGGAGATTACGAAACGCTCGGAGCCACTATCGACGACGCAGTAGGTGAGGCGTTCGATAAGGTGGCGAAGGCTTTAGGCTTGGGTTACCCTGGTGGTCCCGTCATTTCGCGTTATGCCGCTGAGGGCGACCCGAAGGCCATTGCGTTTCCTCGCGCCATGATGCATTCAGGCGACCTGCGCTTTTCGCTTTCAGGCTTGAAGACGGCCGTGGTTTCCTATATCAATAAGGAACGTGCTGCCAATCGAGAACTCAACATTGCCGATATTGCTGCCAGCTTCCAGCAGGCGGTGGTTGATGTGCAGGTGAAGAAAGCTCAGATGGCATTGGTTCAAACTGGTGCGCGCGAACTCTGTTTGGGTGGTGGCGTGGCGGCCAACCCGGTGTTGCGTGATGCGTACCGGCAGCTTTGCGATAAACTCGGCGTTCGCCTGACGCTTCCTCCTCTGAGCGCTTGTGGTGACAACGCTGGTATGATTGCATTGGTGGCTCTCGATCGCTATCGTCAAGGATTGTTCTTCGATCTCGACGCCGATGCGCAAGCCCACGTCAATCTGGATGAACCGTATTAGGCTTCTTTTCAGTTTTGGGGTATACCGCTCGCGCAACAGCCAAAGCAGCAACCATGCAGGCCATGGCACACCAGAGAGACACGGTGAACCCTGCCGCCTCGTTAATGAACCCCCAAGCAGCTGCTCCGACACCTACCCCGATGTCGCATGCCAGTAAATAGAGCGCACTTCCGGCTCCCCAGCGCTCCAGGGGAGTATTCTTTACCGCGACGGTTTGATTGAGAGGCATGCTAATGCCTAAACAAACACCGTACACGATTCCTGCAACATAATAGGCTAGGTGATTAATCGAAGATACCTGCAGCAGGAGAAACGCTACGAGACCGCAGGATATAGCAACCGAGAATATCTTTAGGGGAGCTATTCTATCCATGAATGATTGAGAGCGTAGGCGGACGACAATCATGCTTAACGCCGAAAGCGTGTAAAATAAACCCGGATTTCCTATGCCAAGAGAGGTTCCATACAGCCCAACAAAAAAAATGCCAAAGCCGAAAACCGGACACAATACCATCATGGGAAGGGCCCCCGGCAAAGCGCGCCATTCGAGGATATCTGCTAAGCGCAATGTTCCTGCTGGCTTTTCTGGCTGGTCTTTTAATCTGCGATAGGCCGATGTTGGCGGTAGCTTTTCTGGATGATGCTCGTAGCGACAGAGTATGGCTACCCCCAAGCCAATGGCAGCTATGCCAGCTAAACCCAGGTACAAGTTTTCGGCAGGTTTGGTAGCTACCAGTATGAGGGCGAGCGCTGGTCCGATTGACATAGCAATGGCTTGCCCTAAGCCATAATAGCCAATGCCTTCTCCCATGCGAGAGCGGGGAAGTATATCTGCGGCTGCCGTGGCCGACGCGGTAGTTGCTGCGGAAAACCCGATGCCCTGCATAATGCGGCACAGCACGAAAACAGTGTCGTTTGAGATAAACGCGGGTATACCGGTACCTATTACCAATAAGACTGACCCAGCAAGTAAGACGCGATAACGCCCCGTTCGGTCTATGAGGGGACCACATACGAGGCGTGCTATAGCTGCTGCTGCCGAGAATATTGCAGCTAAGATACCCGCGAATGCCGCACCGTTGCCCGTAAGGGAGAGATAGACCGAAGTGCCTGTGTTTAGCCCCTGCCCGGTGAGGTAGCAGCAAAGCGTTGTGGCTACGAGGCCGACAAAAAGCGGCGTCCAAAGGCGAGCTTGGTTGCTGCGCTCAGGCTTCGGTGTAGTTGCTTCGGAGTGATCCGCTGCAACGGCTGATTCTGGGGAATGTTTGTTTTGAGGAGTCATGCCTCCATCCTACGCTAGTTTACGACAAATGGCACTACGTACACTGCGAGGCGTCCTTTGTTTGCGGTTAAATCTGGGGCTTCATAGCTACATGTACAGCGGCGATGCCACCAGTGTAGTTCTTCCAGGTAATGTTTTGGAATCCAGCTTTTTCCATAAGGCTGGCCAAGCCCTTTTGGTCGGGAAATGCCTTGATAGAGCGGGATAGATACACGAATCCCTCACGGTCACCTGTGATAAGGCCACCCCAAAAGGGTATAAGATGCTTCAGATAGAAGCTGTAAAGGGCGCGCCATAGGCGGTTTGGTGGTGTGGAAAACTCAAGACAGACCAGCGCCCCGCCGGGCTTCAGTACGCGAAACATTTCGGAGAGCGCTTGGTCTCGCTCGGGCATATTTCGGATGCCATAGGCCATGGTAATAACATCATAGCTGGCATCGTCATAGGGGATGGCCTGCGCGTCAACTATCTCAAAGTCGACTGGTACTCCCGCGCTGGCTCCCTTGTCGTAATGATCTCGAGCAACATGTAACATGTCGTCTACGAGATCGGTGCATTGGATGTGGCGGGGATGTTTGGTTTGGGCCACAGTGAAGGTTACGTCGCCGGTACCTCCTGCAATATCCAGCACGTTATCGTTTTCGCAGATGGGAGCTTGTTTCATCATGCCTGCTAGCCAAGTTTTGTATGCGCCAAAACTTGACACGGCGTTAAACCGCTCGTATTTCTTTGCAATGCTGGAGAATATGTCTTTCACGCGTTCGGAAGACAGCTCCGCGGGCGCTTCTTGGCCCGTAGCGGTGTCGATGCTCACAGGTAATGCTCCATCGTGGGTTGGGAATCGGACGAGGCCACAGTATACGCCACGTTGTGGGTCCTTGAGGCGACAGGAGGTCGTGTTTCAGCAAGAAGCGTGGAATTGGCGGGAAATCTCTTTTAGAACCTTATAATCGTCTTCAACCTTTCTTGACCCGAGGAGCACTTTTGCAAAACGATCCTATATTCGAAGAAGAACAGAGCAAGTTAAGTCGAACCTACAAGAAGTTGCAGGCCATGGGTCGCGATCTAGTGGCAAAGATGGACAAGAATAGTCAAGATGCCGCTTCCGACAAGCTTGCTATGTGTGATGAGGTATCCCCGAACTTTGCCAGTTATAGCGATGCTATGGAAACTTACGCCGACTATGCCACCATCAATCGGGTGATTGATGCTTACAACATTACCCAAAGCGTTGATGCCGAGAAGCTGAACAGTATTCGACTGCTGCTTAAGCAGCCGTATTTTGCGAAAGTTGTTTTGCAGTTCAAGCCAGAGGAAGATCCGAAGGAGCTCTACCTTGGTACGGCTGGTGTTTCCGATGAGGCCCGTCGCCGCTTGGTGGTAGATTGGCGCTCGCCCGTAGCAGAGGTGTACTACAATCAAGATAACGGTCCAACGTCCTATGAGGCCAATGGTCGAACTATCGGGGTGGACTTGAAGCTGCGTCGTCAATTCGACATTCAGGCAGACACGCTTAACGCATACTTTGATACCAGTGTGGCTATTCAAGATTCGCTTTTGTTGGCATCGCTTTCGAAGCGCCGCACCGCGCATATGCAGTCCATTACTGCCACCATCCAGAAAGAGCAGAACCTGGTCATTCGCCATAAAGAAGTGCCTGCTCTTCTGGTAAATGGCATTGCGGGTAGTGGTAAAACCTCGGTGCTTATGCAGCGTATTGCGTATCTGTTTTACCAACATCGCGACGACCTTGACCCCCGCGAGGTATTTCTGCTCACACCCAACCCCGTATTCCAGCGCTATATCGACCAAGTGCTTCCCGATCTCGGAGAACGCAATCCGGTATGTCTTACTTGGGACGATTTTCTGCGGCGCTTGATGCCACCCGATCGTATTGGGGGACAGGTGGATGTGTCCCTTGATATGCTGCGGCGTATCGACGCGGCCTGTTCAAGCTTTTCTTTTGATGTTCAAGACTTCAAAGAGGTGCGCGCAGAGGGAGAGAGGTTCCTTTCGGTTGGACAGATACAGCAGGTGGTGGCCAAGTTCAAGAAGATACCTGCTGGCCCGCACCTGGTTACGCTTGTGCGGGAAGAATTAGGCAAGCGTCTCGAAGGACGTCTAAAACAGCTGGCGGCATCGGACGACGTACTCGATGAAATAGCAACCTTCAGCCCAGATGAGCAGATAAAGGTGTTTGGCGAAACGTTTAACGCACAGGATGAAGATGAAGTACGTGTATGGGCCCGACAATATGTAAACGATCGTTATGCCGAAGCCATCAGGGCTGTCGAAAACGACGACTGGCTGCGTGTCGATCGTATTGGTATGCGATTGCTGGGTATAGAAAACCTGGTTCCCGTGGTGTGGTTGTACTTAAAAATGGTTCTGACGGGTCTTGGTAATGCGGATGCCAAATACGTGATGATCGATGAGGTGCAGGACTACACCGCTGCTCAACTGGTTGTTTTGGCACGCTATTTTAGACGAGCTCACTTTTTACTGTTGGGCGATGAGAATCAGGCCATCAATTCACGTACAGCGACCTTTGATGAAGTACGTGAGGTGTTTCAAGAGGTGCGTGGGTCGGTTGCTGAGTGTCGGCTTATGACTAGCTATCGCTCATCTCCCCAGATTACTGAGATGTTTGCACACTTGGTTGATCGAGAAGTTCGCATGCAGATATCGTCTATTCAACGCGCAGACCTCGCACCCGTGATTCGGGATTTTTTAAGCGAACAGGAACATGAAGAAGCGCTGCGCCGTATTATTGAACAAGCCGCGCTGGATGAGGGACTCACTGCCATAATAGTGCCCCAGAAACACTTGGCAAAACAGTTGCAGAAAAAACTCGGTGAATGCGCACCATTGCTTATCGATGAGAAGGCAACGCTTCCGCAGCAAGGTGTTGTAATTACTTCGCTAAAGTATGCAAAGGGGCTGGAATTCGATCAGGTGGTTGTCCCCGATGCCTCCGAGCAAGCATTTCCTGATGATGCACTTTCCCGGCGACGCCTCTACACTACGGTGTCGCGTGCTACGCGCAAAATTACCCTGCTGGCCAAAGGGGAATTAACTCCTCTCCTGCGAGGGATGGAGCGGCTTTAATAGGCTGCGGGTTATGAATTGGCTACAACTGCACAAAAATTGTCCGATTGTGACGGTTTGTGAGGGGCGGGTGCGCATGCCCCTAAGCGGGCATTTATCCCTTGCGATTGCGGAGTTTATCTAGTTTGCGAGCCTCGCGCGCGCCCTTTGCACCGCCGGCACCTTGCAAACCTCCGGCATCGCGAGGTATGGTGCGCTCGATATCGCCGCGTACTAGGGCTTCGGCGCGCTCGCGCTCCTCAGCCATCATCTGTTCTAACAGCGGGTCGGGCTCGACCGTTTGTGCAGCAATGCCCTGGATGGCGGGTGCGGCACCTGCTACGGCGGAAGTGCCAGCTCGTCCTGCTTCTAAGTGCGCATTTGCACGATCGAATGCTTCGTTCGTATTCTCTTGCGAGAAGCCCGGTGCCACCACGCTTCCGAAGGCGGCAACCTGTTCGCCGCGATCGTCGGATAACGCTCGACCATCGCCCATTCCGTCCACCGCAAGCCCTTTGAACGTGCAATTTGCGGTGCCGTCGATGTTCCAGGCGGGTGAGAGCGTGCCGTTTTCCTGATCGGCGTAGTCGTAGTCGCTGCATGCGGGACGCCATTTGCCCGTGAGGCGTGAAGCGAAGTTGGCGGGCTCGTTGGTTAACCAAAGCTTTGCCAAGTGCTTTGCGTGCGTTGGTTTTACGTCGAAGGCCCAGTTTAATTCAGATTTTTCAGCCACAGTGTTCTCGGAGAGACGCTCGAATTCTTCCTTTAAAGCCCCCATACGTGCGTCGATGCGGCCCGTGCCGTTGTAGAGTACGTCGTCAAGACGGTTCATCTGTTCGCGTGCCTCGCGAATGCGTTTATCGGTGGCAGCAGACATACCGGCATCCAAGATACCATGCTCGCCTTTAATGCGGTTCAAATCAAGCGCCGCGTCATAGGTTGCATCCACCATGTCGTCTACGCTCATATAGGTGCTCTCGTAGTTCATAATATGTTTCCATGAGGGCAGAATCATGCGTTCACGGTGCTCTTCGAACGTGCGAGCCCGTAGTTTGTAGCCATATTTCTCCGGGTTATCGAACGCGATAGAGCCCACGTCTAAAAACGGTGCCATAGGCGACGTCAGTACTACGAGGCGAGGATCGTAATTTACGCGTTCGTACAGGTGCTGCACGTAGGCACCTGTCTCGCGTACGCTTTCTGCCGTTTGCTTGGGAATACCGGTCATGAAATAGAGGTCAAAGCGCTCGCAGTTCGGATGGGATAGGGCATCAACAATGGTTTGTTCCAGTTCGGCCATCTTGTAGTGACCCTTGCCGAATGCTTTACGCACGTCATCGTCGTGGCTTTCGGCCGAGATCTCTACCGACCAGTTGCCTAGGTTGTTGTCGAGCAGCTGATAAAAATCGTCGCCACCGGGCGGCGGTCCAAAGAATTCGAAACCGATGGGGTTGTGTACCTTGCCCTTCAGGCCACAGATGAATTCATGGGCGTAATCCTCGCCAGCTTGCAGGAAGTCGTTCAATACGAATATGGGCCCCCATACGTGGTTCTGTACGTGCTGGATATCGCGAATAAGTAGCTGGGGGTCGCGCCAAGCAACCCGCCTGCGCCCAAAGTGGTTCTTGAACGCATAAGCACTGCCACCGCAGGTGGCGCAGTTGCGTGCGCAGCCGCGGCACGTAAGGCCTGCGGTTACGGGGTAAGACAACCAACCCTTCATGGGTAGATAGCTGGTCATATCGTGATGTCGCAGCACACCTTTCATGGGGTAGGCATAATCAAGCGAGATGGCGTTCATGTCATCGGGTACCCAAGAAAGTGGATTAATATGCACCGCACCCGTGGCATCTTTCCAGGTGAGGTTTGGAATATCTGATAGGTCACCGATGGGTGTGTGGGTCTTTGCCGCGCGCGATACGCGTTCTACTAACATGCGCATGGGCTCCTCAGTAGAGTCGCCGCGCAGTACGTAGTCAATACAATCGTAGGCAATCAAATCTTCGTGGAAGATGGAGGACGACAATCCGCCGAACGATACTGGCACCCGAGGGTGTAGTTGCTTCAGCAGCTTTGCTACCTCGATTGAGCCATGACAATGTGGCATCCAGTGCAGGTCGATGCCAAACATATGGGAGTCAAGGTGGCCGAGATTTTTCTCCACGTCAAAGTTTTTCTTGTGCAACATCATCGATGCCAAGTTATAGATGCGTGAACGTAGCCCATGGCGTTCGAAATATTCGCAGAGCGTGGTTAAGCCCAGCGGGTACATTTCGAAAATGGGTGTAGAAGGCACCATGTCGGATACGGGCCCGTACATAATGGAGCGTTCGCGAAAATCGTAGGTAGCGGGCGCGTGGATGAATGTTATATCAAGAGTTTGCATAGCAACGGGGAGTATATCGCATACCAGCTAGTCTGGTGTCTAAGATATGGTGGTTTTCGCATTCCTCACACCGATTGCCCTATGTGCTTTCGCGGGAGAACGTGTCGGGAATGCTATTATACGCATCACACGATTATCCTAAGAGATTAGGCGGGCCATCCATGTTGTTGTGCGCACAGTACATTCTTCCCATCACGGACGAGCCGTTTCAAAACGGTGCCGTGCTGGTGCGCGACGGCCGCATCTGCGACTTAGGCGCAATCGACATGCTGAAGATGCGCTATCCCGACGAAGAAGTGGTTGATTATGGTCAGGCTGCAATTATGCCCGGCTTAGTAGACATGCATACCCATTTGGAAAATTCTGTCATGCGTGGCATTGTTCATGATGTGCCGTACACGACCTGGGTTTTGTCCATGCTTGAAAAAAGCGCGAAGATGGATGTGAGCGACTGGTACGACTCGGCTATTCTTGGCGGTCTTGAGGCGCTGTCTAGCGGTATTACGTGCGTCGCCGATATTACCACCACCGGTGCCCCTTGCACGGCCACCCAGAAACTGGGTATGCGCAGCGTTATCTATCGCGAAGTGGGCGCTATGGACAAACGTCGCGTCGATTACGCTATGCGGGTGGCGGAAAATGACATTCTGCACTGGCGTGAGGAGGTGGACTCGGACCGTATCACCATTGGCGTAGCTCCTACGGCTATCTATGCGTGTCATCCGTCGGTGTTCGGTAAAGTTTCAGAGTTCGCCTGTCGTGAGAATCTGCCGGTTGCAATGCATTTGGCAGGCAGCCAAGAGGAATACAAGTTTATCAAATACGGTTCGTCGCCGTTTTCTGTACACACGATGGATCAGAAGCGCGGCTACGTAGAAATTCCGCCTTGGTTGCCCACAGGCACCACGCCTGTACGTTATGCGCTGAATTGGGGAGCCTTTGAGTCTCCCAACGTGGTTGCTATTCATTGTGTGCATGTGGACGATGAGGATATAAAGAAGCTAAAGGAATATGACGTAGCAGTGGCTGTCTGCCCGCGTTGCAATGCTCAACTTGGTATGGGCGTGGCTCCGCTGACAGAATTTGTACGCGCTGGCCTACGCACCGGCTTGGGTACCGATTCGCCAGCTGCCACCGACTCGACGGACATGCTCGCCGAGATGCGCATCGGCATGCTAGTGCAGCGTGCCGTAAATGTGAATGAGTTCCTCGATTCGCAAACGATGCTGGAAATGGCTACTATAGGTGGCGCTCGGGCATTGAGACTTGACGACAAAATTGGATCGCTGGAGGTAGGCAAATGTGCCGATATCATTGCCGTAGATCTTTCCGGGTCGCACCAGACACCCACGACTGATCCTGTGTCGGCAGTGGTAAATACGTGCAGTGGTGCCGATGTTCTCATGACCATGGTTGACGGTAAGCCATTGTACGAGAAAAGCAAATGGCATGTTGATGTGGAAGTGGCAAAGAACATCGCTCGCGTTATCGAAATTCGTGGAAAACTGAGGGTGTAGCACATGGCAAAGCAGCAAAAATTGACGGCGCAACAAAAAAGCGAGCGCATCAGGCAGGCTCAAGAACGGGAGCGTCGAGATAAAGAACGGCGTGAGCGTTCGGAAAAGACTAAGAAGATATTCACCATTGTCATTTGCGTTGTACTGGTACTGGCCTTGGGTATACCCACGATGGCTTTGGCTTTTTTAGGTAACGGTAGCTAGGCGAGTTTGCTACTCTGATGCCTGGTGTTTCTTGCAGGAGACAAACTCGTTTTCGCTAGTTGTTTTTTCTGTAGAGGCTAGGTAGGTACGGCGTCGGTGTACGTTTGTGATACTATAAATCGTTGCCCATCGGGTACGGTAAGAATAGCGAGACAGCGCAAAGGGGTTTGCTTTGTTTGGTATAGGTGGATTTGAGCTTTTCCTCATCCTGCTGTTTGGGTTCCTAATTTTTGGGCCCGACAAATTGCCAGCGATGGCTAAGACATTGGGTAAGGCTATTGCGAAATTCAGGAACGCCCAAGAAGAGATGAATAAGGTCATTAAGACCGAAGTGTTTGATCCTAACTCTGACGAGCCGTTTAAGAACCCGCTTGATGTGCTGGCGAAAGCTGGCGAGAGTGGTAAGGCGGACAAAGACGAGAAGCAGGAAAGCTTCTCTGAGCGCAAAGCTCGCTACGATAAAGAGCGCGCTGCTAAAAAGGCCCAAGAAGCCGAGAAAGCTGCTGAGGGAACGACCACAGAAGTGGCGACAGGTGTATCTGCGGCGAGTGCTACGACAAAGGTGGCAGAGGCGAAGCCGGTTGCCAAGCCTGACGGATCGTTCGAGAAGCCAGCTGCCACATCGGCTTCGGTTGAAGCCGCAAAGAGCACTACTACTTCTGTAGCGAGCGAGCCAGTTAAGGTGAAGCCGTCGGCCGACGAACTGTACGGCACCAAGCCAGTGGCAAAGAAAGCAGCTGCCCCAAAGACGACTACGCCAGCGGATACGGCCGCTGCGACACCTGTGGCAGCTAAAACTGCGGCTACAAAGCCTGCAGCTTCTCGATCTACGAAGTCTGCGGTGGCCGATAAGCCAGCCGCCTCTCGTGCATCTGCTTCTAAAGCGACCACCTCAAAATCGACAGCAAAGCCTGCGGTTGCCAAAACCGATGCGGAAAAAGCAGCTGCCCGTTCGGCAGCTGCAAAGAAAGCTGCTGCTACGCGTGCTGCAAACAGAAAGGCTGCCGAGGCAACCGCCAAAGCTACGCCCAAGACCGCGAACGAGAAGGGGGAATAAACCATGCCTGTCGGACCGGCACGTATGCCCTTGTTCGATCACCTGGGCGAGCTGCGCATGCGCCTTGTGCGCATCATTGCATGCCTCGCCGTTGCAGTGGTCGTGTTTTATATGGCTTCGAATACCGTTGCCCAGTTTCTTATTCAGCCGATAGGCGATTTCTTCCCCAAAGGGCCGGACGGAATGCCCCTACTTACGGCTATCGATCCTTTTGAGTCGTTTTCGGTTCGTTTTAAGATAGCGTTTTTCTCGGGAATTGTGGCAACATCGCCCGTTATTATTTGGCAAATTCTTGCGTTCTTTCTACCGGCGTTGAAGCCGAGTGAACGTAAGTGGTTTGTTCCCACGTTTGCGGCTGCGGTGGCTTTGTTTATCTTTGGCGCAGTGTTTTGCTATCTGATTATTCTGAATCCTGCTTTTGAATGGTTAACCGATCAGGCATCGGGATTTGCTCAGATCCTCCCACGTGCTTCGTCATATATTGACATTATTATCAAATTTGAGCTGGGTTTCGGCTTTGCCTTTGAGTTGCCGCTCGTTGTGTTCTATCTGGTGGTATTCAACGTTGTTCCGTATAAGAAGTTGCGTGCTAGCTGGCGTGTTGTCTATGTTGGCCTCATGGTGTTTTCTGCAGTGGTTACGCCCGACGCATCACCTGTTACCATGTTGCTCATGTTTGCTGCACTGATTGGTTTATACGAAGGTAGTCTGCTTATTTCTCGTTTGGTTTTAGGAAAGCGTATTAAGAAGCAAAACGAAGAACTGGAAGCCGAAGAGGCTGAAGAGGCGGCTCAGGAATTGGCGTATCAGAAGGAAAAGAAAGCAAAGAAGTCCTAGCTTCTGGTAGCGTGAGTGCCGGCCCGTCGCATTGCGGCGGGCCGTTTGTTTTTCTGGTCGCTGATCTCTTCCGCTGACGCACTGCCGCTGTTCGATACGTCTGGGTTCGGCTACTATAAGGACAATACATAATTGAGCGGTATCCCGAGGCAAGCGAAGGGAGCGCCATGCACGAATTGGGAATTATGACGGGCGTCATGGACGCCGTTGAAACGTCGGCAAAACAAGCTGGTGCCGATAGGGTGCTTAAAGTGAACCTGTCGGTGGGTGAGATGACCGAAGCCATTGAAGATGCGTTACGTTTTGCGTTCGAGGCGTTATCTGAGCAATCGGAGTATGCACTGCTTACTGGTGCGAAGCTGGAAATTACCATGATCAAGCCAATGAGTCGCTGCTTGGAGTGTGGCGCCACCTACGAGCACGACCGTTTCCATATGCTGTGTCCTGAATGTGAAGGCTTCGCTACCGAACTTATAGCTGGTCGCGAATTGCAGATAGACAGCATTGAAGTGGATATTCCCGGCGACGAAGATGAGGAGTCATCATGCAAATAGATATGAAGCAACCTATTTTAGACAAGAATGATGGGTTAGCCCGCGAACTACGTGAGCGATTTGCTCAGAATAACGTGTTTGTGTTGGATCTGCTTGCCAGTCCTGGTTCGGGTAAGACCTCTACAATTTTGGCTACTATCGACGCATTGCGCGATGAGTTTAATATTGCCGTTATTGAAGGTGATATTGCTAGTAACGTAGATGCTGAGAAGATTAAAGCTCAGGGAATACCTGCTGTGCAGATAAACACAGGTGGAGCGTGTCACTTAGAAAGTGCCATGATGAAGCGTGCTGTAGAGGTGCTTGATTTGGAGCGCTTGGATTTGATTATTGTGGAGAACGTGGGCAACCTTGTGTGTCCTACCGACTTCGATCTGGGGGAGAACGCTAAAGTAATGATTCTCTCGGTGCCCGAAGGTGATGACAAGCCCCTTAAGTATCCGGGCGTGTTTCAGGTGGCCGAGGCGGTGGTTTTGAATAAGGTTGATACCATGCCCGTATTTAACTTTGATCGCGAGGCGTTTGAGTCTTCTGTCAAGCAATTGAATCCCACTGCGCCTATTTTCCCTATCGCCGCCACGAAGGGCGATGGTGTGGATGCGTGGGCTGAGTGGCTGGCTGTGCGCATTCGCGAGATACAGTAGGTTTATGTTATGCGGACGAGCGAACAATACCGAGAGTGTGTCGAGGCCTTGCGTGTGTTTGCGCAGGGCGCAGGATTTTCCGATGTCGTCATAGGGCTTTCAGGTGGTATGGATTCCAGCCTTGTGGCGGTCATGTGTGTCGAGGCGTTTGGAACTGAGCGGGTACATGGAGTATTGTTACCCGGTCCCTATTCGAGCAACCATTCTGTCGAGGATGCCCAGGATTTGGCTGAGCGGCTCGGTATTGAAACGCAAACCGTGTCGGTACTCGATCCCTATCGGGCGTTTGAAAAGGTGTTGGCAAGTGCGTGTGGCGGTGCGCTCACGGGAATTGCTGCCCAAAATACGCAGGCTCGCTGTCGTATGGTATGCCTGATGGCACTCTCCAACGCGTATGGGTGGATGTTGGTTAATACTGGCAATAAGAGTGAAGCTATGATGGGTTATTCTACGCTCTATGGTGATACCGCCGGAGCGTTTGCGCCAATTGGGGGTCTTTATAAAACCGAGGTGTATTCGGTTGCTCGCTGGCGTAACGACCATGAGCAGGGCAGCGGTGCCCTCTCGCCCATTCCCGAGCGGGTGTTCTTGAAGCCTCCAAGCGCAGAACTTGCGCCTGGGCAGGATGACGAAACCAGCATGGGGATAGATTATTCCACACTCGATGCTTTACTGAAGGCTCACGTCGAGCACGGCTTGAATGCTGCTGAGCTGTGTGATGCAGGATTTGAGGCTTCTTCGGTTAGACATGTACTGGATACCATACGGGCGACGACTTTTAAACGAGATTTGGAGCCTCCTTATCCTAGAGCAGATTTCTATCGGTAGCGTTGTTAGCGATGTGGGCTTATCGATTCTTTAATGCATGAAAGGGCAGCTGCTGCATGGAGCGTCGCGCATTCTTAAAATTTGTTGGGGTATCGGCAGTTGCTGCTGCGGGTGGAGCTACGTATGCGTGTTCGTCGGGGCAGAGTATACCCTCACTAATTCCAGCGGCCCAAGATGATGGCGCACAGCGGGTATCCAACGACCCGAAAGTTGCCTTCTCGTCGGAGGTGGACGTACTTATTATAGGTAGCGGTATCGCAGGACTTTCAGCTGCTATGGCGCCAGCCGAGGCGGGTCGTTCGGTCATGGTGGTGGACAAGCTGGATCTTTTGGGTGGCGAGAGCTTTAGCTCAAACGGTATTATGCGGGTGAGTGGTAGCGCGTTTCAGAAATCTGCTGGTATCGACACTACTGCTATTGAGGCATGGGATGTTCGCAAACAGGAACTTGCCAATGAGGGTGTGTCTGATATCGAGTTTGCAAAACGCCTGTTTGTTACTGCGCCAGAATGGATCGATCATTTGGTGGATGGGTATCATGTTGAGTTGGCTGACCCTCGTACCTATGTAAAAACTGGCGTGCCCTCTACCATACTGCTGCCAAAGAACGGCCTCGGTGACATGGAAAGTTTTATGGTTCCTTTGCGCAATGGGTTGGCAGAGAAGGGGGTTACGTTTTCTACCGGAATGCAGGCTGTGGCGTTTATTCAAGATGGCGACGGTTCGGTCTGCGGCATGCGCTTGGTAGCAGCAAAGACCCAGGCGGTAAGTGATATACGTGCCAAGCGCGTTGTTGTGGCTACCGGTGGATTTGCCAGTAGTCAACCACTCATTCATGCGTATGTCCCCGACCAAGAACAGGTGGCTAGCTACACCTTCGCCTCTATGGGTGAAGGGCAGGCTCTTTGCTCGGGGGTGGGCGGCAAGTTATCCGGCATGGATAAGCCAGCGTCGCTGACAGGCAAGATACCGCAGGCCTGTGCGTGGGGTATGTTCGCACCTACTCTTATTGTAGATCCTGAAGGAAAACGCTTTGCTCGCGAAGATGATGTGAATGCAGCTGCCAACGCATGTCATGCTGATGATCGTAGTTGCTGGTGGACGGTGTTCGATAAGCAGCTAATTGAGAGTAGTCAGTCGCGTAGCGTGGCTCAGGTCACCGCTAAGCATGCAAAACGTTTAGTGGGCCCCTGTGATACGCTTGAAAATTTGGCTAAAGCTATGGCTATGCCGACCGATATGCTTAAAGCAGCACTTGATTCCTATGACAAGATGGTGGACAGCGGAAAGGATGAGACCTTTGGGCGCACCCTCTTTCTGCAGAAGCTTTCCGCTCCCTACTACGCACTGAGGCAGTCTCCGGTGCGTTACAAGACGCGCGGCGGTACAAATACCGACGGTGACGGTCGCTTATTGAATGCCACTGGATCGGCGGTGTTTGGAGTGTACTGTTGTGGGTCGGTAGGGGCAAGTAGCCTTGAAGGTTTGGCATCAAACGGGGCCTTCGGTATGCTGGTGGGGAAGGCGGTGACCAAGGCTTTATCAGAAGAAGATAAATCGGGTTCCGCACAAGCGCCAGCGTAGTTTTCTCCAATATAATCACTCCACGCTTTTACCTTGACGTTTGCTTAGGGGTTGCCGAGTTGAAACCGCATAGCAACCGCCCCTTTCGCCTATCGTGCCAAAATGCTGGAAAGGCATACGTGCGATTGTCCGTTTCTCTCTGTCTATGAGGCAAGAGAACGGCGATTCTGGTGAAAGGTGGATGAATATGACAGGGGAGAGCAGTAGTGAACATGGATCGTTGTCAGCATCACCGTTCGGCGGTGTATCCCGCCGCGCTTTTCTCGCAGGAGCTTGTGCTACTGGCGCGTTTGCGGTGATGGGCGGACTTGCTGCATGTGCTCCCGCATCTACCGGGCAGGGAAACGAAGGCGGTACGGGATCGGGAACGAGCGGCGATGCTACAACGAGTAGAAAAGCCCCCGCTTCTATCGATGCAACATATGACACCGACCTCCTTATTGTAGGAGCGGGCGGTAGTGGCCTTGCCTGTGCTGTGCAGGCGGCGCTGAATGGTATGAACTTTATCTTGGTGGAGAAGAGCGATCAGGTGGGTGGCAATGCCAGCTTTGTCGAAGGTATGTTCGCGGTGAATTCGACGTTTCAACAAGAGTTGGGCATTAACATTAAGCCAGCCGAGATTATGGAGGCGGAACTTACGCGTGGGCAGCATCGGCAAAACGGAGCATGCTGGCTTGATCTGATAAACAAGTCAGCGGAGAATATTTTGTGGTGCGGAGAGCAGGGCGTGCAGTATTCCGGTGTGGTTGATAACTATTATGGCGGACTATTTCCCACCTTCCATTGGTTTAAAGATAACAAGGCTTCGGTTGGTTATGTTGCGCCTATGAAGGCCCAGCTTGAAACCATGAACGCGCAGATTCACTACAAGACCACCGTCACCAGCGTGAAAATGGACGAGCATGTGGTCACGGGGGCTTATGCCGAGGGAAACGATGGCAACATTCAATACAACGCGCGTGCAGTTGTTTTTGCTACGGGTGGTTTTGGTGGTAGCCCTGATGTTATTTCCGAGCAGGGATGGGGTACCGACGGTATCCATATCGTTGGCTCTCCTGATGCTTCCGGCGATGGCTATCGTATGGCCATGGATCAAGGGGCAGATAATTTCATGCCGCAGTCGGCTCAATCTATCTTGTATGCTATCGAAGCACTTCCTCCTATCGACTTTCACGATGCAGCGCAAAACCCTATCAACGGCTACTTTGGCATCGCCGCAGGTGGACCGGTGCTGTGGGTGAATGATGCCGGTGAACGTTATAGTCGAGAGAATCTTACGGCCGACAATTTGGTGCTGCAGTGTATTCCGGGCAAGTCCAATAAAGAAAACTACGTACTATTTGACCAAGCTATATTCGATCGGTTCTTCGGTACGAACGATGCTGCGAAGAAAATGTTCACCGATTCGCTTGCATCGAACAACGGCGATAGCTTGTTTAAGGGCAATGTTCTATCGGAGTTGGCAGATAAATTCGGACTGGATACCGAGGTGCTAAAGAAAACGGTTCAGCATTACAATGATTTATGTACGGCAGGTGCTGACACCGACTTTGGCAAGACGGCCGATCTTATGATTCCCCTCCAGGTGGCACCGTTCTATATGGCAAAACTAACCTACAGTTACTTCTTCTCAGTGGGGGGTATCACAACGGATCGGCAGCGACGGGTGCTTGATGGCGAGAAAAAACCGATTCCTGGTTTGTACGCTATTGGCAACGACGGTAGCATGCTGTATCGCAACGTGTATACCATCAATATGCCCGGAACAGCATTTGGAAATCAGGTGAACAGCGGACGCGAAGCAGCTAATGCTGCGGAAACGTATTTGAACGGTGCCTTGTAGGTTTAACCAGTTGAGGATGGGTAACTTTGGTAAGTCTTTGGTGCCCTGTATTGTCCGAGGTTTGAAGAAGATAAAACAGCTCCGGACTTTTGCTCGGAGCTGTTTCGATGAAGGGGAGAGAGTGGGCTTTATTTGCGAGCACTCTTTTCTGCTATGCCTTTAGCGCGGCGGTTACCGCTTTGCCGGTTACCAAGGCGCTGCCGGCATTGGGAGAAAGATCGCTGCCGCTATCGGCCACGGTTGATCCGCAGCAGTAGACGTTGGCAATAGGTTTGCCGTCTTTGTCGACAAGCTGGCTGTCGGTTGTGATTTTCATACCACCGTGAGTTTTGTAGCGGTAGGGGAAGTGCTTCATGGCGTAATACGGCGCAGCAAGCGATTTTAAGAACAGTTTCTTGCCAAATTCTTTGTCTTCTCCGCTGGCTACCATAGCGTCGTAGGTTTCAAACGTAGTTTTCAGGTTGTCGGCTGGGACATCCATGGCAGCTGCAAGCTCATCAAGGGTGTTGCATGGTCCTACCAGGCGCTCGGCATTGCTCTTCATATTCTGCTCGACGTTCCAGGCCTGGCTGCCGGTGATAAGCTGATTGTCGAAGACGGTCCACCAGAATCCCAGCTCGAGTTCTACTGCTTTATCGGGCGAATCGTGACTCTGGTCTTCTTTGATAAAGCGGCGTCCCTGAGGGGTTATCTGGACGTTCGGACCGAAGTAGCCCCATACTGTTACCTGAGCGAGGTCGCTCATACGGTTGGATTCCATATCCATGCGGTTGTATACGCCGCCAATAGCCTTACACATCTGATGACCTTCACCCATGGAATGCACGGTCAGCGGACCCAGCTTTGCTTGCGCGGGCATGAAGGAGGATATCATTTCCTGGTTACAGGAGAAGCCGCCAGTGGCAATAATAATTTTTTGTGCTTTGATGTCGACGGTCTTGCTGCTCTTCTCATCGTTGAAGCGTATGCCGATGGGATTTCCGTCCGTATCAACAATAAAGTTCATGGCGCGCAAATTCAGTTTATAGGTAGCGCCCTTTTCCTCAAGACCTTTTTGTAGCGGTGTGAGCACAGTGGTCATATCTCCGATTCCATGCTGAGGTAGCAGCATGGAAACAGGAGCTCCGGTATCCTTGTAATCGGCCAAGGGTTGGAACTTAGCGCCGTAGTCTTGATACACGCGGTTGGCCCACTCGGTTTGATATAAGTAGACGTTCTTTTTGTACTCCATGTCGTCGGTGTTGCCGGCCTTTTCGAGCACGGGTGCATACTTCGCCCACTTTTCTTCGGCCGTGCCAGGAATGCCTGCTTCTTGATGCATGACGCTGCCTGAGACATTCATAACGCCACAGGCAATAAAGCTTTCGCCGCCGATGCGGTCAAGCTTATCCACCAACATAACCTTATGGCCCGCTTCGACAGGATCCATGGCTGCCGACATACCGGCGATACCGGTGCCGATGATAAGGACGTCGGTTTCCTCAGAGAAGTTCACAGGTGAGGTGCCTACGACTGAATCTCCCTCACTTGAACCTTTGCCTGTGCTTCCCCCTGTTGGCGCACAACCGGCGAGCGCTCCGCCTGCCATGAGTACGGCGCCCGATGCGACAGCTGCTTTCAGAAAATCACGACGCCTCATACTCGTCTCCATAAAACCCTCCCTTTGGTTGATGGTTTTACACCTGCCTTTTCCAAGGTTGTAGTTACTTGGTGTTAGCGGTGTCCTGTTCGCATGCCTTGTTGGGATGCGAACAGGACAACCATACGGTTCAAGCTTGGATACTGTCACCGTCCGTTTCGGACTATATTGCTGCATGGAGCAGTCTTCGAGTCTTTTCGTGGTGTATCAAGTGTTGGATTTCGGTATGATGATAGCTATGGGAATCATGGGGATGGGAAAGCGCAACGCGAGGCGCATAAACGGTGTGCTAAGACGGGGTGACGAGACGGATAAAGACTCGCCCACGTCAGCTATTGTGTGTGCTCCATCACTTGTCGTCGTCATTATTGTGGGATTCGGGTTGTTCCGCGGAGTTAATTCGAATTCATATCTTTCCGCGTTTGCTTCTGTTGAAGCACCTTTTCTGTTTGTTCCGGATTTGTTTTTTAACGTAGTAGTGGCCCTTACCGTTGCACTGTGTTCTTGCCTGGTTATCGTGCTCACGTTGCGGGGGCATCTCAAGGCGCTCTCTATGCCTATCCTGCCTCCCGTGGCTCTTTTAATAATTGCCAAGGTACTTACCTTGCTTGGCGTGTTTTCCGAGTTACCCTCCGATTTAGCACTAATTGTTCCTGGAATATTCTTTGGAATATCTTCAGTTATGCTGTCGCTTGTCTGGATTGAGGTCTTGGCCATGCAGCGACCCCTTACCATCGTCACTCAGATAGCTTTGGGCATGTTGTTAAGTATGGTTACATCGACGGTGCTGTCTACCCTGGAAAGTTCTACTCAGCTGATAGTAGGCATCGGGTTGCTGATAGTTATGGCGGTCTGCGCTGTATATGTTCGTCGGGCGTTAAAGAGGATGAGAGCTGATGCTGTCTGCGGGGCAGATGATCCAACAGGGGGCGTAGAGAAGAAAAGGGCTGCCGGGCAAGTACCAAACGATGCCGCTGTGTTGCCCGTAAAATCACAACGACGATATCGCGATGCGTTCTTAATGTTAGGTGACGCGATCATAGCCTATTGTGTACTTGAGGCGGTTATCGGGTTATTGAACAGCTTTATGCTGGCAGGGTCCATTACTTTTGCAGGCTCGGGCACGGTGTCGGTAGGAGGCATGCTTATTGGCATTGTCACGTTTTCGGTTATTGTGTTCGCCTTTCAGCGTATGCCTCAGGTGTCGACGGCATTTCGTGTGCTTATGCCTATCGTTGCATCACTGTTGGTATTTCTACCCTTTCTGGATGAGCGGTTCAACCTGTTTTTTAGTACGGTGCTTCTGGGTAGTTATTACTTTATTGCACTGCTTATTACCTACGTGGTGGCAGAGGTTGCCCACGAGCGGCGCGTGTCGTCGTATGTGCTTATGGGCGCAGCTATGGGCTTATCACGCATTCTCTTGGCTGCAGCGTTGGTGGGTGGTCACTTTATTGGGTCTTTGCCAGTCGATCTGTTTGGCGAAGGACAGGACCTCATGCGTTACCTCATTATTATTGTGGCGGTGATTTATGCGCTGTCGGTGGCCACTGTGCTTGTGTCGCGTGATCGTCGTCGCAGACGCCGCTTGCAAGGCTTAGGGGAAGAGGTGGCTGAGGCTGTTGATGATGTCGATCGAGGTATGGCTGGTGTGCAGTCCAACGTGGCAAGGGAGCGCCCTTCGGTAGACGAAACGCTGGACGATCACTGTGCGAGCTTAGCTGAGCGTGGTCATCTGACCGAACGTGAGGGTGAAATACTGAGTTTCTTGGCGCGTGGTCGTACGAAAGCCCATATCGCCGGGGTGTTGTTTGTGAGTGAGAACACCGTGCGCAGCCACGTGCGCAACATCTATGCCAAGCTAGACGTTCACACGCGTCAAGAGCTTATCGATCTGGTGGAACAGGAAGATACCCGCTGAACGCGGCTGACGTTGCGCTGTTGTTTGTACGGAGAATTTCACGAGACAGTAATGCATAAGGGATTCTCTTTGTTTTTTGCTGTTTACCGAAATGTTACTGCATGAATAACAATAAAGCGTACAATATACCTAAACCTACCTACTGACAATGCTTTCAGGAAAGAAGGGTACTATGGGTGTTTACGATTTTACTGTTGAAGATCAACAAGGTAATAGTGTTTCGCTTGCAGACTATAAAGGTCGCGTGCTGTTGGTGGTAAATACCGCCACCGAATGTGGCTTTACTCCTACCTATGCGCAGCTTGAGGAAATGTATAGCAGTCTGCATGAGCGTGGATTTGAAATTCTCGACTTCCCGTGTGATCAGTTTGGGCACCAAGCACCCGGCACCAACGACGAGATAGCCGCGTTTTGCACCTCGCGCTTCGGTGTGACGTTCCCTCAATTCGACAAGATTGAGGTTAATGGCGAAGGTGCTGCGCCCGTGTTCGCCTTTTTGCAGCAGCAGAAGGGGTTTGAAGGCTTCGACCAAGGTCACGACCTTACTCCCATCCTTGAAGACATGTTGGGAAAGGCTGATCCCGATTATGCTTCCAAGCCCGATATCAAGTGGAACTTTACCAAGTTTCTCATCGACCGCGAGGGTAACGTTGTAGCACGTTTTGAGCCTACAGCCAGCATCCCCGATGTGGTTGTGCCCGCGGTGGAGGCATTGTTGTAATAGTGCGGATCGGGCGAGCGGCGCGCGCACTCAATGCCGGATTATCTACCGTGAGCTTGAGTGTGGCGCGGGAAGGATTGTTGGTCCTTCTTAAGCCCGATCCACCCGATCGTCCAGCCATTCGATGGTGTCGCGAATGATACGATCGCGCTTGAACTCGTTGAAAATCTCGTGGCATAATCCTGCGTAAATGTGCAGCGATTTGTCGTTTGACCCGATCTGTTCGAATAAATCAATGCTGTCCTGTGGGTCTACCAAGCCGTCGTCGCCGCCATGCATAATGCTAACGGGTTCGACGAAGTTGGCAGCGTTTGCTCGTAGCCAATTATGGCCGTCGTGGACACAACGCAACAGACCCACCGAGAATTTTTTGGCAACGAGAGGGTCGGCAGCATAGGCCTTGCCCACTGCTGGGTCGGAACACACGCCGCCTCCAAGTTCGTTGGGGATGTACTCTTCGGCTGACAAAGCTTCATCTACGATGGCTAGCCCTCGATGATCGCGTGTCCAGGCGCCCGAAAGTACGTAGCCGTCGAGTTTACCGGGATACTCCGTGCCATAGCTGGCCGCGCCGAAACCTCCCATGGAATGTCCTATCATGAAGAGCGGCAGCTGAGGGAGGGCCTCGCGCATACGTGAGACGAACAGATCGGTATCACTAACGATCTGCGTGCGGTCGGTGTAGTAGGTGAGTTTTCCCATGGATCGTCCGTGTCCGCGATGGTCGAAGCGCATGACGGCGTATCCTGCAGCGTTCAGCTGTTCTGTCAGATAGTCGTAGCGGCCATAATGTTCGCAGAGTCCGTGCACGATAACGAGAGCAGCCTTGGCGGCCTTTGGGGCATCGATGCGGCCAACAAGTAGAATACCGTCGCTCGTTTGCAGGGTGAACTCGCTTTTCATGGGAATGCTCCTTTTGGCGGAGGATATCGTTATTGACGCCATTGTAGCGTAAATGAGGCGTATCAGGCTGAATGGGGTGTTCGGCATCCTGTGATTCTATGTATCGAGGTTGTGGGGCTAGTAGACAATAGCGGCTAGACGACACAAAGATTCATAAAGCGGGAGGGAGAGAGTAGCTTCTTGGTTTGCAACTCTTCCTGTTCGAGGTTTCGGTGTTTGAAAAAGCGCCCACTGGGATAATGGGGTAGGTTGTGCGATCATGGTAAAAACACCCTCTACGTGAAAGCGTTTTTATATAAGAAAGACCAGCTATAAGAAGTCAAGTAGGTTTTGAGACTTTCTGACTAGAACTTTGACAATCAAATATGGGATAAAGGGCGTGTATTAAGGCATGCAAATCGAGCCCCATGGATTTTGGTGGCTTTGAAGGTTTGGCGC
>JAYFOQ010000002.1:0-367303 GCA_034932485.1 Gordonibacter sp.
AGCCCCAAGAATTCGATCCTTCAATTGCAAAATTGAAAGTAACCTGGACGGCCCTGAGGCCACATCCACTCATAGAAGCGCTCCATAACTCTGAATGTCCAGGTTGCTATTGCAGTGTCCAGATTGCGAATGCAATCAACCCTCTATTAAAACCTGCAACTCGCAAACAGTATCAATTGCTGTTTAGTAGCAATCTGCAAGTATTTATGAGATGATAGTGTTTGCTAGATTCTTTATAAGATTTTTTGCGTTGGCTCTCTAGAAGTGACGCAAGAATAACGAGAGCACGCAAGAAAGAGGAATCCCCTATGTGGAGTACTTGCCATCCTAAATCTGACGAAGACATGAAAGAGTGCGCCGAGCTGGGAAAGTCACTCAATCGCTTATCTCAACCCACCATTCTCACGCTGCTTGCCGACTCCGACAAACCGCTGCACGGCTATGTTATTGTGCAGCAAGCGGCGAATTCGCCCATGTTCGGCGGCAAGAAACCTGATGCCACCGGAATATATCGCGCTCTTAAGCGCATGGAGGAAGCAGAGTTGGTTACCTCGGTATGGGACACCCCAGAGGAAGGATCTGCAAAGCGGTTGTTCTCTCTTACCGACAAAGGTCGCAGCTGCTTGCGCCGCTGGATCGATTCGCTTGCCTGCTACCAGGTAACAATCGAAGAGCTACGAGGCCTCGCTGCCAGTGCCCTAGGCATCGACCTGCCCGATACGCCCCGCTGCTCACACTAACCTCGCCCACATAGCTCGCTTGCATAGGTGCGCCAGTTAACTCACCCTGCCCGCTTCCATAGGGGCAGCAGTTTATCCAGCTTGCTCACTCGCCGCATCTGCCCGCTTCCTCATAGGCACAGGACCGCACTCGTCACGTATTTCGCAGTTGTCGCAATCGTCCACGAGCGCCATCTTAATAAGTTCCCAAGAAATTCGTTCATATCCGAGCGCTTCATAAAATGCCAAGCTGCCGCCACGCGACACCAGCCGCAATTCGCCGTAGTGAGACAACGCTTCGTCCATAAGCGCCCTCCCCACACCAAACCCGCGCCACGTATCGTGCGTAATCACCGGATTAACAAACGCCGTCCCTTCGTCCTCATCAACCGCAATTCTAATGAAGCCCACCACTTCGTCGTCTTCATTCACCGCCACACGCACGCGCTCAATCGAAGGAAGCGCATCCATGCCTTCCGCCATACAGAACGCATCAAGCACAAGTTTGTCGTCTGCCCGCCCATCGCGGACAGTAAAGAGCTCATCAGCCATAACAGGTTCTCTCCTCTACACCAGTAAAACCCTACATGATGGGAGGTACATAGATTTTCATGCGAGAATCGGGAATGGCTTTCTTCGCCAATTCCGTCAACCCTTGCGCCACAATGGGTAGCTTATCGATGGGCAAGCCCATAAACATCATGTCCTCGCCCAAGTCGGTTGCCGCACGGCAGCCATAGCAGCCAAAGGTAATGTTGGGTTCCTGTTCAGTTAAGGGATACAGCACCGCCTCAACGCACATGGAGTTAAAACCGCTGGCATGGAAATCGAATCGATGGCCTGAATAGTAGCTCATAGACATACATAGCCACATCATCTGCTCTGGCGTGCCCGTAATCACGACCACCTCAGGCTCACGCACTGTTTTCGCCAGCGGAGCCACATACGTTGCCCGACGACTCTTGGGCGGCAGTGTGGGGCGCTCCGCAACCATGCGAGCAGCAGCTTCGGCGTTTACCACCTTATGGAACAGCACGTATATCTCGCCCGTTGCCAATTTCTCAGGAACGCCGGTCATGCCAAAGATGGATGTGCCGTCGGGACACGAGTGTCGATGCGGCGGCATAAGAATGCTCGCACCTCGCCGCGCGGCCATCATTGCCTGGCAAAACCGTTGGTTCTCGGGCGGCATAGGAACATCGGGCAGCAGTTCGTCCTTATCAATAAGGCTTACTGCCACTGGCTGCCAGCGCAAACCAAGCTTCTCCATGATAACGCGCTGCCATTCCACGTACTGCTCGTGCAACATACTATCAATCGGCTCGGCACGCGGCTCGTCGGCAAAAGGATCGTAAACCGCATCTCCTATTGCCTCCACCAAAAGTGCGCGTTGCGGGCAGTTCCCCGAACACGTGGTACACCCCACGCAGTCCTCGATACGAGCCGCAAACGGATGTCCCATCTCGTCTGCCTCAAGCACCTCGCACGGGCAAAACGCCACACACAGCCCGCATGCAACGCACCGGTCAGCATCGTTCACGATTCGATAATCAGCCATAAACCCTCTTCTTTCAAAACAACAAGCATCCGCTCCAAGCGTACGTATTCCACCGGTAGATCAGCGTAATTCTTCCTTACACCAAGGTGGATATACCCGTCTTCCGCTCGAATCTGTCAAATGATACGAGCAAAACGGAATGGCGCGCCCATCGGGTACCGTCACCATCATCGAACACTCCCTCAAACGCTGCGTATCCATGGACACCGCGTCCATATAGTTCATGATAATCACGGAGAGCCCGCTGGTTACCTCGACACCTTTGCGATCTAGTATGTCCAAAAACACCGATCCCTGTGGACTATCCGGGCTATATTCAGCATGATATTCTTCCATCGTCATAGCACGCGTAGCTGGATAGAAGCCCGAAGGATGCGCCTCAACACCCGCGGGCGGTTCACCATGCACGAAGAACACGCCCGTATCGCACAGGGGGTTCGAACAGCCCAGCGGCCAAATATCGCGCGGAGCAACAAGTCCATCAGACTGCTCTGCCAGCTTGAAAATCACATCGCCCGCACTCATGGGCATGGCGCGTTCGGCATCAAAACGTCCCGACGTAAACGCCGGTTGCAGCGCAAGCCCCGCCACCACATCGGCATTATCCAAGCAGAAGCGCAGCAGGTCGCCCAGCTGTCCATCATTTAACCCCGCCACCACGGCTACCGACAATACCACCTGTATACCCACTTCACGGCAGCGCTCAATCACCCTCATCTTCACGTCTAGAATGTCACGTCCACACGTGCCTTCGTACACCTCGCCCGTCAATCCGTCGAACGATAAATACACGCCGGTAAGACCTGCCCATACTAGCTCTTCGAGGTATCCGTCGCGCGCAGCGATAACCAATCCATTCGTATTGACCTCAATACCCCAGAAGCCCTTGTCGCGACCCATGCGAATAATCTCAGGTAAATCTTTGCGACACGTGGGCTCACCGCCCGTAATCTGCACCGCGCCATCGGTGCCGACAGCGTCTGCGATAACGTCGTACATGGTGCTTATTTCATCGAGCGTCGGGTCACCCTCGCCAGTTTCTGCGCTCATGAAGCACACCGGACAATGCAGGTTGCAGTTGCGCGTAACCTCAATCTCCAGCAACGTGCCGCGACGTTCGTGGCGCGAGCAGGTTCCACATCCGTGAGGGCACGGTGCGCTGGCCGAAATCGTGTTGCACGGTTGCGTTTTTGGAAAAGCGAGCGAGCGCAGCCAGGTGTAATGATCGGCATCAGGCCACATACGCGTAGCTAATCTACCGTGATCGGGGCACGTGCGCTCCATCCACACCGCGCCTTGCGCATCGGCGTATACCTCAGCTTTCATTTCACGTAGGCAGGTTGGACACAGTGCCGTTGTGGTATGCAGCTCGGTACGTGTTTCCATCGCATCCATGATGCTAGTTTTCTGAATCGATGTACTGGCGCGGATCGTGCTCTTCGTTCGGCGGCGTACTCACCTGAATGCCCATGTAGTCAATCCAATCGAGCACTCTTTGAGGTACGAACAAATCGGTCTGATACTCAGCCGCCTGCTTGATAGCACGCATGCATGAAATGGCGTGCGCAAGGTCGGTCGCCTCGTCGATATCTGCAACTGGCGACAAATAGGCCGAAGGAATTTCGCGCTCCTGAAGCTTCGTCATATAGCCATCCAAGGCAGCACGACCCTCTAGGTTGTAATAAACACCCTGGTGGTTCATGGGCGTATTGTGGCTAAAACCTACCAACGAGGTACCACATTCTTGGCAAGGCGCCTGTACAAAGCCTGGCTTGCCTAGGCTTTGGAAGTAGTCGAGCCACTTGAAAGCCTGGTTGATATGAGATTTGGGCATAGTGGGAATATCCCCACCCACCGACACGATATGCTCGTAGCCCTTCCCAAAAATTTGCGTGAAGGCATCATCGAAATGATCATCAAAAGTTGCACCTTTATCGGTAAGATAATGTATCTCCAACGGCCACGGCCCAATAGCTTCGTAGGTTTCCTTCATTACCGCCACATTCTCAGCCGGCGTGGTGCATACAAAGAAATCGTAGGTAATTTTATCGGCTGTAGGATCTTCAGCCACCAGCTGATCGTTTTCGTACTGCAACTCCGCCAACGCATGCATAGCCATCTCACTCACATCATAGAGACTGCGTTTAAAGAATTCGGCAGCTTGAGCCGAGCTTAAAATGCCATTATGTTCGTGCGTAAGCCGCGTCTTCACCATGCCTGGAATTGGAGGTTTGCTGAACAACAGCAGTGCATGCTTCTTCTCCGCCACGGACGTCTCCTTCTCTCATGCGGGCTTGCCCGCATCGTTCATATAGTCTCCCAACTACACCGCCGTGCGGCGTAGCGCCTTTCCCATCTCAACCGATCATTTGACACATCCCCGCAGTAAATCCTAATCATCCCTCCGAAGACTCAACCTCGCAACAGCAGATTCATCGGGTTGAGTTATTCGCCCGTTTCCCAACTCAAAGGGTCATCTACCTTTCGTATAACGCAATCAATGGCGTTGTACGACCAGGTGCCAATGAGGGGTTCGCCCAGCGTGCACGACGTAAGGCAGTTCACATTCGATTCCCACATTCCCCCAAAGCGGGGCGCTCCCGGTGTCCACTCAGGATGCCACCAGCCGTAGTCTACGTTAGCTAGATCGTCACGCATTGCAGCTGTCTCCAGTATAAAACGTGCCGACCCGTTGTCGGTAGCAATTTCAACGCGATCTCCCTGCACTAATCCCAACCGCGCCGCAGTGGGCTCGCTCACTTCCACCACAGGATAAGGCGATTGAGCTCGAAACACCGGATTATTAAAGTACATCGAAGCGTTATATGGCTGCTTACGCGACCCGGTAATAAGCGATAGATAAGCTCCCCCTTCGAGCGCAGCCTGCGCTCGAAGCTGCTCGGAGCAAAGGGTTATAGGCTCGGCAGGCTCAGGCAAACGCGATCCCCCCAACGTCGGCAAAAACTCGCTTGCCAACTCTATCTTGCCTGTTGTAGTAGCAAAACCTTGAGGACACCCATCTTCGCCCGGCAGTTCGTGCTTAGCGAAGGCGGGCGGCTGATAATAAATACCCAGTTCGCAAAACGTATCCCAGTCCATACCGGTGCGCGCCAGTTGCCTTGCGAAAGCATCTGTCAGCGTAGCCTCGGGCCACGCGTGCTCCTGCCCCAGGCGCAAACCCAACTCGCGGAACACATCGTAGTCGCACCGGCGCTCGTAATATGGCTCAACAGCTGCCGGCCCACCGTAGCCCGTATTCGCCACGCCGCCATGCACCTGCAGAATCGGTCGCTCGATGGCAGCCGCAATGGGTAGCACGTAGTCGGCAATACTCGCCGTGGGTGTCAGGTAGTATTCAAGCACCACCAGCAGATCGAGACCCATCAAGGCATTAAACACTCGATGCGTATCGGCATAGGTAAGCAGCGGATTCGTTGCGTTTACGATAAGAGCACGTACTGGATACGGCTCACCCGTTTCCATTGCATGCAGGACAAGATCGGGATGAGCCGAAGTTAGGTACCGTGCCGGCAACGTGCGTCCCAACTTTTCCGTAAGTTCACGAGCGCGTTCGTAGCCGTCATAACATTGGAGGGGCGTAAAGGGCGTGTTCAGACACCGAGCCCGATGCTCCGGCGCAAGCGCGTCGGTCATCTCAAGCTCCATTTCGGACACGAAATCGGCCCCTTCAGCCAACACGCAGGTGCCGGGCTTGTCTACGTTGCCCGTCACCGCACGCAAGCTGCAAATGGCACGGTGCGTAGGCGTCACGTTGGCTCCCACCTGGTCGACACCACGGCCCGACACTAACGCGGCAGCCTGCGCCTGCCCAAACAAATGCGCCGCATGCACAATATCTTCAGCGGAAAGCCCACAAACCTCGGCAACGAAGGCGGGGGTATACGGCAACACCTGCTGCGCCAGTTCATCAAACCCATGACACCAAGCATCCACAAAAGTACGGTCTATCAGCCCTTCCTCAATAATCACGTGAAGCAATCCCAGTGCCAAGGTACAGTCGGTTCCAGGCCGCACCGGTAGCCATACATCAGCCAAAGCAGCAACGCGCGTACGTCGTGGGTCAATAACCACCAATGATGCTTCCGTCTTAGAGAAGTGGATAAGCGATCTCCAGAACGCGGAATTATCTGACTCTGCCGGATTCGTACCCCATATAAACAGACAGTCTGTCACATCGGGAACAATGTCGGCCTCAACAGTCCATCCAAACGTGAGGGCATCCATCCAAATACGCGGATTCCAGCAAATTTGCCCGATACCCATATTGTTGGGCGAGCCGAACAGGTTCATGAAACGATGCAAGGGCCAGTACGACGCATGTGGCCCGCCGATGGCGCTTGCAAGTGTTTCGGGGCCATGCTCAACAGCCAACGCTTGCAACCGCTCTGCAATATCGTCAAGCGCGTCATCCCAGCTCACTCGCTGCCACTGGTTATCGCCACGCGCGCCGATGCGCCGCAATGGATAGTCCACCCGGTCGTCACCATCAAGCGCATCCAGGTTCATACGCCAGCGCCGGCATCCCGCCAAAATACGCTCGTCGTAAGGGTAGCGCGTTGTATCGGGTACCAAATCGATTACTCGATCGTCTTCTACAGTGGCAAGAAACGCGCAGCAATAGCCACAGTAGTGACAGTTCGTGCGCTTTGTCTCGATCATACGTGAGGCTCCTCGTTAATAGGCGCTTCCAAAGAAGCGAACGTACGAGAACTTCCAGAAGCCTCCACGGCGCCCAAAGCCTCGTCAAACAGGAAGCGCAACTTCAGATACGCGTATGCATCTTCCCATGCTATACGCCAATGGTACAGCAACTCTAGGTAATGGAACACAGGTACCGTCGACTGAGCTACTGAAAGTTGGAAGGCGCAACTCATGCACGCAGTAACAAGGGCAACCGCTTCAAGGGAGCGGGCTTCTTCGCCGTGCCGTTGCGCCATGGCATCAGCCACAAACGGCTTACCGCAGGCACGCAACAACGAACCGCAGCAATACGAGCGCTTGCGCACATGCGGCCCCTCTACCATCAAATCCGCAGGCATAAGCGCACGCAGACCGTCAGCAAACTCTCCCGTATCGCGATCGGGACAAGGATCATGAACACTCATACGAACATCGGCCGCTTCACAACCCGCGACGTCCTTCACCATTGATACAGCGTCCGCCATCTCAATACGATAACCCCGTTGCGCCAATTCTACCGGCAAAGCAGTGACCTCAATGCTTGCGGTGCGCTCATCACCCGAAAGCGCAGCCCTCAGAGCAACCACACAGTTCGGACAGGCAGCCACAATACGCTTTACACCCACCTTTGCCAGACGGTCGCGCAGCTGAACCTCGAACGACGCGCGCACGTTATCCCCCTCTGGCTCGTAAGACAATATCTTTCCGCAGCACAAAAGAGAAATGCCATCGACCAAACCCTCGTCGATGAGCGTCTGATATACCGCCTGTACCAACGGTAAGCCGTAGTTCAAAAACGAGCAGCCCGGAAAAAACAGGGAGGTACACCGATCCGACTTCGCGACATCACGCGTGACCACCGCATCAAGCTGCGGAAAACCACAAGTAACGGAACTTCCCGTCAAAGCATCATCAAATGTGTAGTGTTCCATAAGATATCCCCCACTTGAGGCCGGTACGACAAATCGAGCAAACACCTATACCGTGCATCGCGCGCGGGCAGGAGCTTCCTTAGTCGAAGCGCCTGCCCGTAAGCGGTGCGTCCTGTGACGTGGCAAGACCCGGTGTAAATACCGGGTCCGCCACGCGGGGCTGCAAGCCTTTTCCTGCCTGCAGCCCACCTTTTCTCAACCTTTAGTACTCGTTGTCACCATACGTCCACTTAGAAATAAACTCGGCATCTTTCTTCGCTACGCGGTTGTAGTAGCGATTTTCGCCGGGAATCTCGGCGCGATCATCGGTGTTAACCACCATGAAGCGCAGGAGGCAACCACCGCACAGCACCAAGACAGGAGCAACAATTTGAGATGCTGCCGAATGTCCACCACCAAGGTACAGAGCCAATGGTACCGCCAAGCCAAGACCCACCATGCCGACCCAGAAAAGCCCGGCATAAGAACCGCGTACCCAACGCCTGGCAGCCGCCTTGGCCGTTACATTGCCCGCGCCCAAGAAGGACAGAACCATAGTTAGCAATACGATAAGTTCGGCAATAACCAGAACAATATCAATCACATGCAGTATCCCAAGCACAACCTCAGATACAACCAAAGCTTCCAGCGACACCGTCATCGGCCAGCCGCCAATCGAAAGCACGATAGCTGCACAGCCGGTCGAAATAGCCGAGATGGTAAACAGTACCGGCAAAGCAGGAGTAGCCCAGAATGCATGAGCCTTCAGGGTGGACAACATAATGCCCGTATACATCATGATGCACAGGCCAAAGAATCCCGCTATGAGCAAGAAGGCATCGGCAGCAGGCTTCAAGGCGTTCGATAGCCCAGCAAACACGGGCCACGCATCGCCAATGAAAGCCAAGAAGAATAGCAAGGCAAACACGGCTGCGATAACCAGGAATGTCGCACCCCACTTGATAATGGATTTAGCCGTAGTCCACACGCGCCAGAACACGCCCGGCTGACCGAGGTCGACCACCAAAAACACGCAGCCAATAGCCACACACACCAAGGATACAAGCACGGGAAACGCGAACAACTCGGCATAGCCTGGAAGCACAAAGCTGTTAAAAATAGCGGATATAAACAGAATGCCACCAGCCAAACCGCCCAAGAACAAATACAGGGCGATAGGCGGCTCCCAATAATGGTGCCTCATTATGCCTTACCTCCTAACTCAGGAATATAGTAGATCTGAGGATCGGTGCCAAGCTCCTCGAAAAGACGCTCAGTCTTCACGGAGCCAATGAGCTTAGAAACCTCGCTGTTCGGATCGTCCAAATCTCCGAAAATACGAGCCTTCTGATGGCACGTCAGCACACAATACGGCTGAGCAGAAGGATCTGCCTGACGCTTGTCGCGACAGAACGTGCACTTACGCACATAACGATGCATACGGTCTTCAAGATGCGAAGCATCACGCATACCATAGGGACAAGCGTTCACGCACACCTTGCAAGACAAGCATTTCTGCGGATCAACCCATACGGTGCCGTCTTCATCCTGTTGGCTTGCCCCCGATGGGCAGCAGGGAACACACTCGGGATTTTCGCAATGCATGCACAGCAACGGCTGCCAGCTCTTGTGAACATTCGGCCACGTACCCTGCGCACCCTCAGTGACCACGGGGTTGTAGACAATGTCGAGCGGAAGCTTGTTCCACGTACGGCAAGCAACCGTGCAGGAATGACAGCCGATGCAACGACGTTGATCGATGACCATAACGTAACGTGTCATGTATCTATCCTTTCTTCCTACGCGGTTCTATTCTTCGACGGGCGCATACGACATGTCGTAGTGCGTTCCCGTTGCTTCATCAACCAAATGACCAGTGGCGGCATCGTAGAGCCAACCGTAATTAGCATCGTGGAACGCGCCATTCTCCGGATCAAGCATCCAGCCGCTGTTCGGGTCATACACGTACGGCAAATCACCCAAAGCGGCATGCCCCCGCTCCGCATTCCAGACCAGGTTCTCAGGCATCTCATAAGGAGCCGCCTCCGCACCCGGATAGCAGCGCACGCCCGCCAAGAAGATGATCTCTTCGCGATCCATCGTATACTTTTTGCCGGTTGCATCGTCTACTAGGCACTCATCAGCAGCATCATAGCGCCAGCCGGTATGCGCATCATGATAGCCCTTGGTGCGCGGGTTAATAAGCCAGCCCGACTCATCCAGTCGGAAGTTTGTACCCTTCTGGTACAGGCTATTGTTCTGCCACACGTACTCGTAGCCCTCGGGAACGTCTTCTGTCGGCTGAGGCTTCTCGAACGGAATAGGCTCGCGAGCGAGCTTCTGGTCGCTCGGCATAACCGTAACGCCTGGCTCAGATGAAGACCCGGGAATGGAGAACTGAGTATCGGACTCTTTGAATTCTTTGTCGAAATCGCCACATTTGTACACCTTGCACATGAGGCCGCGGTTAGCCCAAGAACCGCCCATGGGGTCGCAATGCTCGTCGTCGACCGATGTCAACACGTTAACGTTAGACTCAAGGCAGCCGAAGGGATTGTTCAAATCGGCAGAGCCGTCCCGCTCGGGGAACCACCAGCCGCGAGGCGCGAACACCACGTTCGGATGTACTTCTGCCTCCACATTGGCGCGCATCTTAATGCGGCCGCGACGGGTCTCGATCCAGCACCAATCACCGTAGGCAATATTCAGCTTTTTCGCCAACTCCGGGTTAAGGGAGAAGTACGGCTCGGGATACAAATAGCGAATACCCTGCATCTGGAAGTGCTCCGAGTGATGATAGGGCATGAATCCACCGCCCGTAGTTAAAACAATGGGGTATTCTTCGGCAATCTCCGGCGTGTCGGTTTCGTTTTCAATGCAACCAATATAGGTAGGCATACCCGTATAGCCAAGTTCGCGCAAAATCGAGGAATTACACTCCACTTTGCCCGAAGGCGTCCAAAAACCACCGTTAGAAATAAACTTGTTTTGATGCAACGGCGGATAGTACATACGGTAGTAATCAACAAAGTCGTTGTAGCTTTCGACACCGGGAAGTCCCAGGGGTTCCATAATATGGAAGTAGGCTTCTTCCTCGGTCTCCCACGGCCACATGGCAGGGTCTTGACCGCAGGCCAAGCCCAGCTTACGCCAGAACGTCATGTCAGTGTGACGATCGTACTTAGGCTGGATAGCGCGCCTGCCACCCATGATGGAGTCGGTCGCACCGTAGTGAGTAACAATAACGGGACGCTCAAGGGCGCCAGCCGCCGGGAACACGTAGTCGGACAGCAACGCAGTCGGAGTCATCCAATAGTCCACCGTTACCAGGAACTCACACTGCTTCAAAGCTTGCAAGGTCATCTTGGCATCGCCATAGGAATTTATCGGGTTAGTAGCGTTCACAATAAGGGCACGCACCTGATACGGATCACTCGTGATAATAGCCTTGAAAACACTCGGGCCATGAGCTTCGCAAAACCATTCAGTGGGAAGCGTCTTACCCCAAGTACGTAGGGCGTTGTCGGAAATAATCTTATAGCCAGGCCACGACGTAAGCTTGAACTTGTCAGAACCAATCTGCTTTGCCTTCTGCTCCTCAGGCAAGCACTCATTGGCCTCCATCTCCTCGTCGGTAAGATAGTTGAGTGCAGGTCCCGGCATACCATCGCCACCAGGAACATCAAGATTGCCGCAAACGGCACGAATGAGCGCAATGGCATGGCTACCCGTAGTGGAGGCGCGGCCAATCTGATCCCACGTGCAACCCCACTGGATACAGCCAGGCGTGTTCATGGCGTATAAGCGAGCAGCCGTGCGAATTTGCTCGGGCTCGAGCCACGTCAACGGAGCAGCCCACTCGGGCGTGTATTCTGCCACATGCTCGGTAAGCTCTTCGAAGCTATCACACCAGTCACGCACGAAGTCATAGTTACACAGACCCTCGTAGATAATGGTATGCAGCATGGCCAAAGCAAGGGCCGCATCCGAGCCGGGGCGCAACGGCAACCACAGATCGGCCTTGGAGGCAGTCTCAGAATAGCGCGGGTCAACAACCACGATCTTCAAGCCGGCCTTCTGTAAATCGGTATAGCCATTCATACCGCCCAGTGTTGAGGCTCCGGGGTTCATACCCCAAAGAATAAGGCACTTCGCCGAAGCGAGATCAGTCTCGAACGGCGACCAACCAGCCACACAGGTCTCGGCCATAAACGTGGGAATCCAGCACAAGAGCGCGTTGTGGAAGCCGTTCGGCGTGCCGAACTGATTCAGGAAACGGCGGCGCGCCCAATCGTCGGTGCGCGTCGTACCGCCCGCAGAAGCTACCGCCTCAGCACCGCTCTCTTCCTTGATCTGGTTGAGCTTGTCGGCAACCTCTTGAATTGCCTGGTCATAAGGAATCTTCTCCCACTTACCCTCGCCCTTACCACCCACACGCTTGAGTGCATGATTAATGCGGGCTGGGTGGTTAACATGCAAAAGCGCACTGGTGCCGCGACAGCATAATCCACCTTGGTTTGAATAATCAGGATCGCCCTCGATCTTAATTACGTCGCCGTCCTTAACATAGGCAAGAACACCACAGTTCGCGTGGCAGAAATAGCATAGCGACTTAACCATCGTGACGCCGTCTTGATGAATGTCGACCTCGGTTGACTCGGTGTCCGGGCACACAAGACCCTTGAGACCGCTCGACGTCTTGGAAATCTCCGTCATCTACCTTCCCCTCTTCTTCTCGTCGTTGACCTTACTTCGCATCCGTCGTGTCGTTGTAGCGAAGAGGTTTACCAACCCTCATTCACCCGAACGCTCTCACTTGTGCAGACTACGCATCCCAGTGTATAAAACGCTCGTCCCGTCCACATCACACCGGAAGTTCTAAATCCACGCGTCGGGTAAGCCCATTGGTATTAATTGATCGGCCCTCACTTTTCGTCCTGACCGTTCGTCTGGGTATCTTACCGTTCAACGGTTCGCCACCCCCCTTCGTGGACCTTGGTATAAGCGTTTGCGTTTCTGCGCAAAAACAATGCCGAAAGTCTTACTCCCCCTTTAGCCATCTACCTTTCACTCTTACTCTCGTACCTGTCAAATAAGACAGGAACCGTTGTTCGATGCTAACCAGTAGTAGACGATATCAGCTATTTGATTATACCTATGAACTTGTTAACCTGCTACCCCGACGGCACGTTTTAGCGGCGAATAACACGAGCAACCCGCCCCCAACCACGTAGATCCAGCGAAATCTGAAAGATCTACGGGACCTACCAAAACTCCTACCATGGGATACAGCAATCACCCTCCACATGAATCTGACCCTTACCGTCGGCACGGCGGTTTAACTTATCAACCTCCCATCGCTCAAAAATAAGGCCACGATGCGTGCGAAACACATCAAAAGCCCCCTCAAGCTCAAGACCAACACAGGTGAACGATCCCGCTATAGCACCGTAGAATTCCGCAGCCTTCTCGTTAAACCCATTCTCGCGAAACAGATAGACATCAACAGACTGCGATCTACCGGCAAGCGGAATAAGTAGTTCGTTTCCCCCACCTTTTAGAAAGATGCCACGAGTATCCAAAAGCACACCGCGTACTACCCAGTCGGCCTCGAAGCGGTCTACCCAAGGCTCTCGGTTCATTTTTGCCCAGTATGCCCATACGTTCTCAAAGCGGCAGGCATTGTCGTCGTAGATAGCTTTAAAGAAACCGCGGAAGTCGTTTGCTTCCGCCAGGTGATTCTTAAACTGAGGCCACACATTGCCCGCAATACTCGCTAGGGAAAGTAATTCTCTGAAATCCTTCGCTTTCGTTACAGGCGCTGCCTTTACCTGCTCTTTTAACTCCTCGTAGTACATATTTATATCCCCCTTATCGGCGCGGCTTGTAAATACGCGCCGTGGTCTTCACAAACCGAACGTCTTCGTCCGAAGGCGCAACCGGCACTTCAAACCCGCCTTTATACCCCATCTCCGGGCTTACAAACGATTCTTCGTAATACTCCGGCGCATCGAATCCCCGCCTCACAACCATCTCCCCGAACTCGTCGCGGCTAAACGCGGCTTGCACAGCATTACCCAACGCCCGCGCTTGAGCCACCACGTTCTCGTCGCGCTCATCCTCGGAAACCACCCCATCAAACACCACTATTCCTCCGGGACGCAGCACGCGAAACACCTCGCCCAGAACCGCTTCGGGGCAGTAATCAACATTAATACTACTGTTGGTGAACACCAGGTCAAATGAACTATCCTTCAAGCCGACTGCCGCCAAATCTTCAGGGTATGCAACGAGGTAATCCATGTTGTTGCACGGAAGACCGTTCTTGCGCCACGCGTCTTCCCTAAAAGAAAGGGCTATTTCAATCCAAGCTGGAGTAGGATCAACCCCCACCACGAAGCCCTTCGACCCAACGAAATCGGATAATTTAATAACCCCTTTGCCACGACGACAATCGATATCAAGAACGCGTTTGCCCCTCAAGTCTCCAAGTAGGGTCATCTTGCACTGGCTGGCAAACCCATACTCGTTGGGAAGTTGTTCGTAGTATTTTCTGAGAGCTTCTGTACTAAACGATCGTAGAGCTTCCATATATGCCACCTCCACGTACTGCGCTTTTGCTACTTGTAAGAAACGTGAGAATTGTTAACCAACCACGATAGAGCAGCCTCACGTAGCGCGAACACGCGCGCCTCCTCACCTAGGCCTTGGTCTTCTAGCTGCTTGCGAATTTTCATGCGTTGTTCGGCATCGTTGCCCGGCATTTGTGCGGTAATATCATCGTCTGAAAGCTCGATATCAAGATGGTCTGCCAGCGCATCGATGGCACAGGTAACCCGCAAGGCTTCCAATGGCTGACCCGGCAGTAAATCGGCCGTATCAGGCTTCTCCACCAGACGTTTTGCCAGCTCATCTAACACCAGATCGGGGAATTGTGCATCGTCTTTGGCCATATCTGGCTTGCCAAACTGACCAGCCACACCCGCGCGGAACTCAGCCACCGTCGTTGCAGGTGCAAAGTGCTCACGAACGAGCTCATCGGTCAGTTCTGGCTGATGAGCAGACAATATCTTTTCTACGGTCACCCGCATGGTCAACTGAGCAAAGTCGCCCTCTTTTGCCAGTGGCATTTTAATCTGAGCCACAGCATCCTTTGTCTCACCCATGCTCATGCCAACAATCTCATCGTCAAACGTACGAGGCATCTCACCCGCACCCACATGGTAAAGAGAGTGTTGTAAAACGAAGTTGGAGGCTGGATTGCCATCAATACAAGCATCCTCGGTGGTCACGACAATATGATCACCCGAAATGACAGCACGGTTTTCGGCAATCTCATGATAAACAGCTAGCGGCTCCAAAAGCTTTTCTATCTGGGAATCTACGAGGCTTTCCGGCACCTGAGGTTTCGGCAGTTCAATTACTACCGGGTCATACGAGGTAAGCGTGTACTTTTTCATAATTCGTCTCCTTTGTTGTTCTTTTAGATGTCAAGATCTTCGACGCGTCGACGCAGTTCGCGTTGACGCTCCGATAGAATCATGTCCGCATTGTGGGAAAAATAAGACGCACTTCCATACTGAACCAAATAACGCGCCGAACTAGTACGTGACGTAAGTTCAGTGGTAAACACCACCATTTCCTGCTTATCTCCAAACGCCTTCTCGATAAAGGCAAAAGCACGAGCCAAGCGTTGCTCAATCTCACCCACGTGCGCCTGCAGCGCTTCTGCCTTAACCGAAAACATCTGAGAAAGGAAATCGTAACACTGCATCGGTGTTCCGTTATGTGGCACAGCCTGAGCAAACGTGGCAATTTCGTCCAGCTCGCGTTCGACCGTAGCGCGACGACCTTTAGATAGGTTACCGGCCGCCAAAGACAACTCCAGCTGTGAAGCTCGGCGACGTTCAAGATCTGATAAGAGACAACCGATGTCCTCTCCCTCTTTCACCGCAGGCAACAGCGCGCGTAAATCGTCGCGCAACGTAATCAGAACATCGGTATCCTGAACCATAACCTGCATATCGCCGCACACGGCATCCACCAAAAGCCCAACCAGCGACAAGCGCTCATCAAACTCCGCCCCAACTGCACGCTCGATTATACCCTCAACTTCACCACCACCGAGAATCTCGTCGATGCGATAGTCGTCACAGTACTTAGTAAACAGGTCGTAGTAGGCAGCAAACTCTCGAGCGATAACCTCACTTTGAATGTACTGAACAATCAGATCGTAGTCCACCTGTTTATCCAAGCGTTCGAATATTCTCATGATATCGGAAAGATCGTCCCAGCCACGCGCGGTCACAAACGACTTACCCTCGAGTGAAGCCTCAATAGAATAAAAGCGGTGCTTTTTGATCTCAAGAAACGTGAGGATGGCGGGATGCGTGGCCTTGGAGACGGCGTACGCCTTCCATGCGCCAAAGTCTGGCTCAACACTAACCTTTTTCACACGATCGAGCGTAACAATGTCAAACTCATGCACCGCTTTATTGTATTCGGGCGGGTTTCCTGCCGTAACAATAATCCACCCTTCGGGCACCGCATGACGACCAAATGTTTTGAACTGCAAAAACTGCAGCATCGAAGGATACAGGGTCTCGGAGACACAGTTAATCTCATCGAGAAACAAAATACCTTGAGTAACCCCGCTCTTTTTTATATACGCATACACCGATGCAATAATCTCACTCATGGTGTACTCAGAAGCCTCGTACTCCAGTCCCTCGTAGCTCTCGTGCACAATAAACGGCAAACCCAATGCGCTTTGACGCGTATGATGCGTCATAGAATAAGACACCAAGCCAATACCCAACTCACTGGCTATCTGAGTCATAATCGCGGTCTTTCCGATACCGGGAGCCCCCACCAAAAACACTGGTCGCTGACGATCAATGTCGAGAAGCGGTCGTCCCTGTTCGTCACACGCAAGGTATGCCTCAATGGTATCTTTCACTTGCCGCTTAGCTTCTGCAATGTTCATTTCCCACTCCTCTACTCCACCAATTACTTCCCTCTGCCGTACAGCACATCGTTTTTCCCATCAGGCCAAACCCCTCTCATCCAAAATGACCTTCAATGCCCACGAAGGCACCACGGGGTCCGAGTAACCATCATCCACAAACACAAACACTGCATCGTAGGTAGGCTTCTTACGCGGGAAAGTGCCCTGCCCGTCGGTAAAGTAAACAAGTCCTCGCAGATCGGTAAACTCACCCTTCTTCACCAGAAGGTTCACATAGTCAAACGCCGGACGAAAATCCGTACCTCCGAAGCCCTTCAGTTCCATGGTTTCGATATAAAGATCGAGCTGATCCAGCGACGTTATAAGCGTATCGTCCTGAACCCGTGCATCGCATTGAATAAGATGAATATTTACACGGTCGGTGAAGCTTTCGACCTGTTTCAATAGGTTATACGTCTTTCGAATAAACGCCTGAACCAAAGGTCCCGACACCGATTCCGACGTATCAACAACAATGGCGAAGTCATGCACTGCATGCGCTTCCTTATACTCCAGCGGCTCGATTAGTGGCATATTTCCGTAGCGTTCTAAACCATAGGTATAGTAGATATAGTCAAACTCATCGTCGTTTACGCGCATGCGCTCGTGCAACGTGGCAAAACGCCTAAGAAAATCGGCGTAGTCGTGTTTCTCGCGATTAACCGCCTCAAGCGCAGCAGCGAAACTACCCGCGCCTTCGCCCTGACGAAGCAGAGATGTCTCCAGTTCTATCTGAATACGCTGGCTGATGTCCTCCCACGCCTGCGACAAGGCCTCATCAAACCCCGGTTCATCATCAAGCGTTTGAGAGGCGCCCTCTTCAGAGGCACTATCGCCTTCGGGATGGTCACGATCTTCCTCATTGTTGGTTGCGTCTCGGTCACCCTCATCGCCGCCACCCTCCGAAGCGGACGTGTCCGTTGCTCCCCGGGTGTCGTCAAGCGACTCACTTCCGCCGGTATCGGGTAGTTCACCACCCTCGCGCTGCTCTGACCGCTGGCGCGCCGCAGTCTGGGAACCTCGCGCCACCTCTTCACCCTCGTCTCCGTACCAAAGACCATGGGTGTCGTGATAAAACATCGGTGCCAGGGAGCGCAGGTCGGTACCATTACCTTCATTGGAAAAGAAGTGGTACAACCGCTCTGCCGTAATGACGCCCCCCACCTGTGCGCGAAGAACCCGCAGCGACTCACGCGCCCGTCGATCCATGTTGGAGGGAAACGCGTCTCCAACCAATTCTAACAACAGCGCCTCAATGGCAATATCGCACGCAACGTCCCACGGCTGACGCAAAACCGAGTACAGCATAAAAGGATGTCGGAATATGCAATGGAACAGGCAGTGGATAACATCGCGCACCACTTCATTCGGCGAAAGCTTAAAGCGTGACACCACATACTCGGGATCGTAATAGAGCTTCACGCCGTCGCTCGCTATACCATAGATAGCAAAGTTGGGCACAAGCGGCATACGCCAGAGGGCTCTATCGAGAAAACGAAACCGCACGGCAAGAGACGTGCGCGCTTCTTCAAGTATGTCATTTGCTACCGGAGCGCAGCGCTCGTAACGCTCGCGTTTCTTGGCCATGCGCGCTTCGGAAGATAAACTTACCTGCTGATCGGCGAGGCGACCGCGCATCCACTCTCGCTCTCGCTCTTCAAGGACGACATCCCCCTTGGCTATCGGCGTCATATCTTTCATGGTTTACTTACAAGCTAAAGTCTATCCCCGCACACGACTTGCAACGATGCTGCAACTCCAGCAGACAGGCAGTAGCTTGAGTCCTCCCCTCATGCGTCGATTTTTCCAATTCCGCCGCTATATCACGCTCATCCAGCAGATTTCGTTCGCAAAGCGCCTCCAACGCCTTGAAATTTCCTTTATCGGCAAAGTAGCGGCATATCGCACGACTTTTGTGGAGAAAGATATTCTCGTACCACTCGCGCGCCTGATCAGACAACCCCATAGGGTGAATTAACCGATTCAATCCTGCCGACGCAAACTCCGCAATGCTCGCTGCATGAGTTACCCATGAATCGTAGTACTCAAAATTAAACACGGTTCCCCTTGAGCCCGCATCAAACAGATACGTCAGCGAACGGAATCGCGCCGAAAGTTCAGGTACTGCAAAATCGCCCGACGAATAACCGTCAATGGGATGAGGAAAATCGACATGGACTAACGGAATAGAACGCGCCGTCGAAAATGCCCCCACACATATGCTGCGCAGATGATTGTGCAGATACAACTCTTCCACCCCGTCAACCCCGCAAAAGGCAAGACTCGCAATATGTGTTACCGCTTGCGGCATGCGCACCACACGGTCGGGCCCCATGTATAACAAACACGAATCGCCACCCGTCTTACTGCCACCTCGCTGGCAGAGAAGCCCGCTTTCGCTATAGAATAGGGGGTTCCGATCGTCAAGAAGAACCGACCGAAGGGGCTTTTTGGGCATAAGCTGATTCTCCCCCTGCACGAGCAAGGCATTCTCTCCGATAACACGGATATTCCGAGACAGATACAGCGTTTCTAGGGCAGTGTCCAAAAACGCTCGATCCCCAATACACTCAAGACTCTCGGGTAAATCGACACGACACAGCTGACGGTTACCCCGAAATGCCTCCTGACCCACCGAGAAAACACCTTCGGGCAACTCCACAACGCACACGCTTCCGTGGCGCTTGAACGCATGGTCTCCTATGATGTGTGTACCGCGACGCACCTCGTAATTTTTAACGTTACCAATAAGTTCAACGAATACATCGTGACGATACAGACCACCCTGGCGATCTATGTCAAGGAAACGGTTGCCCTCAGCAATCGAGAGAGATCCCTCCCCTATACGGGCCTGCGCAGGCGTGTGGTCGAAAGCTCGAAATCCCACGTGCTCAAGTGTGGCCGGAAGCTCGAATTGACCAACACGTGAAAAGGCAAATGCCTCTTCTTCAATGCTCTTTAATCCCTGCGGGAGAGCAACAAAAGACAACTGAGCACAGTGATAAAATGCCTTCTCTCCGATAGACTCTACCGACGGAGGAATAGGTGCCGACAACAAGCCTGTTTTCGCAAACGCCAAACGCCCAATACGTCGAACCGTGCGAGGTAGCGATACTTCTTTCAGATTTGACAGCGAATCGAAAGCACGCTCCCCAATGTCAACACAAGGTCCTGGCACTTCATAGGTTCCACAGGGAACAACCAACCGGTAGAAGTACGTGTGATCCTTCGAGAAAAGCGCCTTTCCGTCGGTGGCAAAACTTTGGTTTTCTGCATCGACAGATATCTGATTGAGGTAAGGCAAGCACAGCGGACTTGCCTCAAAAGAACACACTAACGCCCCCAGATGAATGCGCGTTATCGAAGAATCCGAAAACCAATTACTTTCGAGGCGCACCGCCGGATGAGAGAATGTCACCTCCGTCAGCGCACGACATCCCACAAACAACGTAGGATTCACCTTATTCAATGACGCTGACAATCGGACACTTCTCAAATTGATGCATCCATCGAACACATGATTTCCCACCTGTTCCACGGAATCGGGTAGGAAAACGCTCTGTAACTCCTCGTGGCCTTTGAACAAATTAGTAGCGAGAGAGGTAACACTAAAGCCCTCAACAGCCTTCGGCACCTCTATTCGAGATGCGTTCCCCTCATATGCAACCAAGCGCGCCGAACCGTTTTCACGCAAGCAATAGCGGTAGATGCCATAGCAATATTCTTCTCCACCTTCATAGATACGTTCGCGCTTCGTTGTAGAAAATCCTTTTGAAACCAGCTCTTCCGCAGGAGAACGGCGAATTCCATGATCGAACCCCCACTCCGAGGGGTCAATCTCGGCACCCTTTGCATCGAGATCCCACGGTTTCCGCCCACAAAAATCGCGTGAAAGCGAGGGTATTACAGAAAGACTCCGACTATCGGAGCTATTCTCAAAATGATTCTCTTCCTCAACTCTCATCTTTAATCCTATAATAGTCACTGCACGGTTTATTCATAGCGCAAGGAGGTCCGCGTGAGCGATACCGCAAGCAGCATGGATCTGGACTACGCAAGTGATCTTCGCATTATCAAATCCATGCATGAAGACGATTCGTTCTGGGATCGCATCTTGGATGCAAAACTTAATTTCCTCAACAACAACGCCAACCCGCATCAAGCAAGTTGTGTTCGGCCGGAAGTTGCCGATTCGTGGATTCGTTCTCGCAATTCTGGGTTGAGTGCCGATAGGCTCGATTTAGGAACTTACATCGATGAGGAGGCCTATGCAGAAACGCTAGCCACCAATGCTCAACTCATCGACACGGCGCGGTCTCTTGTTAAGAAAATAGAATCACTCAACCTGCAAAACGATTACACGTTCGAACTTCTCGACATAGAAGGAGCCTCGCTTCTTCAAATTGGAGACCTGCGACTACATCAATTCATGGGTGCAAACTACCAATGTGACGAGCGCAATTTAGGAACAAACGCTCATACCTTATGCATGCGTCACAAGAAGCCCTTTGTTATCATTGGGCCGGAACACTACTGCTTTGCCCTCCATGGACTCATTGCCTGTGCAGCGCCTATCATTACCCAATGCGGTACCAGTATTGGGGCGCTCATGTTGACGCAGCCTATTCCTGATGGACCCTTCACCTCATCCGATAAGAAAATTCTTATCCACGCCATGAGTCTTATATCATCCTTAGCTACTGCCCTCAGTGACCAGCTACGCATTGACGACTACGATATCCAACTCGCTGAAACCCAATCGAAGTACAGCAAGGCAACACTCGAGGCTCAGCGTTTTGAAAGTCTTTCCCGCAACATTATGAACACGGTTAAAAGTGGCATTATCATCTGCGATGCAGAAGGTGCCATAACCCTCGCCACACCCGAAGCTTCGCATTTATTCAAAGTGCCACCCGAAGATTTACTGGAAACGAATGCCCTCACGATTCTCGGAGACGGGCGGCCTTTCGATGAAGTAGTCAAGCAAGGTGGAGCCACAACCATCATTATCGATGAAGAGTTACACGAGGCAAAAGTATCCCAAATATCGGGAAGTGCGAACGACCTCGAAGGCTACATCATTGCCATTGGCCAAGCAAAACGATCTGCACTTGGGGCAACACGCGGTAAAGTAGGAGATACAGCAAAGATTACCTTTAAAGACATACTGGGAAAAAGCTACCAGATGTCCAAAGCAAAGAACCTTGCAGCACGCTTTGCTCAATCCCATGAAAACATTCTTCTCATCGGCGAAAGCGGTACCGGCAAAGAGCTGTTCGCCCAGTCAATTCACAACCAGGCACGCGCCGATGGACCATTCATGTCCATAAACTGTGCAGCCATTCCACCTCGTCTCATCGAGAGCGAACTATTTGGCTACGAAAGCGGAAGTTTCACCGGTGCCGAACGAGGCGGCAAGCCAGGAAAGATCGAACTAGCCGACGGAGGCACGCTGTTCCTTGACGAGATTGGCGACATGCCGCTTGAATTACAAGCAACGCTCCTCCGTGTTTTAGAAAACAAGCGGGTTATCCGCGTAGGCGGCAAAACCTACAAGCAAATAGATTTCCGTCTCGTTGCGGCAACAAATCAGAACCTTCCAAAGCTGGTAAGCCAACACCAATTCCGAGAGGATTTGTTTTACCGCATCTCTGTTCTTACCGTTGATTTACCACCCCTACGCGACCGCTTAGGAGACGCCCTTTATTTCGCTCGCTTTTTTCTCAACGAATGTCAGATGCGCACCGACGGGGGCAAGGTAGAGCTATCAAGTGAAGCCGCACGCTTCGTTGACTCATACGCTTGGCCAGGAAATGTACGGCAGCTGAAGCATGCCATCTACGCCGCTTATTACACCTGCGAAAACGGTATTATCTTCGTGAGCGACTTTCCCAACTACATCGTCAACGCTCCCGAATCGAAACCTCAGGAAAGCGAAGGAAGCCTCACCTCAGAGAATAATACCCTTTCCCTTAACGAATCGTCTTCATCTATCAAGGTGCCCGACGCTGCCATCTCTGACTCTCCCGTAGAAAACGAAACTCCTCATGCAACCCCAGATGGGCTATTGCCCACACTCTCTCTTAAAGAACTGGAAAGTATTGCCATCAACGAAGCAATACTCCAAGCGGATGGCAATATAACTGCCGCTGCCGCTATTCTTGATATCAGCAAAGCAACACTGTACCGAAAACTCAAAGAAAACCAGTAGCGCTCTCGTTACTATCAAAACAATGAGACGATAAAACAAAGGGCTGGAGATAAGCGTAAATCACCTTCTCCAGCCCCAACAATCACCGTAGGCACGGCTTCTACCCTCCCTGCCTACACGCCCTCTCTCTCGGACTACTCCCGAAAAGTTTTACCGGCGAATACTCCCCGTGCGCTAGAAGACATATCCACATTTCCTGCAGACAGCCCGCGTCCCCAACACATAGCTGCCGCATTCCGGGCACACCTTCGTTCGCCCCGTCTCGATGCATTCGTTACAGAGAGGCCTCTCGAACGGTGAGCAGAAGAAGCATGCCTTCTTCACCTCGGCGTTCAAGTGATCAACTGCCTTCTCCTCGTCATGCGCAACTGGTGCCCCGCACTTCTTACAAATGTCTCTTTCGTAAGGGTTGTACCACCCACACTCAGGGCACTCAACAGGAAACTTGTAATCCGCCTTCTTATGGCAACGACGACACCAAGGGCTGCATGTTCTACAGTTAGGCATAGCTGCCTCATCCCTTAAAACGTACGCTGTATGCCGTCGGACATGGCAACGTTAGTTCGCTGGAGGTTTTGGAGCACCGGGAGCTTTCGGGGCAGCAGGAGCACCCGGAGCCTTAGGAGCATTTCCAAGACCTTGCGGCGTAAGCGATATCTCTTTGGGAGCACCCGAAGCCGGAGCCGCAGCTTCATCGGCCGCTTTGCGGGACTCATTAAGGTCGGCTCCGCACTTGGAGCAGTTCTCATTTGTAGGCTTGTTGAAGGCGCCGCACTCGAGGCACTTCACAATGGTCACCGTATTGGCTGGTCTGTAGCACATAGTATTCTCTCCTTCATTGATACGCGCCTCTTAGGGTCTGACACCCCGGCAACAGCCGGGGTGTCAGCAAGGCGATGAAGCTTACTGCTCTGGTACGTAAATCCAGGTACGAGGCATTTCCTTTGCCATTGCAGCCAGCTCGTCTACCGTGCCATACTTCATGCAGGCAGACTGGCAATGATGCACGCAGGTAGGCAGCTTACCTGCCGCCGTGCGGTCGGCACACAAGTCACACAGCGATGTCATCACCGGCAGGTAATTGTACTCATACTTGCCGTTCGGAAGCATGCGCGGGCCGTCCTCGAATAGCTGGATGCCGTTCGCTTCACCAGCTTCCCAATGATGCTCAACCTTGCAGGCCATCTCACAGGAATGGCAACCGGTGCACCACGTGTAATCAATCAGAAGTCCGTATTTTTCCGCCATCTTAGAAACCTCCCTTGCGAGTCACGATCTCGCTGGGCGAGCAATCGTTCTCCTTCGTGACCGGATAGATCTTGCAGATCTGGTTCGCGTACGGAGCACCGTACAGCGTCGGACCGGTAACACCTTGAACCGTCAGGTTGTTGATGTTGGAGTCGAACACACCGAACAGGTTGGGCTCGGCACCGTCCGTCTCGGGGAACCACCAACCATGCTCAGAACGCACGGTGTCGGGACGGAGTGAGGCGTTGAAGCGTACGCGCTGCTTGCACTTGCCACGCATGTTCTCAACCCAAATCCAGTCGCCCTCACACACGCCAATTTTCGCGGCGGTGTCGGGATGCAGGTCGGTCAGCGGATCGGGATGCGACTCACGCAGACGCGGCACCTGGCGCTCCTCCGAGTGGAAGTACTCCCACGTACGAGCACCCGTCGTGAGGATGTAGGGATACTCCTCAAACAGCTCAGGTGTGGAAACGGGAGACTCTGGCGGCTCCTCGTAGTACGGCAGCGGGTCGAAGCCCCACGCATCGAATAAGGTATTAAACAGCTCGCACTTGCCTGTGTTGGTATTGAAGCCAGGCTGTCCGTCGTCGCGCAACCAACCAAGTTCATGCTTGCGATAAGCCCAGTCCTCCGGCCAGTCAATTACCTTCTCGGTCAAATCAAGGAACGTCTGGTCCGTCTTGTGCGGCCAACCAGCATGGAAGCGGTTGCCGGACTGGATCCACCACGTCATGAGTTCAACGTCTGTCTCCCACGGGAAGAGCCTGGGATTGAGCTTCTTGCCCAGCTCGAGGATGATCTGCTCGTCGGACTTGGCCTCGTAGTAGTCGGCGACCTTGACGATGGAGCGCAGCGGCCACCACCACACGCGAGCGGAGTTGCGCTCGCAGCTCATGCCACAGGGCAGCACGATGTCGGCGCAGGCAACGGCTGTCGGGGTCATGAACACGTCGACGACGACGTTGTAGTCGACTGAGCGCATGGCGTTGTACACGCGGGGAGCGTCGGCTGCCATGTTGGCGATCGGGTTCGTGGACTGGATGAACAGCATGCGGATCGGATAGGGCTCGCCCGTCTCGATGGCCAGGAGAACGGTGTCGCCGTTGGCCGTCGGGTCGAAGCCGAGAGCGTGCAGCGGAGAGGTGTCAACACCGAGCATTTTACCAAGCATCTCGTCGGAGAGGTTCCACATGCCGCAGCCATAAGAGTCAGGAATATCGTAAGCGCAACGAGGAATCATCATGCCGCCGGGAACATCGATGTCGCCGCAGATAGCACCCATGGAAAGCAGAGCCTGGGCCAGCGGAATACCACAAACGGTCTGGTCGACCTTGAGGCCCCACTGAATGGTGGACGGGTTGCCAGAAGCGTACGCACGGGCAGCACCGCGAATAAGCTCGGCATCGACACCGGAGATTTCCTGGGCACGCTCGGGGGTGTACTCGCGGCAGCGCTCGGCCAACTCGTCGAAACCATAGCACCAGTTCTCAACGAAGTCATGGTCGTACAAATCCTCTTCGATCATTACACCCAACATGGCGATAACCACGGCAGCGTCGGTACCAGGACGCACTTGCAGCCAATATTCGGCCTTGGAAGCCAGCCACGTGCAGGAGGGGTCAAGCACGATCAGCTTCGTGCCGCCTTCCTTCATGATGTCGATAATCCAGTGACCGAAGAAGCCGTCGCCGTTGGAAACGAGGGCGTTGTTACCGCAGATAAGCATGTAGTCAGGGAACACATACTCAGGATCGGCGAAGCGCTTCTCGAGATGCTGCGAGCAGTCGGCTACAAAGAAGTCGCCCATGAAGCAGTGGCCGATGGTCGTACGAGGCAGGTAGCAGGCATCGCCAGAGAGGAAGCCTAGCACGAAGTTCGGGCTACCGAAAGCAGCATAGCTCAGATACGGAGTCTGCCAGCAGATGTTACGACCAGTACCCTGCATGGATACGATGGACTCAGGACCATAATCTTCCCAGATGGCACGCACGTGCTCGGCGATATCGTCGTACGCCTCATCCCAGGAAATGCGCTCCCACTTGTTCTCGCCACGCTCGCCAACGCGCTTCAAGGGGTACTTCAAACGGTCAGGATGATAGAACGTCTCTACAACGTCCAAGCAACGCATGCAAAGACGACCTTGGTTGTAGGGAGACAAGGGGTCGCCCTCAATCTTCTCAACCTTGCCATCCTTGGTGTAGTACAGAACAGAGCAACCATTATGGCAGCCAGGCGCGGTCCACATATTCGTACGCGTAACCGTGTAGTCGCCCTCTTGCCACTGCCAATCAGTTTTGTAGACGTCTTTATTAACGCCTTCGAGTTCATTGGTAAGCATAACTTGCTATCCCTCTCTCTCTGATTCTCCTCGTTTGGGTAGTTCTTATACTTCCCCGTCTTTCAACGTCGGACGACGAGGCTTCGTCCAGTCGCGCCCTGAAGCATCCTGCGCCTTTTGCTCCCAAGCTTCTTTGTTCTTATTCGGATCAGCCATGTGCTGTGCTTTACGATCCTGCTGGAAGTCTCTGTCCAAGTCCTTTCTTTCCTCTGCCATATCAAAGTCCTCCTCTCCGAAAACCTATGCCATGTACTCATGGCCTTACAACATAGGTAAGGGCGATCAGTCTTCGTCTTAACCGCTCGCTCCTTCTGATATAGGTAGTTGCATGGTCCGTGCCAATTCAGTGAAACATCGTAGGAAAATTGCCATATATCCTGTTCAATAGCTTAAAAATTATTTTTTAAACAGGAAGATACCCCGTCAACACCTACTAAATTTTCCCCTTGTCTCAATTTGCTTCTCAGGCACACATTTCCCCGTAAAGAAGGGCTCGCATATTGAGAATCCCGCGTCAAAAAACGATCTTTTTAAGAAAATGAGAACAGGCTGGGACCCTGCCCTTCTTGTCTGCCATTCCTCCAGTGCCGTTTTGGGTCACAACGCTGGTACTCATCTGCAACAGCTATCGATTAATGCAAGGAGGCTCAAAAACCATGCGGGCACCTCAAAATGAGATGCCCGCATGGTACTTACGCTATCAAAGCGATTCAAAAAACCATGGCAGCCCACAGAGAGCCACCAAAACGCACAACCTACTCGGCAACACCCGCAGATGAGAGCTTGCCATCTGACACTGCGGAAGAAACCTTCACCTGATCGTCTGCACTATACAGCTTCACAAACGAAACAATCACAGCCGCCGCGATACAAGAACCGCAAATGGCAATAGCGCCTGCACTCCAGCCCATGGATTCCACCACCGCACCGATAACCGGGGGACCCAGCAGAATTCCCAAGTTAAAACCAATAGACACAACGCCCAAGGCCACACCAGCAAGTTCTGGTCTTTTTACCGTCTGAGCCGCCATAGTCCACAACACGCAAGGAAAACTTGCATCAACAAATGAATAGACAATTACGAACAGCACAAGCAGAGACGGGTTACCCATGAACATAGCCCACATTGAAGCGCATCCATAAGCAGCCAAAGCAACCATGCCAAACACCTTGCGGTTTTTTACCTTGTTCAACAGCGCACCCACGATAATAGCTGCCACTACGCCGCCGATAGAGAAGTAACCCACCCACATGTTCGCCTGGTCCTCAGGCCAACCAAACGCCTGCGCCCAGTAGGTGGCAATCCAATTCACAAACCCAAAGCATCCCACGCAGAACAACATAGTGGCGAGCGACAAAATCCAGGTAGAAGGCGATCTAACGCCTTCAGCTATAGACACGTCTTCGCTTTCGACGTCGGCATAACTATCCTCGGGACGCGGACTTTTTACGCACAGTACGTAAAACACCAGCGCAACAACACACGCAACCAGCCCGAACCACCACATACCCTGCCAACCAAAGTTCACGGTTAGCACGCCGCCCAGGAAGAACATAATAGCCTGCGCGCACATCTGGTAGGCCGCCCAAATGCTCATAGGTAAGCCACGTTTAGTCTCTGGGAACCACATCGCAATAAGAGACGGGCCAATAACCGACATAAGGCCAACGCCCATACCCTCAATAATGCGACTCGCCATGAGGATAGTCGTATTTTCAACCATCACGCCAATAAGCGAGCCCACAATGGCGCACACCAAAGCTACGATGCCGCCTTTCTTTGGACCCAGCTTGTTCAAGATCATGGCGGCGGGTATCGCAATAACAATGCCGACGAGCGAAAACAGCGAGCTCAGCCAGCCAGCCGTGGCCATGTCGATGCCAAAAGCCGCCTGCAAAGTAGTCATGCAGGGAGCGACCTTGTTCTGCACGAGTGCCAACGAAATGCCGGCAAAGATGGTCGCGAGTGCGACAATCCAAGCTCGTTTTGTCTTCATAGATCCAAACCTTTCTGCTGTAATGTCTCTGCTTTAACGTACTTTTTATCCTGCCGCTTTACTTAACTCCGCATCAACGTCTACCGCGCGCGCCGTAGTCCCCTCGGAATCATGGTCGTATGTTTTCACGAAGAAGAACGTAATAGCACCGATAATCGAAGCGATAGCCAGAGGGATTGTTGCGACTTCCCACCCATAGTTCTCGATAAAGAAACCTGTAACCGGGGGGCCTAGCAATGTACCGATATTCAGACCCACATTCAGAATGCCAATGGCCGTACCAGAATATTCCGGCTTCTTTGCTGTTGAGGGGCAAAGTGTCCAGTACACAGTAGGAATAGCGCCCTCAAGGAAGGGGTAGATAATGATAAAGGGAACAATCAAACCTGGATCCTTCATCCTAAAGCAGAAGAAGAGAATGATTGTATACAGCGCGAAGCCGACAACACCAACAAAGCGTCGATTTCTCAGCTTGATGTGATTAAGCAACAAGCCAATAAGGATAACAACCGGAATTTCGATGGCATACATAAGCGATACCCAGTTGTTCGAAGTAGCCATATCGCCACCGAAGAGCGTCTGTGCCCAATACAGCGAGATATAGGTGGCAAAACCGAAGCAACAGAACGTGAAAATGGTGCCAGCCAAGGTGAGTATCCACGTGGATGCAGACTTAAAGCCGTCACCAAACTTAAACTCTTCCTCATCCTCACCTTCAGCGTAGTTCGGCATGCCCTCAGGGGGCGCATCGACCTTCCACATGTAGAGAATAAGCACTACCACACAAAACGCCACGCAGAACCACCAAACACCTTGCCAGCCAAAGGCAGTGGTAAGACCCCCCGCAATGAAAAACAACAGTGTCTGGGAGCACATCATCCACGATCCCCAAAGGCCCATGGGAAGTCCACGCTTCTCAGCGGGGAACCACATAGCGATAACCGCAGGTCCAACGACAGCAATCATGCCGACGCCTACACCTTCGAGAACGCGAGTTGCCATGAGCACCGTAAGGTCGGTCGCGAATGCACCAATAACACCTCCCACCGCTGCACAGGCTAGTGAGATAACGCCAATCTTTTTTGGACCCATCTTGCGCATAAGCATTGCGGCAGGGATAGCCGTAATCATGCCCATGATGGTAAACACCGAGGTGAGCCAACCCGCATCGGTCTCACCAATATTGAAGTACATCATAACGACGTCGATACAGGGTGGAACCTTGTTCTGAACGTTGGCTAGGGCAAAGCCCCCAAAAAAGGCGATGATGACGACGGTCCACGCCGCCGCAGTCTTTTGCTTTTTAGTCAATCCAACTCCTCCTTATTCCGATGGTCCCCGCATACACACGAACCTGGTTCGGAAACGCACTTGGATCGAACAGACGCATAGGGATGACAGCTTCTCGATCTTCCCCCCGAAAAACTGCGCATCTGTTCGAATGGCCGATCCCTATTCAGCCAAACCAAAAACGCCTCGTAAACCAACGATGCAAGAACCGTGCCACTTTAAAAGCAGAAAGACAGAGCAGGTCAAGCTATTGCTCTCAAAGAAAGCTTCAAGAGCACGTGTCACAATTTGAGAATGTTTCCACATATAAGAAAACACCTATCGCCTTTTTGCGACAGGTGTTTGAACCCCACAACACCCTAACTGCGCCTTCGCGCTGCACGTGCGGGTATACCAAGTTCATCGCGATACTTATTCACCGTTCTTCGGGAAACCGAAACCCCATCACGCTCCAAAGCTTCCGACAAAGCTTGATCGCTAAACGGATTCGATGAGTCTTCCTTTGAGATAAGCTCACTCAGACGCTTCTTGATACTTATAGAAGATACTACGCGGTCTGAAGATTGGCAGGTGGATGAATGAAAGAAGAACTTTAGCTCAAATACACCGCGTGGTGTCTGCATGTAGTTGCCGTTGACAATGCGGCTTACCGTTGACTCGGACACCGCACAGGCTTCGGCCACCCGGGCCATGGTAAGCGGACGCAGACAATCGTAGCCCTTATCGAAAAATTCGATCTGCATTTCTACGAGATAACAGGCAACCTTATAGAGCGTCGCATGCCTAAAATTAATATTACTAATAAGGCTTTCAGCCTCTTTGAGCTTCTCTCTCAAATATGCTTCAGTCTCCTGCTCCTTCACCTTCGAAGCCAACGCCCGGTAGGTGGGGTTTATTTTCAAGTGCGGTAAATAAAAATCTTGGAGACCCACCTCATAGTCTCCTTTTCCGCACGATGTCACCACCACCTCGGGCCAAATAGGGCGTGAAGGGCGGCCAAACTGACTGGCCGGACGAGGATTGCAGGTACGAATGACATCGAGCGCCTCGTTTAGTTGAGTAAGCGTAAGTCCCATATCATGGGCAATGGAAGCAGGAGTACGTGTCTCGAATTCCGAAAGACGACCTTTGACCAAACGCTCAATTGTCGCCGTAAGTTGACCTTTCTTTTCCAGCTGCAAAGCAAGACATTCAGCAAGATTTCTGGCACCCACCCCCGTGGGCTCGAATTGTTGAACGAGGACAAGGGCATTCGTCACCTCTTGTTCGGAAACTCCCAACGCATCGGCAACTTGACCGACAGAAATTCTGAGGTAGCCATTTGCATCGATATTACCAATAAGGTACTCGCCTATAGCCCTCATGCGCGGACAATCCGACTGCATACGTAGCTGCTCAAGCAGGAATGCGTCAAGCGTGTCGCCCTCAGTTAAAAATCGATCGAACGAGAATGAACGCTGAGAGAGATCACCGCGTTCGCCGTCAAAATTCTCTGGACTACCGTGTCCCCGCTTTTCGAAGAGCGCGTCAGCGCTCACCTCACGCGCGTACCGATCGGGCGTAATGGAGTGCCGAGGCTCAATCCAATCGTCATCATCAAAAAAAGGATTCTCCTCAACGCATTTGTTTGCGTACTCACTCAGCTCGGTAGCCGACATGCGCAAGATAGAAATACCTTGTTTTAGCTCAGTGGTAAGATGAAGATGCTGCTGAACGGATAAGTCGGGCCTTTGATCGAAGTTCATGCAGCCACCCCACTTACCTGGTCTAAGCGCATTGCTGACACCGCCTTCGCACGCCAGCTACAATTCGCACTAGAAGGCCCAAGAGCTATCAAGCCCGATGAAAAAATTGCAGCTGTATACCCGTCGATGTGACGCTTCAGTGAAAAATTTTGCTGCACGACAGCCTCTTCCCCCAAAGGACCCTCGAAGACGCGGCCAGTAAAAACTCAAAGCCCGCGCGTCAATGTCGCCTATAGTACCACGAGCACGCAAGAGAAAAAGCGTTATCATAGAGCGATACCCGCAACGACCAAAAAAGGTACGAAGCCCTAGGAGGCAGCAATGAACCAAGGGGAGCACACGTTCACGTTCATGGGAACAGCAGCAGGGTGCGGTGTACCAGCGTTTTTTTGTGATTGTTCTGCCTGCAACGAAGCACGGCTTAATCCACGAGCACGACGTGGTGACTGCGGCGCCATGATACAAGGTCAGCGCACGGTGCTTATCGACACGCCACCCGATTTGCGCCATCAGCTCTTGCGTGAAAATGTGCGTAACATCGACGAGCTGCTTTACACCCATGCTCATTTCGATCACTTAGGTGGATTAGGCGAACTCGAATACCTCGTACAGTTGGTTCGCAAAACGCCTCTTCCCACCTACGGCAGCGCCGAAGCACTGGAAGGTGTCTGCACCGAGTTCCACTACATGACCTACTGCCTCGATCAGCATGAATTATCACCATTTGACGAGGTAGAACTTGATGACGTACGCTACACTGCACTACCAGTAACGCATGCACCCGGAACATACGGGTATCTCATAGAAACAGCAGACACGCGCCTGTTCTACGCCTCAGACACCGGCAAGCTGCCCGACGAAACAGCAGAACGCGTACGCGGCGTTGATATTATGGCCATGGATGCCACGTTCTGGAAACGAAACTGGTCCCCCGATGCGCACCATAGCGTACAAGAGTGTATCGAGGAAGGACTTGAACTGAACGTAGGCACGTTATACTTAACCCATCTGGCCATGCACTACGACGAGCCCGTGACGCTTGTAGAACTAGAAGCATACCTCAAACAATATAATGGGCGCGTAAAGCTGGCTTCCGATGGGCTAACCATCACTTTCTAACACTGCCTTATTATGCTTTTCAGCAATTCGACAAACCAATAAAACTTGAATGCGTAGACCTACGCAGTCGAGCCACCTCAACTACTCCCCGCGCCCGCGCAACAAGCATAACAGTGGTTGCCAAAGGCAATGTCGCGCTGCAGGCTCAGGGTAGGGTCGCTAGCATAGTCGGCAATAGTCAGGCCAGCTTTACTGGGTAGACCTGCCGCCTGGTTAAAATCACAGTCATACACTGCACCATCCCAGCCTACCGATAACTGATTGCGGCACATCATGCCGGGCACGGTCTCGGGGTTAAACGCTTCCACCAACTTACCCATATAACGTTCGAGGTTGCCCGTTTTATGCAATAGGTTGCCAAAACGACCGAGCGGGTTATTTGCAATAACGAACAGGTTATCGAATACAATATCAAAATCAGCGGCCAATTTCTGACGATATTCTTTCTCTAGTGCTTCTTGCTCGGGTGGTAGAAACGCGCCACTTGGATTAAATACCAGATTCAGCGTGAGAGGGCCCCCTTTGCCATAGCCCAAGGCATTCATTTTCTGCAGCATACGTATGGTGGCGTCGAATACCTCGGTACCGCGCTGCTTCTCTACCGGTTTTGCCGTGTAATGAGGCAGCGAAGCTACCACGGTCACTCCCTGATCTGCGAGCATCTCGGGTAAATGAGCATAAGGTTGCTCCAGCATAATCACGAGATTTGAACGCACAATAGTGTCGATACCACGCTCGGCTGCAGAGCAAACAACCCATTCGAAATGCGGATTCATTTCAGGAGCGCCGCCGGTAAGGTCAAGCGTTTTAAAACCGCGATCAACACACACCTCGAGACAGAATTCAAGTGTCTCGCGTGACATAACCTCAGTTCGATGGGGACCCGCCTCCATGTGACAATGACGACACGCAAGGTTGCATAAACTACCGACGTTCACTTGCAACACCTCAAGTTGTTTGAACGTACGACGCGTCGTCTCGTCCGTGCGCCCAAAAAAGGACGGAAACGAATCCATAACCACCTGAGCTGCTTCGTCGGTAATGGCCATAGGGCTACATTTCCAGTTGTTTGACAACGTTTTTCATCTGCACGCCATGCACGAGGGCAGCTCCACCGCGAATGGCATTGGCCACATGAATAGCTTCAGTCATTTGCTCTTCGGTAACTCCCTTTTCCAAACACGCCTGAGTGTAAGAATCGATACAATACGGGCACTGCACAGCCGCGGCAACCGATAAAGCAATAAGCGCTTTTTCACGCGCCGTCAGCGCACCCTCAGCAAACACCTTGCCATAATAGGCCATATAAAGATCCCAAAGTTCAGGAGCCTCTTCGCCCATTGTGGAGAATTTTCCCAGATCATCAGGGTTATAATAAGTTTCCATATGCGCTTACCTTCCTATCTTTCTCTCCTATTGCTAGATTATGTCTTATAATAGATTAGCACCATTAATTACCGTTGACTAGAGGCAATCTCCAACAGCAAGTCCCTCAACAATAACCTCTAACCTGATGAAGACTTTCTGATTACCCAAAAGTAACGTACGGACTCTAACAGCTGTTGCCTTATACTTAATTCATCCGATGGTTTTCGGATTTGCACGTGCTTCGGCGCGGCCTCGTTTTTCATCAACGATAACAAAGATAACCACGCCCCTCCCGAGGCGTCGGACTACGTGTTGCCCCCTGTTGCGATGGGTTTCAAACCTTTTCGCACCTGTGTCTACGAGAAGACTTTGTCTTTGGTATAGCGCAGGGAGAAACGATCGATAACTTCATACGCCCTCAACCGAAAGGCCCCTATGCCTCAACCTGCGTCATTGCCCAACAATGCCTATTTGCGCGCCCTCTATGGAACCATACCTATTCCTGCTGCAGGGCGGGAGAAGCTAGCTTTCCAAACACTCATGGTACTTTGCATGGTTGTTAGCATGGTTACGCTTAACTGGCTTCTGCATACCCCCGATCTCTCACCAAGCGGCTTTTCGCAAGCTCTTTACGAGTATCCTCTTACCTTCGTTATCGCTTTTGTTGTGCGCACGCTCATTGCCAATCCTTTGGTAGAACGTATCGTGCACGCGGTTATCCCCACTACCCTTGCGGGCCTTAAACGCACTGCGGCTTTAACACTTATCAATGTGGGCATCATGGTTACCATCATGACGTTTTTTGGGGTGATTATTTCAAATGGCCCTGCACAATTTAGCTGGCTTGGCTACGCTCAAAGCCTCCCTTTCTCCTTTGCGATGGCCTTTAGCTTAAACTTCCTCATTGTAGGTCCCGCCGTAAAACTAGCCTTCGCGCACATCATCAAACCGAAGCTAACGCTCCTTCTCCAAGCAGCACGTAAACTTCGTACAACCATGCAATCATTCACACACACCGGTGCCGACAAAGACGAATAGCACACCCCTTCATCACGTTTCATCCCCCAGCATGAGAAAAATCAACTCGACCCTCGTACGGAGGGGCCGATGCGACCACGAATACGCTCGATACAATAACGACGTCTCGCGCTTTCGCGCTCGTAACGTAAGAAGGGGATGTATTGATGAAAGCCTACAAGACCGTGCTATACAGCTTTTTAATAGGTGGAGTATTGGCGTTAATTGCCCAAGCCTTGGTAACGGTATGGACTCAACTATTTACCGGCACACCTATGCAATTCTTCATTGGTGGGGCCACACTAGTAAGCATGGGTATTATTGGATGCATACTGGGCGGATTTGCCGTCTATCAGATGGTCGAGAAGTGGGGCATGTTCGGCGCACTGCTACCCTTTTCTGGCTTTGCTATGGCGGTAGGTATGAAGATGGTGGGTCCTTGGACAAAGCAACACGCCAACTTCGGCAAGGCAGTCTGGCAGGGACTGTGGCTCGTTATTTGGTTTAACGCTGTGGCCGCAGGTTTGTGTATATTGTTTGGCTTCGTTTGTGGATCGCTGGGCATACAGCCAGCGATAACCATTGAGAAAAATACGACAGCGCTGGTATTCCCTCTCGCATTTTTGGTAGGCGGATTGCTGTGCGCCCTCTTCCAAATCGTGTATTTAATCGTAAAAAGCATTACTCCTAAGTGTCAGCCGGTTTGGATACTGCTTAGTGCATGGTTCTGTGGTGCCCTTTTGGCACCCTTGGGCGTTTCAGGAGTGTTGGCGAACTTTGCCGGACAGGGCTTCAGTGTGATGATTCCGGTAGGCGGCTACAACATGTACAACGTAGGCATGCAATTCGCTCTGGGCGAGTCCGTCGAGGCGCTTGTACACATGGGGTCATTCTTTTTAGCAGTAGCCGGGCTCTTCTTTACAGGGCTTGCCACCTTTCTTATTTACCGCGCTAAATTCGGACGTATGTCCATTGGTGAGGTCCATCGCGCCAAAGCACAGCACCTCATTGATGAACTTGACGAGATTTCTGAGGTTGTAAAAAACAACATTCCCGTCTCGAACGACCCCGAAGTAAGCGCATTGGCAGCCGCCGAAAGGGCAATTGATCGATCGATCGGCTAATATCTTTTTGTCAGCATAGAAACAGGCTGACGCGGGGTAGGCTGGCGAAGCAAAAGGAAAGGTGGCTCAGGATGGCCAAGGGAAAAGCAGGACGCACACAGAAAGCCCTTGCGGAGATAGAGCGCCTTCGGGCGAGCCGACGCAAGGACCTCATCAAGATGCTGGCTGCCATAGCAGCAATGATGCTCGTTATCTCAGGCAAGACCGCCCTCGAGCTGAACGGCACGCTTGAAACGGGTAATATGGCTGTCGGCGGTGCCCTCTTGCTAACCGCCTTTGTGCTTGCCATATTCGCCGGCAGCGCCGGCCTTAGCTTCGCCAAAAGCGGACGCAGTATCAAACAGGCCCAACAGCGCGTCGGACGATAGGGCACACAGGCGCAAGAAACTCGCTCCGGCAGCATGAGACTCGGGGCAGCATGAGACTCGACGGACTTTGGTCGAAAGAGCCATGCATCACGCATCAAGCGGCAGGTGCATTATTCTTCCAAGAAAACGCACCTGCCAACGTTACCTGAGCGAACGAGCCATAACAATGCCGTCGTCCGGCGGATCGTCGTAATAGCCGGAACGTACGCAAGCCTCTTCGAAACCGAGGTGGGCATAAAACGCGCGCGCGTTTTCATTGGAGGCGCGCACCTCAAGCAGCAACATCGAACATCCGACCCGTCGGGCATCCCGCGCAGTCCGCTCAACCAACGCACGACCCACGCCTACGCCGCGCGACAAGGAATCCACAGCCACTCGCACAATAACGGCACCTTCGGGCGTATCCCACCACCCAATATAGCCCGCCACCTGCCCGTCGCACAGGGCTGTCGAATAATGCGCCTGTGGGTTATGACGCACATCCAGTGCAAATGCGAGCGGCGTCCATGGATCGCGAAACGAGGCAATCTCAATTCCCATAACCGCGCCGAGGTCTGCTTCCGCCAGCGGCCGCAACACGATAGGCGCACGCGCGCCGCCTTCCGTATGCACCTGCAACCCCTCGTTAGCAGCAACGCCGGACTCTCCCAACAGGTCCCGGCCGGCTGCTGTTTCGCAGAAACCGCCCTTCCCCGCCTCTCCCGCGCCTCCGAACACCGGACCTTTGTAGTTCCAAAGCCACACACCTTCCGAAAGTTTCTGTGCAATGGCCACGAACGACTGACTGCAGAAGTAATAGTCCTCCTGCTCGAACAGCGCCTCCCACGCCTCAACCAGGCATCGCATCTCATCCGCCACAACCCGATCAACGCAGGTCGGTACGTTACGCCGAAAGTACACACAGCGCTCAAACAAAGCCCGCCTTTCTTGCCGATCCTTTCCTACCGTGTCCGTCGAGAACAAACGCACCGCCACGTTGTCGAATCCGGCAGACTTCATAAGCGAGTAGCATTTCTGTCCCTGATAGCGATCGGTACACACCGTATGTGGCGTGCAGGGCAGTATGAAGCGCTCGTAGAGCGAGAACAAGCGACGCATCACCTCATCGGGGTCGGGGTAGGACAGCTTTAGCGCATCGTCGACCGTCTTCACTATCACAAAACCACCCGGGGCAAGCAGACGAAACACCCGTTGCAGCGCAGCCTGAGGATCGGGAAGGTGTTGCAGGGTGTGTGAAAAATATACCAGATCGAAGCATGCCTCGGTATCCAGGTCAAAGTCGTCGAGCGTCGTGCATAAGAACGAGAACCGTTCGTCGTCCGTTGCAGCCCGAGCCCGAGCGATGGCATCAGGCAGAGGATCGATGCCCACCACACACTCCACGCCAGCATAAGGCGTGAACTTCAGCCGCGTGTTGAACCCGTCGAAACACCCCACGTCCAGCACGCGCACTCCCGAGCGGTCCGCCAGGCCCACCGCCTCGAACGCCGCATAGTCCTCAGGAGCCGTGCAAAGTGCCTGTTTGGCAATCTGTTCCCTACCCCACGACATGGAGGCCCTCCTTACCCTGGCCTCTCTGGTCGCCATCGGTCGCTAGAGAGCTTGAATCAACGCCCGTCGCACAACGAATCTGCAGCCGCGCATTTGCCGGCTTGCACAGCGCACCGCAGAGCAGTGACAACAGTGCAAAAACCGGTACGATTATGAAGAACGTCTCATAGGTGCCCGTCCACTCGAACAGTGCGGCAGCGGCGAGAGGAAACACCAGATTGAACGGTGCCAGTACCACCGCACTGATGCCCGTATTCATGGCCAGGTCGTGCTGACCGAACGTCGTGCGCATATAGGAGGTGTTGATGGCGGCATACATGCCGTACAGCAAGCCATCCATCAGCAGAAACGGAGCAAACAGCCAAGGGGAGGCAACCTGATACGCTACTGCCATGCCCACCGACACCGCCAGCGCCAACGCCGGCAGCAGTACCAGCGTGCGATTCTGCCCGATGCGATCATACAGGATGCCACCCAGCGGCCGACCGAATCCATTGCCCAGGCCCAACGCTCCCACTGCCACCGTGGCGAACACAACAGACGATCCGATGCCTGTCATCATGACGGAGGCCTCTGCTATAACGGCCCCGCCCGCCCCCATAACCACACTGCGCCACAGGCAGAACAACCAAAACGACGGCTCGCGCACGGTCTTGGATCCCGGCAGGCTCACACCCACGTTGTCGCACTTCGGCTTCAAGGCGGCAATTTTTGGTGGAGGCTTTCGTATAAAACCGACAGCTGTTAACGCCTCGACCAATGCCAGCGCAGCAATGACCACGAACGCAAGCCGCCAGCCAAGCGCCGAGTAAATCAGGGCCGAGGCCAACGACCCAAGCACCAAGGCACCCATACCGAACCCCATAACCAGCATGCCGCTGGCAAAGCCCACCTTGTCGCCGAACCAAGCCAACGTGTTGGTGGTCCATATGGTATAGCTCATACCCGATCCGAAGCCGCAAAACACGCCGTAGAACACGTACAGCTGCCAGAGCTCGGTGATAAGTTGACACAAGAGCAGCCCTGTCACGATAAGCACCGTCGACCCCACGAAGCACACGCGCAGCGAGAACCGCTTCGACAACGGTCCTATGGCCAACATGCCCAGCGAAAGACCAATCATAGCCACAGAGAACACCAGCGACGTCTGGCTGCGCGTCCAGCCAAACTCGGCCTCCAAAGGAGGTATGAAGATGGACCATGCGTAGATGGTGCCGAACATAAGCATCGTAAGAACGCCGCATATTAAAATGGCATAACGGTTTTTATACAAGTCGGCCACAAGCCCTCGCCCCTCATCGTTCTTCTTCGAAGACGGCGTTGTGCGCACACGCCCGCCGTCGCAGGCAGCCTTGTCATGCTGATTAAGCCTACTACCCACATGAGCGCACTACCTACCATAAGGAGTATGAAAACAGGGGCATCTAGTACGCACGACTATACGTAGCTCCCGCATACATGACACAATAGAAACCAGACTGCGCCACACACCTGCGCGGATCACGAACGTGCGCGAGAAACAGAATAGCCACCATCGTGGTTGTTTATTAGTTTAAGAAATTCAGGGGGAAGGGTATCAACATGAAAAAGAAACACCGCGGTAAAAAAAATCAGGCGCACGAGGATATTCAGCGACTCAAGGCAAGCCGTCGCAAAGACATCGTCAAATGCGCTGCAGCCTTTACCACCATTATCATACTGCTTGGGGGAAAGTTACTTTTGGAATTGAACGATATTATTCAACCAGGGGATTTAGCAGCCGGAGCGGTACAGATGTTTGGTGCCATAGGTTTAGCTATCGTGGGAGGCACCGCAAGCATGGATTATGTAAAATGCGGGCACGCCATAGCAGATATACAAGCTCGCACAGGCCTCACCAAACAAGACATCATCGACTACGAGCGGCAACTATCTTAGGTCAATCTACCGTCTTGGACACAAGCATCCTCTAATCATAAGCAAAACTCGCCTCGAGCGTTAGCAGAAAACACGACCGAGCCTAATGCCCGATCACACCGTTCCCCGTGAGTTCAGTAGCCAAAACAAAGAGTACCAAAAGCAACCCCAACAATATCCATCCCAAATACTTGGCGACCTTAGTAGAAAACGGGCCAATACGGTCGCTGCGTGGATCATCGTCCACATGATAAGCAATCGCACGGGCTTCCTTGGTAAAACGTACGTGACATTTCGTACAATGATCCTGCGATGCTGATGTTCTCCCACAGAACGGACAGATAATAGCATTCACAACAGAAGCCTCCCTTACCTTGTATGCAAACGAAAAGGGCAAAGGGTACCTCCAGCACCCTGCGCTAGAAGCACCCCCCCCCATACCTTGAGCCAAAATACCTTGGCTTGACTTTTGCCTCTTCCCCAGCAAACCTTCACTTCTCGTCTTATGCTCTTACCTCAGCAGCCTCATCCGCAATATCGTCGATATTCATACCCTTGGCACCCTTTGGTAGAAGGAAACCCGCAAAGAAGCCGAAGGCCATCGGGGCAGCAAGTAGCATAATGAGCGGAGAAAACGCCCAACCGGCAGCCTTCAAACCGCCCAAAACAATTGGAGACAGAATACCAGCCGACTTGCCTAAAGCTACAATGGTAGCCACACCCGAATTGCGGAACTCAGTAGGATACGACTCGGACATCATCGGCTGAGCAGCAGTAATGGCATAGTTTAGAGCAAAACCCATAAACACGAACGCGATCAAATACGGCCAAAAGCTGGTTTCAGCGGGAAGCTTGACCACCTGAGATACAACTAGGCAGGCGACTACTGATAGCGCATAACCGAAGATAAGGTTACGTTTGCGACCCATCGCCTCGGATACAAAGCCCGTGGTGCAGTTCGCTACAACGGACGCTGCATTCTGAGCCATTGCTAGCATATAGGATGCAGTAACAGCACCGCCGGTCGCCTCAAGCATAAGGGCCGGGAGCCACGCATTCACACCGTAAATACTGAAGTTGCCAGCAAAGTAAATAATTACCAAAGCCAGCGTGGTCTTTAAGTACTTACCCTTCCATACCTCGGCAGGACTCGACTTACCCGCCACAGGCGGCACGAGGATATTCTTAGCGGCCAGTTCAAAAGGGATTTCTTTACCTGCGCGTTTCTCAATGACGCGAAGTGTTTTCACCGCAACGTCTATCTTTCCATGAACAGCAGCCCAGTGGGCCGATTCTGGCGTGAACTTACCAAAAATGAATGCATAAATTACTGGCAGTGCTCCGATGGCGTAACACCAGTGCCACGTAGTAATCTGCACCACAATCGTTCCTACCAGCGCGGCCATAACCCAACCCACAATCATCCACGCCATGCCAAACGTAATGAAGAGAGAGCGCTGTCTCGTAGGAGTAAACTCTGTGAACAGCGTAGTGACAACAGGTGTGCACACCCCCAGAAACAGACCAGCTAACACACGGAACACCGCGAAGATCTCGTAGCTAGGTGCAAATATGCACGGAATAGTAAGCAAACCGTACATGAATGTGCCAATAGTGAGTATCTTTTTACGGCCAAACCTATCTGACAGCGGACCAGCAGCAAACGAACCCACGACGATGCCGATAGTCGACCAAGACGACAAGGCACCCTTAAGGGCATCGTTGCCCGCAGGCCCAAAAAACTCCTGCATGATTTGTGTGTTGGTATAGGAAATAATCATATAGTCGTAACCATCGAACATCATCGCAATACCAACGAGAAAGAAAATTGAGATGGTGAACTTACTGACTCCCAGTGAGTCGATAGCTTGAGAAATGGTAAATTTCCCAGATTTTTTAGCAGCTTCACTCATAGATCCGCTCCTTGCAAACGGCGTGACCCCTCTTCTCGAAGAAAGGCCCCTCTAGGATAAGTGCCTTGCCTCACCAGGCGAAACCAGAGGGAAGCCTCCGCCGACAAGAGACATGAGACCTCCTCGCAATGAATCAATCCTTAAGAAGACGATCTGAATCGTCAATGGATATGAACATAACTCCAGTATCGCCTTGTCTACCACCTTGGCGACGCTACACTTCTTGCAAATATCGGCATCGACGGCATTGGACGCATTACACGACAGAAACTTCCACAGAATCTTCCCCAATGGAGGCTGATGAAATCCGCCTTTCTCCTGACGAACCATAGCTCTATCTCCTTCAACTCTGTTTTCAGTCACCTTTTCAACTAATTGAGCGATCGTGCCGCAATGCATAATACCAAGCGCCTTATCTAGCAGAAAACACCTTCACATTTGACCTTATAAATGAATATTCACTACTTAGCAGTTACCAGCAATTCTTCGTTTTCCACTTCATTAGGAAAGCGTTCCGCCACAGGAACGGGCTTACCAACAAAGAACGGGAAAATAATACCCACCGCAGAGACTACGGCAGCCACCAAGAAGGCATTAAAGTAAGTCCCGGACGCAACAAAAATCGCAGCAGCGACCATGGGTCCAAGGATGCCCGCAGGTAAGTCGTCAGAGGCAATGAGACCAAAGTTTGCAGTAACGTACTTATTACCGAAATAGGTTCGCATCGAGGCGCTTTTTAAACTAATAGAACCACCGTAAGAGAGACCCATGATAATAGCGCCAATGATAATTCCTGCTACAGGATCTATCATGCGAGGCAGAAAGGCAATAGCGAGCATACCGACAACCATAATTGCATTGTCGATAATAAACGCAAGTTTACGCCCTATTAAGTCACCAATTGCGCCAAATAGCGGTCGCCCAAAGCCATTGCAAAGCCCAAATATACCCACAACAAGAGCAGCCAGCTCAATAGGCATCCCGCTCTGAATCCCATAAGGAGCGATGAGTGATATAATCATGAATCCTGCAAAATGATTGCAAAAGTCCCACAAATAGATCATCCAAAATTGACGAGTGCGCAACGTCTGAGTAGGCTTATAGCCCGTGGAAATATCGGATGACTCATTCTCGCTCGGTACATAGCCTTCAGGAACATAACCAAGCGGTGGGATTTTAAACGAAAGAGAGACGCACGTCACCATGATAAAACACACTACCGCTAGAACCCTCATAGCAGTAACGTAGCCATAGCTTGAGATCAAAAACGTGGTTAGTTGACCGAGCACAAGCGAAGCCAATCCGAAACCAAGCACGATAATACCAGTTGCCAAACCCGCTTTATCAGGAAACCATTTGGGAGCTGCCGAAATGACGCAGTTGTTGGCGACACCCAACGTATAACCACAAAAACCACCGTACCAAAAATACAACCAAGCGAGATCAGTGGTAAACGACGTCATAAAAAACCCAACCGCCAGCAAAAAACTAAACAGAGTAATGGTTCGAGCTTGGTTCTTAATAATAGTTGATGCCCATAGACCACCCGTCAGCTGGCCAAGGGCAAACGTCACCATCATAATCGAATAAGTAATGGTAGTTTGAGCACGATCCCACCCAAAAGCTTGCTCCAAAGGAGCAACAAAAATGGACCATGCATAGAGAATGCCTAAAAACATGGTCATGATAAAACCTTTGATTAGGTATCCCCACCTATTCCCTAACTTTTGAATCCCTTGTTCTTTAGTCATCCCGATTCCTCGCCTATTCTTTCTGCCACTTCTTACGCTGTGGCCGCGTTCTTTGCTCTTACTAGCGAATAAAGGATAAAAAACGTGCAAAACAAAAGCACACTACACTCCCTAGTAAAACCAGACAACGAGTGAATAGTCCGTATCGTCTCCCCCCGTCCTCGCCATCGAAAATCAACCTAGACGAACGACGATAATGAAATTCCTTCGGTGCTTACCATTCGAAGCGTTAAATACTACTACCAATGTTCAATATTGCCGTTCGTCACCAAAGAAAGTGCCCCACAAGCCAAAGCAGCCTTCAACTCATGGGGCACCTTGGAGAACCGATCACTACCCAAGAATGTAAACCTTAGTCCTTCAGATGACGCTCTGAATCGTCAATGGGTTTGAACGTAGCGCCGGCGATAGCTTCGTCGACAACCTTTGCCGCACCGCACTTCTTACACACCTCAGCATCAGCGGCGTTGAACGTGTTGCACTCGCCGCACTTCCACAGAATCTTCCCCAACGGAGGCGGACGAAATCCGCCTTTCTCCTGACGAGCCATAGCTCTACCTCCTTCAAGTCCGTTTTACTTCGTGAAAAGCACCATGTTGGGCTTTTCCGCCGCTTTTTCGGCCAACTCGGCGATCGTACCGTAGTACATTATGCCGGACTGGCAGTGATGCACACAGCTGGGAAGGCGTCCCTCAGCCGTACGCTCGGCGCACAAATCGCACAGAGCCGTCGGCAGGGGCAGATAGGTCCACTCCCAGTTGCCTAACGTGTTCTTGACGGGGCCGTACTCAAGAGTCTTGATGCCGTACTGGCCGATAGGCAGGTCGTGCACCTTCTTGCAGGCAACCTCGCAGGTGTGGCAGCCCGTGCAGAACTCGTAGTCGATCAACAGACCGTACTCGTTAGCCTTCGAATCGGGTGTAGTCATAGCCACCGAAACCTCCTCCCTTAGTTACAATCTCGCTGGGCGAGCAGTCGTTCTCCGGCGTGACCTTGTAGCACTTGCACAGCGAGCATTTGTACGGAGCACCGTAGTGCGTCGGGCCGTACACGCCCATCGTGGTAAGGTTGTTGCCGTTGCAGTCGAACACGCCATACAGGTTGGGCTCTGCGGCTTCCTGCTCAGGGAACCACCAACCGTGACGAGCACGGACAAGGTTCGGCATGAGGCCTGGAGCAATATGCACTTGCTGCTTGCACTTGCCGCGCTTATTTTCGAACCATACCCAGTCACCCTCAATCACACCGATCTCGTCGGCAATCTCCTGAGGCAGATCGGCAATAGCCGTCGGATGTACTTCACGCATGGTTGGCAGTTGGCGATGCTCAGAATGGAACAGGCCGATATGACGATGACCTGACGTATAGATGTACGGGAACTCTTTATATAGTTCGGGCGTGCGTACCGGGCTCTCGTAGGGTTCCATGTGGTGCGGCAGCGGATCAAAGCCCCACACGTCAAACAGCGGAGAGTAAATCTCATACATGCCGGTTGCGGTAACAAAACCGGGTTGGCCGTCTTCGCGCAGCAGACCCTTTTCATACTTCTTGTAGGTCTCGTTGAAGTCCCACCAGTCGTACACTTTGTGGGTGAGGTCCTCGAACGTATACGGAACGCCGTTGCCGTCGTCCTGAATCATCCACGTAAGGAAGTCGCGCACGGTCTCGAACTGGTTGAAGAAGTCCGGGTTGAAGCGCTTGCCCAGGTAGAACACCAACTCTTCGTCCATGAGGCACTCGTAGTAGCGGCCCGCAGACGCAGTCATCGTGCGAAGCGGCTGCCACCAAGAACGGAAGGAATCGCGCTCGACAGACATGGCCACAGGAAGCACCAGGTCGGCGAAAGCAACAGCCGTCGGGGTCAGGTAGTAATCGATAACAACCGTGTAAGGTACATTCTTCCACGCGCGGTATACACGGGGTGCGTCGCCCGCCATGTTGGCGATGGGGTTCGTACCGTGGCACCAGATCATCTGAGGCATGTAGGGTACACCAGTCTCCATGGCCTCAAGTAGCAGATCTGGCGGGATGAAGGGCGTGTAGCCAGCCTTATGGATGGGCGACTGAGCGGTACCGATACGACGGTCAAGCATATCCTGAGAGATGAACTCTAGGCCGCAACCGTACTTCTTGGAGCTATTGTAGGCGTAACGTACGAGCACATTGCCGCCGGGCGAATCGAGGTTGCCAGTAATGGCCACCATGTCGGAGATCGCGGCAGAAGCCTCCATTGCAGCGATCTGCATATCGATTGCAAGACCCCATTGGACACCAGCCGGTTTGGCGGTGGCGTACAGGCGAGCAGCGTCGATGATAACCTGCTCGTCGATCCAACAGATCTCGGCAACCTTGTCGGTCGGGTACTCCTGGACACGCTCGGTAAGCTCGTCGAAGCCGTAGCACCAATTCTCAACGAAGTCGTGATCGTACAGATCCTCGTTGATAATAACATTCAGCATGCCCAGAGCCAGCGCGCAGTCGGTGCCGGGACGAACCTGAATCCACACATCGGCGCGCGAAGCCAGCCACGTCAGGGCAGGATCCACGACGATAAGCTTCGTACCAAGACGCATGAGGTCCACAAGCCAGTGACCCATGAAGCCGTCGCCGTTGGAGGCAAGAGGCTCATTGCCCCATACCAAAACAACCTCGGGCTTAACCCAGTCTTTGTTCTCATAGCGATCCGGATGCAGCTGGGACGCGTCGAGAATCCAGCAATCGCCTTCTTTGAGGAGGTTGGCGGTCATGCGAGGCTGGTAGCAGGAGTCGGCAGACAGGAAGCCGAACGCCATGTTCGGGGAACCAAACACGGCACGCAGGCACATGGCGCCGTGCCACATGGCGTTACGACCGGTGCCGGACAGGGCAACGACGCCCTCAGGCCCGATTCCGCCGTACTCTTCTTTAATCGTGGTGCAAACCTTCGCGTAGGTTTCCTCGAGCCAATCAAAGGCCTCTTCCCACGTGATGCGCTTCCACTTGTTCTCGCCTTTTTCGCCATCGCGGAGGAGAGGCCACTTGAGGCGGTCGTTATTGTAGATATTCTCGACCATATTCAGGCAGCGCAGGCACAGGCGTCCCTGACTGTATCCGAAGTTGGGATCGCCCTCGATCTTTTCGAGCTTGCCATCCTTGACGTACGTAAGCACGCCACAACCATTGTGGCAACCTGGGCCGGTCCAGACCGAGGTTCGGGTCACTTCATAACCATCTTCGTACCAACGCCAGTCTTCTTTGTAGAGATCTTGGTTGATTTCGTTGATCATGAAAGTCCCCCCTTTCATAAAGAGATACTTTTACGTTGAACTCTTATTCTTCTGAGATCTCGAAGTTAGGCTCAGGCAGAACGCGGGGCCTCATCAAACCCCGCGTCCCGCACTTCCCGCAACCGTCCGGCTCCTCTTCCGTCTGGTTGCTTCGATATCTCCAAAAGACGTACAGAATCCGCTTTCCTTAAACCTCCGCGTCACCGCACAGAGCAATCTTGCCGGAAAGGGATCGTTGCGCAGCAGGTACTACTCGGTGGGTGGCTTCGGCGCGCCTGGTGCGGCTGGAGCCTTCGGAGTAGCCGGAGCCGCAGGGGCACCAGGAGCCTTCGGGGCACCAGGAGCCGGAGCGCCGGCATCAGCACCTGTACCGGCAGCATCCGCGGCGGGAAGTTCAGCACCGCACTTCTTACATTTGTCATTCTCGGGTGGGTTGAAGGCCCCGCAATCGGGACACTTCTTCATCATCTCGTCGAACGAAGGTGGTCTGAAGCACATAGGACAATTCCTCCTCTTTTACGCTCTCGATAAAGCATCGGACAGTAGTGGAAATTCGCAAATACATGGGGTGCATTCACAGCACGTAAACTAGCATGCTAAGCTTCAAGCCAACTACCTTAGGGGGTATGAAAAAGAGCGATCTAGTACCGTGAGACATAGGCCATACCTCTCCTGTAACCATGCTTTTAACTGGTAAAATGTAAAAACTGAAAACAGGGATCTCTCACGAAAAGACACGTAAAAGGCCCGCCGAAGCGAGCCTTTTAATAGCAGTACCAACAAGGTCAAACAAGAGTAAATCTAACAGCTTTAAACCTCGTTTTCATCCTTTACGATAGCTGTTTCCACTATACGGCGCATAACTTTTACGCGAGCCGCAGCGCGCCGTGCATCCTCAACCCGGCCGCTAGCTTCCAGCTCAGCAGCAAAAGCGACGGGATCTTCACACGTTAGATACTCGGTTAACTCTGATTTGGCCACCGTCGTACCCGAGATCTCAATCATCTTATCCAACGCCATATTAAACTTGAGTTGATAGACTACATCGTCGTGGAGCTTCTGTTCAAACTGCTCTTCCGTCATATGTTCCTCACGCAGATACTGCTTCTTTGTCATGCCGAAGGACAACAACCGTTCGTCATAATGAGCACGCGACGCTTCAACATTAGCCTCCACAAGATCGCTCGGAATCTCGCCTTCAAGACGCGCCATCAGCGCATCTGCACATTTGCTGAACTTCAAATTTGACCAATTGTTTCGCCCCTGCTTTTCCAAATCTAACTTGAGCGCTCGGCGCAATTCAACCAGAGAACTCATTCCCTCAAAATTCGAACTCACCCAAGCATCGTCTAAATCAGCAAGAGAGGTAATACCCGAGTCTTTTTTGGCTGAAGCCACGAACTCGAACAGTTGAGCATCGATATCGTCGTCGGTAGCAACCGGCAACGGAGGCATAACCACCGACACACTATCGTAGGCGGTAAGCGAGAATGCACTTGCATCAAGCTCGGGTAGACTTGCAGTGTCTTCCATGAGATTCTCCTTTACGGTCAGATAAGTCTATGACTTCTGAAAAGGTTTCCGAAACAGCACGTTATTCTGCATGTCGTTTCAGAGTAAATTTATGATCAGCTTTGTGATTGCGACTTAATATCCTCCTCGCGAAACGTCTCTATCAAGCTGAGCATCTCCTGTGACGAATGCACCCCGAGTTTGTGGTAGATGTTTGCTATATGAGTCTTTGCCGTATGCATGGAAATAACCAGCTTCTGCTGGACGAACTCAGCGTTTCGCCCTTTGGCTATGAGGAAAAATATTTCCGTCTCTCGCGGAGACAGTTTGTAAAGATCCGCAATGCTCTGACAGGTACGACGCCAGGGCGTTTCAGCGCGCTTCGAATCGGGCGAGGCGGGGACACCGGAGACGAGTGACTTAGATGCCATCGACCCAGCTGCGTCAACACGTAGAGAGACATCCTCCTTCTTTGTCGCACAAGCTGACGTACTAGGATGTTTACGAGAATCAACAGACACGCTTTCATCAAATGTCACGCGTGCCATTTGTTGCTCAATGGTCTCCTGCTCGCGAAATGGCGTAAGTACTGTAGCAACCAGCATAATTACCGCAACACCACAGAGCGAATAAAGTACTAAGGTGTTTCCCACGCCACTCATAGAGGTCATGGCGGTGGTCCCGACCACTAGACCCAGCGCAAGACTGGTGTACACCAGCACACGTCCGCCGTCTACCAGCAACAAAGAGCCAGGCTTAAGCTTGCGCGCAAGTCCGACACCAAGGATCATCCCACCAAAGTCGAACAGGTTGAACCCCGCCAAAATAACGATCTCCGAAGCAATGAGAATCCCTCCTCCCGCACTACCAAAGAGAGAGAGTCCAACGACGCCTAGAACAAAAAATAAAAGCGAAAAACGATGGATCGTATCGATATCACCATTGGTACTGGGTGCCTCGCGGATAAAGAAAATAATAGCACCCGCAAGCACAATACCAACAAGGACGAGAGCGTTGCCTGCCATAAGCAGCGCCACATCGCTGACAATAAAGCTACCCTGCAAGAGCCCAAACACAAAAGCGTATACCGTGGTAGGTAGTAAGGTTTTAAGAGAATGGCGCACAATACACTTGCGTGAGGGTTCCTTGCCCGACTCGTAGGCACCGGACGACAGAGCAGGAGCATCAACCATTGCCGGCTTAACACTGCTCCAGTTAGCAATAAGCGATATCGTAGCTACGCCCGGCATAAGCAGCGCAACGATAACGTTCAATGGAGAAACGAGGCTACAGGTCAAAAACGCAATGAGACCACCCGCCATCATATCGACAGCAAACGATCGAAACAGATGACCTGCGGCTGCCTCCATATAATAGTGAAGCCACAAAAACATGAGCAATGCCTCAGAAAAACCTAGCAATACGACCGAGGCTAACCGTAAAGGCGTACCATCATTCAGCGTCACCACCGCTAAAGCAGTGGCTATCGTAGCGAGAATACCCGCTCCACCTATGAGAATCCTGGAAGGTGCCGTTTTATTGCGCTTCAAGAAAAATCGACCCACTCCCACTAACAGTGCAAACGTAAGAGCAAGCGTGATGTACAGGGTAAGTTGGCGTTCGAGCAAAAATGGAAACGATGCTCTATCGATCGCACCGATAAAGATAGGGGAAAACAGTACCAAATAATGCCAGCTCAAAATGACCTTGAAGCCTATCATAGTGAGAGTTTTCGTTGTGGGCATACTCTCGTCGACACGCTTGGAAGCAGAGTGCATCATTCGGCAAGTCCCTTTCCCCTGATGAAAAGAACAGAACAGCGTAGCGGCTACGTTGTTCAAACCATACCTTCTTTAGACACCAAAACCTATAGCCCTTGGTACTAGACCATACTTTTTCATACCACAATAAGTACAGGTCGGGCATATCACCGTGCTAGATTGCATGTCATGTCATTACAAAAAACAAAATTGCCCATAAGAGAAGAATTGCTGCACGCATTAATTATCCAGCCGGACAGCTTCTGACTATAAGTATATAGTAAAGCAAAAAAGACACGAATCAAATCTAAGCTCAACCTAACAGATTATCGGAAGATAGAGCAAGGGGTACAACAGTATGCCGGGAGGATGTTGGGTTTGTAACCCACTGTGCGGAAAATGCCAACCTGCCCCTAAAAAATCGGGACGTTGTCCCCTATGCGGTACCTGCACCATTTTCGACCGCAGTGACATTATCGGCACCGAACCATTAACCTGCAAAAAATGTGGCGAGGATTTAACCACATACGTACGCCCTCAGCCATTGCGCTGTAAGTACAGCGGCCTTATATGCAGTTATCCTTGCGGCAAAGGAACGAGCACTCACCCTTCGCGTGGATACCAAATATGCAAGCGCAATACACCCGCAAGCGAAGCTTGGCTGGAGGCACACCTCGATATTTGAACCGAGCGTCTCTCTATGAAAGACGGCCGCTTACGCGGCCGTCTTTGTTCTATTATTCCACTTTTTCGGAAGCGTAAAAAGTAGCCTCGTCAAATACTTCTGTGATCGACTTGCCATTCACAAAGGGTAGCGTCATAAACTCACTCACCGTTGATACTAGCTCACTCGCATCAAGGTAGTGACCCTTTTCATTCAACCGGGCCGTATCTTGCGCGCGCCAGTATCGGTCATTCACGTCGGTAAGGTAATACGTTTTGCTGCCGACCTCCATGTATACCGAATGCTTGGCATGCAGGTAGTTCGGCAGCTCGTCGAAGGATACGTCGAGTGGCTCCGCTGCTTTCGTTCCCATAGCGAACCCCTTTCCTTGGGATTGACCTTGGCATCCATAATAACAAGAAGCACCGCACCTTGCATCCGCAAAACCAAACGATTTCAAAAGCTTTTTGGTAAGTTTTTCTCACCAACTTTTTACAAATAGGCGCACCCCGCTCTCACACCCCCCGAATTTATCTGGACGAAAAGAGCGCTATCGACAATATGCCCTAACAACGTCCCGCAAAGAAGTGCTCAGCTATACGAGCGGCTTCGGCGGCATCTTTGCCATAGTAGTCTGCCCCGATAGATGCAGCATACTCGGGAGTAAGCACGGCGCCCCCTACAAACACGGCAGTTTCAGGCGCCTTCTCGTGCAACAATGCAATAGTCTGCTCCATAGCCTTCACCGTAGTGGTCATGAGCGCCGAAAGACCCACGAGATGAATGCCCTGCTCGCGCACAGCATCAACCACCTGTTGGGGATCTACATCGCGACCAAGATCAACCACCCGATAGCCGTAGTTCTCAAGCAACATCTTCACAATGTTTTTACCGATGTCGTGGATGTCTCCCTTCACCGTGGCCAGCACAATAGACTTATCTTCTTCTGCTGCGGTAGCCTCACTTGCATGCGCACGCACCACGTCAAAACCAGCTTTAACAGCCTCAGCCGAAGCCATAAGCTGAGGAAGGAAAAACTCTCCACGCTCGAATTTTGTGCCGACAGCATCGAGGGTAGGAATAAACACACCATCAATAAGCTCGAGAGCATCAACCGAAACAAGCAATGCCTCAGTAGCGGCGGGCATAGCGCCCTTGCGACCGGTAAGAATGAGTTGCTCCATCGCACGCACTTCGTCGGCAACAGAAGCTAGCGCAGAAGGGATAGAAATAGCACCAGCACAAGCGGGAGCCTGCCCGTGAGGAGAGGTAGTACTATCAGCGACCACCGAAACAGGAGAATCAGATAGTGCAGATTGATAGGTTACATAGGTTTTTGAGTCTGCATCTTGTCCATTTAGCACCTTGAAAGCGGCAACCGCATCGCGATAGCGCGGCGAAAGTGGGTTCAGAATAGGCATATCAAGACCTGCGCCCAATGCAGCAGCTAAAAAGGTAGCATTCAGTAAACTGCGATGCGGCATACCAAAGCTCACATTGGATACCCCTAAAACAGTTCGCACACCCAGTCGCTGCTTTATAAGACTTACCGCACGCAGTATCTCTGAAATCTCATGCTGATTGGTAGCAGCAGCCATAACCAAACAGTCGATAGCTACATCGCAACGCGGTATGCCATAATCTTCGGCGGCAGAAACAATACGCTCAGCAATAGCCAAACGACCCTCTGCCGTTGGCGGAATACCCTCCTCATCCAGCGTTAAGCCCACAACCGCGCATCCATATTTTTTCACCAGAGGAAGTATCTCCTCCATGTTTTTACGCTTACCGTTCACGGAATTTATCAAGGGCTTTCCCGCATAACCCCGCACGGCAGCTGCAAGGGCAGTCGGATTGCTTGAATCCACCTGCAAAGGCAAGGTTACGGTAGACTGCAACCTCTCTACCGCCGCAGCCAGCACCATCGGCTCGTCCAATTCGGGAAGCCCCACGTTCACATCCAGTAAATCAGCTCCCGCTTCTTGCTGAGCTACTGCCTCTCCCACTAAATAATCGTAATCGCCAGAAACAAGAGCAGCCTTCAGTTTGGACCTGCCGGTAGGGTTAATACGTTCACCAATGATGGCAATGCGCGACTCCCCCTCCGAAAACACTACAGCCTCTTGGGCGCTGGTTACCACAAAGGCCGACGGCTGCGAACGCGGAGTCGGCGTACGACCCGCAACCAGTGCCACCAGTGCCTCGGTAAAAACAGGAGTAGTGCCGCAACAACCCCCCAGAACACTCACGCCTGCATCCACCATACGCGCCATGGTGGTAGCAAATTCCTCAGGACCCACGTTATATACCGTTTGTCCGTCCACTATATGGGGAAGCCCCGCATTGGGACGCACCACGACCGGGCACCGGGCGAAACGAAGTAGTTCATCGGCAACTGGCAGTAGCTCCTCGGGACCAAGTGAACAGTTCACCCCAACCACCTGCACCCCTAAAGCTGAAAGCGTCGCAGCAGCCACAGCTGGAGACGTACCTAAAAAGGTACGTCCGTCCTCACCAAAGGTCATCGATGCAAAAATGGGTAAGTCGGAGTACTCCTTTGCCGCCAACACCGCTGCCTTAGCCTCACGTAGGTCGGTCATGGTCTCAATAAGCACAATGTCACATCCCGCAGATACCACGGCACGTACCTGTTCGGCAAATATCTCATACGCAGCCTCAAACGACAATGTTCCCAAGGGCTCCAGCAAGGCTCCAATAGGACCAAGCCCACCCGCCACATAACGAGCACCAGCTGCACGAGCGTTGGCTGCGGCGGCCTGATAGACATCTGCTACAAGAGCGCGACCCTCCAGCTTATGGGCATTTGCCCCAAACGTATTCGTAGTAATCATTTCCGCACCGGCCTCTACGTAGCCAGCATGGATATCCACGATAGCCTGAGGGTCAGTAAAGTTCAGCAAATCAGGAAGCTCACCATGCGCCGTAAGACCACGCGCCTGCAGAAGCGTTCCCATGGCGCCATCCTGCACAAGAAAATCTTCCCCGCGAAGCACCCGCACTAAATGCTCGTCGGCAATACGCAAACCAGCAAGCGGGTCAATAAAGCGTTCCCGAGAGACTTCACAAAAGAAATCAGACATGGCAGGTCCTTCCTTTGGGTTGAAAACTACAGCAGTCTTTCAGCGTGCAATCTGCGCATTTAGAACGGACGGGAACACCTGAAGGCTTGTCATCGAACAGACCAATAAGAGCCGTGATACTCTTCGAAGGCACAAGGAGGTGCTCTTCGGTAGCTACGAGCCCTATGCGTCGACAGGCATGCAGGGCAGCAAGCAGTGCGGGTTGAGTAGAAAGGGGGAAGTCACCGTAACCGGGACTATAACGAAAATTCGTATATAAACCGCGCTGGGTGGCCTCCCGAACAACACGTTCTTCTTCTACATCGGCGGCGGCCTCCACTAGTGCAGAAGCTGCTGCATCATAGAGAAGTGCATCGGTAGGACTTGTTGCAACGCGACGACGTATCTCGCGATCGCAGGCTTCACCAAGCGTACATGCCATAAGCACGACCCCGCACGCACCTTCAAGGTGGTGAACGATATCACACCCCTCCAACAGAAGATCGCAGTCTTTCACCGCAACCCGATTTTGATCTGAGCGCAGAGGATCGAGGGTAAATGAGGCATGAATACAGCGAGGCCGTATGTTTTGTTCGCAAGCACCTACCGCATCGTCAAAACGCCTCGCTAGGTCGTCGTCAAGACTCTGACCCGTATGCCCCAGATAGCGAAGTACCTCAGCTCGATCAATGCGTAGCAAATCATGATGGTTCATGCGCGATTGCCCATCAATACACGGAACAACACTCGACCCTGTATACTGCGCAGGTTTGCGCGTTTCACGAGCGCACATCTGACCACGAAGCACGCAAAGCTGTCGCACAGGCACACGCAATATCAGGTTGGTTCATAGTGTAGATATGCAGGCCGTCCACCCCATTCGCCTGCAAGTCAACCAACTGTTCGCAAGCATATTCAATTCCCGCTGCCCGCAGTGCAACAGGGTCGTCTTCATACTTGGCCAACAGTTTAATAATGGGCGATGGTAACGAAGCACCGCACATGAATACCATGCGCTGAATCTGGGTCTTTCCCAAAAACGGCATAATGCCGCACGCCATAGGAATAGCGACGCCAGCCGCTGTCGCAGCCTCACGAAAGCGATAAAAATACGTATTGTCAAAGAAAAGCTGCGTTACGAAAAAAGAGGCTCCCGCATCTTGCTTCTGCTTTAGGTGCGCCACCGAGGCCTTAAAGTCGGTACATTCAATATGCCCCTCGGGGTACGCCGCGGCGCCCACACAGAACCCCTCATCGGACAAGCGCATAATAAGATCTTTGGCAAAACTAAAAGCACCCGACCCCTCGCAAAACTCCGCGCCAGACACACGGTCACCCCGAAGAGCCAACACATTCACAATGCCTCTACGCTTCAAGTCGTACACTGCGGCAGACAAGGATTCCTCAGTCGCTCCCATACAGGTAAGGTGCGCCACGGTGGGCACATCAAAATCGTCGTGAATCATGGCAGCAATATCTGCTGTTGCCTGCTGGTTTCCACTGCCGCCAGCAGAATACGTAACACTTATAAAGTCGGGAAGCAACTGCGCAAGCTGAGCAGCAACCTTATGGGCAGCTGCCAAGGTTAAATCTCCCTTAGGGGGAAATATCTCAAACGAGACCGGCTGTCGGCCTTCCGCTCGTGCTTGCTCATATACGTAAGAAATACTTCTCATGCAACCTATTATACGGAAACGTACTCACACAGAGCAAGGCGAGATTCGGGGCCATTATTGGCACTCCTCATCTTTGGCAAGCAGCACCCTCAACACGTTGGCTCTGCTCTGGGACAGAAACGCGTCGATTCTTTATCCGCAGTTAAAGATAGTCGCATCATCAAATCTTTAACCAGGTACTTTATAAAACGTGTCGAAGCGGTAGGATTACACATGCCCAAGATCTACGGAATCGAGGCCACTCTGTCCATGACCTTCGCAATCATGTAAACACCATGGAGCGGGCAGCGCACCCGTTGGGGCAATAGCACTCCCACTGGGACGAAAGCACTCCTACTGGGACGAAAGCGCACCCGTTGGGATGTCAGCACTCCCACCGAGATGGCAGCGCACCCGTTGGGACGACAGCACTCTCACCGAGGTGACAGCACTCCCACTGGGGCCAAAGCACTCTCGCTGGGGCCGCACTCTGGCACCCGCTTCTGCCATACCAAGAGAAGCGAACAGCTGTCTAACCCTTAGGACTCGATACGAATGCGCAGGAAATCGCCCAAATCCAGAGGCTCCTCCACGAGGAAGGAATAGGTTGCAGCCGATCGATTGGCTACCTCCACCGTAACCGGAACAGGACGCGAGGTAGCCTTTTTAGGCGTGGGAAGCCAGGTGAGATTACGCACCTGAATCGTCCGGACGGCACGACGTGGCGAAAGCACTTCAAGTCGATCGCCTTCGCAAAATCGATTGAAGCATGTCGCTGACGCGCACCAGACACCCTCCCCTACTGGCTCGCAGGACTGCACCGTCGCAACATGCAAACATTCTTTCAAGTAGCCATCCAACTCAGAGGACTGCTGTGCCATACCGTAGTAGAACCCCGTGCTGTACGGACGATGTGATATAGCGCGCAGATCGTCGGCAACAGACGCTGGGTCGGCACCATCCAAAACTGAACGGTAGGCATGCACCACCGTGGCGGCATAAAAAGCCTTTTTGTTACGTCCCTCAATTTTAAACGAGGTTACACCTGCGGCGGCTAAATCGTCCAAGTGATCAATCATGCACAAATCCTGTGCACTCATGACATAGGAGCCCCGCACATCTTCTTCGATAGGAATAAACTCACCCGGACGCTTCTCTTCCACCAACGCATAGTTCCAGCGACACGGCTGGGTGCAGTGCCCCTTGTTTGCCGAACGTCCCGCCATAACCGAACTGAGCAAACAACGTCCCGACACCGCCATGCACAAAGCCCCATGCACGAATGCTTCAATCTCCAACTCGCGGGGGATACCGGCACGCAAAAGTGCAATGTCGGCCACACTCATCTCCCGCGCGCACACGACACGACTAGCACCAAGCTCATGCCAGACACAAGCCGTCTCCGCATTGCTCACGTTAGCCTGCGTGCTTGCATGCAACTCAACGCCCGGCGCATACCGCTGCGCTATGCGAAGCGCGCCCAAATCGCCTACGATGAATGCATCAACACCAGCAGCAGCCAGAGCTTCACAGTAAGCAGGCAAAGCCTCTAGGTCACGTGCATCCATGAGCGTGTTCAGCGTTACATGCACAGAAACATCGTTCGCATGCGCGAAGGACACAACATCGGGAAGTTCTTCTAGCGAAAAGTTCTCCGCGCGCTGACGCATACCAAAACGATCACACGCCAAATACACGGCATCCGCGCCAAACAACACGGCCGCTTCAAGTTGCGCTCGTCCGCCAGCAGGTGCGAGCAATTCAGGAGTATTCAAAGCCCGCAACCGCTTACCCCTCATACGTGACACGAGCACCCTGCGGCGTGTCTTCAATCACGAAACTCAAACCACACAGGCCGTCGCGTACCGCATCGGCACGGGCCCAGTCCTTAGAAGCGCGAGCATCCGCACGAGCAGTCAAAAGCGCATCAACCGCCTCACTGGTATCAGATCCGGTATAGCCAGCAATGTCGGCCGCAAGCGCCACGACCTCGGCAGGATATCCTTCCCCGGTGCCGCACGCATCGTCTGATCCAGCCACATCGATGCCAAATACACCCATCAGCTCAACAATTAGTTCGCGCGCATCTCGCACCGGCGGCACATCGGAGAGCGCTATAGTTTTACCCGTGGTCTGAGTGTTCAGCTCAACGATAAAGTCGAATATCTCTCCAAGCGCTTTGCAGGTATTGAAGTCGTCATCCATAGCCAAAATGAATGCCATCTTCGCCTCACGCGTGCGATTCATCAGCGCGCGTGTATCAAATGGCGAGGGTGCATCAACGGCATTTCCTATCAGCCAATCGAGGTTCTTTACCGCGTTTTTGATGCGTCCGAGCGCCGAATCGGCCTCAGCCAGACGCTCCTCGGAGAAGTCGAGGGGGCTGCGATAATGTGTCTGAAGCATAAGAAAGCGCAGCACAGCAGGATCGACCGTTTTCAGCACGTCGCGCAACAACTTGAAATTGCCTAGCGATTTACTCATCTTCTCAGAGTTAATCTGCAGCATACCGCCATGCATCCAGTAGTTGGCAAACGTGCAGCCGCACGCCGCCTCGCTTTGAGCTCGCTCGTTCTCGTGATGCGGGAATACCAGATCGGCGCCGCCACCATGAATGTCAAAGGGTAGCCCTAAATACTTGCGCGACATAGCCGAGCACTCAATATGCCACCCTGGACGGCCCTCGCCCCAAGGTGATGTCCATGACGGTTCTCCAGGTTTGGCCGCTTTCCATACAGCGAAGTCTAGCGGGTCGCGCTTGCGGTCTTCTAAACCAGCACCGTCGGCGCACAATTCGCGATGCCCACTCTCCATCTCGTCTACCTTACGACCGGAAAGTTCCCCGTAAGCCTTATACGACCGCACGCTGAAATAGACATCGCCCTCTACCGCATACGCATGACCACTTTCGATAAGCTCCTCAATAAGCTTAATCATCTCCGGGATCTCTTCAGTAGCTTTCGGGCGAATATCAGGGTCCATCACCCCTGCTGCACGCATATCAGCGATAAACGCCTCCGTATACTCGGCAGCCACCTCAGCCGCGCTACGGCCCTCTTCATTCGCCTTATTAATAATCTTGTCATCCACATCGGTAACGTTCTGCACGAACGTTACGGCGAATCCACGCCACGTGAGATAACGTCTGACAATGTCGAACGACATGAACGTGCGCGCATTGCCGATATGGATGTAGTTGTACACGGTCGGGCCGCACACATACATGCCCACCTTGCCGCGTTCAAGCGACTGAAAGTCAACTTTATTACGCGTTTTTGTGTTGTAGAGCCTGATCATATCTTTACGTCCCGTCTATCATACGCGACGAATCCCCGTCGCCCTTAGCTACCTAGATGGTTGCGCACTTACGCGCTTTTTCCTCGCAACGCGGCCATCTCTCGTTCAAGCGCCTCAAGACGCTCGCAGAGGTTATCGCATTGCTCCTCGATGGGGTCGGGTAGATTTTCTTTGTGCAACTCGGCGTCCTTCTTTTCGCTCTCGACGCGCATTCCGTCACGCATAACAACACGTCCCGGTATGCCTACCACTGTCGAGTTGGGAGGAACGTCACCAACGACAACTGCGCCACCGCCCACTTTTGAATTCTCACCGATAACAATATTACCCAGCACCGATGCACCCACGCCTACCAATACGTTATTCTGCAGCGTGGGATGACGTTTGCCCGTCTCTTTACCCGTGCCGCCTAGGGTAACCCCCTGATACAGTGTTACGTCATCGCCAATAACGGTGGTTTCGCCGATAATAACGGCCATGGCATGGTCGATAAAAAAACGACGACCAATCACCGCACCAGGATGAATCTCAACACCTGTCATAAAACGGGTGAACTGACTAGAAACACGCGCAAGCCGCTTCCAGCCGTGATTCCATAGGCAATGTTCAACCACATGCGACCAGCGCGCATGTAAACCGGGGTACGTAAGCCAAATAATGAACGAGCCCTGAGCTGCAGGATCGCGCTCTTTTACTGCCCGTATATCTTCTCCAATAGTTCTGAATATATTCATGAAACACCCTATCTGTCAATGTGGAATTGTAGCATATGAGCAAGGTTGGCCCGGGAGAGTACCCACGCTAGATGAATGGGTGCCGGAACTACTTACATCGACAGAGCAGGCAGACGGCAGTAGCAGAAATACCTTCTTCACGACCTTCGAACCCAAGATGCTCGGTAGTGGTAGCTTTCACGCCGACATTATCTACAGAGACACCCATCGCCGCAGCGAGATTGTGCCGCATAGCCTCACGATAAGGAGAAAGCTTGGGGGCCTGCGCAGCAACGACGCTATCAACGTCGAGAATCTCATAACCCTGTTCGCGCACGAAGGCCGCTACGGCCGACAATAAAACCAATGAATCGGCATCTTTGTAAGCAGGGTCTGTGTCGGGAAATAGCTTACCGATATCTCCCCCGCGAACGCCACCCAGTAAAGCATCGGATATGGCATGTGCCAAAACGTCAGCATCGGAATGCCCCAAAAGACCACGTACATGCGGAACAACAACGCCACCAAGAACGAGTTTACGCCCCTCAGCGAAGGCATGCACGTCATAGCCTTGTCCAATACGCAAACAAGAGAGCACCGGCGGCAGAGAACACGCAGTATCAAGCGAAACTGCGTTTTTATCGTCTAAGAGCGATCCCGCATCTATCATCGCTCAAGATCCTTCAAGTAGATAGCACGCACTGCCGCCGCCAGCATTAGATAGTCTTCCGGCACGGTCAACTTAATATTATCGCGTTTGCCTTCTACCACCAGTACACGACCACCCAAACGCTCGATTAAAGCCGAGTCGTCGGTGCCCACAAAGCCATCGGAAAGAGCCGACGCGTGAGCACGCCGGTAGATGCCTGCGCGAAATATCTGCGGCGTCTGGGCGTTCCAAAACACACGTCGATCGGGCGTGCCTACAATAACGCCGTTCTCTACCACCTTCAAGGTATCCACCGCCGGATGAGCCACTACCGCACCATCACAGTCGATATTACCCTTCAGCGTGGCAATCGTGTGCGCAATAAGGTCAGGCGAGATCAACGGACGCGCACCGTCATGCAAGATGACGTATTCGTATTCATCGGGAACGAACTCGAGCCCCGAGAATGCCGACTCCTGACGGCTGGGCCCTGCTGGCGCCACCACAATCGGAGTAACAAAGGGGAAGGGATCAATAGCCCGCTTTAGATATTCAGAGCAGCGCTCATCGGGACAGACAATTACGATAAGCCCAATATCGCCCACCGCATCAAACGCTTCAGCCGACCAGGTAAGAATAGGCTTACCAGCAATTTCCACCAGCTGCTTGCCCCCCTCTTTACCAAACCGCTCTCCCGTGCCACCAGCCAAAATAATGGCTGCCGTCTTTGGGTTCTTATCAACCTCACCCTTCAATCCATGCAGCGACTGAGAAAGCGCGTCGAAGTCGAAACCGTCTTCCGTGAACACCGGCACAGGAAGCACTTCCGACGAAAAAATGGGGTCGATCGTTTGAGACATGCGGTACCCTTCTTTGCCCTACAGAGAAAACGGGCATCGCCTACGCGATGCCCGTTCGATCACATCGTGCGTTCGTTAGTCGGCTGCCCCGCCCGACATCGATCCGCCACCCGAAGAAACTCCAGCATGGCCCAGATCATAGTTCGTCAAGAGCAGTTCGGCCTCACGCGCTATGCTATCACGTTTGCGGGGCTCGGGGATAGTCCCTGAACCTTGAGTGAACACCAGCTCGCCATCAACTGCATCCACGTCGATAATAGAGCCCGTTGTCCACTTGCCCTCAAGAATCTCCTCAGACAGCGGGTCTTCCAACAAACGCTGGATGGCGCGACGCAGGGGACGAGCACCAAAGGTGGTGTCGGTGCCCTCCTTTGCCACCACCTTGCAGGCGGCATCGGTCAGGTTGATAGACATATTCTGCGCAATCAGGCGCTCGCGCAGGTCGGCCACCATTAGCTTAACAATCTCGGCAATCTGATCGGCAGTTAGAGACTTAAACACAATAATCTCGTCAATACGGTTCAAAAACTCAGGCCTGAACAGCTTCTTCATCTCAGACATGACGCGACTTTTAATCTCTTTATCGGAGAGTCCCGCATGATCGTCGGTCGAGAAGCCCAGCGTCGCCGGCTGCGCAATCTCGCGCGCACCCACGTTTGAGGTCATGATAATAACCGCGTTGCGGAAGTCTACCGTACGACCCTGCGCATCCGTCAAACGTCCCTCTTCCAAAATCTGAAGCAGGATATTGAATACATCGGGGTGCGCCTTCTCAATCTCGTCAAACAACACGACCGAGTAGGGGCGTTGACGCACAGCCTTAGTAAGCTGACCACCCTCGTCGAAACCTACATAACCCGGAGGCGAGCCCACTAAACGGCTAACCGAATGCTTCTCCATGTATTCCGACATATCGAAGGACAAAAGCGCGTCTTCCGCATTAAACAAGAATGCGGCTAACGCTTTAGAAAGCTCGGTCTTACCCACTCCTGAAGGACCGAGGAAGATAAATGAACCAGCAGGACGCTTAGGATCTTTAAGACCACTGCGAGAGCGTCGAATAGCTTTCGACAAGGCGGTAACGGCCTCTTCCTGACCCACCACGCGCTCGTGCAACACGCCTTCCATACGCAGCAGCTTCTCAGTCTCGGCTTCAGTCAAATTCGACACTGGCACGCCAGTGGTCATAGAAACCACGTCGGCGATATCCTCCACCGTTACTTGATGGATGGTTTTCTGAGCAGTTTCTTCCCAATCTTTCTCGGCAGTTTCTCGCTTTTCCTTGAGTTTAGCTTCTTCGTCACGCAATGTTGCAGCACGTTCGAAGTCTTGGGCAGCAATAGCTCCATCCTTCTCGCCGCGCACCCGACGCAGCTCGTCATCAAGCTCACGCAACTCCGGCGGCAACGTCATGTTACGAATACGCATACGCGCACCCGCTTCGTCCAAAACGTCAATAGCCTTATCGGGCAAGAAACGATCCTGAATGTAGCGGCTCGCCAACGAAACCGCCGCCTGTAGCGCATCGTCAGAGAATTTTACCTGATGATGAGCTTCATAACGGTCGCGCAGGCCCTCCATAATGCGCAGCGCCTGCTCTTCGTTAGGCTCCCCCACCGTAATAGGCTGGAAGCGGCGTTCAAGCGCGGAGTCCTTCTCTAAATGCTTGCGATACTCTTCAATGGTCGTTGCACCAATTACCTGAATCTCGCCACGAGACAGCGGCGGCTTCAGAATAGCGGCAGCATCGATAGAGCCCTCGGCCGAACCTGCACCAATAAGCGTATGCATCTCATCGATGAAAAGAATGATGTCGCCCGCATCCATTACTTCCTTGATGCATTTCTTCAGGCGCTCCTCAAACTCACCGCGGTACTTCGAACCAGCAACCAGCGCCGACACGTCTAGGGTGAATAAGCGTTTGCCTCGCAGAATATCGGGCACCTGATTTGAGACGATTAACTGGGCCAAACCCTCAGCCACAGCCGTTTTGCCCACACCTGGCTCGCCGATAAGTAGAGGGTTATTTTTTTGACGGCGTGAGAGTACCTGCATCACGCGCTCGATCTCGCCCGCACGGCCAATAACCGGATCGAGTTTGCCATCGCGCGCTTTTTTGGTTAGATCAGTGCCAAACTCCTTCAACACGCTGTCGCCCGCATTGCCCGCCGGGTCGAAAGCGTTGCGTCCGGCATACACGGGGCTTTGCCCAACCAAATCGTTGAGCGCGGCACGCACGTCATCGCCCGACACATTCAGACGAGTAAGCACCTCGAGGGCCGTGCCGTCACCCTCTCGCACAATGCCCAGCAGCAGGTGCTCAGTTGAAATGTAAGATTGGCCCATTTGCATGGCCTCGCGCAGAGAATTCTCTAGCACGCGCTTCACGCGTGGCGTGAAGGATAAGTGACCGGACACATCGGTGTCTTCGTCAATAGAGACCACCTGACGGATGGCTTGAACGACAGCGTCATATTTCACGCTTAGACGATCAAGTGCCTGAGCCGCCAGGCCGTCCTTTTCTTGTATAAGCCCGAGCAAGATATGCTCGGTGCCCACGTAGGGCTGATGTAGCGTGCGCGCCTCATCCTGAGCCAGGACAAGCACTTTGCGCGCCTTGTCGGTGAACTTTTCAAAAGACATGTAAGCCTCGATTCTCGCGGAGCTTCAGTAGTGTTTCATCTACATGCTAGCACTCTTGTCAACCGAGTGCTAAATCGACACCCGTTCGTCACCACAACTCACAAGTTCACCAAAAGTAGGCGGTTACTTCGCCTCATCCCTCATGTGTGGGAACAGCAACACATCACGAATGGACGGAGCATCGGTGAGCAGCATAACCAAACGATCGATACCCACACCCACGCCACCAGCCGGCGGCATACCGTACTCAAGCGCACGCACATAGTCGTCGTCGTAACCCATGGCTTCATCATCGCCCATATCCTTTGCTTCTACTTGGGCATGGAAGCGCTCAGCCTGATCCACCGGATCGTTTAACTCACCGAAGGCGTTGGCATACTCGTGTCCACAGATAAACAACTCGAAACGCTCGGTAACATTGTCGTCGCCCTGCTTCTTCTTTGCCAGCGGCGACACCTCCACCGGATGGTCCGTTACGAAGGTAGGCTGAATAAGCTTCTCTTCGGCCACGGCCTCAAATATCTCGGCCACCAACTTGCCCTTACCCCAGGCGTCGTCAGCATGGCCCCCATTCTTTTCGAGAATAGCCACCAATTCTTCGCGAGTACGATCGAAACTCACGTCTTCTCCTGCACCAGCGCTGGCCAACTCGACCATCGACTTACGGGGCCATTCGCCCGACAGATCGACGTCATGTCCCTGGTAAGACACCTGCAGCGAGCCACATGCAGCCTGCGCAGCAGCCTGAATATAACCCTGAGTCAGATCCATCATCCCCTCAAGGTCACTGAACGCCTGGTAGGCCTCCATCGTGGTGAACTCGGGGTTGTGATAGGCATCCATACCCTCGTTGCGAAACTGTCGGCCAATTTCAAACACCTTCTCAAAACCGCCCACCAATAGGCGCTTCAGGTGCAATTCAGTGGCAATACGCAAATAGTACTCACGGTCGAGTGCGTTATGATGCGTCTCGAAGGGACGCGCGTTCGCGCCGCCCAAAATGGGGTGCAAGATAGGCGTCTCAACTTCGTAGAAGCCCTGGTCTTCCATATAGCGTCGAATAGCTGCAATAATTTTAAAGCGCTTTTCAAACGTATCGCGCACTTCGGGGTTCATAACCAAGTCGACATATCGTTGACGATAGCGCGTCTCTTTGTCGGCCAAGCCGTGAAACTTTTCGGGCAGGGGCCTTAACGACTTAGACAGCAACTCAAAAGACTGCACAGCAATAGACAGCTGGCCGCGTTTTGTGCGCATCATGGCACCCGCTACGCCAATCCAGTCGCCCACATCAATATCTTTTAGCTCGGCAAAAGCATCCTCACCAAGTGCATTAATACGGCAGAACAGCTGAATATCGGCCGTGGAATCGCGCAGTTCCAAAAAAGCAATCTTACCTTGGTCGCGCTTGGCCATAACGCGGCCTGCCACCTGCACTTCGTCCTCGGTACTCTCGCCATCTTGCAAGTGGGAATAGAGCTTAGCCAGTTCACTTAAGTGATGGGAGTAGCGATAAGCTTGTCCGTAAGGATTCTTGCCGGCTGCCAGCAGCGCCTCGCGCTTTGCACGACGTACCTCAATGGGGTCGTCTTCAATAATCTGCTCAGTGGTATCGATGGTGTCGCTCATAGATTGTCCTCAAAATCCCAGGTTGGCGTAGTAAGTCAGCGAGAGACATACATGTGCTTGCGATGAAGGGGATGGGTAAAGGCAAACTGCGCACGCGGCATACAAACCTTCACCCACCCCATAAGACCAGACACAAAGAGTCTCTCACTGCATCGGCTAATTACACCGGCGCATGCCGGCGCAATTTCCTTAGTGATCGATTTTTACGATGGTCATGACGATATCGCGGCCAGTTGGCCCGGTCGTCTCTACCACATCGCCTTTTTTGTGGCCCAGCAACGCCGACCCAACTGGCGACTCATTGCTAATCTTACCAGCGGCAGTATCGCTCTCCGCACCGCCCACGATAGTAAACACACGCTCTTTACCACCCATGTCAACGGTAACCACACTGCCAATATTCACCTTGCTCGAACGCTTTGGAGTGGTAACGACGGTGGCTTCCGAAAGAATGCGGCTAACCTCAGCAATACGAGCCTCGACCATACCTTGCTCATTTTTTGCGTCGTCGTATTCTGAGTTTTCCGAAATGTCACCGAACTCGCGTGCAATTTTAATACGCTCGCCTATCTCAGCGCGCTTCTCCGTTTCAAGGTAACGCAGCTCTTCTTCAAGCTTTGTCTTGCCCTCTTGCGTGAGGATGAAATTATCGTTCGCCATTGCTATCTCACCTGTCCATTACATACAACAGGCGCGCTCGTTTGCCAAGCGCGCGGTTTCAGTGACTGCTGAGCGGAGACGTATCCCAAAGGACACCTCATATACAAAAAAGCGGTATGCGCCCGGCCGAGCCGTCTGCACATACCGCAACTGCTTCGATCCCGCGTGCTATTCGGCCTTCTTCTTCGCCGCAGTCGTCGTCTTCTTAGCGGCCGTCGTCGTTTTACGAACCGGCTTCTCTTCTACGACTTCTTCAACTTCTTCTTCGCCGTCTTCATCCTCGTCCTCGGCTTCTTCGATGACTTTCTTGTCGCCACCCATGCCGTCACGGAGGTTCTTGACGGTCTTGCCGATAGCACCGCCGAGCTTCGGAAGGTTCTTCGGCCCGAAGATCAACAGGATAACTGCCAAGATAATAAGCAGCTCCGGCATTCCCATACCCAAGATTTTCATTCGTTCCTCCAAGTTTGTCGCGCGAAACGCACGTGCCTTTGCACCTCGACCACTCTAACCCCGCCAGATTAACATACGCTATACAAAAAAGGGATGTTCCTTAAAAGTTACATCCCTCCAGCTTCGTGGTCGACAACTCTGGGTATATTACCTCAAATAGGGCCTTATGAGAAGAAGGGTTCACTATTTCCGACAAATTGCACGCGAGAGCGGAAAGAGAATATCGCGGCAGTAACTCAAACATTCACTGGTAAACCAAAATTAACGGGAACTAAGATACAAACCTTAAGCCATAGCACCTCAACAACAATGCGCGCCCAAATGGCATGTTTTAAACGATTTGCCGCACGATTGGTCGCCGAAAACCCTCTTTACACGCTCTCATCCGACCCTAATTCATCACATAGATCACGGGGATCATCCTGATCAGGCGAAACGATAACTCACTTGGGACATATGCCCGAAGAACGTCGAATCTCTTGCAACATATCGGCGCAAACTTGGCAGAAATCCTTTCAGAGATACAAAAACTCTCACGCAAAGCGTCGGCATCCCCTCCCGGCGGCATCTGCATTACATCCCCCGATTGAACCCTGATTGAACCCTTTTTTCTGATTGAACCCTAGCGAAAAAGAAAAAAGGTCAGACGCGAACGTCTGACCTGGTGTTTCTGGTCGGGTTGACAGGATTTGAACCTGCGGCCTCTGCGTCCCGAACGCAGCGCTCTACCAAGCTGAGCCACAACCCGAAAACTGCTTTAAGCAGCGACGGATATGATAGCACAATCTAACCGTTTACAACAGAAAATGTAGGCAAGTATGCAGAAGTTTTGCGTTGAGACTGGTTGTTCTCCGATTGCCAATCTAGAGCATTTCGAAATGCAGCCTACGCTAGCTTGCGGCTGATAGGCTTCAAGCTAGCACCCCGTTCCCACTTTAACGCAAAGCATCCTTCTCGGCCGCCCGCTCACGTTCCTTCTCGGCAAGACGCTCCAGCGAAACAATCTTGGTAATAACAACACCTTCAGACACCACATCTCCCTCGTCATCGGTGGCAACCACATTCCAGAACTGTTTGGTACCCTCCACACGGTCGAGGTCTGCCGTACCATGCAACAGCCCCGTCTTACCGCTTTTGCGATGTCTCACCTGAACATCAATACCAAAGGGACGTTCACGGTCGAAATCCGTACGCTCCTCGGCACCCACACTGGCCACTGACTCAAGTAGCGCAATAGTAGCGCCTCCATGCAGAAATCCAAAAGGCTGATACAGATCGGGGGTAATAGGCATCGTCGCCTCTACATGCTCCTTGCTTGCCGAAACCATTTTTATACCCAGCAAATCAACCAAAGCCAAAATATTCTCCTTACCCAAAAAGTTCACCGAGCCACCGGCATCGGCAGTTTTTTATTAAGTATACGCGCAGCCTGCAAATGAGACGACGGACAGACCTCGTTACTCGTCCGTCGGCGTAAAATTTCGCTTTTGGAACTCTTCGTAGAGTGAGCGGATTAACCTTTTTGCCTCGGCAGATGCAGGAGAAGGCTGCTCTGCAGGTCTTCCTACAAGATACCCTTGTACGTAATCTACCTCCAGACCAATAAGCGCCCGCAGCTCGGCTTCTGTCTCCACGCCCTCAGCCACCACCCGAATGCCGCGATCATGAGAAAATTTTATGAGATTACGCGCAATATCCTGATGATCTTTCATTCGATCGATACTGCGAACAACGCTCATGTCTAGCTTCACGAAGTCTGCCCGATATTCTAAAAGCGAAGTCTCGCCGTTGTAGCCACTTCCGAAATCGTCAATAGCCAAACGTGCACCCCACTTTCGAACCACGTTTTCCTTATAAAGCGACATTTCACGACTGTATTCGTTTTCAGTTATCTCTACTACCATTCGATTAAACAACCAGCCAAAACGCCGCCGAAGCTCCCTATCGTCGTCAGACGAAAGTCGCTGCGTAGCAATACTGTTCACAAACAAAGCTGCTCCGTCGGCGCTGGCATAAGGAGCGAATGCCTCAAGAGCTCCAAAAAACGTTAAACGTTCTACCTGATAAAGCTTCGACTGAGAGCGCGCCAACAATAACACGCGATCGGGAGTGGAAATAGACTCCAATCGCGGTCGCATGAGAGCCTCATAGGCTCTAGTTTCCCCGTTACGAGCGTCAACAATAGGTTGAAAATGGTAATCAACCAGCTGCTCATCTAACAAGCGATTTAGATCTTCCTTATCGCTTAAAATAAATGCACCTCGCTCGTAACTTTCTCGGTCGAAATGCATGAGTTCGCCCTTGCGACTATTCTTTGCCTCATACATGGCAAAATCGGCATACTCACGCAAACGAACAAAATCGGTTGCATCCTTGGGATAAAATGCCACACCAACCGACGCGCGCACCTTGAGTGCCGCTCCATCGGGGGTTTCAAGAGCGCTGGTAGCAAGCGCGCGCATAAACCCATCAAATAGGCAATGCGCATCACTTTCTCCCTTACAGTGGTTGGCAAAGACAAGAAATTCATCGCCCGAAATGCGCGCATACATACCTTTGCCTCTAAAGGAGGCGCGAATAACACTGGCGGCAGCCTTAATGTAATAGTCTCCCCAATCGTGTCCATAGGTATCGTTAATGTACTTAAGGTTATCCAAATCGAGCATAAGCATGGCACCAAACTCTGGTGGGCGCTCAGACAAACATTCCGTAACGCACTGCTCAAATGCACGTCGGTTCAGAAGGCCCGTTAACACATCATGATCGCGCTCGTGCTCAATTCGACGACGCGTGACAATCTCGTCGGTAACGTCTTCAATAAGGCCGAAGTTACCACGATGATCGCCACCTTCTACAGAAACAAGACGAACCCAACGACGACCCTCTCGATCCGAGATAATCCATCGTCCCTCGCTTTCCTTCTCGAAACGATGCTCCAAAGACATAAAGAGGCGCTTAAATGCATCGAGCGGCATAGTGCCGCCACCTTCATTGGCGTCCGAAAATTCAACACCGCCCGTCTCGATTGCCGCAAACCGACGGATAGAGCCCAGCGTATCAAAGAAGCCATCAGTGTACGAGACAATACCGGTTTCCTCGTTGCATTCGAATGCTGCAATGGAGCGATCGGATAACTTGAGTATTTCAGACAATCGTGAAGCCGAGGCCGCGACCTCACAACCCAACGACTCGATAGCTTCCGACAACTCATCAATCTCTACGATGTTTGTAGGAGTAAATGAAATTGGCTGCTCGGGACGGGCAGCCCGCACCTCACCCATAAGGTTGCGTAAGCGGGAAGAAGATACCCACGCCGTAAATAAGGCAATACCCACACCAATGACAACAGAGAGACCAAATACCCTCCAGAGGTTAGCCGAGAGCGTCTGTGGCGCAGAGAAGAGCTCCTTTTCTCGCTCTAAACCAACCAATGCCCAGTGATCCGAGGCAAACGGCGACGTGCTGTCATAAAGTTTAAGTTCTTTGGCAGCGGCAACCGCTCGATCGTCGGGCGCCGAGTCGCTGGCGGCACCAACCACCATACGACCTTTGCGGTCAAGCGTCGCCTCAAACCAGCCGTCTGCGACGTAAAGACTCTGAAAGGCCCCCGTGGTAGTTAGTACCTCGTAAGTACGCTTGCAACCTTCGAGGGGAGAAGCCCCTCCATCGCGCGCATATCCCTCTTCTTCTCCAGTAACTACCAATAAAGAGGAACTGCTTCCTTCTTCACTAAGGTCAGCATAGGGAAGATAAGCAACCATGCGGTCAAGCTGCACCTCAACACCCAACACACCCACTACCATACCCGTTGCGTCTCTCAAGGGCATGCTGTACGTGAGCGACGGAGTCCCCGCCCATCCCAAATTTACCGGCTTACCCCAGTATCCCAAATCGGAAGCCTTCGCCTGCGGATACTGCTGAGCAGCCCGAAGAGGACGATAGTAAAAGTCGCTTTGTGCCTCACCTTCAGCTTTAACAGGAAAGGTTGCCGACCATTGACTGTCGAGCGCAATGTTCAATCCTTTTCCCACGCTAATGGGACAAGCGGCAAGCTGTAGGTCTGAATTGTTTTCTGCATCGGCTTTAGGATTGGAATCGCGCAAGTAAAGCGCTGTATGTGCTGCATCTTTCGCCCCCAGCGTAGCATCTGACCCATTGGCCAACACAAGAAAAATGCCGTCCACTTCAGCGCGCCTCATAAAAGCAAGCAAATCGTTTGCCGACCGATCGACAATGGTCACGGCAACATCGGAACCCGGCTCAATAGCCGCCGACGAGACAGCTTTGGTGGCCAGCACCTCGTTGATATGCCTTTCTACCCCTTCCGTCGTCGCATCAAGGTCCGACCAACGAGATACCATGTCGTTTTCAAGATAGGCCGCACGATTTGAAACATGAGCTGAAAACAAATCGTAAGCATCAGCCTCCATTTGGGAGAGCGTCCCGCTGCGCGAAAGCACAAAAGCACAAAGGGAAACTTGCAGAACCAGTGCGATACAGAAAGGCACAAAAACAAGGAGTTTGAAGGTTAACCCTCGTCTTGATCCGTATTCCTTTACTTGTTCTGAACTCACTCCGACATCATCCCACATCCTTTGTTGGCTTTATCGCGAATAACTACGCTATAAGACAGCCGCTTCAAGCTGTGCGGCAAAATCGACAAGCCAAGCATCGAATACTGCTTCGTCTAGGTATGGAGCAATGGCATCGGAAGGAGCAGCGCCAGCCTCGATGGCGGCAACGACCGCGGCTCGATCGGCAATTGCTTTACTGGACAACGCCCGATCCAGCACAGCACGAACCTGCACGCCACCCTCGAACGGAGGAGTCGCATAAACACCGTTCTCAATAGTCTCAAGCGTAGCAGGAAGGTTTACCAGATAGTTCTCGGATATACCCTCCATCGATTGGGCGGCACTTTGTAAATTATCCAAAACAAGTGCATCCTTCTTCACGGGAACATATCCAGCATTGATCGAGAAGGAGGTACCTCGTTCTTTATCGGTAAGCCATTTCAAAAATTCAACGCAAGCAACTTCCTTCTTCTCGCTCGACTTTGTTACTGCAAAGCCAGCCCCCTGCTGAGGAGCACAGGGCGTACCATTTTCAAACGTTGGAGCAGCAAGTGCGGCCAACTCGATGGGATAGCTTGTCTGATCATCTATCGTAACCATTTTAGGAAAATACACAACTGAAGAGGACGAACCAAGATAGCAAATAAGATTACCTGTCTTAACCGCATCGGAGCGAAATTTACCCTCAGCAGAAAACCATCCCTGCACCATGGGCACATAATAGTTGTCCCAAAGGGCTTTCATAGTGGCACGATCAAAGTTAAAAGTGCAAGTTCCATCTTTGATGTCAAGCAACTCGTGACCAAGCTGTTTTGAGCCAGTTATCAGATAGTTCGCAACGGCATCGCGTCCGAAGAAAGGACGTCCATCACCATCAACATCGGGCGTTTGCTTATCAGTCCATTCATAGTATCGTTGCGCCGTGACCGTGATGCCTTCAATAGTTGCCAGATCATCCAGCTGAGCACCTGTCGCATCAGCGAATTTCTGCCAATCAGTAAGGTTTATCTGCAGCGTCTCCGTTGACTTGGCCACAGGGAACAACTTCAAACCGCCATCGCCATTGAGGTCCCCTTCAGCAAGAAAACTCTCAACATACTGGCTTCTTTCGTCCCCGGAAAGATATCCCGAGAGATCGGCAACAAGCCCCAAATCATCGATCACCAAAGCGGTATCCGAATAAGACAAAAAGGCATCAGGCATGGGAGCTGAGCCAACGCGCCTTTCTGCCGCATCGGTAACGGCGGAATTCAGTTCAGTTACTCCGCCTTGGCTAGCACTGGTAACCACCACACCAAGACTCTTACCGCGCGTAGCGTTAAACTCCTTGACAAGATCTTCAAATGCACGTTGCTGAGTGCCATTGTAATAGGTCCACAGCGTAACCTGAACAGGATCAGATGGGTCCAGTATCGATTTTTTTTCGGTCACGGACGACGTTTGACCGCTTGCTCCCGCGCAACCTACGCATACAAAAATCCCCACCAGCGCAAATAAGGCACATGCGCCGACAATTCTGCCAACTTTCATGAGTACCCCTATCCCTACAGCAGAAATTCACCCACCGTTGCTTTATCGTGAGTCTATTCTATAACAAAGGAGATAGACCTGCGGCATAATCGCTGATTGATATGGTTTTTAAAGTGGAACTGTCAGCAAATACTCACAAGAGCACTTAATTCAAGACGCCCGCTATCTATCGATCTCGTCGTTCGTAAGGCGCATGAGGAGGGCGCGGGGGACGATTTTGCGTGGAGCGCGCCGACGGACGGGCAGGATGCACATCACGATTGGAGCTATGTTGTACTTCTCGGCCCGTAGTCGAAGATGCAACAGAAGATTCGTCGTCACACTGCACGATGGGGACTACATCATCCCCTACCTGCGTTTCGTCACCTGGTCGAGCCGGAGTCGCCGAACCACGCAAGCGGTCGCGCCCACCAGCAGCATGTGGCGTGCGCTTCGTGTTGCCGCGAAATGTCTTGGTAGTTTGAATAAGAATGGCACCAATAAGAAACGGCATCCAGAAAACAATGCCGCGGTATACCAACGCGATGGAAAGACCCGCTGCGCTCGATGCTCCAAACGACGTAAACGCCACGACCACAGCCGCCTCAACAACACCAACACCCTGGGGCGTAATAGAAATCATGGCAAATATCGTTGCCACCACATAGCCGCAAATAAGCGACTCGGGTACAGTTACCCCAAACGCCACGCCTACCAGCGAAAAACACCCCAACTCGCAAAGAGAAGCACACACCGAACAGCCAAACGATTTGAGCGTAGATTTTGGGTTGCTCACAATAAGACCTGCAGCATCAGAGAACGATGCCATAGCCCGCTCAACCCACGGGTTCAAAGGAGGCTTCTTAAAACGCGCTCGAATACGATTAACGAGGCGCTCGGCAGGACGTAGTATCTTAAGCAAAACCGCAGGCCGCTTACGGCCCAACACCATCACGCTCACCAGCACACCAACAAGCACGATAACCAATAGTCCCACCAAGAACCATAACGGCGAAAGCCCCACCGTTAGCTCAAGGATCAAAAATCCTATGAGCATAATAATGGCAAAACCAGAGTCGATAGTAATTTGCATGAGCAGCGCCGCACTCGTAGCTTTACCCGGAGGAATACCACGTCTACGTGCGTCATCAACCACCAATGTCGTGCCTGCCAAGTTAAACGAAGGCGCAATGGTATTCATGAAGAATGTTCCAAAAACCAACGGCAAGGTCGAACGCGCCCTCATGCGCTCTCCAACGGCTTCAAAAGCGAATGAGTAGGCAAAACTTTGGGCAAAGTACTTACCCAACTGAGTAAAAAGGGCAGCGATGAGCGGAAGCAACGCGCCTTTCTTCATGGTCTCCACCAGCTCAACCAACTGGTCGCCACGAAGCAACACCACCACCAGCACAATAATGATAACCAGTCCTATGAGCAGATTACGTACGTTCAGCTTCATTGGACCGCTCCCCCTCGCTCCATCTCAAGCACCTGCGCCTCCCCCGCGGCTAGCGGAGGAATTCTTTCAGGTCGCTGTTCTGTAGATAGTGCAGTTCAGCGGCAGATTGGCCATCCGTCTCCAAAAACAAGAAGCCATACGTACCCGTGCGTTGCACCTCAAAGGGGCACAACTTGAGCACCTTAGTGAAGCGGACACGCAGCGCGTCGTAATCGAAACGCTCGTCGCCCGTAGCATCAGCAGGAGCATTCAAAAGCGACATGGTATACACTTTGTCATCTTTGCCAGCGAATACCGTATCAAAGTCTGGTTGTTGATCGGTCAAAAACGCCTCATAGGTGCGGTAGCCATACCCATAGTAGCTCACGTCGGTACCACCCAAGCCAGCAAATCGAAGTGGATTAAACTCGATGGGTCGCACGCGACCATCCTGAACGCGCACCTCTACATGCACGGGGAAATTACGGGCCCCCACAAGAGCGTTTACACGATCAAGCCAAGCGCTAAACGCAGCGACGTTCTCGCGTACGATAGCAGCACTTGTCACATACATGCGATCGCTCGTATCCTCAGGCGACGAGAAGTCGTGGCGCAGTACGTTGAGAATATGTGCATGGCCCTGTTCGTCGAAATAGGCATCAAGCGCATACTCAGTTCCCTCGATATAGCCTTCCAAGATGAAAGAGCCAGCGCCAATAACGCTCTCGGGATAAAGATCGTGCCAGCTTGAGGCGTTATTCTTAATGTCAGCCAACGCATGTTCCCAGTCTTCGCGACTTTGAATGGCATAAACGCCCACGCTACAAAAACCCACCGACGGCTTCAACACAAACGGCGTCTCGAGCCGAGCAAAATCCAACTTAAAAAGCTCGTCAATCGAGCAGGTTTTGAAGAAAAGATCAGGATCGAGAGCAGCAAGCGCACGACGCATGGCCGCCTTATCTTTAAACAAGTCGATAGCATGAGTCAAACTCGCGTTCGCCGTGTTATCAACAATCCACGACAGAGCGTTTTCGGAATTCGTATACACACGCTCACCTGCATTGATGCGCTCTACAGCCTCATCTGCATCCGTCAGATTAAGCGCACGACCCTGTTTCACGATACGCTGCGCCATGTCGTTATCCAGCACGGAATGTTGCGACTCTACCAACCATGCTATGAGTGGTTCGGAAACATACGGCTCATCGAGCACTATCATGCAGACCGCCCTTTCGCCTTGCTTGCGGGGAACAGTCGCCAAGTATACCACGACCGCAGCCCACGTCACGTTGCCGGAATCGAGTCGACCGGACATCGGCGTGTTGCTGCTACGCGGCGGTCTTTCGGGCAGCGCGATAGACCCTTATACGATTACGAAGATTCACTAAGTCGAACACCAGCGCAATGGCGAAGGCAAGTCCCAGCCCCATGGTTACCGCGCCTTCCCGCGGCGCAATAGAGAAGATAAGGGGAGCAAATACAAGAGAAATCGGCACGATCAGCCCGATAAGACATGAGCCTAACCGCTTCCACAAGCCATAGACTACCGACACCACCACATAGAAGAATAATCCCGTAGCCACCGTTCCCAGCAGGGCTGCCGCCCCAAGCACAAGAGCCTTCAGTACCACAACGAGCACCTCCGACTTAAGGTCACGAGTAGCTTCAGCCAAAATTTCCTGTGGTGTTTTTTGCGGAACGGCCGTGCGGAACGGCGCGAAAGGATCGAAGGGATTCGCGCCGACGCCGGCTGAGTTCACATCGTCCCAAGAGGTCCACACATAGGTAGTCTGCCCCTGACCAAACGGCCAGCCAGCAAAAGGATCTTGACTATCCCCCGATGACGGACGTCCCGCCGGAGCGCCGTAGGGAGAAGAATATCCAGGGTGCGCGTAAGGGTTATTAGCATAAGGACGTGCATCGCGCCGCGGATCAAACTCAGGTGTCCACGAGCGATTCAGCAGCACATCGCGCGCCTCATTAATCTGCTTTGTTAACTCTTCAGCATTGGCGCGTTCTTTGGAATCGAGGGGAAACTTGTCGGGATGATGCGCAATAACCAGCTTACGGTGAGCTTGTTTCACCTGTTCGTCGGTTGCACCATCGGACAATCCTAGTATTGTAAGTGCCTTTGATTTTTTCATGCCCCCACTATACCGACGAGACGCAATCGTCACATCCCCGCCACTGCGCCGTCATCTTTTCGTAATGAAATAACCACGAGCAGCCCTTGGAACTCACGCTCTCAAAGGTAGCGATTATGTTTACTTAAACCCCCTTACCGCGAGTTGGTGGTCTTTTCATCTTCTTTGCGTCTTAAGGGTATAAAGCGACAGGAAAGCGCGACGCGCGAGCCAAGACCCTTGGTCGCAGGCACCAGCTAAACCTTATTGGAGAGCGACGGCTTAGGGCATCGCAGCGAGCCTTTAGTGAAAGCCAAGGTGGCGCTTTCTGAGCAAACGAAGGCATCGATGCCATGCTGCCTAGAAACTCGATCCACCTCTCTTACCTCAACCTTTCAAAACACGCCCAACTGCGAAAGATATCAATCGTCGACGCAGGCCTTCTTCGTCCCAGTATCGGCCTTCTGATTAGTCGGTGGTGGCGGGTCTTGCAACACCCCCGTAATACGTTCCTCGAGAGAAAGCTTACGTGGGGCGAAAGGATGTGGTAGTGGAATATCGCGCCCAATAGAGCGCAAAGCAATATCCCAAAGTGTCTGACTGCCCCCATAGTACAAGTAGCGTTTTTGCTGGACCGGAAGATCATCTTCGCTCACACACTGACATGCGGAAAATCCGTCTAAAATACCATTTGCAATAGTCAACGCATGACTATTACGCCAACCAACCACCGCCGTCGCCACAAACACCCCCACGGTATAGGGCAGCACGAATGCCTTAATAAGCGCAATGAGATCGTCGCTATTGTATCGCGAGATAGCCTCCGCAGCATCGACACCATTTCCCAACGCTGACGCAAGATGGTCCGAGGCCCCTTCCATCATAAAATTCTGCATATCGCTTAGCCACACGCCGGCAAACACCAGCACACCAGCCCCAAACGCCGCTGCGATAATACCTATGCTTCGCAGCCAACGCCGGACACTCCGTATCCAATAATAAGGAACCGACCCTGCGTACAGCAGCAAGAGCAGCGCTGCCACAATAATAGAAATAGTTACGATTGCCGCATCTTGGCGCAAGAAATAGTCGGTTGCTGTGCCAAGAATATCTTGCATGGAGTACAACCAAGAAAATCCACTTTTCAGTAGACTCTCAGCCGAAACGCCAATTGTCGACAACAGGCGCATCGCCCATGAAAGCAGAATAGAGGCCAAAGCGACCACAATAAAAAAGGTTGGCAGCGTAACAATCAAGCTTGTCAATCCACGCAACCACGTTGTATCAAATCGCAACGCAAGCACGTAGAAAGCAAGAAAGCCACCAAAAAGCACGGCTAGAAAAGTAAGATAGGTGGCAAGCGAATCCGATATTGTCAGACCAGGAAAAACTTCAAACACCGCACGAGCCAACAACGGCGCCAGCACACCAATAGCACACACTGAACTACCGAGAGCCCACGAACGCTGCATACGGTCGGCCTGCGTGTCCAAAACAAGGCGACCCTCTTGTTCTTCGACATCAATAAGGTCGAGAGACAAAATTCTACGCACTGCATGACGCGTCTTTTCAGCAATAACCAGCACAAACGGCACAAAGAGAGCCAAGCCCACCCATGCCGGCAAGGCAAAGCAGAGGCCGCCCCAAGCTAAAGCCACAAACGCCACGACGTAAAGACGAGTGTAGGGAGCGTGAATCCAGTCCACCATGCGGTAGATCGCCATGCGAATAACTTTTTTTATATCCTCGCTCTTTATGCTCATGTAACCAGTGTACGAGTGGAGTCCCCTTGCAGCAAGCAACGAATGCTCAGCGTACGAGTTTCGCTTTTGCGAGCTGGACACCCAAGGATACTTATGCTCAGCAGCACAACAATAGCCCGGTATCGCAATCGACAAGGAATCCTGCAGAAATAAACGCGGCGCTTGGTAGCCCCCTGAGAGGCACCAAGCGCCGCAATGAACCTCATCGACGCCAAAGAGAGTTCCGACACCCGCTAAGCCGTCTAAGCTTATTTAATGACGGAAGTGACGATGCCCCGTAAATACAAGGGCTACACCTTGCTCGTCGGCTGCAGCAATAACCTCTTCGTCACGAATGGAGCCACCCGGCTCAATAACAGCCGTAACACCCGCTTCTGCCAATACGTCAAAGCCGTCCCGGAAGGGGAAGAACGCGTCGGAGGCAGCTACGGCACCCTTCGCCTTATCGCCCGCCTGCTCGGCGGCTATGCGCGCAGAATTCACGCGATTCGGTTGTCCACCGCCCACACCCACTGTTGCGTGATCCTTCGTGATAGAAATAGCGTTTGATTTGATGGACTTGCATACCTTCCATGCAAATAACAACTCTTCCATCTCGGCATCCGTAGGCTTGCGCTTTGTAGGTACCGTAAACGTCGCAGGATCCTCTGCTACGGCATCGGAGTCTTGAGCCAAAAGACCGCCCTCAACCGAGCGATATTCCACCTCTCCGCCTGCCGGGTTCACGCCGCCGGTAGACAACAGACGCGCATTCTTTTTAGCGCTATACATATCGAGCGCATCGCCTGCAAACTCGGGAGCAATAATAACCTCAACGAACTGCTTGTTCTCGAAAATAGCCACGACAACATCGGAGGTCACTGGGCGATTAAACGCCATAACACCGCCGTAGGCACTTATGGGGTCACACTCGTGAGCACGCTGATACGCGGCTACGAGATCGTCGTCCTGGCACACGCCGCACGGGGTAAGGTGCTTCACAATAACACACGCCGGCCCCTCGAATTCGCGCACAGCGGCCCAAGCAGCATCCGTGTCGAGATAATTGTTGTACGACATTTCTTTACCCTGATGCTGGCGTGCATGGGCAAGACTGAATTCGGCACGAGCAAAATCGTCGCGGCGATAGAAGGCAGCTGTTTGGTGTGGATTCTCGCCATAGCGCAGATCTTGCACTTTAGACAGGTGAAGCGTACGATTCGCCGGATAGGAAACATCACCTTGACCCTCCAGCTGACCAGCCATCCATGCGGCAATCGCCCCATCGTAAGCATTGGTAGTTTCGAATACATCAAGCGCCAACTTGGCCCGCGTGGCCTGCGTCGTGGCACCCTCATTCGCACGCATCTCAGCTAAAATTGCACCGTAGCTATCCGGACGCGTGACAACCGCCACGCTTTCAAAATTCTTCGCTGCAGAACGCAACATAGAAGGACCACCAATATCAATATTTTCGATGCAGGTGGCAAAGTCGGCACCACCATCTACCGTCTTCTCGAAGGCGTAGAGATTTACCACCACCATATCGATCATCTCAATGCCGTGCTCGGCAGCCTGCGCCATATGATCGGCGTTGTTACGCTTGGCAAGCAATCCACCGTGCACACGAGGATGCAGTGTTTTAACACGACCATCCATCATCTCGGGGAACTGCGTTACGTCATCGATAGGGGTAACGGGCACACCTGCGTCTTTCAGCGCGCGGGCCGTTCCACCCGTCGAGATAATCTCCACGCCAAACTCATCTACCAGTGCGCGGGCAAAATCGGCCAAACCACTCTTGTCCGTAACAGACATGAGCACGCGCTTTACCTTCGGATTGCTCATATGGCCTTACATCCTTTCTGTTAGGCTTCTCCACTCCTTCGAGTAGTGAAGCTACTCACTCTTTATTTCCAACCAATACGGTTAAAAACCTATCTTCCCAAGCTTTTTTCGTGGCGTTGGCGAGCCTCGTCGCTATAACGCTGACGATAACGCACATCCACCAGTTCAGCCACGATGGCGATAGCCAACTCTGCGGGTGTTTTTGCACCAAACTTCAAGCCGATGGGACGCTTGACGCGCTCCCAGTCTAGTTCAGAAGCACCAGCAGCCAGTACCAGTTCATGTACCCGGTCGTTTTTACCCGCACATCCCATCATGCCCACATAGTGCGCATGATGCTTTGCCGCCCACACGCAACCTTCAGGATCAAACATGTGGCCACGTGTAAGTACGCACACATAGTCTTCCGGACGAGCATCCAACTCGTCCAAAGCATCAAAGTTGCCACCGGGAAGTACAATGCGCTTAGCCGTAGGAAACCGCAACTCATTCACGTACGCCGGATCATAGTCGACAACCGTCACCGCAAAACCCACATGGTCGGCTAGTGTTGCCACCTCACTCGCAGCATCAGACGCACCCAAAAGCCAAACATTCACTTGGTCAAACAACGGGATACTCAACCAAGTAAGACCCTCAAATTGCTCATTATGCATGGAGGGACCGCGGGTAACATCCTTCATCTGAAACATATCGCGCGGTGAATAGTCTCTCCCCGCTACGATTTCTTTTGCATCGTTGCAGAAGAATACCAGCGGCTCAGCATCGGCCGAGCCCACCTCGCCATACTTCTTAGTCACTTCATTATCGGTGTTGGCTGTGGCTTCGGTTACATCGTATACAACCTTAAAGCCCAACCACGCCAAATCGCCCTCATCGATAGCGCGCAGGGCCCGCTCGAACACGGGAAGATCGGCTGCACTTAAATGAGCAGCAATCGCCTCTAAGTACGTCGGGTCAACATGTTCGTTACCCTCCGTCGCCGTCAACGAGAAACAGGGGAAATCATTCACGGAAAGCGACGGGGTGTTACCTGCTCGCAAATCCTCCACCACACCTGCAAGAGCATCCTTAATCATTGGATATGCACCTTCCTGTCTTGGCCCACACTTACCCGGCCTTCAGCCAGCAAGCGTAATACTTCCGGATACAACTTATGCTCAGCCTCGTGAATACGACCCTCGAGTTCTTCCAGCGTGTCGCTTTCGCGAACCTCAATAGCACGCTGAGCCACAATGGGGCCTTTGTCGTAATCCTCGTTGGCGAAGTGCACGGTAATACCCGTTACCTTCACGCCCGCACGATACGCATCGTCAATGGCATGCGCACCCTTAAACGATGGCAGCAGAGCAGGATGCAGGTTCAAAACCCGATCGGGAAACGCATTCAGCATTACCGGCGTTACCTTACGCATGTACCCCGCCATAACCACATACTCCGCACCGACCTCCTGAAGCTCGGCCACAATGCGCGCATCGGCGGCTTGCGTATCAACATACACTTCCCGATTAAGCACCGTCACAGGAATCACTGCCGCGCGCGCACGCTCAATACCATAGGCGTCGGGGCGCGACGACACCACTTTTACGATTTCCACCGGAAGATTCTCGTTTGCTATCGCATCGATAATGGCTTGCAAGTTTGTGCCGCCGCCACTGAGCAGCACACCTATTTTAAGCGGCGTGGTCATGCACACCCCTTACTCTGCTTCGTAACCGTACAAGTCGCCATCATTAACGTAGCAAACGCGACCTTCGCCCGCGATAATATGGCCCACGCGATAGGTGGTTTCGCCCGATTCAGCCAATGCCGCTTCAACCTCTTCAACACGAGCAGGATCGACAATAAGAACCATACCAAGGCCCATGTTGAACGTCTTGAGCGCTTCAGATTCATCCAGATGCGCTGCATCACAAACAAACTTCGCAATGGGAGGAATCGGCCACATGCCCAAGTCAACTTGAGCATCCACATTCTTCGGAAGCGCACGGTCTAGATTCTCGGTAATGCCACCGCCCGTGATATGCGCAAGCGCATGCACCGCCCCTGAACAGGCATCAAGAACAGCACGAACCGGCTTCACGTATATACGCGTAGGCTCAAGAAGCGCATCCTGTAGGCTACGGCCCCCGAGCTCGTCGCGCTCAATGCGCAGTTCGTAGTGCGTCTTTCCCTCAACACATACCTTACGAGCCAGCGAATAGCCATTTGAATGCAAGCCGCTCGACGCAAGGCCCACCAAAACATCACCCTCATGTACCGTCGCAGGATCGAGCATCTCCACCCGGTCAACGAGGCCCACACAAAAACCGGATAGGTCGTAGTCGTCGGGGTCCATAACACCGGGATGTTCAGCCATCTCGCCGCCAATAAGCGCACATCCCGCCTGCTTGCAACCTTCGCCAATACCCTTAACAATTTCAGCCACGGCCTCTGCGTTCAGCTTACCAATAGCCACGTAATCTAAAAAGAACAGGGGCTCAGCACCGGTAGCCAGAATATCATTGGCACACATAGCCACCAGATCGATACCAACGGTATCGTGCTTGTCGGCAATCTGAGCAACCTTCAGTTTCGTTCCCACACCATCAGTGCCACTAACCAACAGCGGATCGACCATATTTTTGGCTGCACCAATAGAGAATAGGCCACCAAAGCCGCCAATATCCCCCACCACTTCAGAACGATACGTGTCGTGCACGACACCCTTAATAGCATCGACCGCCCGCGCACCTTCGGCCGTGTCAACGCCCGCCTGGGCATAGGTTAGTGCGTCCTCATTCACCCAGCTAGGCATCTGAGGCCCGTCATCCTGCCCCGCAGCGCTTACGGTAATTCTTTCGGTCATCGGTGTACCCTTCCGTCGAAACCGGCCCGCTCTCGCATCGAGCCGACCCTGCATATATCTATCAGCCGCACGTGCGGCTTCATCCGCTCTATAGAGAAGCTCCTGCGCCATACCCTCCGAGGTCTGCCTGCGTAAGGCTACTTTTCTTCGCCATCGCCTCGGGAATGTGCACGGGATAATCGCCGCTGAAGCAAGCATCGCAAAAACCAGGATGACGCACATCGGGAACGGAAGCTCGTAACCCGTCAAGCGTAATAAACGCCAACGAGTCAGACCCAATCCATTCATTCATCTGATCAAGCGTCATATTGGCAGCCATAAGCTGATCGCGCGTATCGGTGTCAATGCCATAAAAACATGGCCACATTACCTCGGGACTCACAATACGCAGATGAACCTCGGCGGCCCCTGCGTCGCGCAACATCCGCACAAGTTGCTTGGAGGTATTACCGCGTACGATACTATCATCGATAACAACCAAGCGCTTGCCGCGAATAACTGAAGACAGCGGATTTAATTTCAAGCGAATGCCTAACTGACGCATTGCTTGGGTAGGTTGGATAAACGTACGACCCACATAGCGATTCTTCACAATACCATCGGCATACGGAATACCACTCTCAACCGCATAACCCATAGCAGAAGGAACACCCGAATCGGGCACGCCCAATATGAGATCAGCCTCAGCGGGTGCTTCTTGGGCTAAAATGCGTCCCATGTTGCGACGAGCCTGATAAACGCTCTGTCCGTCAATAACACTATCAGGTCGAGCAAAATAGACATACTCAAAAATACAAGCTGCCGGCTCACGAGCCGCAACACCCTGCTCAGCCGTCATACCATCAGCATTAAAGCGCACGATCTCGCCCGGCTCGACATCGCGCACGTAGGTTGCCCCCACGATATCCAAACCGCAGGTCTCCGACGACACCACCCATCCGCGGTTGTCGGACAACCTACCAATGCACAACGGGCGAATACCATTCGGATCACGGAACGCATAGAGGGAATCGGGGCTGGCCAAGACGACAGCGTAGGCACCCGTAACAACTTCCATAGCTCGGCGAATACCAGTACGCAGGTGGTGCGTCTCCTGTGTCACCTGGCCAATGGCCTTCGCCAGCACCTCACTATCGGTGCCGGAACGAAATTGCACGCCCTCTCCCACGAGTCGCGCACGCATCTCATTAGTGTTAACAAGTGTACCATTATGAGCGAGCGCGATAAGCACATCATCAATAGCAGAGATATGAGGCTGCGCAGCCTCCCATGATGCGGCCGCACCACTGGTGGAATAGCGTGCATGACCCACGGCCACCAAGCCCTCGAGTGCCGCCAAACTGGCCTCATCAAATACTTGGGTTACCAAACCTAAATCTTTTGCCACCATGATGGTGTCACCATCACCAACGGCTATACCAGCACTTTCTTGCCCTCGGTGCTGCAACGCCTGCAAACCAAAGCAGGTCATACGCGCGACGTCCTCGCCAGGTGCGAACACACCAAACACGGCACATTCCTCCTCGAGGCGATCGGGGCGCTCTCCCGGAAATACTGAAGTACTCATGCAGCGGCCTCCTGTGCATTATCTCCTACTGCTTTGGCCGCAGTCGGGTCTACGATGTTACTTTCGGGTGCCGACACCGATGCAACAGGAGCAATGCCCGCAACGGTCGAATCGGCAATATAAGAGAATAAGACAAATCGTCCATCACTCGGAAGATTGTCGCACGTGGCGAACGAGAATATATGGCTCAGGTCGGCTGCTGCCGGAATATCAGACACCGTCACAACCGATCGGTCCATCTTGTCTTGCACATAAGACGTAAGTTCCTCGCTGCTTGAAAACGCAGTTTGGGCCAGAGGATCATCGGCTGCTACATGCACGAGGGAGAACGTCTTTAGTTTGAAATTACCCTGAGGTGTCAAGAGATACACCGTGCGGCTCGCATTGAATTTTGCAGCATCCTCCAAGCCAGCAATGGCAGCAAACATAGAGCCGTTATTGAGATGGTGCCCATATATAATATTGTTCGCATCAGAAAAGTCGGATGCGTTTGCCGCCGACAGGAAGATAGAGCCATAGGTGGCACCCCAAGCTTGCTTCCCATCAAAATCGGTAGTGAGATATTTCTCGTCGTCGGTAGTATGTACGATAGGGTAATTCACGGTTGTACCGGGAATATACACCCAGCCCACCGTATCGGGGTTTTTCGCCCTCAGCTTATCCCAGTCCACCGTTAGGTCGGCCAACGACGAACCATTGATGTCTGACGGAGGAGTAAACACCTCTTCGGCAAGAGAGTCGTATGCATTCTGGCCCTGCCAGTAACTAAAAGCAATAGCCCCCAGCGCAACCAGCGACACCACTAACACTATCAGCGCAATGAGAAATACAATACGCCAAGGTTTTTTTGTCTTCTTGTCATGACCGCTGGAATTGCGCCGTCCGCCGGCTACCGTAGAAGCCGCCGGCACCATCGCGCCCTGCTGGGGAGTGTGCGCATAACCCTGATGACGATTCACTTGCTTTGATTGCCCCTGCTGAAAGCCTCTCGGAGTGGGTACATACCCCTGCGGTACAGCACCGTGCACCGGACGACGACCTTGCGACTGCGCATCCGGACGTGCCCCTTGCTGTGAGGAATGAGGCGACGACTGCCGTGGTGATACACCTGGAGTACGGCGTGGGACCGAGGGGTGAGGCTGCGGCCGAGCAGAATGCGCACCACCCTGCTGCGCGTGGCGACCACGCGGCAAGTCGGGATTTTGTTGTTGATCGGCCATGCTATCCTCCTCGGTTGAACGAGGGAGCACGCTGCCAGCGCAAGCGTCACTCTTCGTTTCCAGACCGTTACCATAATAAGCAAACGCCCCCGAGAAGGGGGCGTAATGCCGTGAAATCGTTCATATCTTCATGGTCGGAACCAAGGCACCGGCCGAGAACGGGTTTTATTTCTTCTTCATCTCGTCAAGGAAGCCCTTTGCGATGAATACAACGATGACAAGAACGATAATGGCCACAATGACCCAGATCGCCTCCATAGGAACAGTCATCCCGAACAATGTCATAACGGTACCCCTTTGTTCAAGCGCACCAGTGCGCAGTTTTTCGCTTCATATCATCTGCACATGTTAACGCTATCTCAGTTTTCGCGCAAGCGCGCCTCAAGCGCGTCATTGATTATTTTCAAGGCCTTAACCCTCGCGTAATACTTGTCATCACTCTCAAGTACAATCCAGGGAGCAAACGAAGTGGATGTCAAACGAAACATATCATCGATAGCAGCCTTATACTGGGGATATTTATCGCGATTACGCCAATCTTCATCCGTAATCTTCCATTGCTTGGTAGGATCTTGCTCACGGTCGCGAAAGCGACTCAATTGTTCATCTTGACTTACATCGACCCAGAATTTCAACAGGATGGCACCCCAGCGCACCAGCTCGCGTTCAAACTCGTTGATTTCGTCATAGGCGCGCCCCCACTCATTCGGAGTAGCAAAGCCTTCTACACGCTCAACCAACACCCGACCATACCAACTGCGATCATAAATACCCACATGCCCCGCCTTTGGTAGGCGCGTCCAATAGCGCCATAAGTGAGGGTGGAGCAACTCGGGCTTCGTGGGAGCAGGACTAGGAAACACAGTGTAGGCACGCGCGTCGAGAGCCTGAGCAACACGCTTGATGTTGCCACCCTTACCCGCCGCATCCCACCCCTCATACATAATCATAAGAGGAATGCGCTTCTGATACATTTCCATTTCAAGCTTATTCAGACGTTCCTGTTGAATTTTTAGTTGGCTTTTGTAATCGGAAAGATCGAGCACGAGAGTGTGATTCGTGCGATCGACGCGCGGAAAATCGTTTGCAATGGGAAACTTCGAGGCGCGTGGTGCCCGCGCGCTGGCGGCAGCCGCCTCGGCTTGAGCCGAGGCTTGGATAGCCGTCCGATCGGAAGCGGAATCATCCCGCAACGCACCCTCCAATAGACCTGCCGAGTTCGCCTGGGCCTTCGCAACGGCAGCTGCTGCGTCAGCATCAGGGGCGGTAGCCAACGCACCACGAAGAGCTTCAACCAATGTCTGAGCAATGGCGAGATTGGCGGCACGCTTATCCTCTCCATTTACGATATGCCACGGCGCACAAGAAAAATTACTACCCTCTAACAGGTAATCATACAAGCGGTAAGCCTGGGGATAGTTACGCACACTGGCAAGCTTCTTTTTACTAACACGCCAACGAGTGGCCGGATCGTTATACAGGCGCTCAAGGCGCTTTTTTTGCGCCTCTTGCGTCACGTGCACAAAGAACTTCACCACAACATAGCCATCATCAACCAGCTGCTGCTCAAAGTCGGCAGCTGAGGTAAGATGACGATGCAATAAGTCTGCATGCCGCTCGTCGCGCTCCTGCTCTGCCACCGCAGACCTTTTCTTGGCCTTGCCTGTCTTCACCTCTTCGAACGCAATCTCGCCATACGCGTTATACAAAAGATGCTGCGTAGCAGCGGTATACCAGCCTCGATCGTAGAAGGTGATAGCACCTCGCGGACCCAAAGCGTGCCAGAACTCCTGCATAATCGGATAAAACCCTGTTACACCGTAAGCAGTACCTACGAAGTCACGCGCCACCGCAACGTCTAAGTCCTCGGTAACGTACACGCTAGTGGCGCGCGCATCGAGGTTATACATGAGATCAGAGATACGACTACCCTTACCGGCACCGTTCCAGCCTTCGAATAGCACTACAAGTCCCACTCCACGTTCATGGGCTTGCTGCTGAAGAACCACCAGTTCGCTCATCAGCGCATCGCGCTGCGGCTTATACTCCTCTTTCGTCAACGAGGGACGAGTAAAGTCGACGGATTCCAGCATAAACGATCCTTTCCCAGAGGAAACAGAGCTTTATGATAGCACAGCAGCGTTTTTAACAACCAAGTACTCACGCGAAATGCTTTCCATCGTCCGCCGCACGCCCAGAGTCTCCGCGTCAAGCATATAAAGCAAATCAAGCAAAAGTAAAATGTTGACAGCAATATTAAGACGCACTTTGCGTAAGCGTGAGGTTTCCGTAGAATAAAACAATGACGAAACTAGACACCATGTCTGAACAGTGTGGTAACCGACAGATAAGAGACAAGCTATGCCCAACTATGGAGTTGTCGACCTCGGATCAAATACCATCCGCCTTGTTATATTTGAGATAAAGGACGACCACAAGCACGCGTATACACACAAAGACTTCAAGAGCCTCCTTAACGATAAAGTTATGGCTGGTCTTTCGGCGCATGTCCGCGACGGGGTCTTCACTGATGCCGGTATCAAGCGCGCTGTTAACGTATTGAAGGGCCACGCGAAGCGCGCCCGTTACTTTGACTGCAAACGCTTCGACGTGTTTGCTACCGCCGTACTACGCAACTGCACAAATTCAGCGGAAGCCATCAGTGGTATCGAGGAGAGTGTAGGCACCCCCATCACGCTGCTCTCCATGCGCGACGAAGCTCACTTAGGCTTCGTCGGTGCTACCTGTGACCGATATATTGAGCGCGGCACACTCGTTGATATTGGAGGAGGGTCAACCGAACTTACTCGCATTGAGGACGGTCACGATCACCACAATGTAAGCGTTGCTCAAGGATCGCTTTCATCCTATGCATCATTTGTACGTGGCATCCTGCCCACCCCCGAAGAAATGGTCGACATCACACAAGGGTTCTCTGCGCGCATTGCAGCACTTCCTAACCCCCACGCCTACGACACGCCCACGTTCTATGGCATCGGAGGAAGCGTGCGTGCGACAGCAAAAATGCACGCTCAGATCAACAGCTTAGATGTTCGCCCCAAAACAATGACGACCAGCGAGATTCGTGCGATACTGGATAAGTGTCGCACCGACCCTGATTCTTTTGCTCATCATGCCCTCAAGGCATCGGCCGAGCGCGTTCATACACTTACGCCGGGGTGCCTGATTCTCGACGCATTGCTAGAAAGATTCGGTGGGACTCAGCTAGAGCTTTGCAAGTACGGTGTGCGCGAGGGATACCTGCTTGAACGCATGCTAGGATAATATTGTCGCGCAACGCGGCGCGCGACACATCAAGAGACAGGGAAATGCCATGGAAACGAATACGGAAACTTCCAAATCAGCCAAAACAAAGCAGCCCAACACCGTCTCCGATCTTCCAAATGATTCCGCTTCCAACGTTGAAGGAGTTACCACAAACCAAGACGTAGCACCAGTTCAGAACACAACCGCAGCGCAGGTGACCACCGCAGATCAAGGTCTAGCCGCAACGCAGGTGACCATCGTGGATCAGGGTCTAGCCGCAACGCAAGATGATACAACCCCGCCTGCCACGGAAAAAACCTCAACAACGTGTGCGCCCTATCTACAAAATCGCGAACTGTCTTGGCTTACCTTCAACGAACGCGTACTCGACCAAGGCGCGGACGAAACCGTCCCTCTGCTCGAGCGCCTGAATTTCGTTTCCATCTTCTGGAGCAACCTTCAAGAATTTTTCATGGTACGTGTGGGCAGTTTAACCGACCTCTCTCTGGTGAAGAAGCATATTGTAGACTCAAAGTCGGGCATGACGCCTCCCGAACAACTCGATGCTATTTACGCCCGCTGCCACGAGCTCTATCCCATCCAAGAACGCACTTTCGAGAGCGTCCGATACCTGCTATCCAAGCGTGACATTTACCATTTGCGTCCCGAAGAGCTAGACGATACGCAACGCATGTATCTGTCTGACTATGTACGCAGCGATGTTATGCCTTTTCTCTCTCCACAGATCATTAATTCACGTCATCCCTTCCCTCATTTGGAGAACGGCGCACTGTACGTCGTCGTACGCCTCGATGAAGACGCCGACGAGAAAAGAGCGCCCAAAACAAGCAAAGACGCCAAAAAAGCAAAGAACCTGGGGGCCGAAGGGGTAACGTTGGGTCTTGTGCCTATGCCGCGACAGTGCGCACGCGTAATTGAACTTCCGGGCAAAGGATTACAGTTTATCTTGCTGGAACATGCCATTGAAATGGTGGCGACAGAAATCTTTTCCATGTACCGCGTTAAACATACCAACGTGATATGCGTTACCCGCAACGCCGACCTTGATGCCACTGAAGGCACTGACGAAAACGACGAAGATTACCGCGAGCATATGAAACGCATCTTAAAGAAACGCTCTCGGTTGGCACCGGTGCGCCTAGAAAGCGAGCGTCCACTTTCTTCCACACTGGAAAAGCTATTGATGCAGCGGCTAAACCTCAAGCCACATCAGCTGTACTCCACCTTGGTTCCACTCGACATGAGCTACACTTGGGGCTTGGCCGGCCTGCTTCCAGAAAAAGAATGTGCGAAGTTAACCAATGTGCCCTTCACCCCTCAATGGCCTGCTTGCCTAGATCGCAACCGGCGGATTATTGATCAGGTAGCCGAAAAGGAAGTACTCTTAAGCTACCCCTATGAAACTATGGATGCTTTTGTACAGCTTCTACGCGAAGCAGCTAACGATCCTGCCGTCATTTCCATTAAGATTACGTTGTACCGTCTAGCCAGTCAGTCGCATCTGGCTGAAGCCCTCATCGCAGCAGCTGAAAACGGTAAAGAAGTTACCGCCCTCTTTGAATTACGCGCTCGTTTTGACGAGAGCAACAATATCGAATGGTCACAGCGCTTCGAGCAAGCAGGGTGTAACGTCATCTACGGATTCCGCGATTTCAAGGTACACTCAAAAATTTGCTGCATTACACGTCAAACCGAACGAGGTTTGCAGCATATCACGCAGTTAGGCACCGGCAACTATAACGAAAAGACAGCCAAGCTCTACACCGACTTAGCCTTCATCACTACCGATGCAACCTTTGGACGCGATGCTGTTGAATTTTTCCGTAATATGGGGCTAGAAAACACCTCCGATAACTACGACATTATGTGGGTAGCTCCCCTTCAGATTAAACCTATGATCATCGATCGCATCGATCGCGAAATCGAGCGTGCTCGTGCGGGCGAAGACACGGGATTATTCTTCAAGACGAATTCCATCACCGACAAAGAGGTTATCGACAAACTAGCGGAGGCGAGCCAGGCAGGTGTTCCTATAACGCTCTTTGTACGGGGCATCAGCTGTATCGTACCCGGTCTTGAAGGATTCACCGAAAACGTTCACGTGGTCTCTATCGTTGGTCGCCTACTGGAACACAGCCGCATTTATGGATTCGGACCGCACGAAAATATGAAGCTATACCTGTCGAGCGCCGACCTCATGACACGCAACATGGATAAACGTATCGAAATAGCCTGGCCAGTACTCGACGAAGAACTACGCAAAGAAATACTGGGTTACTTCGGAATAAGCATGAGCGACACCGCTAAGTTACGCGAACTCTTACCTGATAAAAACTACACCCCTTTGGGATTTTTCTCCGAGAAAGACGAGGATGACAATACCATATTGTTCGACTCGCAGGAATTTTTTATAAAAAGGGCTCAGCAACGCCGGCTCGAAGCAGCGGAAATCATTGCTGCACGCGAGGCTTCGCAACGCCGCAGCACCCAAGTGTCACCGCAGGTGCATCAGGAAACCCCGCTCGCCGTCGAGACAACAACAGCCGTCGAAACGCGTGAATCTGTAGCCCTTGAAGCCGATGAGATTGAGCAACCCATGGTGATGGAGCAGTCCAGCGAACAACACATCGTTGTAGCCCCAGCGCCAACCAACAGCCCCACCCGCAAACCAAGTTTGTTGGTACGCATTCTGGCGCGATTTCTGCGTTAAGAAATGTGACAGGAAAGCTTTACCCGAAAAGACGAATCACAAAAAAGGCAAGCGCTAACGCACCGACACACACGCAGGCAAGATAGTCGCTTCCAACAAGACGCAGCGGTCTTAGGTGCGTGCGATGGGGTGCGGCCGCATAGCAACGTGTATCCATAGCAATTGCTAGGCGTTCTGCATGACGCAACGAACCCTCCAAAAGAGGCACTATTAAAGAAGCATAGCTCTTCATGCGCGAAACAATGCCTTTATCAAACCCCTGCACGCCTCGCGCGCGCTGGGCTAAAGCCACCTGCGCGGCCTCATCTGATAAGAGAGGTATTTTACTAAAGCACGCTCGCTCCGCACAAACAAAAGCGGTAACGCGCAGATTAGGGCCGTTGCTCCCCCTATGAGCTCAAGTGAGGCTTCCGTATACAGTGTGTGATACATATTCATGCTTGTTACAAACAAAAGAAAGATGACGGCCGGCGTAACAATGAAAAACAGAACGCGTGAGAGGGGCGTAGAAAAGGTACTGCCGCCCTCCACCAACGACAAATCAAGCCTGCCGAATACATCCCACCAGTTGGAGCCTGATGTCGTAGCCCGCTCGGGTGCTCGATGAGAAAAAGCGTTCTTGAGACATCCGACAGTACCAAACACTGCCAAAACAAACAACACAATAGTAGCAAAGGGGACATCGAGAAAAGAGAGTGCCGCATCAACCATCAGCACACCAGCACCCAAAACCACCAGGGCAGCAAAGGTAACGCGGAAGTTGGAAAATCTGACCTGACGAACCCACGACATGCAAAGCACGGCTGCACCGAAACCAAGTGGTATCCCCGCAAGCGTCAGGACAGAAGAAGGGATATCTGCCAAAAACACCGCACTACCTATCACTCCTAAGCCTAATAGGTAAGCAATTCCCGCCGTCAAAAGCAACCGTCGACCTATACGTGCGTAGGCAGTTTTCAGAAGACAAACGAACAGCATGGAAAGTGAAGTGAACATAGCCGCAAGCGCCATAGCAAGAAGCAGCGGCGAAGAAACCAAGGGCTCAAGAACAGCCCCTCTCCCCGTTTCAAACAACAATAAGCGCACCACATTCAGGGGTGCTAATAAAAGTGGCATGGTGGAAAAGAAAGCCACCATCGACATGAGAGAAATTACATCAAAGTCGTCCCATTGGCGCAGTGTTCGCACGTGCGGTATACCAGCCTTCCGCGTCGCTTGCTTGTAATTACTACCTTTTTACTTCAGTATATCACTGCTGCAAGCGACGCCTGGCGAAACAAACCTTCGCAATAACTATAGTGCCGATTCCACCATTGCGGCAATAACGCCGGCATGGCGCTCGGCCTCTTCTGCACTAGCGGCCTCAACCATAACGCGCACAACCGGCTCAGTGCCACTAGGACGAATAAGCACCCGACCATCTTCGCCCAGCTCGGCCTCGGCAGCAGCTACTGCAGCCGCCACGGCTTCGCTTCCATCCAAAGCATGCTTATCTTTTACGCGCACATTGATGAGCGCCTGAGGAAATCGAGTCATAACGGAGGCAGCCTCAGCTGCCGATTTCTCGGCACGTTTGCATGCAGCCAAAAACTGAAGTGCAGTAACAAGCCCATCTCCGGTGGAATTATGCTCCAAGAAAATCATGTGTCCACTCTGCTCGCCCCCTAACACATATCCGCCCTCACGCATGGCCTCCAGTACGTAGCGGTCGCCCACCTTCGTCTGAATAAGCTGTATACCCGCCTCGCGCATGGCGTGAACAAGCCCTAGATTACACATAACCGTGGACACAGCCGTATTTCCGGCCAAGAGCCCTCTCTGCTTAAAGTCGATGGCACATACAGCCTCAACTACGTCTCCGTCAATTTCATTACCAGACGAATCCACCAACATAACGCGGTCGGCATCGCCGTCGTGAGCAATACCAACATCTGCGCCAATCTCAACCACCAAATCGCGCACCGGACCCAAATGGGTAGACCCACAGTTCACATTGATATCGGTACCATCAAATTCCTCGTTGATAACCACGACCTCGGCGCCCAAGCGACGCAATGCTTCCGCACTCGTCATGCACGAGGCCCCGTGGCCCACATCGAGCGCCACTTTTAAGCCCTTGAAATCAATTCCCTCATCAATCACCGTTGAAACAGCATGCGCAATATAGAGTTCAACCGCGTCTTCTACCGGTAACGCTACACCCACCGCATCACCCGCAGGCATCTCATCGGCCACCGCGCCACCGCGCGCAACAAATGCCTCTATTTCGTCTTCGACCGCGTCGGGCAGCTTGAACCCCTGGCCGTCAAATAGCTTAATGCCGTTATACTCGGGCGGGTTGTGCGAAGCAGAGATAACAATTCCGCCATCGCAATGCAGCTCGCGCACCAATAGTGCAATGGCTGGCGTAGGAATAATGCCAACCAGAAGGGCGGTACCGCCCATTGACATAATGCCCGCCGCAACACACGACTCCAGCATGTCACCTGAAAGACGCGTATCCTTACCTACCAAAATAGTCTTACCCTTGAATGCCACCGCTGCTTGACCCAACTTGAAGGCCAAATCACACGTAAGCTCGGTGTTAGCAACGCCACGAACACCATCGGTTCCAAAAAGCCGCGCCATTATTTACCTCGTTTCACACAGTCGTCACGCAGACAAATCCCACCGTGCGGACGCTCTTCGTTGGTCATACGGTTATTCAACTCTGCCGCAAACTCGTCCAAATCAATGCCAAAGCGCTCTAACACCACCAAAAGGTGATACATTACATCGGCAGCCTCATAACGCAAATGATTAACAGCATCAAAATATTCCGCAGGCAATTCAACACCCAGCGCATCTTCGCTCGCGGGGCTCTCATTGCCCGTATCGATTGCTAAAGCAGCCGCCAAAGAAGAACACGCCCAGGATTCTACATCCTTCGCGGCTAGCGCCACCTCACCCGCTTCCTCCATAACCTTTTTGAGCACATCGTCTACTGGCCCCGAAAGCAGGCGACAAGTATAGCTCTCATCCCCCACCTCGCGCCGAGCCGTAATAGTGCCAGCCAGCGCTTCAAGCGTAGCTCCTATTTGAGAAGCAGGTTGTACCTCGCCCGAAGGAAAATAAGTTTTTTGGGTCATATTCAGCCTTTCGCTCTCGCCCAAGCGCCCATCTGCCGCCGACAAAGAATGCTCCTTCTTTGCCCTCACAGCAAAATATTAGCAAAAAAACTCGTGTTGTTCAGTCTTATACGGCAGCATAAAAGAGGGGCGCGCCATGCGCGCCCCTCTTTTATCAAAGTCTACTCTTCGAAGTCGTTGTCTGCTTCATTCGCAGCAGCTTCTTCGTCCTTGCTCGTCACCCCAAAACCGAGCGACCCAACAGAACCAAGCAGAGCATCCAACTCCTCAAGGTTACGCTGGTAGGAACGAGGCGGTAAAGCCTCACCCAGCATATCCTCACCCTCAGTGCTGAAGGTTGGAGGCTCGTCACCACCGATGAGAATGGTATCGTCAGGCGAGAACACCATATCCAAAAGCTGGCTCATGTCGTCACTCGTAGCCGCAAGGTCGTCCTCGATCACATAATTCAACTCGTGAGCGGTTAGACCCTCCTTCAATTCCTCAATGGCCTTCACGCCGATACCCTCAATGCGCAGCAAGTCTTCTTCGGTATGCCCGACTAAATCGGCCACCGTTTCGATACCTGCTTCGCTGAACTTATTAGCCCAGCGCTGAGACACACCTAAATCGTCATAAATGTACAAACGCGCATCTTCATCGGACAACTGCGGGCCACGATGACCTAACGAAAGACCACTATAGTAGCTACCATAGTTCGTACCCATGTTCAGGTAACCATCGCCATCAAGTGACCAATCCTGCGGCTGAGGCAGCAGCTCTTCGATTTCGCGAAGTGCCTCAGGGGCAAAGTCGGGCAGGTTTTCACTCTGAACCCCAGCAACAGGACGACCCTTATACGTAAGTCCCACCTCGCGATAACGAGACAGACCCGTACCAGCAGGGATTGGCTTACCAATGATGACGTTCTCTTTAAGACCAGCCAAATGGTCTGTCTTACCCTCGATAGCAGCATCGGTGAGTACCTTCGTCGTTTCCTGGAAGGAAGCGGCCGACAGGAACGAATCAGTAGCAAGCGAGGCCTTGGTAATACCCAACAACAGCGGCTGACCCACCGGCGGCTCTTTACCTTCAGCGATAAGTGCGTTGGCTACATCCTCGAACTCAAAGCGGTTTACCTGGCGGCCCGGCAGATAATCAGAATCGCCCGCATCCAACACGGCAACCTTACGCAGCATCTGTCGAGAGATAACCTCAATATGCTTATCGTTGATATCTACACCCTGAGACACGTACACGCCCTGAACCTGGCTAACAATATAGCGCAGCGTGGCGTTCGGATCGGTTAAACGCAGCAAGTCATGGGGGTTCACTGAACCCTTAGTAAGCTGCTGACCCACCTTCACCTGACAACCGTCAACAACACCGGGCAGCAACTGAGCACGAGCGCTTACCACATACTCGCGGAAATTGCCTTGCTGATCGTGGATGGTGATAGTCTTAGACTGTTTGTCTCCCGAAATCTGCATGGTACCGGAGATCTCAGCCAGCACCGCCATACCCTTAGGCTTACGCGCTTCGAAAAGCTCTTGAACACGAGGCAAACCGTGCGTGATGTCTTCACCAGCGACACCACCAGTATGGAACGTACGCATGGTAAGCTGGGTACCCGGCTCGCCAATGGACTGAGCAGCAATAATACCCACGGCCGTGCCAATATTCACGGGACGACTGGTAGCAAGGTCCCAACCATAGCACTTCTGGCAAACGCCGTTTTCGGCATGGCACGTCATGACAGTACGGATAATTACTTCGACGATGCCGGCATCTTCAAGCGCCTGCACCTGATCCATCGAGGTAACATAGGTGCCGCCAGCCAAGACCACGCGACCATCCTTGGCAACCGCATCGTTAAGCAAGCAACGACCAATGAGGTTCTCGTCCAGATCTCCCTTTTCGTTGTAAATGGGATACGGCACACCGTCGGTCGTTCCGCAATCGATCTCACGGATAATAACGTCTTGAGCCACGTCTACCAGACGACGGGTCAGATAACCCGAGTCGGCAGTACGCAGAGCCGTGTCAGCCAAACCCTTACGAGCACCATGGGTGGAAATAAAGTACTCCAAAACCGACAGACCCTCGCGGAAGTTTGCCTTAATGGGTCGGTCGATAATCTCGCCCTTCGGGTCAGACATCAGGCCACGCATACCAGCTAACTGACGAATCTGTTTAATGTTGCCTCGAGCACCAGAGAACGCCATCATGTAGATGGGGTTGAACTTATCGAAGTTCTCGGCCATTGCCTCGCCGACCTCTTCGTTAGCTTCATTCCATACGTCTACAACCTGTTTATGACGCTCTTCTTGGCTCATGAGGCCCATCTCGTAGTCCTCATCAATAGCAGCAACTTTTGCGTCGGCTGCAGCCAGAATCGCAGGCTTACTCGGCGGCACCGTAGCATCGTATACCGATACTGTAACACCAGCTCGCGTTGCATAGTGGAAGCCGGCATCTTTCAGACCATCCAAGATAGCGGGTACATCAGAGAGATCGTAGTGGTTGCATACATCCTCAACCAGTCGACCAATCTCCTTTTTATTCATTTCGTAGTTCAGATAAGGGTAGTCACTCGGCAGCACGTTATTGAACGTAATGCGACCGATAGTGGTTTCAATACGCTCTCCAGCCTTGTGCTCTTCAAGGGTATGGAAAGCCGTAGCAACCATGGTATCTTTACTCAGACGTACCCAAATCTTAGCTTGAAGATCAAGCTCGGCACGGGCGTCATAAGCATTCATCGCATCGTCAAAGTCGATAAACGTACGACCTTCACCCTCAAAGCCATCACGTGCAGCCGTGAGGTAATACAAGCCGATGATCATGTCCTGCGTCGGCACCGTAAGCGGACGTCCATGCGCTGGCGATTTAATGTTATTAGCAGACAGCATAAGCACGCGAGCCTCGGCCTGGGCCTCAGCACCCAACGGTACGTGCACAGCCATCTGGTCGCCGTCGAAGTCGGCGTTGAAGGCGGTACAGACCAGCGGATGCAACTTAATGGCCTTGCCCTCAACCAGCGTCGGCTCGAAGGCCTGAATGCCCAAACGGTGCAGGGTGGGTGCGCGGTTCAGCAAAACGGGATGCTCGGTAATAACCTCTTCAAGAACGTCCCATACATAGCTGGCACCACGGTCGACCGAGCGCTTTGCAGCCTTAATATTGGCAGCATATTCAAGCTCGACTAAACGCTTCATAACGAACGGCTTAAACAGCTCCAACGCCATCTGAGAAGGCAAGCCGCACTGATGTAGCTTCAACTGCGGTCCGACAACGATAACCGAACGGCCCGAGTAGTCCACGCGCTTGCCCAGCAGGTTCTGACGGAAGCGGCCTTGCTTGCCCTTCAACATGTCAGAAAGCGATTTTAAGGGACGGTTGCCCGGACCAGTAACCGGACGACCACGACGACCATTGTCGAACAGGCTGTCGACAGCCTCCTGCAACATACGCTTCTCATTGTTAACAATAATCTCAGGAGCGCCCAAATCCAACAAACGCTTAAGACGATTATTGCGGTTGATAACACGGCGATACAAATCGTTTAAGTCAGATGTCGCGAAGCGGCCACCGTCCAGCTGCACCATGGGGCGCAGGTCTGGCGGAATAACCGGAACAACATCCAGAATCATATCGCTAGGTTTATTGGTAGACTTCAAAAACGCGTCGGCAACCTTCAGGCGCTTGATAGCCTTAGCGCGCTTCTGGCCTTTACCGGTAGAGATAGTCTCGCGCAACTCTTCGGCAACCGCAGCTAAATCCATCGCATCCAGCAAGTCACGTACCGACTCAGCACCCATACCACCCGTGAAGTAATCACGATAGTTCAGACGCATTTCGCGGTACAGAGCCTCGTCGGGCACAAGCTGCTTCGGCTCGATCTTCATAAAGGCATCGAACGCATCCTGACGCAGGGCTTTGCGCTCGTTGAACTCCTCGTAGATATCGGCGACTTCCTCCTCGACTTCCTCGGGAGTCATGCGTTCGTCCTCGTCTACCTCGTCGACGAAGTCGTCATCCTCGGGCACATAGCTGGTAGACAACTTGCGCGTAGCCTCAACGAGGCGATCGCGCTCGGCATCCAACTCCTCGAGGTCGGCAGCCAACTCATCACGCAGCTCGTCCACATCCTCCTCGCGAGCCTCTTTATCAACCGAAGTGATAATGGAAGAAGCGAAGTACAGTACCTTCTCCAACTCTTTCGGCGCAATGTCAAGCAGGTAGCCCAGACGCGAAGGCGAACCCTTGAAGTACCAGATATGGCTAACCGGAGCAGCTAGCTCAATATGTCCCATACGCTCGCGACGAACTTTGCTGCGCGTTACTTCAACGCCGCAACGCTCGCACACGATGCCCTTAAAACGCACTCGCTTGTATTTACCGCAAGCGCATTCCCAGTCCTTCGTGGGGCCAAAAATCTTTTCACAGAACAAGCCGTCTTTTTCAGGCTTGAGCGTACGGTAGTTGATGGTCTCAGGCTTCTTCACCTCGCCGCGCGACCAGCTGCGCACGTCCTCGGCGGAAGCGAGCGAGATACGCAGGGCGTCGAAATTATTAACGTCGAATTCCGTCGTCATTTATCGCTCCTCTCCATTACCGATTAGGTCGTTGGCATCGTTATCGTCCACGACGTCGCTCATCAGCTCTCCCAGTTCAGCAGCGATATCATCCAACGCGCTCGCTGCGTCTTCCTCAGTCTTGCGTGCATCGGCCGCAATAGCCTCAAACAGCCCGCGATCATTGTCGTCCTGATCCTCAGACTCCATAGTCACGTCGATAGCCTGGTGATCATGACCTTCAAGTTCAACATTCAGGCACAGGGACTTCATTTCCTTCACTAGAACTTTGAAGCTCTCAGGTACTTCGGCAGCCGGAATATTCTCGCCCTTAACAATAGACTCGTAGGACTTCACGCGACCCGCGGTATCGTCGGACTTCACCGTGAGAATTTCCTGCAGCACGTTGGAGGCACCGTAGGCATAAAGCGCCCACACTTCCATCTCGCCGAAGCGCTGACCGCCGAATTGCGCCTTGCCGCCCAAAGGCTGCTGCGTAATTAAGCTGTAGGGACCCGTCGAACGTGCATGAATCTTGTCGTCGACCATGTGGCCAAGCTTCAAGATGTAGCTCTGACCAACCGTGATAGGCTCACGGAACTTCTCACCCGTACGGCCATCATAAAGCCAGGTTTTGCCCGTGCGGGACAGCTGGGGCACGAACTCGTCGCGCGCCAGATCACCGAACTTGGCATGGTTGATATTAATGAGGTTGCGGTTCGACTTCTCGATAGCGTCGGAAATTTCCTTCTCCGTAGCACCGTCAAATACGGGCGTCGCCACGTGCATGGGACCTTCCACTACCTCGGTGGTATCAGCCTCATCAGACCAGCCCCACTTCGCTGCCCAGCCAAGGTGGTTTTCCAGCAACTGGCCAACGTTCATACGAGAAGGAACACCCAACGGGTTCAAGATAACATCGATAGGAGTACCGTCTGCCAGGTAAGGCATGTCCTCCAGCGGCAATACGCGCGAGATAACACCCTTGTTACCGTGACGACCGGACAGCTTGTCGCCCTGTTGCACTTTACGTTTCTGTGCTACGTAAATGCGCACCAACTCGTTGACACCAGGAGCCAACTCGTCGCCAGCCGCGCGACTAAAGCGGCTCATACCGATAACGCGACCACCGGAACCGTGAGGCACCTTCAAAGACGTATCGCGCACCTCGCGAGCTTTTTCACCAAAGATAGCGCGCAGCAGACGCTCTTCAGCCGTAAGCTCTGTCTCGCCCTTAGGCGTAACCTTACCCACCAGCACGTCGCCCGGGAACACTTCGGCACCCACGCGAATAATGCCATCGGCATCGAGATCGGAAATCATGTCATCGGAGATATTCGGGATTTCGCGGGTAATTTCCTCAGGACCCAGCTTCGTATCACGTGCATCAACCTCGTACTCCGAGATATGGATGGACGTGAGCAAGTCTTCGGACACTACGCGCTCAGACACGATGATAGCGTCCTCGTAGTTGTAACCTTCCCACGGCATGTAGGCAACCATGAGGTTCTGACCCAGCGCCAACTCGCCGCCATCGCAGGAGGGGCCGTCAGCTAGTACGTCGCCAGCCTGCACCTCGTCGCCTTTGCGAACAATGGGACGGTGGTTGATGCAGCCCGACTGGTTCGAGCGCTGGAACTTCGGAATAAGGTACTCGTCGTATTCGCCATCGTTGTTCAGCACGATGATGGTCTGACCGTCGACATAGTCAACGACACCCGAATTCTGAGCAACTAAAATTTCGCCAGAGTCAACCGCGATGCGGTGCTCGATGCCCGTACCGACCAGCGGAGCGTCGGGACGCAGCAACGGCACGGCCTGACGCTGCATGTTCGAGCCCATGAGAGCACGGTTCGCGTCGTCGTGCTCGAGGAACGGAATAAGAGAGGTAGCAACTGATACCATCTGACGTGGGGATACGTCCATATAGTCGATACGCGCGGGCGGCACTTCGTCAGGCTCACCAAACACACCATCGGCATCCTTCGTACGGCAGAGAACCTTCTTGTCCACCGTGAACGAGCCGTCCTCGGCGTACGTGACGAACTGGCGCGTTTCCAGATCAAACGTCTCGTTTGCCTGGGCGATGGTGTATTTTTCCTCTTCATCGGCCGTGAGGTAGTCGATGGTATCGGTAACCAGACCGTCGACAATGCGACGATACGGGGTTTCGATGAAGCCATAGGGGTTGATGCGAGCATACGTAGCCAGCGAGCCAATAAGACCAATGTTCGGGCCTTCAGGCGTCTCGATGGGGCACATACGGCCATAGTGAGACGTGTGGACGTCGCGCACCTCGAAGCCAGCACGCTCGCGAGACAAGCCGCCCGGGCCAAGAGCTGACAAGCGACGCTTATGCGTAATACCAGCAGCAGGATTCGTCTGATCCATAAACTGCGACAGCTGCGAAGAACCGAAGAATTCTTTAATGGACGCCACAATGGGACGGATGTTCACCAAGCTCTGCGGCGTAATGTCATCAGGCTCCTGCATGCTCATACGCTCGCGCACAACACGTTCCATACGAGATAAGCCAATGCGGAATTGGTTCTGAATCAACTCGCCCACGGTGCGAATACGACGATTACCGAAGTGGTCAATGTCGTCGGTCTGAGCATCTTCGGCACCAGCATGCAACGCAACAATGTACTGCATCGTTTTCACGATGTCGTCATCAGTAAGCGTTGAGGCATCGAAATCGGGGTCGAAGCCCAACTTCTTATTAATTTTATAGCGGCCAACCTTCGCCAGATCGTAGCGCTGAGAATTGAAGAATAAGCCCTCAAGCAGCGTTCGGGCAGAATCGATGGTAGGAGGCTCACCAGGACGGAAGCGCTTATACAGCTCGATAAGCGACTCTTCTTTTGTGGTAGCCGGATCGCGATCGAGCGTGCGCAGTACCATCTCATCAGCACCAAGCAGCTCAATGATCTCTTCGCGGGTCTCAGCGAGACCAAGAGCGCGTACCAGCAGAGTAGCTGGTTGCTTACGCTTACGGTCGATACGCACCGAAAGAATATCACGCTTGTCGGTCTCAAATTCGAGCCATGCACCACGGCTCGGGATAACCTTGGCGTTGAAGAGTGTCTTATCTGATGTCTTGTCGCGCTCGGAAGCAAAGTACACGCCCGGTGAACGCACGAGCTGAGACACGACGACACGCTCCGTACCGTTGATGATAAAGGTGCCGCGCGGCGTCATGAGCGGGAAGTCACCCATGAACACGTCTTGCTCCTTGATTTCACCCGTCTCGCGGTTAATAAAGCGGATCTCGACGAAAAGCGGCGCCTGGTACGAGACGTCCTTTTCTTTGCATTCGTCAACCGAGTACTTCGGTTCACCGAACTCATGCTTACCAAACTCGACACACATGTCTTTTGTCGAGTTTTCGATGGGACTAATGTCTTTGAAAGCCTGCTCGAGACCTTCCCCCATAAAAAAGTCGAAACTGTCCGTTTGGATGGCAATAAGGTTCGGGACGTCCATGACGTCGGGAATCTTGGCGAAGCTTCTGCGGTTCCTATAAAGGCTGGTGGGAGCGCTTGTTTTTGCGTGAGCCACGAGGCTTTTCCTCCTTCAAGTTAAGCCGTAAATCTGCAAAAAATCACAATTTCCTAAGATACTTCGGCATTATAATAATGTCAAGAAAAACTTTTACAAATTATGTACATTTTTTGTTGATTTTGCCTCTTAACTGGGGAAACAGGGACTGTTTTTTCTTTTGCAACGGCGGGATTCAAGCTAGTGATTTGCCAAATCGTAGGTTATTAATAGTGTCACTTTTGCTTCGCCCCTACGTCATTGAACCATCCGCCCACAGCGATGCGCTTTTACGGCAGTACTTCGAATTTGTTGTCCCGCTTCGCTCTGACAGCTTTAATAGGGATCCAGGCAGCTTAAGTTGCCCCTACAGGGGACGTGCCTGAAACTTCTCCAGCAAAGCACAAGGCTGATAGCTCAGTTTATTCTCACGCATACCAGGAAGCCCTAAATCTTCCTCAAGATTGAGGTAGGCGGCTCGATCGAGAACCGCCCTTGCCTGCTCGCGCAAAAGAACCCGCCAGATATAACGGTAGTCAAGGTTACCCTTCAATACCATAACGTCAAAGGCACCACCCGAAAGCAAACTACCGTAAGCATAACCCTCCACGCGCGAATCGATACGCAAAAGAATACCCTCGAGATCGAGCGCTTGGAAGTGATCCAAATCAAGCAGGATCTTACGATGCTCCAACTCCAACGGATGCTCATCCGTACCGCGACGACGACTGCCCTCAAACCAACGCTGCTGAAATTCCCGCAACTCGTCTCGGTGGTTGGGCCCAATTGACTCAAACGTAATACCCTGAGCACCGTAGAGCTGATAGAACTTATTTACCTCACGACGTTTTTTCGCCAAACCCGGACCAGCATAAGAAGCAATATCTTGTGTGTGATATACATAGTCGACAAAAGCCCGATCGGACACGAAAGCATAAGCACCAGAATCTTGAGTTTCCAGCTGTTCTTTTTCCTCAGGGGTGACGTTAACAAAGCAGAAGGGGCAGCCATCCCGCTGCGCCTCATCGACGAGGTTTGCTGCGGCGCTCACCATATTATCCTCACCCAGCGGAAGAAAGTACGCCACCGCATCGTCTAAGCGACGCGTTTGTCGTACATAAAGCGCCCCATGGTGAAAGCAGACTTCCAAACCATACTTTTCTTGCAGCGAATACAAGTTCGCAAACCCCAAGGTAGAGTCGTTACGCCGTAGCGGCGCCAGTATCCGACCAACCGCATCTTTATCGGTCAATCGCAAAGGTCTGAATTCCATGTGCCACGCATTTCGTCGAAAGGAAAGCACCCATTATGGCAGTGGAACCGCAAGGCAGCAACTTCCCGTACCCGAAACATCATCTTCGCCTAGCCGTTATGCACTACATCGAGAAGCTCTTCTTTAGAATGAACACCCATTTTGCTGTAAATACGGCGAATGTGAGTTTTCACGGTGTTCGTGGATACAAACAATTCTTCAGCAATAAAAGGAGCACTGCGGCCCTGGGCCAACAGCACCAATATCTCGTTTTCGCGCGGTGATAGACACGCCTGTTCACCTATAACGCGACAACGTTCTTCGCCCAAGCGCTTGAAGTCGTGAGAGTCGGCCTCGGCACCCTCGCCACGCACACCCACGGTAGCAACCACGGCCACTACCACCAAGAACACCACCATAAACAACCGAGCAAAAAGGCTCATCAGGGTATCACCCACCAATGGCCATACCGAAAACACCACCAAAAAGAACAACGTATAACAAGCGCCTATGGCCCCGAATACCAATCGTGCATCTAAGGCATCATCTAGCACAACGAGACGTACCCATAAAAGCGAGCCCATAACAGCCATGGCACATCCAATAGGTATGTTGAAGGCAAACTGTCCCAAAAAACCAGTAACAGAAGCCATCAGCCAAGCCAGCAACAAGAGGGCCACGAACACCACAGGCACCAGTCGATACAGCATGCGAAGACCACCACGCGACGTTTTGCGAGCTAGTACATACAAAAGAAATGCACCCAAAGCGAAACCAACCGTACTACCCCAAGAACTCTCAACCCCCAAAACCGTCTCAACACTCTGACCCACCGTGTTTGCGCCCCAAACCGATGCAGTTATGTAAGCCAAGAGTATCAAGCCCGTTGCCGGCAGCCAATTGCGCACCCCTGCCCGTCGTAAGCGCTGAGTCGCATCGCTCCACGTACCCTTGGGGTAGTCAAGATTGGCAGGCATAGGAATAAAGCATGAAAGTATCAAACCTGCAATTAAGACGGGCACCGCAGCCCACGCCACTACGGCACTCAGGGCCAAATACAGAGCCTTCAATAAAGCTGCTAAGAAGCAGGCGCCAGCCACATCAACAAGGGCATCGTGCTCCCGCTCGCCACCGAAAGCACCACCCCAGCGCACGAAAGAAAATGCAAGCCCACCGCCAAACAGCGTACCCCCAGCAGCTGCCACCGCCAAAGGGAGGGAGGTCGCACCCGCAGCCCAACCCACCAATAATCCAAGAGACGCGACAAGCCCGCCACCATCGACAGGAAGAGCACCTTTAAACTGCTTACGAGAGCACACCGCCAAGACAAGACAACCGAGCGCCGATGCCGTAATGGTGGCTGCCAGAAACCAGCGTGTCGCTTGTGCTCCTCCCATGAGAGGAGCGAGACTCATCGGGTTGTCGGCAAGCGAAATAACCACACTCAGTAGGCCACCAAGTGCAACGAAAGGGCTTAAAGCCCGTTGCCTTTCTTGTCTTTTTGCCATACTAGCCTCCCCTACTTTCAAGCGCCCAGTATAGCATCGCCCAAAGCAAGAGTCGGCACCGAAGGCAACGAGTACCGGTTCTAAGAAAAACTCCCCTCAATGCGCCGCATCAAGGGGAGAAGGTATACCCTTAAACACCACCCAGACATTCCTCTGTACACGGAAGAAGTCTTGCAATTCTCAATTACCTTAAACTTCTTTCACCGCATTCTTACCCGCGACATAGCCGTAAAACAAGGCCATCGAGTGGCTAACGCCCTTCAAGCTAATAGGATACTGCACAGCAAAGCGGTCACCCTGGATATTGCCTGCAGCATAGAGACCTTCAATCACGTCTCCTTCGGTGCTGTAGACATGGGCCTCTTCATCACTAGAGAGGCCACCCAAACAGGTAAGCATCAACGCAGGTTCCATCTTTACCGCGTAGAACGGTGCCGTTCCGAGCGGGAATAAACGTGAGGCAACCTTGCCGAAGTCTTCATCCTTACCCGCAGCAGCCAATTCGTTGTAGCGCTTGATGGAGGCGATCGCCGTTTCTTTGTCGATATCACCCATAGCCTCGAGCAATGCTTCTATGGTATCTGCCTTAATGCAGCGACCTTCAGCCACCGCAGCATCAAGCTTAGCCTGAGACTTGTAGTTGCGGTATGTTGCATTATTTTTAGGCAGCGATTCGTCATAGTAGCATGCAACTCCATGTCCAGCTGGCATAAAAGGTAGTTGCTCTTTCCAGTTACCGTCCCATATCTGATAAGAGGTCTTGTCCTTCAGAAGCTCAATCTGGTTCTCTACCTGCTGACCAGGCACGTCTTCATTCATGAAGCGCTTACCGTGCTTATCCAGCTGCAAGAAGCCCGCAATGCCCATGACACCCTCACCACTAATATCGGCACCACCACCCATATGATGAATCATTGGCGCATGATGCTGTTGGATGGCGGCACCAGCCCACGCACCCAGCTTCAGCCCGTCTCCCGTATTCGTAGGTTTACCCTCAACGTCCATATTCGGCCAGATTTCAGCAATACCATTCTGCACAACTTCGGGGCAGTAGTAACCCAGAATATCGGTGTTGCTGGCATAGTCTCCGGTAGCAAGGATGACACCTTTTTTGGCGGTGGCCTTCACATAGCTGCCGTCAGAGGCATTGCGAGCATAGCAACCCACGCAACGACCATCTTCCATGATAAGTTTTTCGACAAAGTGACCGTAATAAGGCTCAACACCATTTGCCACCGCTATTTCCATGTTAGCTTTAAGCACGGGTGCCTGACTCGGCAAAAGCTCAACCGAACTAGGGTAAACAGGATGCTGCTCTTTGGTCCAATCGTAAGCTTCCGGCAGAGGATAAAAAATAGGAATAAGAAATGATGCGGCATTCGCATCCGGCACTTCAGCGCGCGTGCTGTCGCAAATGTAGAGATCCTTCTTGGCCCCAATATACCAGTCGAACACGTTGGCGCTGCCTTCGGCCCACTTGCTTACCAGAGAGCGCTTCGTCTTGTAGGAGCACTCATCCATGTGGTGGTCGACCATCTGAGCCGGGTCAAACGTATCGCGGCCCCAACGCGCTTGCAGATCGCCGTTAATGACGGCAAACTCACCACTGCGACACTGCGGACCCTCAGCCTTATCAAACACAACCACCTTCGCGCCTTCCTCGGAAGCTGCACGAGCGGCAGCAACACCAGCAAGGCCGCATCCGATAATTACAATATCGGCCTCGACGGTGGTCTTCACCTCTGAGTCGGCGATTACTGGCTCGGACCCCAACCAGGTAAGCTCGCCCGTCGCCGCGCCGCCAACAACACTGTTTGCGGTGGCTGTCTTGGCCCCACTTTCTTTTGCTGTTCCCTCTTTGGACTGAGGCGCACAACCCGCAAGACCCATGAACGCCGCAGCACCTGCAGCCGTTGCACCCAACCCCAGAAACTGACGTCGGTTTAGCGCATGCTTACTTTCGAACATATCCATCCTCCTTCGCATAGGCGATAGCGGTCTCATTGTTTAGGCTCCCTCATGCCTAAAACCGCCCTTCCAACGACATGCATGCTACGCCGCATAGGAAAAATGATGCTATCGCCTAAGCAGGTGAATTGCCTGATAGCGTGTCACCTAAAGAGGTGATTACCCCCCGAGACTTCTCTCTTAGAGGTACGCTGCCAGAGGTTTAATTCCGACTGCTCAGGAGGCGTTACCAAGAACGCTAGGAGAACTTGCGCAGTGTGAGCGAGCCGCTTGCCATGTCGAAGTCGAACGTGGCCTCGCCGCTCCCATAACGATACCGCTCTTCACCTTGCATCGTAAGTTCGAAGTCGCTGTTAAAGTTTCCGGACATCTTATTCACCGTCGCAGTAAAACCCGGATTGTCGGGTATAGCAAGCATCACGTTGCCGCTCGTCATGTCTGCATCGATTGTCTTGGGGCAAACGCTTTCGCACGTAACCTCAGCCCTACCTGAAGCAACGCCTACTCTGACGCTGTCGACAAAAATGCCCTGCGCGCGCATGGTACCACTGGCTGCATCGAGAACAAGCTGACGCGCCCAAACACCTTGTGCATCCAATTTGCCGGAGGCTAGCTGCACCTGCAATGTATCGCAGGAAATTCCATCCACCGCATAGTCGCCCGATGCGCCATCGATACTCAGAACACCCAGATTCTCTGCTAGAGATCTTGGTATGCGTACCTCAAGGTGCTTGGACCCCATACTCATACATGACCACCCACTACCGTAGTCAATTTTCAATGTATCACCCACTACCGACCAACGCATGGACTGCGCCTTTGACAGCATGCCATTGGAGGTTTCAATCAGCTGTATCTGATCGCCCTCACCCACAGCAATACTTGTGGAACCAGCGGCCCAATCTATTTCAATGTTTTTGACGCCTTCGACACCCACGCTCGCATTTCCCCGCATCTGGCTTGTGCCGTCAATCGACCATAACTTCCATGAGGAACAACTGCCAAAGCCAGCAATCAAAAACAATGCGAGGGCAAGTAAAATAATAAGCGCAACCTTCACGCAGGATTGCGCGGTAAGTCTAGCCATAGTTCGGCCCTCCCTATTTTCGGTAGTTTGGGTCGTTTTCAATGATATGGGCAATCCAATAATAGAGCGGGATGGTAAGGAAGATTACCCACGCGGGATGCCAGTTAGCAAAAAAGAATCCTGAAAGCAGGAACAGAACCACACAAAGCACCGGGTACGGAAATGTTGTCCAAGGGCCACCTTTCTTGGCTGGCTCCGGCTGGTTGTACGGCTGCTGAGGATAGCCAGTGGGAGGCGGAGGCACCGAAACGCCTGGGTGAGATTGGGTGTAAGTGGGGGCACCCGAGACAGGCGCTTGCTGCCCATAGCTGGGCGCAGAAAACTGATTGACCTCAGATGATGCAGCTTGCGCAGCCTCAAACTGCGCAGCGCGCGAGGCGGCCGACTCAGCGACCTTCACCTGCGCGGCCACTTGAGCCTGAACATTGCTGGCAGCAGCAGCGGCCTGTGCTGCGGTCTGCGCAGCGACGCTTGCTGCTTCAGCCGCAGCACATACTTGAGCCTCTGCACTCTCTGTCTTATCTTGAGCCTCAAACCTTACGTCATCGGCAATATCCTCGTCGACGCGGAGAAGCTCATCGAGGGTGATGCCATATAGCTTTGCCAGTGCGATAAGGTTTCCCGTATCGGGAGAAGATTCAGCACGCTCCCATTTTGACACCGCTTGACGCGAGAGACCCAAATTCTCGGCAAGCTCTTCTTGACTGTACCCCTTATCGCGCCGCATTTCCGCAAGGCGCTGGGCAATTTCCACGTTCATGAAAGATCCCTTCCGTGTTACTTGAGCCATAGTCTTTCTCTTTCATCTACGGGTTCAAAGGTACGGTTGCATGAGCGGTTGCACCAGCAAGTCTGGTAATCATTTTACGCAACCTGCGGTTGCCTAGATTTGTGAACTGGTTTTTTGCGGAAAATTAAAAGAAAAGCATCCCTGATTTAACACAAGAAACATTAGCGTACTTGATCGCGCAAAGCCTTAAGTTTCGTCAAGGTGGCCGCGTCTATACGAGAAGCAACCGTATTCTTTTCAGCCACCTTCGGAGTATCGTCAAGACGAGCTTCTTCATAGTGCATGCTCAGTTCACGCGAGAAGCCATCGGCACTCATGCGGTCCACACCAAAGCCAAAAACGGTATCTTGTATGGTGGCATCGCTGGTAACCACCAATGTTTCCACCTGGCGCTCACGGGCATCGTGAGCCAGTCTCTCAATAACCTTATCGGCCGACTGCCCCGCAGGTGAAAACATAATACGCACACCCCCTACAGTCTGAGCATCGCCCGTAGAGAACGCATTGTGTGCGCCATCGAACACAACGATGGCACGCCAGTCATGACCGGCGTAGTTCACCACGTCGTTAATAAGTGTTTCACGTGCCGTATTAAAGGTATCGTCAGTATAATCGGGCCCCGCAATGCGTTGGTAGCGACTACCCGAACGCAGCACGTTATACCCATCAACAAGCAGTAGTTTTTTTCGTTGAGTGCTCACCGTCAACCTAGTAGTTTTGCCTAAGCCACTCATACATGCACGCGGTAGAGGCCTGCGCTACGTTCAGAGAGGCCACCTCACCTTCGATAGGCAGCTTCACTAAGAAGTCACAGCTTTCCTTGACCACACGGGAAAGTCCTTCAGATTCGTTTCCCATAACCAGTGCGATTTTGCCCTTCAGATTTGCCTTCCAGATAAGATCGTCGGCATGTTCGCTCGCGCCCGCTATCCAGAAGCCTCGCTCTTTGAGGCGCGCCATGACCTGAATAAGATTCGGCACCTGCGCCACGGGAAGGTGAGTAATGGCACCAGCTGAACTTTTATAGGTAGATGCATCGACACGCACGCTTCGTTTGTTCGGGATAACAATGCCGCTGGCGCCCACAACTTCAGCGCTACGAGCAATGGCACCTAAGTTACCAGCATCGGTCAGATGGTCAAGTATAATCACGAGAGCACGACCATCGTGCTCGTCGGCATAAGCAGCGGCCGCAGCTTCGATTTGTGTAATATCAACATAGCCAAAAGGCTTAGCCTCCGCCATAACACCTTGATGACTACCACGAGCAGATTTCTCTTCGAGTTCTTTGCGTGGCACCGTAATTACCGGTACATCAAATCGTTTTGCCTTGCGCAAAATATCTTCCACCAGACCGTCGCGCTTGGTATTATCGGCCAGTAAAATACGCTTCATGGGCACCTGCGTGCGCAGGGCCTCGATAACGGGGCGTTTGCCCTCGATGTAATCTGCCATTGGTCGTCGCTTTCCGCAGAAGTGGCGTGCTTTTGGCACCTGCCCTGCGTTCGAAATTCATATCCGGTTGGAAAGTGTACCACGAGACATCGAGCTGTATGGATGCCCCGATAAAATCAGCGTGAACGAGCACGGTACGCGCACGATCATATGCACGTTTCACACGCACAACACCGAAGCGTTAGAGATTGACCATTTCATAGTCCAAACAGGTTGGACGGTACAGAGCAACGAATTCCGCAGGTGTCATGGCCGGAACCGGAGAATGGACGAAGTCGGCCTTATTGCGCGTAACAATGAAATCGACTTCGCGGCGTTTAGCCGTGTAGGCTATCAAAGCGTCCTCGAAATCCGCCATATCGCTTTCGCGGGCGCAGCGACAATCCACGTCGATCACATCCAGTGTCTCGGCAATCTCCATTATCGACCCAAAGGCATCGCGCGATTCCTTGCGCGGCAGGTACTTGTGTGCAGTAAGTAAGTACACGATGCTTGGAGCCATACTTGAAGTAACACATGGCTTAAAATTCTTGTACAAGGCAATATCGAGCGCTTGGTACGACTCGACAAAATCGTCGGTGCTTCCCCAAATGTCGATAAAGACGTTGACGTCGAACAGCACTTTCATACGCGAACACCAGGTCGATGCTTCCATTCGAGATGCTTGCGACGCTCTTCACGATAATCGAAATCGGGAGGGACGGATACTATGCCAACCATCGACCGTAGCAACTCGCGCTTTCGGTGAATCTCCTCCTGCTCCGACAGCAGCGAATCTCTTAGAAACGTCGGTATCTCCTGAGTTTCCTCCAGCTGGCAAAAAAGGTCACGTACCACTTTAGACACGCTCACGCCCTCTCGCGAGAGAACTTGCATCCCGCGCTCTTTCAAATCTTCAGGCAGACGTACGTTCAAGGTAGCCATGGCTGACATGAGCCCTCCATTCATTTTTGCTTGCCACGATTATAACAGATTGCATTACGTAATGCAATCTGTTATCAAGATCACCTAGGCCGCTTCCAGAGCGACAAAACTGTCTATCGTTTGTCCTTGCGGCGCTTGCGCTTCGCCATACGAGCCCCACCTTGCAGGAACACACCGGAAACTAGCCGCCCCACTGAGCCAAACCCACGTGCAACATGTGGCGTCAAATCGGCCTCAGGTCTCGTTTTCCAATCGAAATACACGCTCCAGTAGCGCAGAAGCACAACTACGAAAACACAAGCCACCCCAGCAAGGGGAAGCGGACACGATGTATAGGCCAAAACAACAAATATGAATGCCCCGCCTAATCCCGCCACCGCATAAAAATTGGATTGTCTGAAAATACCAGGCGTCTCCCCCACACAGATATCGCGAAGAGCGCCGCCTCCCACTGCCGTAACGGCACCCAGGATAACCGAGAGCACGAACCCCTCGCCAAAGGTGAATGCCTTACTAGCACCCGCCAAGGCAAACAAGCCCACCGAGAGCGCATCAGCGAAGAACACTGTTGCATCAAGGTGCTTGAACAACCCCCGAAAGTAAAAGACAAACACGCAAATAATTATGCAAATAACCACCAAGTCAGGATGAGCAGTAAAATATACGCCCGAACCCTGCATGAGAGTATCGCGAATAATTCCGCCACCGTAACCGGTAAGCAGACCCAAAACGACAGTACCGATAATATCAAGCTTGCGATCGCACGCAAATAACGCGCCCGTCAGCACCCCTACCACAACAGAGAAGTAGTCGATGCCCCACGGAACCGTGAGCACTTGTCCCTCAGTGAATATTGAGTCGATAAACCCCGCAATGTCCATGCAGGCCTTCCCTACAAAGCCGTGCCACGAGCTGGAATGGTTAGGCCACTCAAATCGACACCTTCCAGTTCCAGCAAGGCAATCTTTTTTTGCAAACCACCCGCATAACCCGTAAGACTGCCGCCAGAGCCTACGACGCGATGGCAAGGCAAGATAATGGAGATAGGATTATGACCCACGGCGCCCCCAACTGCCCGGGCGGAAGTACGCGCACCGGTCTGTTTCTCGATGCTTCGCGCTAACTCGCCGTACGTAACCAACTGTCCATAGGGAATCTGAGCAAGCATGCCCCATACCCGTTGGCGAAATGCCGTCCCGCGAGGACGAACCGCCGGAAGCGCGCCTGGGTCTTCGCCCGCAAAATAGCGGTCGAGCCACGCACGCGCTTCTCTTAATATGGGTAGATCGGGACGCTGTTCGGTTTCGCCAAGGGTAGCCTCGAAATATTTCTGGCCGTCAAGCCATAGTCCGACGAGAGCTTCTCCGTCACTCGCAACAGTGAGGGGACCAACGGGCGAATTGAAGGTATCGAGGTAATCCATAAAGTGCTCCTGTCGTTAGCAGAATTACAGGACGGTCCCCATCATATCGAGCAGAGAAACCTGCGGGGATGCCGCACCCATTCGCACGATTATCTTCCGCACTCATGAAACCATACCTTGCCGTTAGAAGCTAGCCGCTTTCGCTACCGAGATTATCGATTTATTGAAGTTCGATGCCACCTCAAGATACCCTCAGTAAGACCAAGCAGACAATCGAAGTAGCCTTGAGGGAACACACCGGAAACTCGACTACGGAAAGTGCCGATCCAATTCAAAGGATGAAAATCGATGAACTCTCCCACTTCAAGAATATCAATCTGCTTCGCGTCGTTGTCGAATATACGCGCGCAGATGGTCGATAAATACAGCAGCTCGATGCCCATATGATCCTCATACTGATTGTTTTCGTTTCTCACTTCCAAACCCGCTTCGCGCAACAACTCACGCATCTGAAAAGTTGCCTCTCCAAAACCAACTGTTACCCCCTCGCGACAATAAAACGTCTCCCAGGGAGGAGCCGCTGGGGATGGTGGACCAATAAACAGACGCGTGTATTCTTCGGCGCTGCGTTGCACCGCAATATCTTCACCAAGTAGGGCCGCTTCTTTCGCATAACACACGAGGGCCTTGATTACACAACGGGTATCTTCATCTCCAAAATCAGGGAACGCTTCCCAAAATGCCGACTCAATGCCAACGCGTCCAGTCTGCGTCATAGGCTTCAAAAGCGAGTTACCCAAAAAACCGTACACTTCAGACAAAGTACCCCAAGGCAGACTGTTCTCCATAACAAGCCCTCCTTTATCTCGTGCGGATTAAGACAATAAACGATTGGCCCGCACCAAAAAGAACTTTAGTACGGGCCAAAAATCGAAAGCTAAGCAACGCTCCCAGCAGCAACTTGGTCAGCACCTTCCGAAGAAGCCTTTTTTGCACAATCGTGCCTGAGTAGTTTTTGCGACAGTACCATAAAAGCCAGCACACCGAGGGAGACAACACCCACAACCACAACAATCTCTACCCCTGTGGGTGCATAGGAACTTACAACAGACCACACATCAGTTCCCGCTGCATGCACCGCCGACGAAGAACCCCCGATGACACCAGGAGCGCCCGCCACATTGGCCTCAACAAATGAAGTAAGCAGCAGCCAAACGCGCTTACAGAATACACCGAGTACCACACATACACTCGCCGCCGCAACCAATCCCATACGTGCACGGTTCTTGGCAAACACCAGAATAACAAAGGGAATAAGTACCCCTACAATAATTTCGAACCAAAAAAATGGAGCGGTTGCACCGGTAACCATAATTGCCAAGGTTTCAGCACCTGCGGCACCCGGATAGGCCATAGTGAGCACTTCGCACCCCACAAGAAATCCGTCGATAGCAACACATACCGCCAGCAAGCCAGCAAGATTAGACAACAGCTTTTTGTCGGTCTTGAACACATTCGCCTTGTTTAGCCCCATGAGTGAAAGTAGCAGCAACGCCAAACCCGAATCCATAGCTGACACCACGAACAGCGGAGCCATGATGGCCGAATACCAACCTTCGCGCGCCATCTCCAAGCCAAAGATCCAGGCCGTAACGGAGTGAACAAGAATGGCGATGGGTAACGCAAAGCGCGATACAATAGCAACCTTGTTCGATGCCCCTTCCTTTTTAGAGGTCATGAACATCAAGTACACAATGTTAACGACCAGGTAGAGCGTGATAACGCAAATATCCCAGAACAACGGCGACGAGGGATTGGGCGATACCATAATCTGCCATACTCGCTGAATACCACCAAGGTCGATAAGCACAAACATACCTGCCAAACAAATGCACACGGTAGATAAAATAACCGCAGGCAGTGCCACCTTCTTATACTCGGCCACGTGGAAAATTGAAGCCGAAGATGCCACGATAAGACCGCCCGCCGAGAGACCAACAAAGAACATGAAGCAGGTGATGTACAAGCCCCACGACGTGCCATTATTCATGCCCGTCACACCAAGGCCGTTCATGAGTTGATAGATCCAAGCCGCAACACCCGCCAGCGTCAACACGCCAAGCACACCTGCAGCTGCTTTAAATTTCACTGAAGTTCCCATCAAGAGCACCTCCTTAGTTAAAGTAACGGACTTGAGGACGGGTACCTTGCTCCTCCAGCAGCACGCCAGCTTTACGACTCATAACCAGCTGAGATATCTCACTGTTGGGATCGTCGAGGTCGCCAAAAGTACGCGCCTTAGAAAGGCAGCACTTTACGCACATAGGCTCATCACCTCGATCGGTACGCTCCTTGCATAACGTGCACTTCTCCACCACGCCTTTCGAGCGTACCGGAACATCCTTGTCACCGTAATTAAATTCTGGATCGCGTATCGGATCATTCCAGTTGAATACACGTGCATTGTACGGGCAAGCCGCCATGCACATACGGCATCCGATGCACTTGTCGTAAGCAATTTCAACACGACCTTTGTCATCCTTAAAAGTAGCGCCCGTTGGACATACTCTTTGGCACGCCGGATTTTCGCAATGCTGACAAGCAACCGGAAGATAAGAACGAGTAAGGTTGGGATACGTGCCCAGCGCATCAATTTCTGAGTCACACCCCTCCACCAGGATTCTGTTCCAAACCATGCCCATGGGTACGTTGTTTTGCATTTTGCAGGCCATCGCACACGTGTTACAACCTGTACAACGACCCAGATCGATAGCAATACCAAGCTTTGTCATGAATCCCCCTTACGCTTTCTTCACTTCAACAAGCGAATCGTTGAACCCGGTCACGCGGCCATTAATAAGCACTTGTCAACGAGGCGTCACGTAATCATTTGTTACGTTTTGAACAATGCCATCGGTCATGTACTTTTTCCACAAACCCTCAACGACTGTCGTAACACCAGGTCGCACCGCATTGGTCAAAACGCATTCACACGAAAAGGAACCGCGATCGTTAAACACCACAACGGTGTCGCCTGAGGAAAGCCCGCGTGCTGCGGCATCAACGGGGTTTATTTCCAGCTGAGATTCGGTGTATTGTTGAATCCACGTTGCATCGTTGAACATACCGTGAATGTGGTACTTCGTACGCCTTTGGAGCATCGTTAGCGGGTAGGTATCGCGCAGAGGATTGTCTGCGTAAGCCTCATTCGGCTCTTCCCACGTAGGCAGCGCCTGATCAAAATTGACAAGATTTTCGTAGTACAGATCAATCCTACCGGAAGCTGTCTTAAAAGTATGGTTTTCGTAGCTTCGAGCAATGTCAGCTTGGTTGTTGAGCGCGACCAAACCCTGACCTTCTACAAGCTGCTCAAGCGTTATACCTTTAACGGCATCATCTTTGGTGTTCTGCAGCTGATAGCGTGCAACTTCCTCCAAGCTTTTCGGCATAACACTTTCGTGGCCCAAGCGCTTTGCGAACTCCGTCTCAATCCAGAAGTCGGAATGCGATTGGAACAACGGATCGAGAACCTTCATTTGAAGCATCGCGTGACCGCGGAAAGCACGCAGATATCCAATTTCTTCTTCAGTTTCAAAGTGCGTACAGACCGGCAATACAATATCCGCCCAGTCAACATCGGTCGTGTGATAAACTTCCTGAACGACAAGAAAATCGAGAGAGCGAATCCACTCATTGGTTCGTTCCTGGTTACCTGCATGCTGCGTCAAGCCCATTCCCGTTACGTGCATCCAATGAATACCGCCGGTGTCGTCACGGTAGTCCGAGCAAGTTTTCGGTGTAGGTGTAGTTTTAAACTCAGTCGGAAGCGGCCAAGAGGGAAGCGAACCTGCACCAAATATCTTCTGGTACGCATTAACGTAAGCACCCGCACCTCTGCCCGGGACATCACTGCCAAAACTACCTACGAGACTGGCCAAAATAACAGCTGAATGTCCCGACACATCTGAGTTCACAAACTTCTCGCCGCCGCCAAAACCAAAGGACAAGATGGATGGCCCGTCGCAGGCATATTTTTTGGTAATTTCCAGCAGCGTATCTTCTTTAATACCCGTTTTCTCCGCAGCCCAAGCCGACGTATAGGGCTTTTGCGTGGCACAGAGCTGAGTAAACACCGTCTGATACGTCTCACCCTCAAACGTCACCGTCGCGTCGAGCTTTGGTGTTACTCCTTCGGTGTTGTATGCCACAACGTCACCTGAGACAGCATCGAGCACCATAAAGGGGTTTTCCGACCCGGATTGCTTCGGATCACTTGCCGGGCTGCGCCGCAGCATCGTGCCATCCGACTCCTTCACTAGGAAGGGCATGCTGGTAAACTGCTCCAAATACGACTTGTCGTACCATGCGTTGTCAAGAATGACCGAAATCATTCCCAAATAAAGCGCCGCATCGGTTCCTGGAATAATAGGAATCCAACGCGAACTTTTGGCTGCCGTAGTGCAGTAGTTTGGGTCGATGGTGATAATTTCTGCGCCCGCCTCTTTCGCCTCATAGAAATAGCGAGCGGTAACCATGCAGGTTTCCAGCGGATTGCACCCTACGTTAAGAATAGTTTTGGCATTCTTCCAGTCTTTAATTTCGTTGGAAGAAGCACCTTGTTTACCCGATTCTGCAAGAGCAGGCGAGAAGCCATTACCGTACCCGCGATCGATACCCGCCGTCGGGGTAACCTGACCGCCAATGTACTTGTTCATATTCACCTGCAACCCATCAACAGCAGGTGCCGTGCACACACCAGTAGGACCGTATTTATCCAAGGCCTTACGGTATTCCTCAACCATCGTATCAAGTGCTTCGTCCCACGTTATTTCAACAAATTTACCTTCACCGCGCTCGCCCACGCGCTTCAAGGGCACCTGCAATCGCTCGGTGCTATATACATGCTGAATTTCCGAAATACCCTTGAGACAGATGGTTTCATTGCGCTTATCAGGCCAATCGTTAGGCTCAATGAGCGCAAGACGACCATCGCGTACCGTACATTTCAGATGGCAATGGCACTGACAATGGCGCTGGTGAAACGTATAGCCATAGGTATCTTCAGAACTCGCTTGGGCCGTCGCTGGCACAAGCCAACCACCGGGCGTAAGCATATCAGCAGCACCTGCCAAACCCAGTGCGCCTGCCGCAACACCGGAAGCTTTCAAGAAGCCTCTGCGCGAAATACTACCGCGCCCCTTATCGTATCCTGACATTTCTCCTCCTCAAAGATCGCGCGGAACGTCTTCTCGTGAACGGCGATGTTTAACATAAATCGCAACAAAGTACCGAATACACCCCTCGCAACTATGGCAGTCGCCAAGCAACGGTATGACCCATTCCTTTTGCTCCATAGTGTCAAAAAGATATACGCCCTCGCGAAAACGTTCCCTATCGATATCTCCGAGAATCGGCCGATTCTTCTGGTTGCACTATACAAAATTATCCTATGACAATCAATAATTGTCATAGGATAATTTTGTATAGTATTATTCTAGTTTTGGATAATGCACATTAATTTATAGAACCTATCTATACCCAGAAAGCCTTTCAAAACCTTCGATGAGTTACTTTTTTAGGAAATTACCTACCTAAAGGCAAACAGAGAAAACGTTATACCCCTTTAGTAATCGCGCCACAGCACAAAAAGCTACTATACTTGCTATTTTCCCATACCACCGAGTACATCCTTTGCATGGTCGCCCAGCACATCGCCAAATCCTTCGCTAAACGAACTAGGAACCACGACCGTACCGCCCGTTTCGCGTACGCTTTCGTAAAGAAGATGCATCGAGCGCAAGCGCAACGCAGCATCATTTTTCGAGTAGGCATCACCCATCTCGCCCATCATCTCGCAGATATCCTGCTCAGCCTCCATAAGAATAATACGAGCCTTCTTACGCTGCTCAGCCTGAGCCTCGAGAGACATTACCTCTTGCAATTCTTTAGGAAGCAAAATGTCGCGCACCTCAACCGAAAGGATAGTAATGCCCCACTGAGCCACCTTCTCTTCAAGTACCCGCTTAAGCTCGCGATCAAGCTGTTCGCGTCGAATTGCCACCTCAGCCACACCTGCACGACCAATAGCATCGCGCAACGCCGTCTGCGCCGCTAGCTCCACAGCACGCGTAAAATCGCCTACTTCGGTGCAAGCTGCCTTAGCATCCCACACCATCCAAAACAGCACGGCATTGACATTGAGAGGAACCAGGTCGGCCGTAAGTGTTTCCTCGGCACCAAACGTTGTGGCGCGTACACGGCCATCCACACGCATGGTGTTCTGCTCAATAACGGGCATAGTCCAAAACAGGCCCGGCCCCGACACACGATTAAATTTGCCGAAACGCAGCACCACAACTTTCTCCCACTGCTGAGCAATGTGAATAGACATCGTCGCCAAAGCAGCCACCATCGAAGCCACGATAACCGCAATCAAGCCAACACTTCCCTTAATGGCAGCTATAATGCCTAAAACCACACCCAACGACACCGCAAATACCACCACAGAAAAGAGGAGAACGCCAGCGCTCGAAGCACGTTCTCCCATTATCTCGGTTCTGACATCGGGTACGACAGACCAGCCAGACGACCTCCAAGCCTTCTTGGAAATCCTCCTCGACGAATCGCCACCAAACATTTCCGCCCCGTTATATCTTTTCTCCATACGCTCTACGCTCCTGCCTGCGCTCTTCGAGCCTTCGCGCCCACCTCGATCGTGAGAATGCGACCCGTACCGTCATCATTTTTTTCGGCGTCTTTGCCTTCTGCCTTCTTTATTTGTCTGATCTTCAACTCTAAACACTTCTGTACGTCGTCAAGCGACATCCCCAAATCTCGGCAGGCAGCCACGCAGTCACCCATAATGACATCGACCTCCTGGGCATAATCGGTATCCATCTCGGCATCAAGATCGCGCACAAATACCCCTCGACCGCGTGTCGATTCCAAATAGCCGTCAGTTACTAAGCTGAGGTATGCCTTGTTTACCGTGTTGTAGTTGATGGAAATATCCGAAGCAAGACCGCGTACCGTGGGAAGTTGATCACCCGGCTTGAAATAACCAGAGTTAATAAGGTATATAAGGCGCTGGCGCAACTGCACCCAAAGGGGTACGTCGGTGGTCGTATCAACTTCGAACGGGAACGTCGTTGTGTTTGTCATTTTTTTTCGACACCTTCCTATCCTCCGAACGCAAGTAGCGGGTGCACACCCGCCTGCACAATGCAGAAACGCATGATAAAACCACCTATCAATACACTTGCAGCAGCAACGACCGCAACACCAGGCAGAGAACGACAAGAACGCGCTAGTAGCACATCAAGCACGAGAGGAACCACAAGGCCCAGCAGAACAAATCCACTCCAAAAAAGCCATGCTTGTTCGCCATTAAGCAGCATCACCACGGACTCAGATGCCGCAGAGTCAGTCGCCGTAAGCGCACCACCCGGTGCCACCACTGCACCAAGCGTCATCACCAAAAGCACGATTATCTCCAACACGACAACGACGGCATCGGCTGCGGCCAATCGTCGCAACGTCGTAATAAAGCAATGCGAGGCTCCAGCAAACTGAGCAACTCCCAATACACCGGCAAATCCACATGACACGGCCGATAGCACAAATAATAGAGGCAACCACCAGGAGGCCCACAGTGGCACCGCCGGAAGACTATAAAGCAGCAAGCCCGTATACGTCGCCGTAATCAGCGCTGCAAGAGCTGCGCAACCTTGAACCGCACGCATTGTCCCCATTTTCCGCATCCGACAGCTTTGCCACATCAGCGCAAGCGTCATCGACAAAAGCAGGCACACCCCAAGCGCCCATGCGCCTACAGTAAGAAATGACAAGGTCGGTCGAATAAACAACAACAGGGCTCGATCAACTCCGCCAGCATCGGCAAGTAGGCATAAAATCCCAAGACACAGCAGAGCAAATGACATCATGTAGCCCGGCACGAACAGTGCACGGTACGAAGCGGCAACAACGTCAAATGCCCCATTGGTACCAGGTGCTCTTTCTCGTGGGACAAACAAGCCCAATAACGACAGAACTAGACACGCACCAGCGCCCGTACCGCCAAGAAACAGATAGCCAACGACAAGATCGCTGAACACGCGCCTGCTCCCCTTTCCCACTTTACATGGATACCGCACAAAGCTCTGATAATCATATGATAATTCTAGTCGCACTATGGGTATCTGGCAAGCAATCAGATCCAAAGGGGCTTACACTTTCGATGAGTAAATGAGTAATACACGAATCTACAACGAACTGGTATGATAATGGTCAACGAGCAAAAGGCGCTATGAACGCTATTCCAACGCCTCCGACAGAGAAAGGGTGTCCGTGAATAAAAAGGTCACCGTGGCAGCAATAACCTGCGTCGTACTTCTGTCCTTACCCCTGTCCGGCTGTAGTACCGAAGCCGAGGAACCCAGCAATGCGTCTGCCGCAACTTCCAACTATACACCTACCAGCGCCGACAAACTGAACGCTCTAGCCATAGGAGAAACCGCGGTCTGGAGAGATTACGAAGTTACCTTGAAGTCTATCGAGCGCGCAAACAACGTACTCACTGCGCATATCGAAGTAAAAGCTCACACTCTATCGAAAAATTTAAGTACCGGGTGCCTGCTTTCATTTGGCATGCCACCCACCGGCTCATCGTTTGACAACGATACCATTAGCATACCGGCAAACGAAAGCGTATCAGGCACGCTTACTTTCGACGATCGCTATGAATCAACACGTTTATTTTGGAACGATGGCGCCACTGAAGCCACCTGGCAGCTTGATTTAACACCTATACAATCAGACGAAAGTAAGAGCACCAGCGCCAAAACCCAAAGCAATACCCCCGCCAAAACTGTCGACTCCAAGACAGACCAATCCCAAAAACAAGCTATAGCCGCACTTGAAGCAGAGATGCCGTCACTGTTCACCAACAACACCGCCTACGAGTTCAAAAACGTCGATGTTACTACCGCTACCGTAACACCCCACGAAGGTGGCGGCTATGAGTACACCAATACCGTCTCGATTATCGATAGCAATGGCAACCCCAGCACGGTAAACACCCGCCTAATCTGCGAAGCGAATGGCAACTGTATTTCAATGACCGTAAACGATACGCTGCTGTTTTAGCGATACCCCATAGCCTCTTCAAAGGTAATTAGGCAATCTCTTCAAAAGCAACAAGCTTCAACTCGCGCACAACCGGCCCCTCTGCCTGCTGCTCAACAACATTGAGCGACCGTACAGGCAGAGTGCCTTGCGCCGCCACTTCAGCTGCAAATGCCGGATGAAATACCAAACACGCGCCATCTTCCTCAGCGCAGCTGGCATAGCCGTGCGCATCGAGCCACGCGTGAGCAATAGCAACATCCCCATCGAATACTTTGGCGGTATGATAGAAGCAATCTGCCCCTTGTTCATACAACATAGGATCGAGATTAAAGCTGCGATTTTGTTGAAGTATCTGGTCACAGTTTTTGTTCTCCAGCGAGCAATAATGAACCCCGAGAGATAAACCCTCATCAAGAGCAAATTCCATCAGCTCAAGGCACAAGAGCTCACTTCCCGCAAGAGGCAGACCGCCCGCGTAACCATAATTGTAAAGCACCGGAAACGGCGGATTCTTCACCGCGAAGCCTCGCTTCTCGAATTCATCCCATGCTCCCATGGGATAGCAGAATTCTAAGAGATTGATACCAAATACGCCCCTTTGGTCGAGCGCGCGCAGCAGCACACGCATCCGATCGCCCGTACCGGGCACTACCGGCATCTCTACCATCACATCGGGAATAAAGCGTTTCGCCAACGCAAGACGTTCAAGAGCCTCGTCGATATCATCTTCGCCGTCGTCGAGTTTGATACTCATACGAAGTTCGGTGAGCCCCGCATCGCGCAATCGCGACAGCAACGATTCATTGAGAAAATCGCCTGCAGTATACACCCTCACATGTGCAGCCGAGTATCGATCGCGCACATAGGAACAAAACGCAACAGCTTCGTCGGCATGCAGAAGAGGCTCTCCGCCCGTAAGCCCCACATGGGTAATAGTGCCGCATGCAGCAGCAAACGCATCCACTTCATCACGCCAAGTATCACTGCAAGTTAGATGATCGGCGTAATCGGCTTGGTTCGCATTGAAACAGAAATAACAATGTCGATTACACGCAAGCGAGAGAAAGAACGTCTTACTGCCCCTCCCCCCTGTGCAGGCTACGCATGCCGATGAGAGATTCCCTGTTACAATACTGGCCCCACCATTGCGAAGGAGAGCACCCTTCGCACGCAGGCGTGCTTTTGCTTCACGCTCTGCTTGTGCACACAAGTCAGGGGGAGCAATACGAATTCCCCAACTGGCTAGTTGCCCGAGATAGTCAACCTCAATCGCGGAGTATTCGTCAAGCCACGCACGCAGCGTAGGCCTCGTATCAAGTGGGTCGACGCCCATTATCCAAACTCCTGTCATCTTGCGTAGCGCACTTCAATGCACTACTCCGCTTCAGCAGATTGTAGAGCGAACGCGCATGTGCGGCCACATGTACCAGCAAAAGCGCAAACAGCACCTTGGCAGCGATAGCATGCAAAGGTGCCCATACATAGTACCCCTCGGCGTACAGACCAAAGGTTTGAAGCACCGTGCCGGAAATACCGAGGCCCGACACAACCACCACCATAAATACCACGAGGAGGGCAGCATCAAGCGCAAGCTTGCCAATACGTGCAAGCGCTACGCCCCTGCCAAGCTGCCGCAACGTTACAATAACCCAATCGATATGCAATGCTCCATGAATCAACATCGGCAGCAACAGAACCATACTCAACCACTCGTGCAAGGGAATACCGGTAAATGCCGGCAAGGTAACAGCCGTGTAGACAACAAATGCCACAACATCAATAAGCAACATCCACTTCATCTGCTCTCCCCTACAGCTTTCTTACCATCAACACCAACAATCCCACAAGAACTACTGGCGCCACAATCCACAGGTTAAGGCTTCCATCACTCGGGCGATAATAGCGTGTCTCCAGCGTATCCCACGCATGACACTCTACGGTTGCACATCCTACCTCGGGGCAAATCATCTCATGTTCGCCGTCGGGCTGAGGTACGTTATCGAAGCCGTGACACAAACCGGATGCACACCCCGTTACGGGACAGGTCGAATCGGGCTCAATCGTGCGAGGCAACCCTACCGAAGGATTCGCCGTTGCAGCAGCGCCACATACAATCAATCCTGTCGTGACAAACACTACGAGAGTGATCAAGAGCTTTCTAAACATCGAGGTAGTACCCCTCCCCTACACGCGGCAGGGCACCTCCTAAAGAAAGTGCCCTGCCCATAAAGACCACCTTTAGTGCGACTGTTCCGTCGGCTTAAGGGGCAAGTATTTAAGACCCAGAAGAAGAAGGAGCGCTCCCAAACCAATAACACCAACCATGACGCCAATCTCAAGCGGTGCCGGGAAATAGACCATAGCGCCACCCGCACTTTGCAAAGCAGCACCCGCATCCGTAAGCCCTGGTCCTGACACAACAGCAGGCATATCGAGATTCGGGATTTGGAAACCTCCCACCAGCAACTGCACGCGCTTGCAGAAAATACCGATGATGGCCAACACTGCAGCAACCACAATAAGCGGGTTTGTACGCAGTTTCGGTACAAAAGCGATAACGGCAGTTATGGCGCAGCCCACAATCTCAACCCAAAAGAACGGAGCCAGTGCACCTGTGGTAAGCATGGCAACAATGTCTGCACCAGAGCCAGCAGGGAAGCCTTCCGTCAATAGATCGCAGCCAAAGAAGTACAGATCAACCAACACGAACACGCCCAGTAGTTTCAGCATTTTAATAACATGCTTCTGATCGAGCTGCAGATAACCTGCCTTACGCAGGGCAATAACCACTACCAACACAAGAGCGACGCCGCACACAAGGGCAGACGATACAAACCAGGGGCCAAGAAGTGCGGTGTGCCACATCTCGCGACCCTGCTGTAGTCCAAAAATCCAAGCTGTCACCGAATGTACGAGCACCGCACACACCAGTGCTATAGCCGACACCGCACGCAGCGACGTGACCGAGCCCTTACCTGCCTCATTTCGCAACATAGCCCATAAATACACAATAGACAAAATAAGGTAAGTACCTAGCACCACAATATCCCACATAAGCGGCGAGCCCAAGTTGGAATAAGCAAACAGTTCCCACAGGCGCAATGGCTGACCCAAGTCGACCACTACAAAACCAATCGCCAAGACGGTGCAACAGATAGACGTCCATACCGCGATCTTAGAGATACCACCAAAACCTTCAACTCCGAATACACGCGGCGCGCTCGATATGATAAGACCACCAGCAGAAAGGCCCACCAGGAACATGAACATGGTGATATAGAGGCCCCACGAGTCAAAGTTACGCATGTTGGTGTGAACCATACCACCCATCAGCTGAAACACCCACAACGCGAGCCCTGCGATGGTTAGTATCGCCGCCACCACGATGGCAACATTAAGCCCCTTACCCCCGAATTTGGCAGCAGGAGCTTTGGCGACCGAAGCCGCCGATACGTTCTCAGTCATGATTCCCCTCTCCTCTATACGAGGTAGTACACGGATGGTTTCGTGCCCTCGCTCGCCAAAAGTTGCTCGAAAGAGCGTTCTTTGACAAGCTTCGACACCGCCGACGCAGGATCGTCAAGGTCGCCAAAGTGGCGCGCACGAGCGGGACATAAATCCATGCAGGCCGGCACTTCGCCACGAGCAAGACGCTGGTAACAGAACGTGCATTTCTCAACAGTGTGTTTTTGATGAGAAGCGATGTCTGCGTCACCGAGAGCATGTTCCGTCGAGTATTTCGGCTCATCCCAGTTAAAGGAGCGCACGCCCGTGTAAGGGCAGGCAGCCATGCACATACGGCAACCAATGCACTTTTCGTAATCTTGACGCACAACACCCGTCTCCGGATCCTTGTACGTAGCACCCACGGGGCATACTTTCGTACAAGCAGGATTCGCGCAGTGTTGGCAGCTTACCGTAACATAGCGCATGGATACCTCAGGAAAGATACCGGCAGGCGTATCTATCTCGTCGCCGCCTTCGGTAAGCACGCGAGTCCACCAGTTGGTGTCAGGAAGATTGTTCGTCATCTTACATGCCATGGAGCAGGCATTGCAGCCCACGCACCGCTTCGTGTCGATGACCATTCCATAATGGGCCATTACCGCTTACCCCCTTCGTACTTCTCGACTTCGCAGAGGAAGTCGTAGAACGCGCTGTTCGAAACGAAATCGTTCATGAAGATGTTCGTGAGATCCTGGGTATGGCCTTCAACGAACTGGTCGGCCTGCCACCCGTGCGGTATAGAAACGACACCCGGCTTGATGCCTTCAGTCACGCGCACCTTAAGCACAGCGTATCCATGATCGTTATACACACGCACGTAGTCACCTTGTTTGATGCCGCGCTCCTGCGCATCGGTAGCATTTACCTTAAGCAAGGGCTCTGGCTCAAGTTCGCGCAACCAAGGCGTGTGAGCACACTGAGAATGCACATGATACTTGGGGTGCTCGCTGCAGCCCATAAGCGGGTACTTTTCGCGCAGCGGGTTCTCCCAGTAAGCTTCGTTGGCATGCTCGTAGTGAGGCAGCCTTTCGTAATCGGCTATCTTTTGACCAAAATTGTTGCGCGGCATAGGCTTCTCGATGTAATACTGAAGACGCTGCGTTGGCGTTTTCTCGAAGGTATCCACCATCGACTTTTCCGTAAACGCGTAGTTTTTCACCGGCTTATCCTTGTGGAAATCGTCGTAGCTGCATCCACCCGCGATGTTGGCTGGCGTGTCGATAACAGCACGCAGGAATTCCTCGTCAGACTTGGCGTAAATCTTATCCATACCCAACTTGCCAGCAATAAGACGCATGATTTCTAGGTCGGTCTTACACTCGAACAAAGGATCAATCACCTTGTGATAGTACGTGGGGAACGGCGTAGAGCCGCCGCCATCAAAGTCCTCGGTCTCGTAAGAGTGGGTAACCGGCAGCAAGAGGTCGGCATACTGGGCCGTATCGGTTAGATTGACATCGGCACACACTACAAAGTCAACCTTCTTAACCGCCTCAACGAGCTTCACGCGACCCGACTCACACGACAGCATGTTTCCGTTTGTGCAGAACAGCATGCGGATATCAAGATCTTTGCCAGCCCACTGCTTCGTCTCAAGAATTTGAGGTAGATACATGCCGCAGATATTAAGCGCCACTTTGCCCAACATGAATTCGGTTGAGTTCGTGGGCATAGAGGTACCGTAAGAACGGAACAGCATGGCACCAGGCTTGCCCGCATTGCCAGTAAGGGCGCCTATAAGCGAGAGATTCTTGTAGTTATGGTGCGAGTTTGCATGATGGCCAATACCTTGATACGTGAGCACGGCAACAGGGCCCTCAGTGGCATAGGTCTTCGCCAACATCTCAACGGTTTCCAAAGGTAGATCGCAGATTTCTGCAGCTTTTTCAGCGGTATACTCTTTGATACTATCGAGCGTCTTCTGGTATACCGTTTGTACTTTTACACCCTCATGCTCGAAGTTGCCCAGCAATACAGGGTCTATCGCTTTCGCTGCCGCAACCGGACCGTCCGATGCAGCATCCCACACAACATTCGGGTCGATAACGCTCGGCTTGCCCGTGTAGGGGTTGAGAGGTCCTTCGGTAGGAGCGACGCCTAAATCGCTCAGACGGAAGTAAGTGCCGTCCTCCTTAACCAATAACGGCGAGACCGTCTTCTTTTTCATGAACGTTTCGTCCACTAGCTTGTTCTCGACAATATAATTGGCCATACCCAACATAAGCGCGCCATCGGTGCCCGGACGGATGGGTACGTAAACGTCCGAATGCATAGCAGACGCAGTAAACTGAGGATCGATAGTGATAAGCTTAGCGCCCTTTTCGCGCGCTTGACACACAAACTGCCAATCGTGAATATAGGCCTCTGCAGGGTTACCGCCCCACGCCATAATGGTTTTCGCATTGGCAATGTCGGCACAATCGTTACCCGAAACAGCAAGGTCGGACATTTGAGTTTTAAGCTGAGCATAGTCGGCACTCGCACCGAGTACCGTAATACCAGTAGAGGTGATAAAGCGACCGTAAGCTACCGACATGAAGCCTGCAGAGGTGCCGTTTAATACATTATTGGAACCATAGGAGGTCCAAAGAGCCACCGATGAGGGGCTGTACTCTTTCATAATCTTAGCCATCTGAGCAGACACCAGCTCTATAGCTTCATCCCAGTCAATACGCTCCCAGTCACCATTACCGCGCTGATCGCCGTTGGGATTCTCGGGACTCCAGCTCGTGCGCTTCATGGGATATTTCAAACGATCCGGCTCATACAGACGCTGAGGCTGCGTGTAGCCCTTTACGCACAAGCGACGTCGTGTACTATCGTCGCCCGGTAGTTGCGCCGCAGTAGTACGAACAACCTTGCCTTCACGCACCACTACTTCCTGTGGGCAGCGACTGCCACAGTTACCACGACAAGACGTACGAAACACCTGCTCGCTTTCGATGGCCGCAGCTCCTTGCGCATACGCTGTCACCGGCGCGAGATCGGTCAGCGCGACACCTGTTCCAGCAACCGCTGCAACACCAGCGGCAGCGCCGGTAGTTTTCAGAAAACCCCTGCGCGTGAGTCCGGCGTGCGGACTCTTCGTTTCCGACATGTTCTCCTCCTCCATTCTTAATGCAGAATGCCTAAGGGATTTCTAGGCAAAGGTGAGCGTTCTGCGAACAGCCTCCCCATTCGGTTACGACACGCATTTTCTTTCATGCATGCGACCCGAAATGCCCCCCTCGTATCAGAACCGGCCGATTCTTTCCTGTCATAGTCTGCCATACGTCACTATGATTATCAATATTAAGTATGACAGACTATGACAGACTATTATTCTATTTTTAGAATAATAGTCTTTGAACTGGTATTATAGTTACTGTGTTTTCAGGTAATCTATTCAAAGGCGCACCCCGACACCTCGATTACCCAAAAGAACAAGTGTCTCTTTTGGGTAATCTTGTCACGCAATGCCCTCCAGCGGGTCTACTTCCCCGCAGGCTTATTGCTTTCGTTTGTAGTGCCTTCAACAAACCCCTCACTAAAGGCACTGGGAATAACCAAGGTGCCGCCGGATTGCTCGACGCTCTCGTAAGCGAGGTGCATAGTACGCAGGCGCATGGCATCCGCGTCTCCTGCGTATACCTCAGAAGCATCTTTCAGCATCTCTGAAATGTCCTTCTCCGCTTCGGCAAGCACCATGCGGGAATTCTTCTTGCGCTCGGCCACGGCCTCCTGGGCCATGGCAGCCTGCAATTCCTTGGGCACAACGATGTCGCGTACCTCCACGTCGATAATAGCAATGCCCCACGGCGTCAGCTTCTCCTCGATGGCATCTTTTAGTTCTTCATCCAACTGGTCGCGGCGCATAGCCACTTCGGATACCGTCGCCCGTCCGATGGCCTTACGCATGGCCGTTTGAGCCACCCAAGCCACGGCGGTAGCATAATCTTCCACTTCAACGCATGCCTTTTCGGCAGAAAATACCATCCAGAACAGCACGGCATCCACGTTGATGGGTACGAGATCGCTCGTCAGGGTTTCCTCGGCACCGAAATATGTCGTAGCAACGCGCTGATCGATGCGTAAGGTATAGAATTCGATAACGGGCAAAGTAAACACGATGCCCGGACCCGCTACGCGGTGGAATTTACCCAAGCGCATAACCACAGCCTTTTCCCACTGCAACACAATATGCATGGAAGAGGATGCTAGCCAGCCAACCAGAGCCGCCACCAACAAGGCAACAATACCAATACCACCGGCAAACCCCTGGAACAGCGCTAGCACCAGACAGAACACAACCACAAACACGACCACCGCAAACACCACCGCGCCATTGCGTGACGAACGGCGACGACTGGTTTCAAAACGATAACCGGTTGGCATTTGTCGCGCTGCCGTAAACGTCGGCTGGGTGTCAAAATTGGCTTGTGCGGCAACAGCAGCAGCCCGCTTTGCTTCTCGGTTTCCTCGGTTCATCTTAAAGCCTCCTGATCCGGCACTAGCGCGCACGCTCTGCGGCGACAATTTGGTTAAACTGAGTTTCTATGTCTTCAAGGGTTAGGCCCAGTTCATAGCAGCGTTTTAAGTACTCACGCGTAACGACCTCGGCCGTAGTGGCCATACTAACGCCCGGCTTGCCGCTTACATCGCAGACGAAAGCACCTTGGCGACGCTTCGACTCAATGTAGCCATCCTGCTCGAGGCTCATATACACCTTGCTTACCGTGTTGTAGTTCACCTCAACCTCGGCAGCTAGCCCACGCACCGTGGGCAGCTGGTCTCCCGGCTGGTAATGCCCTGAGGTAATAAGGTAAATGAAGCGATTCTTCAACTGCAACCAGATGGGAATGCTACTTTTTTCGTTGATCTCGAACAAGGCCACAGGGTTCCTACCTACTCCACTCGTAGTCCAGAATGCATGCTGTCACCTCAGAATTCATTCCACTTTCCAGTGCATTAGGCAAAATTACGCTCGTAGTGTCCGTTGTCAGAACTGCTTCTAACTCCAGTGTGCGATGCATTCCTGCCTCCGCTAAAGAGAAACGCAAACCCAAAGCTCCCACCAGCACAAATACGCCTACAAGCGCACATACCGCTATCGTATTATGATGCTTTTTATTACGGAAAAACAATAATGCCGCTTCCAACAATAACGGCACCGCAATACCACAAGCAACGAATCCTGCCCACCAAAGTGTGGCCAACCAACCATCCTCCGACACAAGCAGGTGAACAGCTTCAACCGCCGACGCACGCTCATCGCCAAATGCAAGCACAACGAACGCCAGTGCGCCAACTGCCTCCAACGCAATAACCACCGCATCATAGCGCACCAAATTGTCCAGTACATGCAAAGCTCGCACATCGGTATCGGCCTCAACAGCAAACGCGACCACAAACAAAATGGCACACCCCGCCGATAGCGACGACAAGACAAACAAAAGAGGAACAAGCGGCGTATCCCAGAGGGCAACCGAACTGAAGCTTTGCAGCATCATGCCCGCATACACCATGACAAGTGCCGCAAGCAGCGCCGCAATAATCTCGGCTGCTATAACTACTTCACGTGACACATGCGGCAATGAACAAAACCGGACGATTGCCAAGAAAGCACCTATAAGTGCAAGTGCCGCAAGTGCAAACGACCCCAACGTCAAAAACGTGACCGACGGATTTAAAAACAATGTTTCCAGTCGATCAAGACGCCCAAGATCAAAGACTAAACATAAGATGCCAAAAACGACACCGCACAATCCCACCAAAACCGCGACAGACAAAAGTCTACGCACCGGTTCAACAGCCTGAGAAGAGGGGCCATCCACCTGACAACCAAACGGCTCACGCACCCACACCAGATCAACCAAGGATGTCACAAACAGCGTCCCGGCTCCTACGCCGCCGAAAAACAAGTAGCATATAGCCAGCGTACCGAACACGCTCCCCCCTTCATCATGTGGATGCCGCCTCAATGGACACGCAAGATAATGCACGCAGATCATACAAGGCCGCGTGTGCGGCTTGCCCTATGCAAGTATGACAGAAAGCAAGGTGCAAGTACACAGCGCTGTGTGTGGGCGGTATAGTACAATAAACTCTAAGCTTTTGGGTAAAGGAGTCTGCCATGTACGCAAGCCATAATCGCGCGATCGCTCGAAAAGCTCTACAAGGAAAGTGGGGTATAGCGCTGCTTGTTACTCTAGTTGCTGTACTCTTGGGCGGCGGTAATGCTGCTGCATCGCCATCTTTCACTGCTCAAACAGGGGATGCCTTATACACCATGAGCGGTCCTGGTGGGTTTTACCAATACTCAACGCATATTCCCCTCGAACTTCTTCCTGCTTACCAAGGCTCGTTCACCTCCTTAGGTGCTATCGCCGCCACCTGCAGCATTATTGTTCTAGTAATTAGTGGAGCAGTACGCCAGGGGCTTTGCCAGTTCAACATGAATTTGATTAAAAAAGATGCTCCGGCAGAATTTACCATCTTGTTTTCCAAATTCTCAAATCTAGGCAAGTGCCTTCTACTAAATCTTGCTATGGGGCTTCTTATTTTTGCATGGGCGCTGCTGCTCATTATTCCAGGCATCATTGCAGCCTATCGCTATGCTATGGCACCCTATATCATGGCGCAAAACCCGAACATCGGCGTAATGGAAGCTATCGATCAGTCAAAAGAACTTATGTGCGGAAACAAAGGTCAACTCTTCTGGCTGGACTTAACCTTCATTGGCTGGGCTTTTTTGTCGGCCCTAACCTTCGGAATAGGCTTTCTCTGGTTAAACCCTTACATGGAGGCAGCACGAGCAGCCTTCTACCTTGAACGGATCGATCAACTCCCAAGCGCCTTCCAACTTTCAAACGCATAAGAAGCAGCAATTGGGCATACCCTTCTCAATTATCAGGAATACTGGGCAGGCGCTCCTTCATTTTATGACTACGTCATATCCGCGGCACAATGAACCGCCTCCCCTTTTTCTCGTCCAAGAAATGGGAGGCGGTTCAACCTTCGGCTTTTTTGGTTGCGAGACGTTCGATGTAACTTTATAGCAGTCTATGCAGCAACCAGAGCATCCAACAATTCTGCTGCAGCACAGAAAAAGGGTTCGCGCGATTCAACGCGCACTTGTTCGGCAAAATCAGGAATCCAAATGCGAGCATGCTCTTCCAAGAACAGACCGTAGGCCACACTCGGAGAACCACCAGGAAGTTCCTCGGACTGCGGAGCGTTCTCGGGAGCAGGCGCGCCCGCAGCCTGTATAGCAAGATGCATGAGTAGTTCGCATTCGGTAGACACATGATCAAGTGGCTCGTTAGTGCCCTCAGGACGGCCCAACCCGCAGGACTTCATAAAGCGCTCTACCTGCATCGAATGAGGATTCACGAACAAGAGTGCCTGCACGCCATCGGCTGCAGCACGGTGAACTCCCTCATAAGGGCTGACCACCGGCTCAGGCGCACCTACGAACAAGCGAGTGGCCTCAGCGCGCAGCGCATGGAGGACGGCAGAGACATCGGGGGTGTCGGACGAACCGGCAGCTTCGGTCTCTTCGCCAGAAGTCGTGCGAGGGTGCCCATCGACACCGGCAAGATCGCTGCCGAAGCCTTCAGGGAGGGAGACGCCTAACACAGCAGCAATCTCACGAGCCGCCTCAACCCACTCCCCCGAAACAACCGCATCTACCAGCACAGCATCGGGATAGCGAAACGACAGAGCCAACAACTCCCACGCCGCCGTACGAGCGGGCCAAATCTGCGCATCAATCTTCAGTTCTTCCGTCATCCCCATTACCTCTACCTCTCTTGAAAAAATGCAGAATCCACTTTCCATGCGCAACCACATGAACCAACAACAAAGCTAGCAGTGCTTTCGCCGAAAACGCATGTAACGGACCCCAGAAATAATATCCGTCCGCATAATACCCGAATGTAGGCAATACCGCCCCCGACACTAGCAGCCCCGACACGATGCACACCATGAGCGCAATAACTACAACCACATCCACCACAAGGTTCCCGGTGCGCGCCCAAGAAGGACTGCGCATCGCCGTGCGCATCGTATCCGCAACCCAATCGACATGAACAGCTGTGTGTACGAGGAACACGACCAGCACACCCAAACCGAGCCACTCGTGAAGGCCGATTCCCGTGATTGAGGGGTTTGCCACAATGGCATAGACGATCAGAGCAACAACATCAATTACAAGATTCTTTTTGGCATCCACGACAAACCCTCCTAAAGCTTCCGCACCAGCAGCACGAGGCCCACAACCAGCGCCACAGGCGCGAGTACCCAGAGGTTTAGGCTGGCGTCGCTTGCCTGGTAGTAGCGGGTGGTTAGCGTGTCCCAAGCATGGCATTCCAAGGATGCACACGTCGCCTTCGGGCAGATCATCTCGTGCACGCCGTCAGGCTCGGGTACGTCGTCGAACCCGTGGCATTCGCCGGAAGCGCACCCGACGGCTGGACAGGACGAGTTAGACGCGATAGTCTGGGGCAAAGCTACCGAGGAGTCGGCGACCGACCCTGCCGCAAACACGCAGGCACCCACGATCAGAAACACAACGATTGTCAGCAACATCTTTCTCAGCATAAGAACATCCTTTTGCCAGGCAGAGAGTGTCCGCACTCCGTCAAACGAATACGGACACCCTACAAAGGAGCAAGCCGAGGCCGGGAGGAAGCTACCCGACACGCTCCAAACGAGGAAAGCTAGTGCGACTTGTTCGTCGGCTTCAGCGGCAGGTACTTCAGGCCCACCAGCATCATGAGTGCGCCGAGACCGAACATGCCAATTACCAGACCAAACTCAAGGGATGTCGGCCAGTAGACCATGCCTTGGAAAGCACCTGCCATACCATCTGACCAGTTTGTCACCGTATAGGGCGTCATGGGACCAGCATAGTCGAGGTTCGGAATTTGGAAACCACCCACCAGCAGCTGCACGCGCTTACAGAAAATGCCAACGATAGCCAACAGACTGGCGATCACGATCAGCGGGTTCGTGCGCAGCTTAGGAGCAAAGCAGATGACTGCGGCCACAGCGCACCCGATGATTTCCACCCAGAAGAAGGGAGCGAGAGAACCCGTCGTCAACATGGCCACCACTTCCGCCCCACTGCCACCGGGAAAGGCAGAGGTAAGCAGATCGCAGCCGAAGAAGTACAAGTCAACCAAGATGAACGCGCCCAACATCTTGGTAAGTTTCACGATATGGGACTGATCCAGCTCCATGTAACCCACCTTGCGCAGCGCGATAACCACCACGAGAACAAGGGCTACGCCGCATACGAGCGCCGACGACACAAACCAAGGGGCCAGAAGAGCCGTGTGCCAGAACTCATGTGCCTGTTGAAGGCCAAAGATCCACGCGGTCACGGAGTGCACAAGCACCGCACACACAAGGGCAATCACACTGATCGCGCGCAGTGCCACATCTGACACTTTGCCTGCTTCCGCACGAAGCGTTGCCCACAAGTACACGATCGACAAGATCAGATAGGTGCCCAATACGACGATATCCCACATGAGCGGCGAACCTAAGTTCGAGTAAACGAACAGTTCCCACAGACGAAGGGGCTGGCCAAGGTCGACGACCACGAAGCCAATGGCGAGCACGGTACAGCAGATAGACGACCACACTGCCACTTTTGAGATACCGCCGAAGCCCTTCATACCAAAGGCACGCGGCACCGAGCTGATAATGAGACCGCCAGCCGACAGACCCACAAGGAACATGAAGCAGGTGATGTAGAGGCCCCACGAGTCCATGTTACGCATGCCGGTCTGCACGAGGCCACCGGTAAGCTGCATAACCCAGAGGGCGATTCCCGCGATAGTTACTACGGCAGCTACAACGATGCCGACATTTAAGCCTTTTCCGCCAAATTTGGCAGCAGGAGCCTGAGGCGACTGTGTCGCCTGAGTGTTTTCAGACATGATTATTTCCTTTCTGCCCTAGACGAGGTAGTAGACGGACGGATTTGTGTCGCGATCGGGGAGGAGCTGCTCGCTGCTACGGCTACTCAAACGCTGAGAAACAACTGATTCTGGATCATTCATATCCCCAAAAATTCTTGCCCGCGCGGAGCACGCTTCCACACAGGCCGGTGCCAACCCCTTGGCAAGGCGATGCCAGCACAACGTGCACTTCTCTACCGTATGCTTTTGGTGCACTGGAACGTCTTGATCCCCTACAGGAAAGTCCAGATGATGCTTTGGCTCTTCCCAGTTGAAGGACCTCACGCCCGTATAAGGGCAGGCCGACATACACATACGACATCCAATGCACTTATCGTAGTCTTGACGCACGACCCCCGTCTCCGGATCCTTATACGTAGCACCCACAGGACACACCTTGACACAGGCTGGATTCTCGCAATGCTGACAAGAAAGGGTGATGTTATACATCTCTACCTTTGGATATGTTCCCTTCGGAGCATCCATGTGGGCACCGCCAACGGTTAAAACCCTATTCCACCAAATACTATTAGGAAGATTATTTTCGATTTTGCATGCCATTGCGCAGGAGTTGCATGCAATGCAGCGCTTGGTATCCACCAGTAAACCTAGTCTTTGATTTGACATGGATCCTACCTCCCATTCCAAGTACGCACTTCAACTAAGTTGTCGAAATAACTTTCATTGACACCGACCGGATCATATTCGGATGTCAGCAACTCAGACCAACAGCCAGCCTTAAACTGATCTTGTTGCCAGCTTTTTGGATACACCATGCACCCCGGACGGATCGCGTCATTAAGCACCGCTTTCGCAACACAGTGTCCGCGGTCATTATATGTTTCAACATAATTCCCATCCTCTATTCCTCGCGCTTGCGCGTCAGCAGGATTCATCTTGATGGTAGGCTCCGGGTCGAGCTCTCTCAAATACTGGTTGTCATACCACATTGAGTGAACACGGAATCGAGGGCGCTCGCTCAGCAGAATAAGCTTGTATTTATCCCACTGGGAACTACCCTTATGCGCCTCCGTCGGAGGGAAGTAGCGAGGAAGCCTCTCGCGCTCAACATCAAATTCTTGACCCATATCAAATTGAACCGTTGGGTTTTCAACATAAAACTCCATCCGTCCAGAATTCGTCTTGAACTTGGCACCCTCCCAAGGAATCCAAGGCTTGTTCGGATACCAATACATATCCTCATTCTTCTTTACATTTTCCCAGCTGATACCCAGTTTTTCTAGTGCTGGAGTATCTATGACCTGAGACATATATTCATCGTTGGATAAGGCAAGCAAATCGGGATAACCCATTTTCTCCGCAAAAAGACGGAGGATATCGAGGTCGGACTTCGACTCGAACAAAGGATCAATAGCCTTTTCGCTATGAATGAAACATTGCGTCGCAGAGATCGCCAAAACGTCTTCTTGTTCAAACCAGTGCGCCGCAGGGAGAACAATATCTGCATATTTCACCGTGTCGGAAAAGGCGTAATCTGCAACAACAAAAAAGTCAAGATTTCCTACAATATCGGACAAATACTCGTTGGTGTTAACCTGATTGCAAATCGGATTTCCCGAATAAACGTAGAGTGATTTAATGGGATAGTTTTCACCTTTGTATTTTCCGGTTCGCATTATTTCAGGTAAAAATAATGCTGATATCATGGGGTATTTCGCCGCCGTCATTCCCTTCACCAGGGGATTAATACCCCAGCAAGCCTTAAAGTCCCCAACACCCGTTCCTGCCCCAGAGTATCCGATCTGTCCTGTCAAGGCTGCCATGGTAATGTTTGCGTGTCCCGCATGAACGCCATTTGTATAAGAGTTCGAACCCCAGCCCAAACGATGAATACAAGGACCGTCAACCGCAATGTGCGCAAGCTCGACAATCAATTCAGCAGGTACGTCACAAATCTTCGATGCCTCTTCTGGCGCGTAATCCATAATATCCTCGACGAGCAAATCATAGGCCGTTCGACAACTAATACCCTCAAAGGAATAAGTACCTGTCAACTGAGGATCCTCTGCATCTTCTACCCCAACAACGTTACCATGGGCATCAAGTGCCGCAGGATGGTCGATAGTTTGTTTTAGCGTGCTGCTCTGTCCAACTGCCGCACCCTTATTTGCACTCGACGCTGAGGATATCTGCTCGCGATTTACTTCTATGACCTGGGGCGAAACCCCTAGGTCGCTCAACCGTAAAAACTTTCCGTTGTCGCTGCGCACCAAAAACGGAGCACAGGTGTGCTGCTTCAAAAAAGACTCGTTAACCAAATTCTCAGTTACCATAACGTACATCATCGAAAGAGCCAAAGAAGCATCCGTTGCCGGCTGAATAGGCACCCATTTATCTGCTTTTGCCGCCAATTGAGTAAGCACCGGATCGATAACAACAAGCTTGGTTCCCGACTCCTGAGCATCCGCAATGAAATGCCAGTCGTGCATTTGAGCATCGGTGATATTTGCGCCCCACACAAACAGGGTTTTAGCGTTCTTGAAATCTGAGGGATCGTTGAGAACCCAGTCCCCAAGATTGCCAACAACTCGATTTATCCCCCGCGTGTTAGCTTGGTCTCGTGCAATTTTTATTTGCGTAGAGTTGATTTTGTTGAAAAAAACGTTAAACATGGGCGAGGCAACGCCATTAATCGTCCCCATATTCCCCGATCCACGCGTATAGGCAATAGCTTGATCTCCATATTGCTCTCTGATTTCTTGCCAACGGCGAGCAATTTCTGACACCGCTTCATCCCAACTCATTCGCTCCCACTCACCAGAGCCACGTTCTCCGACGCGCCTCATAGGATATTGAATCCTGTTTGGTCCGTATACGTTGTAGGGATGACTGAGGCCGCGAAGGCAAATGCGATCTATCTCACCGTGGGGAAACGAATTGAAGGCGCGCTTCGATGTTTTTACAATCCTGTCATCAACTACGTGAACATTTAGCTTGCAGGTTCCCGAGCAATTCCCTCGACAGACAGCACAGTAAAGATGCTCGTTCGATCCTACCCGCTGACCCTGGTCAAAGGTCGCAGCCTCTGCTAGATTCGTCAATGCCGACGCACCCATAACCGTTGCAGCAGCGCCAACCACCCCTGTCGTCTTGAGAAAATTTCTACGCGTGAGCCCGCCTTGCGAGCCGTTCGTACCTGACATTTCTCCTCCTCAAAGATTCGTCAGGATATCCCCTTCGTTCTTGCGGGATGACCACGCTAAACCGCCGATCGCCATCCACAAACGCCATCCTACAGGATATCCCCCATTACGTACCTGAAAAGAATTGGCCAAATCCTTGCAACTGTCACATTATCACAATGACTTGCGACAATCAAACTATTTGATTAGATTACTTTGAGGATAGCGTTCTATATCAGACTTTACGCCCCCGCCCTAAACAACGCCGATGCATATTTCACTAGGTAAACGAAGCTCCATTCTTAGGACATCACACGCAGGCGAGGTTGTGTATCACGGCAAATTCGCTCACCGAGCATCGGAGCTTCTTTGAAGCCTAAATCATTTACAATTTGGGCTGCTGCCTCAAAAGCGACTTCGAGGCCCCGCCTCAATTCCTCCCAAATCTCGTACACACTATCTAGCGGCTGCCGGAAGCATTTTCCAACATCCGCTACGTCGTCTCTGCTAGACGAGCGCATAAGCCAAGGAGATTTAACGTCCCACGCTCAGAGAGGCATACTCACCCAAGCATAAGCCTATCAACCTGCTTGTTCGCAAACCGCATAAGACGCTGGAGCTTGTTCGAACTCACGGAAAACACCTCTTCAGTCTCACCAACAATATCTTTCAAATACTCGCAAACCCCCTGCGCAATTTCCTCAAAAGCTGCTTGCACCAGAGCTTTATCGTGGCCGAGTTCTTGCGCCAAGAGAAGAAAATCGCTATAGACAACATCATCCACTTTGTTCGCCGATCCAATTCTCATTGCCATGCGACGATCGAGACCCTCATACACCACCGTAGAAACCAAATCGTAGAACGGCGCAAGCGAGCAATGCGCCCAATCGTTGGTCTTGAGCAAGGAATAGTTCTTCAGGTGGGCATCGCAATTCCCGATCACTACATTGAATATCAACGCTTTCACCAGCGCCGATGAATCGCCAACTGGATCACTTGAACGACGAAAAAGAATATCCCGCACCTGTTTTGCGTAGCTTTGTCCGGAAGTCTCATATTTTTGGTTCGGCAACTTACCCAGTGCCTGGCAAAAATCTTCCTGGTGTTTCCTTCGCACCGCAAGATACACACCTTCGCCACATGACGTATCTTCAATTTCACGGTCAAAGCGCTCGATCACCAAAGCAGGCGCATCATTTGCAGGTACGACGTACTACGCATTTCTAATGCTCTTGACACTGCAGCGAGAGCCTCGCCTTCAGGCAATAGGTTACTGGAAAAGGCTCGCGTTTGCCGCGCAGGATAAGGCTCTAGACGCACAGGAAGGGCAATCGACAAATCGGAATCTGGGTGCTCTTCAACAAAATCGGCAGCGTAAGAAAACTGCTCCTCTTTCCGCGGAACAGTTTCCACTATGCCAACGAGGCAGAACACCCCTTCTATTTCCCGTGACCAATAGCCTCATTAAGGGACGCCTGTTCCCATTCGGCACTCTATCGGAATACGTGCACCAAATTTTCCCAAACGGAACAATTCAAGAGAGAAGGTGCTTGCTAGCTCAAATGGCGGCAAGTGATTAGCGCCGCTCAAGTGTCATTTACACCCCAGCCCTAAAGCGCTTGTGCTCGATTCTGCTGCGCACCATCGACAAAATCGCGTCGTCACTCATGCCTGCGTTCGCACCAGCACGGATCATTTCGTCGGCCAATGCGGTCACCGTTTCGTCGATAGCGGGAATCATCTTGGCGTCGATTTCGGCCACGAACGTCCCTCTGCCCTTGCGCGTAGAGATGTAGCCCTCACGCTCCAAATCCATGTAAGCGCGGTTCACCGTGTTGTAGCTAATGTCCAGGTCAACCGCCAACGCACGCACCGTGGGCAGCCGGTCTCCAGCAGAATATTCGCCAGATGCGATAAGATACGAAAGCCGGTTCTTCACCTGCATCCACACGGGCAGGCCGTTGTCGTAGTCGATCTCGAGCGACTCGATGCCGCCCAGGGAAGACCCGTCGAGCAGCTTATCCCAGTCGTTGTCGGTGTGCTCGTCCATGGAGATAACCTTTTTCTCGTTCCTCATCTTGCTAACCCTTCAATCCATCAAGCACTTTGTCTATCACCGAATTACCGGAACCGCCCGAGCCTCTATCGCCCCCCGAAAGCGAGCTTGGCAGCGTTACTACGGCACTCTTCGACTGCTTCACCGTATCGTACTGCAAAAGCAGCGTGCGCAGGCGCAGCGCCGCCTCCGGGTCTCCGTACACTCCTGCCGCCTCTTGCAGCATCTCGGCGATGTCCGTCTCGGCGCTCACCACTGCCATACGGGCGTTCTTTTCGCGATCTGCCTGGGCTTCCAGCGACATGACACTTTGCAGCTCATCGGGAAGCACAATGTCACGCACCTTCACCGAGATAATATCCACACCCCAGCTGGCAGCCTCCTTCTCGATATCTTCCTTTATCTCAATGTCTAGCTGGTCGCGACGCAACGCCACCTCAGCCACCGTAGAACGACCGACCGCCTCGCGCAAGGCAGTCTGCGCCAGGAACGACACGGCAGCATAGTAGTCTTCCACCTCGGTGCATGCCTTCTCCGCATCCCACACCACCCAGAACAACACGGCGTCAATGTTTACCGGCACCAGATCGGCGGTGAGCGTTTTCTCGGCAAAGAACGGTGTGGCGATAGTGCGCTGGTCAACGCGGATGGTGCCATGCTCCAAAATAGGAATGGTAAAGTAGAGGCCCGGCCCCACTACGCGGTTGAGTTTTCCAAGACGCAGTACGACCACCTTCTCCCAGCTGAGTGCTATATGTGTCGACGACAACACCAGCGCCGCCACGACAAGCATAACAACAACGGCCTCAATGCCGAGGGAACCTGTCGCAAGAGAGAACGCTGCCAACACGATTGCGCAGGTAAGCAGAAACACCGCAATGCTGAAGATGACCGCACCGTTACGGGACGATTTGCGCGGCACGTAGGAGGTTGCCGCCCGCATCTCGGCTTCCTTGTCGCGGAAATCGTAGGGCGCGTCTTTCAGTGCGCGATTGGCTTTGCGTCGTCCCATATTCCGAGCCTTTCTCCGATCGGGTCCCTCGACCTCCACCGCATCCTTCAATTCACCTTACCGACGCACGCGTTAGCAAAACTCATCCAACCTGGCTTAACCCAACGACAGCCCGTAGAGCGTTGCCACCATCTGCGTCTCATCGAACGTCGCCGCACCCACGGTACAGAAGCGCAGCGCAAATCCACCTACCAGCAGAAAGACGGCTATCCACAGTAGCTGCACCCGATGATTGCCATGGGTGAGGTAACGCTCCAAGACGAACGGCACCGCAAGGCCACACAAAACAAGACCACCCCAGAACTGCCAACTCAACGGCCCCTCAATGAGCGCTTGTGCGGCAAGCGTCGTACCCTCCGAACTAATACCCCAGACAAGATAGATCGCAAGGCACACAGCTTCCGCGATGATCAACCCACCATCCACCCGCGCCAGCCAAACCAGTGGACGCATGAACGTGTGTCGGGTCTCCACAAACGGAGTCACCAGAAACACCAGCGCGATGCCGCACGACGCAGACGACAACACAAAAACAAAGGGCAGCAACGGCGTCTGCCAAAACAGAACCGATGCCATACTTTGAAGCAAGATTCCCGTGTACGCCATAGTCGCCACGCCAAGCATCACACATAGGCCCGAAAACCCCACCAGTATCTTATGAGGCGGGCGTTCCGCGTCAAGCAGTGCCAGCACAGCAAACGCACCTGAGCAAACGAGCGATCCAACCAGCACGTACGCCCCCACCGCAATAGCTGAGGGCGTTGGCGAAACGAGTAGGTTAATCAGCCTATCGGGCCGGCCCACATCCACGAGAAGACACAGCATACCCGCACCGAGCGCTACGAAACACAGCGACCATGCCCGGGCAAAGAACTCGTCGGGCAGGCTCGATGCATGCCGCACAGCACGCACGCACTCAAGAATACCCAGCGTCGCAAGGGCGCCAGCACCCGCTCCACCCAAGAAGAGATAGCATATGGTGAGTAGATTGAACATGCAACATCGCACCCCCCTCATCCCTCGCCCCAGCATCCGAAAGAGCCCGGCCAAGAACCCACGAACCCCACCTGCGTACCCAACGTTCGATCGCATTATTGTCGCAATGAAGCAATTCATAGGTATTATAACACCGATTACGCTGCGCCGTTGCACAGGGCCGAACACCTAACAAGTTAAGACAGATGCACCAGTAGCCACCGATGTTCTAATAGGCGGCACTGAAACACCCTTGGCAAGGGCATACCCATTTCATAAACACTCAGGCTTGACACAAAAGGCGTTTAATCCCGACCCGACTGCTTGCCAACATTGAAGCCGTCAGCCAATGCACTTGGAGCAAGCAAGACGCTTTGCGCATCCTTTGCGCCTTCGTAGGCCAAATTCATCGCGCGCAGTTCCATCGCACGAGGGTTTCGGTCGTATACATCGGCAGCCTCGACAAACATCTCCGAAATATCCTTCTCCACTTCCGCCAAAATAATGCGAGCGTCGCGCTCTTTTTGAGCCTGAGCTTCACGCGATAGAGCATTTTGCAGCTCACGTGGAATAGAGATATCACGAATCTCAACCGAAAGCACCGTTATTCCCCATTGCTCACATTTGGCGACAAGCGCCTGTTCTAGTTCGTGATCAATCTGCTTGCGCCTCATGGATAGGTCAGCTAAATTAACTTGACCAATGGCATCCCTCATAGCAGTTTGGGCAGACCACAGCACCGCTTTCGGATAGTTCTCCACCTCTAGACAAGCTTTCTCGGCATCCCACACCATCCAAAATAAGATAGCATCCACATCAACCGGAACTAAGTCGGCGGTCAATGCTTCTTCGGCAGAAAACGAATCTGCCATAATACGATGATCGACATGCATGGCAACATACTCGACAAAAGGGATAACAAAAAAAGGGCCCGGACCCGCTATACGGGAAAAACGACCAAGACGCAAAATAGCTATGCGCTCCCATTGGGGAGCTATACGAATACATTGCGTCAATAACCAACCAGCGAAAAGAGAAACAATGATAGTCCATATGGACAGCCAAGAAGAAGTCAACAACAGGACAACCGCAAACCCAACCACGAACATGCCTATCGTAAACAGATAAATACCTGACCGAGACGCATCATTATTCTCAATTTCCGTCGTAAAGGAACGATGGCGGGACTCTTCGATCTCGCGAAGCCGTTCGGCCTCGTCCGACTTATGCGTTTTGCGCTTCATCTCTTCCTCTTTCGCCGCCCATGACGACCCATGCCTTCATTGCACCTTTACCGTTAGACGCGTCGATAGAGCGCTGGACAAGCCCAACGATATCGCACTCAGGAACACCAAGTTCTTTGCATTGCCGCACGAATTCACCAGCAAGCACCTCCTGAGGATTGTCGGTCCCCCCCACCCGCATACGCGTACGGGCAACAAACGTGCCTTTTCCCCTCTTCGAGACAATATAGCCATCACGCTCGATATCCTGATAAACTTTACCTACCGTGTTGTAGTTAACACCTAAATCGACAGCCATTTCACGCACCGTCGGCAGCTTGTCGCCCTCTTGAAAAGCACCAGACTCTATCAAGTACACCAGGCGGTTGCGCAGCTGCAACCATATAGGTACGCCACTTTCTTCGTCTATCGATATCTTGCTCGATGCTTCATTCACTTTTATTACTCCTTGTCATATTGTTTATTTATTATATGACAATATGTCCTCGTTTCACTCCACCTTCGCATTTTCACTACGTATTACCAACCAAAATGCCGACACCCATAAGGCTATCGGCATTTTGCTCTCACTGTTGATGCTCGTTTTAAGCCGCAGGCAAAAACTCGTCAAAAAATGATGTCTCGAACGCAAGAAAACGATCTAGATTACCTGCTATTGGGCGAAAAAAGGATGCCTTGGGATTGTCTTGGACAAGCTGACAAAAATCGGGAATCCATCGGGCAATATGAGCCTGGTAGAACTCCTTCTGTGTGGCTATATATTCCAGAAATGCCTCATTGTCGCCGGCCTCTGCCGAAGTGGCGGCCAAAGCACACAAGCGGGACATAAAACTGAGCTCAACCGCGATGTGATCCTCAGGCTGCCCGAAATCTTTCGATACCTCAAAGCCTTCGGCGCGGTACGCTTGAACCACTTCATCACGCTGCTCTTGCATAAGACAATTATTGTTACTCAAATAAGCCGACTCCGAAGTGAATACTGGTGTGGCACTCATTGCCAAAAACAGTGCCGCATACTCGCATCGCAACTGAGACACCGCCTCTTGTATGCTCAAACCGCCAAGTGACTCAACAAAAAGCATCGCATCGCCATCCCCCGCAAGCGCGTTTTCACGCAAACGCTCCACAAACATTTCGTTGGCTTCCTGGAAAAATAGGTCGGCGAAAAACGCATAGCCGAGCGCCCGACTCTGTGCGAGTTCTTTCATTTCAGCCAAGTCTACTGAAGACACGATACCCCTCCCTACAGCAACTACAGAATAAGATTGTATACACCCATAATGGCTTGCTGCGTGTCTGGACTCACCATCGCTCCATGAATACCCCCAGCGAGGATAACGTAACGCAAGGCAAAACCTCCGATCAGCGCACAAGCCACCGCTATGAAGTGCAGTATCCGAGCAAGCTCTTTGTTCTTTAGGAGGTTCGTCAGCTCAACTGCGCCTAAAACAAAGGGCACCGCCAAACCAATACCTACAACCAAGCCCCAAAACGGCAAACTCAACGAACCCTCCGTCAGCGTCAATGCTGAAACAGATTGACTCGGGCTACCGCCTGAAAGCGTCATCAGCAACACCAACAACACCACAGCTTCAGCCGCCACTAAAATCAACACCGCGTCAGTCAGCACCTTCTTCGATCGTGCCGTTTGTCCACCTTTCTCAATCAGCAAGCACACGATGGTTACCGAAGTGCCTGCGTCGAGGGCCGACACAGTAAACAGCGTCGGAATAAGCGGCGTATTCCACAAGGGAATAGCACCTGCCGCCATCAACAGCACGCCAGTATAAGCAGCAACCAGTAAGCCAAGAACAGCGCCCAGAATCAACGTAACCCGAACAATGCCTTTCCGCGCCGATTTCAACGGCTTGAAAAGACTTTCGATTGCTGTAGCCAAACGCGGTGTAGAAAATATCGCGCATACGCCAAACACCGCAATAGCCGCAAACAGGAGCCACGCTCCAATAGTCATCCACGACCCAAAATTCACGAAGCTCTTCCACATCATCAAAGCCTGAAGAGGCTTCTCAACCTCCACTACCAGGCAGAGCAAACCAACCGCAAGCGCAATCGTGCTCACCCAAGGGCTTATCAGAGCCAAACAAGGAAACCGATCCTTTGTTACGAGGCGCACGATGGCTGAAACAAAGAATGTTCCACCCGCAAGACCACCCAAAAACAGATAAATCGCCGGCTCTAAGCCCCACATTGACTGTATTGTCATGGAAGCACCCCCTCTCTCTATCCATCCTCCCGCCTTGCACGCGATCGTTACGGCACAAGGCGGATTCTCAAATAATGTCAACCAACCTTAAGACAGGTGCGCGAGAGCCTTTACCGCTTCTTTCTGGGCGATAACCTCGTCTATCTCTTCCTGCGTACCAAAGTAGAGTGCCTGAGTTGGGCACGTGGCAACACAGTGTGGAGCAGGAATTCCCTCTTCATTAACTCCCAGGCTCAGACACATATCACACTTATCCATGCCCTCTTCGTCGTAGCTCGGCACACCGAAGGGGCACGCGAAATAGCAATAATGACACCCAATACATTTATCGCGATCAACCACAACAATGCCGTCTTCGCCGCGCTTCGTAATGGCTCCCGCGGGGCACACCGACACGCATCCAGGCTTTTCGCAGTGCATGCATCCCATCGACAAAAACGTGCGCTCCACATGGGGGAACGTTCCCGATGTATACTCGATAACATTTCTGCGTGACGACGTTGCCGCCCTCGTTTCATGCCACTGCTTACACGCTACCTGGCAGGCCCAACATTTGATACAGCGATCGGAATCCGCATAAATCATCAATTGATTCGACATGGATTACCCCTCCCACTTGCTAATCTTGACGAGCGTTTGTTTCGCTGATGCTGTTGAGAATTTATCCCAGTTGTCGGGATTACTATCGTACAAAACGTTGCATTCAGAGCCACCGTCATCATTGGCGTATCCGGACAAGCCAAGTTCTTGACAGTCCTGCCACCAACCGCGGCGAGCCATAAGAACATCGGGCGCAATACCCTCGAAATACTCAGCCGTCAGCAGGCACCAACCGTGAGGCGACTCAATTTTCATCCAGTCTCCGTCAGCGATACCATATTGAGCTGCCGTTGCAGGATTAATCTTGCACCAAGGGTTCGGCATAATCTCACGACACCAAGGTAAGTTGTTGCGATGGCTGTGTTGGGCGAGACGGTGTCCATGCACATCAGAGAACACAAGCGGATATTCACTAGCCAAATCTTTTTTGGCCAGATTTTCAGGTGCCCCCACATAGACAGGAAGATAACCAAGCACCCCGCTATCAGTGTTGTCTGTCTTGCCGCCGAACAACTCGTGATAACACTGCACCTTGTTGTTAGGTAGCGTCGAAAACAGCTCTTCATAGCGACGATATTCCGGCTCCACGACAACCTGCTGCTCGACAGGACGCTCCACCGCAATGCCTTCATCGGCTTGGCGAAGCTGCTCAAGCGTGAAACCCGATCCTTCAAGCAGATACTCAAGCATACCGTCGTTGTCACCGTTCCACCAGTCTTTTTCGTAACCCATACGCTTCGATAACTCGGCGTAAAACTTATAGTCCGACATCGATTCGCCCATAGGCTCAACGAGCTTGTGGTTAACCGAGATAAAAGTATGCGTGAGGGTGTCGTTCATATGTACCTGATCGCTGGCTTCGTACTGCGTGCAAGCAGGCAAAACGATGTCACAATAGTCGCAGGTAGGATTCCAATGCGTGTCCATGGTGAAGTGAAAATCGCAGAGTTTAAGCAGTTCACGAATGCGCTTTGGCTGACGCAAACACGAAAGAGAATTCGTGGCATGCGAGAAGATGACACGCGGTTTGTAAGGCTTCTCCGATTCGAGCGCCTCGAGTACGCGCGGGTTACATGACGCCAGAGAGTAGGTGAACTTGCCGTAAGCCCAACGGGGGAACTCAGGGGCCAAAAGTTTGCTGGTGCCCGGTTGCCAGTCGTTTTTCTTATCCTCTTCACTCGCTTCGAGCCTATCGAATTCATGAAGGGTAGGAAAGAACCAGTCCATGTCGCTTAACTTAAACATAGGATCGGGGCCCTTGAGGCCAGCTCCATTACCACCCGGTACATCTAGATTGCCAGTGATGGCCTGAATGAGGAAAATGGATACCGCTGTCCAGGTGCCGTCGTTCGTTTGATCGCCAAATCCATTGCCGTCCATGAGAGCCATGGGCTTCATAGTGCCCATCATACGAGCAACTTCAACAATTTGCTCAGTCGAGACACCTGTTATGTCGCTAGCCCATTCGGGCGTGAACTGCTTAACGTGTTCGACAAGTTTATCGAAGCCGTTACACCAGTTGGTGGTAAAGTCGTGATCGTACAAATCTTCTTTGATGATGACGTGGAGAATGGCCAGAGCCAAAGCGCCGTCAGTACCGGGGCGAACAGGAACCCATACGTCAGAATGAACCGTCATCGGCTCATACATGGGACGGATATCGATGGTGACCATGCCACGTTCTGATTGACGAATGCGGTCGTAATTTTTACCACGTGTTTGGTTGACTCCAGTATTTTCTTTATTGGTACCCCACGTGACCAAAAGTTTCGTTTTATCAATTTGCCCGGGGAATGTGGAAGCCTTGCCAATAGTGCACGCTTTGGTCGTTTCGCGCTGATCCCAGCAAATACCGTTATGACACCAGTTGGGGCTTCCGTATAGATTAAGTAGACGCATACCCAACGTGTCGACGCATTCGGCCGATTGCCCGGAAAGGATAAAAAACGTTTCGGGACCATACTGCTCTTTGTATTTCTTCAGATTTGAAGCAATGGTATCCAGCGCTTCATCCCACGTAATGCGTTCAAATTTACCGCTGCCCTTTTCTCCAACAAGCTTCATAGGATACAGGATACGCGAGGGATCATAGACAAGCTGGGGGGCTGAATTACCTTTAGCACACAGTGTACGACCACCGTGACCAGAGTTGTTACCTGCTAGCGGATTACCTTCAACATGTACGAATTTTCCGTCTTTGACCGTACACAACGTGCCGCAGTATGTTTCCGACAAGCCGCACATTTGGCACCACACGTGCTTTTTGACCGCCGAACCCATCGCCGCGCTTTCCCCCTGCGCCGCGTGAGCCACCAGTGGGCTGGCGGAAAGACCCGCAGCAGCCGTAAGCGTACCAAGGGCGGCAACCCCCGAAATAAAGGTACGCCTTGAAATATCGTAAGTTTTATTCATTGCTCCTCCTTACCCCTCTTGCCTATTCACCTTTGCATGAAATGCGACAAGCACTCGACTTTCTTGTGCATCCCCTGCTGTTGCATTTTCATATTATCATATTTATATAGTTCAATACAACTATAAGTTTATTCTGTAGTCATTGTAATATAGAGAACGCTTCTTCCCGACCTCCCGAGACTCCCAACTTCCCGGCCTCTCAGCTTTTGAGCCATGGATTTTCGTTCACAATACCGCTGTTTTTCATCATCCTGCCGAAAGAACTATCCCAAATCCCCCATACTGTTTAGTCGCTTTACACGAAATTCTTTCTCCCTTCTCTTCGCGCAGAATGCCAACAGATTGCGGAAAGCGGCTCGAGTCAAGCGCCAGCACGCCGCAGGAGCGGGTGCGACCGGACGCGAGGCAATCACGCCGTGCGCCGCGTAAGAGAATGGGACATAAAAATATGACGAAATTTGCCGACCTCGGCTTGTCCGAGGCTGCGCTCGCAGCTGTCGAGCGCATGGGATACACCGAAGCCACCCCCGTACAGGAACAGGCCATCCCCTTGGTCATGGAAGGCCGCGACCTCATTGCAGCCGCCAGCACCGGTACGGGTAAAACCGCAGCATTTTTGCTGCCCGTATTGTCTACCCTGCCACGCATGAAGGGCCGCGCCCGCGCGCCGCGCATGCTGGTGGTAAGCCCCACCCGCGAGCTTGCCCAGCAGATTGCAAAAACCTGCATGCAGATCACGCGCCAGACGAGACATTTCACCACCACAGTATTCGGCGGCACACCCTACGGGCCGCAAATTAAGGAACTACGCGGCGGCACCGACGTGCTTATCGCTACGCCAGGACGCCTGAAGGACCTCATGGCGCGCGGCGTTGTAGACCTAAGCAGTATCGAGGTGCTGGTACTAGACGAAGCCGACCGCATGCTGGATATGGGCTTCCTGCCCGACGTGACCGCTATCGTGAGCGAAACCTCCGAGGAACGCCAGACCCTGCTGTTCTCAGCCACCATCGACCAGTCCATCCAGAAAAACCTGGGCACACTGCTGCGAGACCCGGCCATCGTAGAGGTGTCTCGTAACGGCGAGACCGCTAAAACGGTCGCCCAGTTCATCATGCCTATCGCCCACAAGAACAAGCAAGAGCTCTTGGAAGCCGTGCTAACTGAGAAAGGTTCGGAACGCGTAATTGTATTTGCGCGCACCAAGCATCGCGCCGAAGACTGCGCCGATATGCTGTGTGACAACGGCTACCGCGCCGAGTCTATTCATTCAGACAAGTCGCAAGGCCAGCGTCGCCGCGCCTTGGAGAACTTCCGTCGCGGCAAGACAGATGTGCTGGTAGCTACCGATGTGCTAGCACGCGGTATTGACGTACCTGAGGTGGACCATGTGATCAACCTCGACTTGCCCGATATGCCAGAAGACTACGTACACCGCATCGGTCGTACGGGACGTGCTGGCGAGGAAGGTTATGCCATCTCATTTGTTAGCCGAGAAACGCGCAACACACTACGCAGCATCGAAAAGCTCATCGGTAAGGATATTCCTCTGATGGAACTTGAGAGCTACGAGCTAGACCCCAGCTTGCTCACGAAACCGGGACGCACTGGTAAGGGTAAGAGCGCAGGCAAGCCCTATGGCAACCACAACCGTCCAGGACGCAGCGGCGCAAGTCGTCCAAACAGCAAGGGTTCCAGTAAGCCTGCAGGACGTTCTACCACCGGCAGCGGCTACAAGAGTGAATACAAGGGGACCAAAACCGAAGGCAAAAACGGCCAAAGAAGTGATTTCGCCAAGAAGCATCGTGATACACGCGCAGGAGAAACCCGCGATGCGCGCAAGGGTAGCGAATTCAAACCGAAAAACAGTAGTGCTCCCTATGCCAAAAAGGGTGAGCGCTCGTATACTTCAGACGGTGCACGCAAAGGCAAATTCGCTGATGAACGCGCCGGTAAGAGCACAAGTGCGTTCCGCGACAGCCACGGTAACCGAACAAAAAACAACGCCGCTAAAAAAGGCGACCATAGGCGCAACGGCTACGATTACAGTCGCTTCTCCAAAGAAGATAAGCAGAAGGCCGCCGATCGCGACTAATTACTAAACCACAAAACCCACCAGCAAGAAGGCCGCGAGATTATTTCGCGGCCTTCTTTGCAGCAGGCAGAAAACCCTCAAGCGGTATCTTCTTACTGCATATCCGCATCAATAGCGGCTTCTTCCCTACTGTGCATCCACATCAATCGGAGCCACGTTTGCAGCAACCTTTGCGCGCTTGCGTCCGCGCCACCAGCGCGACAAACTATGAACCAACCATTCCACCAAAGGAATAGTCAAAAATGCAACCCAAGCAGGATGCGGCTGGTTCAGCATGAACGCCATGTAGCAAAACCACGCAACCACGGCAATGGGATACACACCCGAAATAAGAGGTGCAATGCGCCGACGTCCAACCGCATGCCCCACCATGTAGTACACGGGGATGGTCAGAAATAGAAACAGACCAACGCCCCACGCGCCATTCAGAATGCCCAGCAGCAGATACACCACAATAATCACCAGCGGATAGGGGAACTTCACCCACGATTTCTCGAACTCGCGCAGATAATGTTTACGTACCGGAATAGTTCGACCTACCTCCGGGCCATATTTTGCGCGCGCGTCGTCCAGCGAGTTAAAGCGCTCACCGTTGACCGTGTAGCCGCAGGGCTCGTACCAGCAATCGTTGCGCAAGTGCCCATACCCATAACGCTCACGCGCATCATGCCAGTCATCGAAATGCTCTCCATTAACGGTTACCCCCGCGCCATCAACCACTACCTCGTTACCTTCGTCGTCGCGCCCGCCAAAGCCTTCGTTGGTCGCGCCGAACCACTCGCCCTCAGGTTTCCGACGTGCGCCATCCTGCTTGCTTTCTTCTTCGCAGTACGTACGCTCAGCACCATGCGATCCATCTCGACGGCCTTCAGCATCAGACTGAACCTCAGCCGCAGCGTACTCACTTCTCGTAGTACCGCTTTCCTTCACATGGATGCCGCTCCAGCCAACATGCACCTCGTCGCCCTTTTTACTATCCTTCACATGGACGCCATCACGCCAAGATACATGAACGTAGTCGTCGCCATCGAGAACATGAATACCACCTAAACCGATACGTACTTTAGAGGCTCTGTTGCTGACACCACCTCGATTGACATCGCTCGCTTCGCCGCCCTCGCCGCACGAAGCCACAGAATCTTCCGTTGAAGCAGAGTTCTCCTTCGCGGAATTCGCGGAAGAATCCCCTTGAGCAGTCTGACAACCTACGGCACGGTCTGCTGCCTCAAATGCAACATCATCACGCAACTCATCTTCCACATATAAAAGCTCGTCGAGCGAAAGCCCGTAAAGCTGTGCCAAAGCAATAAGGTTGTCGGTGTCGGGCGAAGACTCGGAGCGTTCCCATTTTGATACCGCTTGGCGCGACACACCCAGCTGTTCAGCTAGCGCTTCTTGTGATAATCCTGCCTGCTTACGGCGCGCTGCTAGACGCTGCGCGATCTCAACGTTCATGAGGTCCCTTTCTCGTTTCATACATCTTAGCTTACCCAAAAGACTACGGTTGCGAGAAACAAAGTGCGACCTATTCCAGTTGGAATTTTCCGCAATTATTGGTTGCGGGATGTTTGATCAGGTATTTTACTTGCGTCGATAGATGTCCACAACCACCCATGCCGACAATACGGCAGCACCTAAATAGCCAAAGAAGGCAAGTACTGGAACTCCCAACAGACGAGGCTCCATACCGGAAAGAGACAGCATGCTCGACCCCATAAACAAACCGGCGATAATAATACCAATCGTCAGACGATTGATAATCATAGATAAATGCAGCAGCGGTGCTTCAGAGCCCAGCATTTCCATATTCATTTTTAGCTGGCCTCGCGTAAGCATTTTCAAGGCCTCGCCCGAATGCTGTGCGGCTTCAGCCACGCCGTGTGTCGACGAGCGCAAGGCGCGTGCCAAGTCTTCCATCGTGGCCTTCAGTTCATCCATCGGGTCTTTTGCACGATTGATATGAGCGTTAATAATGGCAACAACGTTTTGATTCGGTACGAACGAGGCAATAGCTCCCTCAAGCGTTACAATGCCGCGCGACACACTCGTAATGGATGCCGGAAGTGTAACCTTGCACGAACGCGTAAGCAGAAGGATATCGGTAAGAAACTGCCCTATATCGATGTCAGCCACATCACATGCCCCATAGTCGCCCAATAGCATGTCGAGATCGGCTAAGAACCGCGTATGGTCGATGGCGTTATTATCTTTCACGATAGCGAAAGATAATAACGCATCCTTCAATTCGGTAGCGCTCATAAGGCCAACCGCTTGAATAATGTTACCGAACCCGGCACGGTCGCGCGGCGATAAACGTCCCATAATGCCTAGGTCAATGTAAACAATCTTCCCCTTGCGAATAAGCAGGTTGCCAGGATGGGGGTCGGCGTGGAAAAATCCATGGTCAAGAATCTGCGACGCATAATTGTCAAGAATCTTCTCGCCAATCTCCGCGAAGTCGTAGCCAGCAGCTGTCAGCCGAGCGGTATCAAGCAGTGGGATACCGTCGATGTACTCCATAACCAGCACATACTCTTCGCAAAACTCCGGATACACCTTCGGACAGTCAATGAAAGCCACCTCTGCGTTCAGTAGGGCAAATTCCTGAAGATTTTCAGCCTCACGCGCAAAATCGGTCTCTTCCAAAAACGTAATCCACAGTTCTTCAACCACATCATGCAGATCTAACATCTGCGTGTCTTTCATAAAGCGCGAGGCATGACGCGCCACCATACGCATAATATCTATATCCAGTGCCATGGTTGCCTTCACACCAGGCCGCTGAATCTTTACCGCCACGATATCACCCGAAACCAAACGCGCCTTATGTACTTGTGCGAGCGAGGCACTACCAAGCGGGGTAGGATCGATAGCGTCGAAAATGTCGTCTTTCCGATCGCCGTAGACGGCATCGAGAGTGGCAAGAATTTGCTCAAACGGCAGAGGATCACACTCCATCTGCAATTTCGCCAACTCATCGCAATATGCCTTGGGCAATATTTCGGATCGCGTAGATAGCGTCTGTCCTATTTTTACGAAGCTCGGTCCCAGATCTTCCAGCATTAAGCGAAACGATTCAGGCGAAAAACCACTCAGAAAATGATGGCGGCGCAAAATCGAAAATATCTCCCTTAGGCGACGAGTGCGCGTTTGACGACTGAGGTTGAACCGTCCTTCAGGATCAACCTCAGCACCAGAGTTGAAGAAATATTTCAGTAAGTTATTTTCCGATAAGGTCACGGCGGCCGCCTCGTCGTCGCGCTGCCAGGTTACTTACGCACCAGGGGCTTGCGGCACCCCTGGTGCATCACCGTCGGTCGGAACATCGGGAGAAGCACCAGATTCCGAAACGCCCTGAGAGGCCGATGTCTCCACCGGAGAAGCATCGCCCACCTGTGCAGACGAGCACGGCTTTGCCGCTATTTCCGCTGCTTTTGCGGCGAACGCTGCGCGCTCTTCCGGCGTCATGGCGGCCATGCTCGCTTCCAGCAAGTCATAGCGTGCACTCGAAGCTGCTTCCTCTGCTTTGTGTTTTAGCTCGGTGTTAATTTGTTTTCCCTGATCAACCGTTATTTCGCCTTTAGCGATGAACTGATCAACCAGTTCTTTCGATTTTTCGGCACCAATTGCCATAGCACCGATACCCGCCAAAAAGATATCCTTGAATCCGTCGCCTATGGTAGCCATGAAAGCCTCCTAATCCGCGCGATTCGGTCCGCTTCGCGCAAGGGCGCGACGGAACCCGTATATTCATGATGCACCAATTCAGTAAAAAGGGCAATGGATGAGACCAGTTGTCAGAAAAAGGCAATAAGGAAGCAAACCATAGGTTTTGCTTTATGAAAAACAGCTGATTAACGAAGTTTATGAGGACTGATCGAGTGCCGGTTGAGGCTGAGGAACGCCGAGGTGAGGCAGGGAGACCGAAGTGGTTGTTGTTGCATCGGAAAGTACTGGCACATGCGCTGGCTCGAAAATGGGCCCTTCCTTTTCCGACGCACATTCGGGAACTTCAACGGTGCGCCCATCTATCCATGTTTCGCCGACGACGCATACAATGATAAGGGTCGCACCCACAAGGCCCACTGCCGACAACGTCTCGCCAAGAATACCCCACGAAAACAGCGCCGTGAAAATGGGCTCTCCCGTCAACAACATAGACACCGTAGAAGAGGGTAATTTTGTCAGGGCCATGTTCTGCAAAGCAAATGTCAGGCAGGTGCTCGCAAGTGCCAGAAACACGATAGTTCCCCATGCAATAGGCTGCACGGCAACCACATCAAGCGGCTTCTCAAATACAAGAGCACCCACTAAGCAGGCAACAAACGTGACACCAATCTGCGTTCCCGAGATGGTCACCACATCCATACGCGCAAGGCCACGCTCACCAAACACCAGAGCACCTGCAAGTGATATTGCCGTAATTAACGCGCACACTTCACCTAGCCCGAACGAGAATGAACCACCACTGGAGCACAGCAGATACAGTCCCACAACCACTGCTACCTGAAACGGCAGATGCACCAGCTTATAACGCTGACGAAGAACAAATACCGCTATCACCGGAGTAAACACCACCGGCAATGCCATAAGAAATCCCACATTCGTAGCCGTGGTTAGATCAAGCGCAATATTGCATGAAATGTAGGACACCGCCATACAAATTGCAGCCGGCAGCCAGTCACCAAGACGCGCACCCTTCAACCCGCGCACCATACGCGCCCCGAACAATACGGCGAACACCGCAGCGGCAAGGCCAAAACGGATAGCCAAACACCACATAGGCGAGATGCTTTCGTAAGCAAGCTTCGTAATGGCACTACCCGATCCGAATATAATCGTTTGTAGCACCACGCTGGCAATACATATGCTTCGTATATTCATCAACCGAGCCACAGGGGCCCTCCTCTTACTAAGCAGCAAACGACCCCTAGCCCCGTCCTTGCGAGGCGGCGGAATCTTTGATTTGAATGAGAATCATACTAGTGCTTGACAGAAAGAAAGTAAAATGAGAATTACTTTAAGCAAATTAAAGTAATTCTTGTTTATACTGACAGATATCGTATTTACCTATCCAGCTAACTTACAAACCAGCACGTTGAAAAAGAGGACACCATGGGCAACCAGAAATACGAAGCGTTTCTGAAAGTAATCGAGACCGGTAGCTTCAAGCAAGCAGCGCGCGAGCTGGGCTACACCCAAGCCGGCATTAGCTACTTGGTAAACGCACTAGAGCGAGAATTTGGCATGCCGTTACTGGTACGCGAATACGGAGGAGCTCATCCCACCTCTGATGGCGCAGCTATCATGGAGCAGGTTCAAGACGTCTGCAACGCAGAACGCCGCCTCGAAGCACGTTTAGTCGAGCGCAAACACCTAGAAGGGGGTTCAGTACACGTAGCAACCTTTACTAGTACCGCCATTCAGTGGCTGCCCGGTATAGCCAAGCGTTTCGAGGAGTTACACCCCGCCATAAACCTTGATCTAACCTGTATCGACGATCAAGATGAACTAGAAGAAATGGTGTGGAGAGGTGATGCCGACTGTGGCTTTGCGGTTTTCCCCATCAAGCAGGATCTTCATATGATCCCTCTTCTGCGCGACCCCCTGCTTGTGGCCATAGCCTGCGACCACCCACTGGCACAAGCGCCATGCTTTCCGGCCGAAGCACTGGCAAACGAGCCTTATGTGAGACTGGAGAGCGGCGTCTATTCAGAGATGGATGAACTGTTTCGCCGTAACGAGGTAGAACCACGAGTACGCTTCACTATTGCAAGCGACTATGCTGTCATGTCTTTGGTAAGCGCAGGACTCGGTTACAGCGTACTTCCCGGCTTGATACTCAGAGATACACCTTTCCCGTTGGTTAGCATGCCACCCGAAGTACCCACCGACCGTGAGATAGCCGTCTGCGTTCGCTCTCTCGAAACGGCTAGCGCCGCAACTCGAGCATTCCTCGATATAACAAAAAATTGGGTAGAAACAGAATACGGAACGGGCATCTAACTCAATATCAAACCCGTCCCGCTCAACCAACAAACCAACCTACGCTTATGCCTTATGCGAGTTTGAGCAGCCCCGGTAACTCTTCAATGGTCGCACAGACATAATCCGGGCATTCCGCACGCAACGTACTTTCGGAGAACATTCCCCAAAGTGCGGCAATGGTCTTGCACCCAGCACCATTGCCCGCCAGCATATCAAAGGGGCTATCACCCACATAAACACATTCCGAGGAACTCAATCCCAACAAATCACACCCATGCAAAACAGGGCCCGGATCGGGCTTATGAACAGGCCAATCATCCGATCCAATGAGAAAATCGAAACTATTCTGTAATCCAAAAGAAGCAAGACCGTGTAAAGCAGGCTCGTGGCGCTTCGACGTAACAATACCAAGAGGGTAGCCTTGGTGTCGCAATTCAGCTAAAACCTCAACAGTACCCGGGAAAATTCGAATAAGATCGTCGTGTACCTGCGCATTAAACTCGCGGTAAGTACGACACAGCTCTTCGTGCACGACCGCATCGTCCGTAAAATCCCACATTTGGGTATTAAGCGGCTGCCCCACTTTAGCCATGAGACGCTCGTCAGGGATAACCTCATTCAGCACAGTTTTCATCGTATAGCGAAACGATGTGAGCAACAGATGTTCAGTATCAAGCAGCGTGCCATCCAAATCGAACAGCACGCCCCGCACCTCAACACTCAACTGCGGCAATTCAGATGCAAACAACAAATCTGAGTCAGCAAATTGAGGGACCGTAGTTGTTTTCACCTGACTTCCTTCTCTTTTCATCGACTAAACAACTCGGCAAATAAGTCGATTTCCGACCCCCATACCTTCGTATTGCGCTGCGCAAATGCCACAACATCAGCGAGCGCCGCAAGCGACACCTCATGACGCTCTCCCGTACGCCGAGATTTAATTTCAACTTTCTGGTTTTCAAGCCCGCGCTTTCCAACAACCACCTGTATTGGCCAGCCAATTAGATCAGCGTCCGCAAACTTCACGCCAGCGCGTTCTTTACGATCGTCGATGACCACTTCGAGACCCAATTTCGCAAACTCGCTGGCCAATTTCTCTGCCGCTGGCTGCACCAGTTCGTCTCCCGTAGTAAGCGGGATAACGCATACGTGCGCCGGGGCAACCGAAGCAGGCCAGCAAATTCCGTTTTCATCGTTATGTTGCTCAACAATAGCAGCCATTGAACGCGAAACGCCCACCCCGTAACAGCCCATAAGAAACGGCTGCTCAGAACCATCTTCTGCCATAAACGTTGCACCCATTGAACGTGAGTATTTATCACCTAGCTGGAAAACTTGAGACACCTCGATGCCACGAGCGCCCTCAAGCGGCAGGCCGCACGTAGGACAGCGATCACCCGGCTGCACAACACTCAGATCAGCCCATTCGTTCACTTCGAAATCGACGCCAGGACGCGCACCCACATAGTGGTAGCCATCTTCATTTGCGCCGACAACCCACTGCGATATCGTCTTCAAGCTTGAGTCTGCAATAATACGTGTATTTTTTGGCAAGCCAATCGGTCCCATTGAGCCTTTATGCAAGCCAAACGCCTGCATATCTTCATCGGTAAGCAGGGTAAATCCACCTGCTATACGCTCCGCCTTCAACTCATTCAGTTCGTGATCGCCAGGAACAAACAAAACGAGAAGCACGCCCTCATCATTCTTGCCCGACAGTGCCTTTACCGTCGAAGACTCAGGAATGCCGAGGAACGCAGCCAATTCTGCAATGGTATGCACCTCAGGAGTAGCAACCTTCTCGAGCGCTGAAACCTCATGTATTGTCGGCTGCGCTAGACATTCGCCCGCTTCGGTATTTGCTGCATAACCGCACGTACAGTGCACCAATTCAGCCTCTCCCGCTTCCGCGAGCGCCATAAATTCACAGGTTACGCTGCCGCCGATCTGACCAGGATCGGCTTCAACCGGTCGGAAATCCATATCCATCCGTTTGCAGATACGCGCATACGCTTCGCTCATCTCGTCATACGTATTCTGAAGTGATTCTTGATTAGCATGGAAGCTGTAAGCGTCCTTCATGATGAACTCGCGACTGCGCAGCAAGCCAAAACGGGGACGAATCTCATCGCGGAACTTCACCTGAATCTGATACATCGTCAAAGGCAACTCTTTATACGATCGTAGCTCGTTGCGAACGAGAGCCGTTAACAGTTCTTCATGAGTGGGCCCAAGGCAAAATTCGTGTCCATGGCGATCGTTCAGACGCATAAGCTCGGGGCCGTAATCACTCCAGCGACCACTCTCGTGCCAAAGCTCTGCGGGTTGCAGAGCCGGCATCATGATTTCCTGCGAGCCAATGGCATCCATTTCTTCGCGTACGATATTTTCCACCTTAGCAAGCACGCGCTTGCCCAAAGGAAGATACGTATACACACCCGAGGCTGTCTTGCGAATTAAGCCCGCACGCAACAACAGCTTATGGCTGGCAATTTCTGCATCCGCAGGGTCCTCTTTGAGCGTAGGTACGTACAACTCACTCATGCGCATAACATTCGCGTTTGTCATAGCTTTCCAATCTCCTCCATCAAAGCGTCCACAATGGCAGCTTCTTCCACCTTGCGGACGACATCTCCCTTAGAAAACACCACACCCGAACCTGCTCCACAGGCAACCCCAATATCGGCATCGGCAGCCTCGCCCGGGCCATTAACCACGCATCCCATTACCGCAACCTTGAGCGGCTTATCCAATTGAGAAATGCGCTCTTCCACCTCGCGTGCCAGCCCGATAAGGTTCACCTGGCAGCGGCCACACGTTGGGCAGCTAATAAGCTCTGGGCCACGACGTCGCAAGTCGAGCGCCCCCAACAACGTCCAACAAGCACGAATCTCCTGCACCGGATCGTCGGTAAGCGAGATACGCAGCGTATCGCCAATGCCTTCTTCCAGCAAAATACCCAAACCACAAGCCGACTTAATAACACCCTGAAACGTCGTGCCAGCCTCGGTAACACCGATGTGAAGTGGCACCTGCGGAAGCTCGACCGCAAGTTGACGGTACGTAGCTACCGTAGTCATAACGTCGTGTGCTTTTGCACTAACTACCAAATCGTGAAAGCCTCGACTTTCGCAATGCCGTACATAATCGGCCGCTGAGTGAGCTAATTTCTGAGCCAGTGTTAAATCGTCGCGCCGAGCCAGCGTCTCATCGAGCGATCCTGCGTTCACCCCAATGCGGATAGGAATGCCTGCCTCGCCGGCAGCATCAAGTACCGCATCAGTCTTTGCCAGCCCTCCAATGTTGCCAGGATTGATGCGCAACTTTGAAGCACCTCGCCGAGCTGCTTCAATAGCGCTCATTGCATCGAAGTGAATATCCGCTACCACGGGCAACGGCGAAGCGTCGCATACCGCCTCAAACGCATCAAGGCAATCGCGTCGCGGTAGAGCCATCCGCACGATTTCGCATCCGGCGGCTGCCAACGATTCGATCTGAGCAAGATTTGCAGCAACATCATCGGCTGGAGCATTCAACATTGATTGAACCACCACCGGAGCGCCACCGCCCATGGGCACATCGCCCACCATCACGCGGCAAGTCGCCTGATTAGGTTTTATATGCGCCACCATGGGACCTCCGTTCTTGGTTTCACTCGTTATGCACCCTCAAATAGAACGCACGTCAACACTTCTCGAACCCTCAGAAGAGGATGCCCAGAAGTGCAAAAAGAGCATTGCAGATTATTCTACCCCTGAATAGGGCAAAATCGGACCAATTGCACAGGGTTTACGCGGAAGGGCGCACCATCTTGCACGTGTGGATCACCTGCTCGAGACTACCACCCTACCTTATATTTTCGCGCTTTATGACTCGTTTAGCTATGTCGGGTCTACCCCTTCGACATCCACGGTGCTGAACCCGTCAATATTCCCTGAATATCCTGATTTGCCATGATAAGAAAAAATCCCAGAAATAAAATCATACCTGCAGCCGACATATAATTGAGTGCCTTTGTCGACACAACCTTACGCGATATCTTCTGAAATATCTCAACGACAAAACGACCACCATCAAGCGGCGGAATAGGCAGCAAGTTCATCAAACCCAATGAAACCGAGATGCTTGCAACAAATGAGAGAGCCGAGAATAATCCTGCATCCACAGCAATCTTCGACATGGCAGCAATGCCAATAACAGACGCTGAATTCGCCATGGTATCAGCCGCCGTTGCAGGGTTGAATAGCCCGGCAATAGCCTGTACTACCATCCCAATAAATACAAAGCCTAACTCCACAGACTGCAGTGGGTTCAAAACCACGTGGCGAACCTCACCTGCCTGCGTCGTTACATCCACACCAATAAGGGAATACAGCACCACAAACACAAGCACCGCAAACACAAGGTTTACAAACACGCCTGCTAAGAGAATAACCGAGCGCTTCCAGAACGGCAACGCACGATACTGCTGCTTATATTCGCTTTCAAATAGCGCATGGGCATCTTCGACTGGTCGCGCCTGACCAAGCTCATAAGAAATTAAAGAAGGCTTACCCGCAGCTACAGCGCGAGCTATTTGCTTTTTCGTTGGCTGAACGGCAGGAGCTCTATACGTATTGAACTGGTCCTTTTTTGTGGGACCGCAGATGCTTCCCCACTCAGATAGCTCATCGAGCGCTTCAAAGGCCTCGTCGTCGGTAATATTGCAATCGGCAGCTATGTCTTCCATATTTGCCGTGCCACGGCGGTATAACGCTGCCAGCACCTGCTCGAGATGTGGACTCATCTCGCCAGCTTCCATGCCGCACACCTTTGCATAACCGCCCAGCGGAACAGCCGTCACCCCAAAGCGCGTACCAGCCCTTGTGAAGCCGATGCTCGGGCCGGGCAATCCCAGCATAAATTCAGTCACCCGCACACCAAATGCACGCGCTGCCAAATAATGCCCACCCTCGTGAATAAACACGAGAATGCCCAGCACAATCGTGGCATAGAAAATCATCAATAGTATATCCATAAACTCGTATCCTTCCGAACGCGAGAAAGCGTGTCACCCTGCGCCCTATGACGCTGGCTCCATGGTATAGGAATACAGAGATAAAACGAACTAACGTACGTTAAAAAACGCAGAAGTTCCGTAACTGACACCCGCCAATAACTAGACAGCTATGAGCAGCGATCCGAAATCCATTTCTTCGCTCGAGCACGAGCCCAGGCATCAACCGCTTCCAGTTGGTCGAGGCTCTCGACATCCTGTACCTCATGTGCGTCCATAACCACTTCGACACACTCAGCAATGCCTAGATACGTTCCCTCCTCGGCGAGGAATGCAGCCACGGCTACTTCGTTGGCAGCATTCATTGCGCAAGGCAGCGTACCTCCTTGCTCGCCAGCCATGCGAGCCAACGCCAGACAACGGAACGTATCTGTGTCGGCAGGAGCAAATTCGAGTGACCCTAGCTTCGTAAAGTCGAGCGGAGCAACCGGCGCATCCCAGCGGTCGGGATACGACAAAGCAAACTGGATAGGAATACGCATATCGGTTGTGCCGAGGTGCGCCTTCACACTGCCGTCGGCAAACTCCACCATCGAATGAATGGCACTTTGCGGTTGAACCACAACGTTAATTCGATCGTAAGGCATGGCAAACAGATGATGCGCCTCGATAATCTCGAGGCCTTTATTCATAAGCGTAGACGAGTCGATAGATATTTTTGCACCCATATTCCACGTGGGGTGCGCCAACGCTTGAGCTGGTGTAATAGCGACCAGCTCCTCTCGCGTGCGCCCACGGAATGGGCCACCCGACGCCGTCACCCAAAGCCGCGTCACTTCATGCGGGTTCTCACCAAGCAAGCACTGATAAATAGCGCCGTGTTCTGAGTCGATAGGCATCAAGGCACCAGCAGGCCCTACGACAGGCGCTGTACCGCTTATACGGCGCTGCGCATCCACCTGCGCTGCCATTGGCATAATAAGGTCGCCGCCAACCACCAGCGATTCTTTGTTCGCAAGCGCCAGCACCTTGCCCGCCGCAAGTGTCTCATAGCTTGCACGCAAGCCAGCCGCCCCTACAAGCGCGTTCACCACCACATCGGCCTCATCCAAGCGCACAAGATCGACCACTGCGCTGGCGCCAAACCCCAACGAACCTTCACTTCTCGTGCGGCCAGCAACTGCCTCGGCCAAAGACGACGAAGTGCCACCTGGACGACGTACTTGCTCGCGCAATTCGTCAGCCACAGTCTCGCCCGATAAGCGCGCATCTCCTACCGCCAGATTATGCACGCCAAACTCCCGCGCCTGTGCGAGCAATTCGCCTGCACGCGTACCTACCGCCAAACCCACAATTTCCAGCTTGTCGGCATGGCGTCGCACCACCTCTAAAGTCTGGGTACCAATCGAGCCCGTCGAGCCTAATACCACGATGCGTTTTTTAGAAGACATACGGGATACACCCTCCCCCGACCAGCAGAATAGCCGAAGTCACGGCTACCAAAAAAAGCGAGTCGCATCGGTCAAGCAATCCGCCATGCCCCGGCATAATAGTACCTGAATCCTTAAAGCCTGAGTTGCGTTTAATGCGGCTTTCAGCAAGGTCGCCAAGCACGCCCATAAGACCACTAATCAAGCCAAACAAAATTGCTTGAGGGATAGGCATTACCACGCCGGGAATAAATGCCATCAGGCACCAGAACACAGCCGATCCCGCTAATCCGGCGATAAAGCCTTCCCAGCTTTTCTTCGGGCTCGTTCTTGGCGCCAGCTTATGTTTGCCAAACTTACTACCAACCAGATAGGCAAACGAATCGTTTGCCCATACGCTGAGAAAAATTCCTAAAACCAGCACGCCACCCCACGGGTCAGGCAATGCTCCGCGCACCACCACAACACCTGAAAGCAGCAATCCCGTATATGCCGCACCGAACAAACTTACTCCCACATCGGGCACGCGCGCACGCATCCAAAACACGTACCAGACAATCAGCGCTAGCAGCAGCGCCAAGTTAACGCAAAGCGCCCCGTTTAGCCCCCAAAAAAACACGCTGACCGGGTATAACATGGCTGCAATTATACCCAGCATCTCGTTGGGTAACTTTGCATCAGAACGCAGCATGTAATAGAATTCACCTGCCGAAATGCCGGCAAGAACTACCAGTAGCGCAAGCGTTGTCCACTTACTGACAAGCAGGCACACTACAGAAACAGCCACATACACGAAGCCCGTACGAAAGCGCACCTGAATATCGGTGGGATTTTTCAGTTTCTTGGGCGTTTTTTCCTGCGCAAATTCCTTGATTTTCTTGGTACGCTTACGGTCTTCCCCCTCGTCTGACACCTACTTCACCGCCCCGAAACGGCGATCTCGTCCCTGAAATTCCAGTAGCGCACGCAAAAACTCGTATCGATTGAAGTCGGGCCACAATACTTCGGTACATACGAACTCGGAATAGGCAATCTGCCACAACAAGAAATTCGACACCCGCATTTCGCCACTTGTGCGAATAAGCAAATCGGGGTCAGGAATTCCTGCTGTATATAAGTGTTGTTCGAAAAGTTCTTCAGAAAGTTCCTCTGGAGCACGACCTTCGCACAACGCCGCATGGGCTTCGTCCAGGTAAGACTTCATAGCATCCAGCAGCTCTTGTCGCCCGCCATAGTTCACTGCCACGATCAGCGTCATGCCGTCGTTATCCTTCGTCTTTTCCCACGCTTTGGCAAACGCATCACGTGTCTTCTTCGGCAGCTCATCGGTACGACCGATGGTCATAACACGAACGCGCTCTTCGTGAAGATCGTCCACTTCGGCGAGCATCGTCGTGGCAAATAGGTTCATCAACCCGATAACTTCGTCTTGTGGACGCTTCCAATTTTCAGACGAAAACGAATAGATAGTTAGATAACGCACGCCCACATCGGATGCACACCGAATAGTTTCACGCACCGCATCAATTCCGGCCTTATGACCGAACAGACGGTTCTTGCCGCGCTCCTTCGCCCAGCGTCCATTGCCGTCCATAATAACGGCCACGTGTTCCGGCACGGCGGCAACATCCAGCAACGCCGGATCGACGTCTGCAGGTGGGTTAGGGAATATATAATCGAGAGGCCTGTTCAAACTACTAGATCTCCATCACTTCGACTTCTTTTTTCTTAAAGGTTTCATCGATCTCAGCGATGTAGTGATCAGTAAGTTTTTGCACCTCAGCCTGACCACGACGCTCGTCATCTTCCGGAAGGCTCTCTTCCTTAACGGCACGCTCGATAGCGGCGTTAGCATCACGACGGGCATTACGTACGGCAACGCGCGCTTCTTCGGCATAGCTTTTACACTGCTTTACCAATTCACGACGGCGCTCTTCGGTAAGCGAAGGGAATGGCAGGCGAATAACGGAGCCGTCGTTTGAGGGCGTTACACCCAAATCGCTTTGCAGGATAGCCTGCTCGATAGCGCCCAACACACCTTTGTCCCACGGCTCGATAACCAGCATGTGCGCATCGGGAGTCTTAACTCCGGCCATCTGATTTACCGGCGTTGGTACACCATAATAATCAACCTTTATTCGATCGAGCAACAGAGCGTTCGCACGGCCTGTGCGCACGGAAGCAAAGCTGTCATGCAGCGACGCAAGAACCTTCTTCATGCGGTCTTCGCCCTGCTCAAGAATTTCATTCACCATTACGATTCCTTTCACCCAACTCCCTGCGGTGCTGGCGGATGCGCCCAAAGCGCAACCACCTCCGTATCTATTCTACCGTGGTTCCAACGCTTTCGCCCTTCAAAGCACGCGAAATGTTACCCTCGACCGATAGGTCGAACACGATCATAGGTAGCTTATTGTCCATGCACAACGACGTAGCCGTAGAATCCATGACATTCAGGCCCTTTGAAAGTACATCCATATAGCTAATACGATCGAAGCGCTGAGCATCGGGGTTCTTCGCAGGGTCACTATCGTAAACACCATCCACCTTGGTGGCCTTCATTAGGCAGTCTGCATTCAGTTCGCAGCCACGCAAAGCAGCCGTGGTATCGGTAGTGAAATAGGGATTACCTGTACCTGCAGCCAAAATAACCACACGACCCTTTTCCAGATGGCGCACAGCGCGACGACGGATATAAGGCTCAGATACTTCCTGCATGGTAATGGCACTTTGCACGCGCGAGAAGATACCATGACGCTCGAAGGCATCCTGCAATGCTAGCGCATTCATAACCGTAGCCAGCATACCGATGTAATCGGCCTGCGCACGGTCCATACCTTCGGCAGATCCCGCCAAACCGCGGAATATATTGCCACCGCCCACAACGATGGCCACTTCGACCTCATCATGTACAATGTCGGCAATTTCATCGGCCAGCGCATCCACAACCTTTGGATCAATACCATAGCCCAGGTTACCAGCTAGCGCTTCTCCCGACAGCTTCAACAGCACACGCGGATATGCGTAACCTCGTTCGCGCACGCGCGCCCACTTCGCCTGCTCTTCAGCACTCGCCTCTGCGTTCACTTTATCTTCCGTCATGAACCAATCCCTTCAATGACCTTAAGGTATGCATACGTTGACAACAATCTTACCTGAAAATGTAAAAGGGCGCGCAATTCGTGAGGCCTTTTCCGGTCATTTCACTTAATGAGCAGACAGAAACCGAGCGGCAAGCCTAAACGACGCCGTCTCCTTTCCTCACCTGCAGTCAAACGTTAATCGATAGAAGAAATCACGCAAAACGGCCCTCGGATAAATCCAAGGGCCGCAAGAGAAACTACTTGACCGTGGCGGGCATGAAAAGCTTATGCCGCGCTGCCTCCGTTCGAGGAGGAACCGCCACCGAACAGGCGTTCAAGCATAGATTCCTGAGCGCTGTTCTTTTGCGTGGAAGCGGCCTGGGCGCTCTCATCGGAACCCAACGTCACTTCAATCTGCTTGGTCTCGCCATTGCGATTCACTTCAAGCGTCACCTTGTCGCCAGGGTTCTTCGAACGAACGTCCAGCATAAGATCGTCAGCGGAAGCAACCTTGTTACCGTCAAACTTCGTAACGATATCGCCTTCCTGCAGGCCGGCAGAAGCAGCACCGGAGCCACTCTGAACGCTCGCGATGTAGGCGCCGCTGTCAACGGCAAACCCATAGCGCTGTGCAATCTGCGGGCTCACCGTGGAAAGAGACACACCGAGTTGAGCATGGGTCGGAGTCTTACCGTCAATGATCTGCTGAGCGATACCCATGGCATAATTCACCGGGATAGCGAATCCAACGCCAGAGTAGTTGCCCGAGTACGAAGTGATAAGGGTATTGATGCCAATGAGCTTACCGTCAGAATCTACCAACGCACCACCGGAATTGCCAGGGTTAATAGCCGCATCGGTCTGAATCATATTAGGATAGATAGTGGTTTGGCCCGAGCTGTTGCCGTACTGGTCGGTACCGCTATCCATAATTTGAGAGCGGCTGGTAGCCGATACGATGCCGGTAGCTACAGATTGCTCCAAGCCAAACGGGCTGCCGATGGTCATAACCCACTCGCCAATGGTGAGACTATCGGAGTTGCCCACCTCAACTGGCGTCAGACCATTCACGTCTTTAGCTTTAACAACGGCCAAGTCGGAGCTAGGATCGCTGCCGACGATATCAGCATCGTACTGTTCACCAGCCACCGTTACCTTCAGGGCGTCTGCCCCTTCAATCACGTGGTAATTCGTAACGATATAACCGTCTTTGGTAAGCACAACACCACTACCAAGGGAAGATTGGGCAAGTGTGCTGGTGCCGCTATTGCCGCTTCCCGTAAAACCGCTCGATTGATTCGTATAAACGTCGATAGCGGCTACTGAAGGCAGAGCCTTTTTAGCCACAGCCTCAGGTAAGGTAAGGTCTTGTTCGTCGGCATTGATCGTGCTTGACTCAGACGAACCCAACTGCGCCTGAGAAGAACCAGAGTTCGCAACACCCATAGCCCCCTGCCAGATGGCAAAGCCACCGAAGCCAATAGCGACGGCAAGAAGCGCGCCCAAGAATCCGTATAAAAACGTACGGCCGTTCGGCGACTTCTTATCGTAGGTAACCTGACTGGCCGTATGATGCGGCTGGTAACTCTGGGTTTGCTGGTAGTACGGCTGTTGACCCGTCGGGGCCGCATGCTGAGCATGGGGGTCGTGCGCCGGAGGCGGAACAGGTCCGCCAGAGGGGGTATTGCCGTGCATATCAGTCATCGTGGTTCACACTCCTTGATGTCCGGGATGGTCGCTGATCGCAACACTTGTATTGGTAATGCCGCTACCTTACCACGCACACATTCTGAGCTGGAATCCTTTAACTTAATTGTCATCCTCGCGTTGCAGAATTACATCATTTGATGTACGGGGGCCTACACCTCTAGGGCGATACCCCACGTAACATATTGCCCCACGCAAGCTAATCGAAGGAATACGATGTCAGAATAGCGACATTGTGGAGCAAACAACCACGCATGTTATTATATAAGTCACTAATACCTTAAACCACAAGGAGCGCCTATGTCAGATCGAAAGCCTCCGCCCCGCACGGTAAGCACGTGTTTTCAAGCAGGGTACGTGCGCATACTATTACGCTTACTACCACACCTTATCAACCTGTTTCGACACGTCTCCGCAAAAATACAGGCCGAAATCAACTATCTCCAGGTGGGATATACCTTCATGTTAACCGTGGACGGCACGAATCTCTCTTGCATCTGTCAGCGCACTAACGAGGGCACCTTTAAACGCATCGCACCCACTTCTCTTGCGCGCGATGTCGAACCCGGCAGCGGACTGCCCAGTATCAATGCGCATGCAGTTACCGTCGATTATGTTATTGCTTTTCGTTCGTTGTCCTATGCTTTTACTTGTTTCACAGGAGGCAAAACTTTGAAAGACGCCTTATCCGAGAGGGCTTTCTCCACGCGCGGTCCCAACAATACCGGCGTATCCCTCACCTATTTATTTACGGCCTTACTGAAGATGTTTTTTGGCTGGCGCGCCGCGTATCGTACGCAATAGCTCTTCCATCGAAGGAGTTTGCCATTAGGTTTGTCATTAAAGGAGTTCGCACATGAAGGGTTTTGAGTTTGCCTGCCCCACCAAAATCGTCTGTGGCACCCACGCACTGGACAAACTACCCGGGGAACTGGCCGATCGCAGGATATCGCACCCACTTGTAACGACCGATGCGGGGCTCGTGAAGCTGGGCGTCGCAAATAAGCTTACCAACATACTCGATGCCGCCAATGTTTCTTACGACCTGTTCGACCAAATACCACCCGATTCCTCCCTTGATGTAGTAGGTGAAGTGGCACGCCTCTACACAGATCGCGGCTGCGATGGCTTCGTAGCTATCGGGGGTGGCTCTGTTATCGATACGACAAAGGGCGCAGCAGCATCACTCGCCTGCGAAGGAGTCGACTTTGCAACCTTGCAGGGGTCGGAGATACTGCAGCATGACTTACCCCCCTTTATTGCCGTACCCACTACGGCAGGCACTGGCAGCGAGGTTACCCTGGTGGCCGTTGTGGCCGACACGCACAAACATGCAAAGCTTTCGTTTACTTCTTACAAGCTAATACCACACGTGGCAATTCTAGACCCCGCACTTACCAGTTCTCTGCCGCCAAAGCTAACGGCTACCACGGGCATGGATGCTCTAACCCACGCCATCGAAGCGTATACCTCCATTCAAAAAAATCCCGTGTCCGATGCATTTGCAGGTAAGGCCATTGAGCTTATCGCTCAGAACCTACCCCGCGCCTGCGCGACGGGCAACGATACCGATGCACGCACCAACCTTGCACTTGCCTCACTCATGGCAGGCGCTGCGTTTAGCAACGCCATGGTGGGTATCGTGCATGCATTAGGACACTCGCTTGGAGGCCTCTGTCACATTCCGCACGGCCAAGCCATGATGCTACTGCTTCCTCACTGCGTACGCTTCAACCTAAGCCACGGCATCCACTCCGGTACCTATGGTGAACTGCTGAGGTATCTTGCGCCAGAAAGCGTGCAGAACTTGAGTGCGAACGCACAGGGCCCCGAACGCGATCTTTCTTTCTGCGACGAATTGTTTGCCCTAAACGCGTTCTACCACAACACATACGGCGTGCCCATCACGCTATCCGAACTGGGCGTTGCTCGCGAAGACCTCCCAGCAGTGGCTAAACAGGCGCGCTACGACGGGGCCGCTCTCTACAACACTACCGAAATTACCCTCGAAGATGCACAGGCTATCCTCGAAGCAGCCTACTAGGAGAATCACATGACCACCATTCCTGTCTACGAAAGCATCGCCGATGTCGAAGTTGTCGCAGCCAAGATGCACGCATATTTCCGAAGCGGCGCAACGCTACCCCTCGAACATCGAAGACTTGCGCTTACTCAGCTCAAAGCCTACCTCAAGGCCAACGAGGAACGCATTCTCGACGCCCTGCACAAAGACTTAGGCAAGGCACCCTTCGAGGGTTATGCCACCGAGCTGGGTATCGTCTACGATGAGATAAACACCTGCCTCAAGCACTTAAACGGCTGGGCGAAGCCGCGCCGAGTACCATCGCCGCTTGTGCATTTCCACTCCACGTCAAAAGTTTACCCGAGTCCCATCGGTACCGTACTGGTATTGTCACCTTGGAATTATCCACTACAACTAGCGCTCGTACCTCTGGTGGATGCCATCGCTGCCGGCTGCTGCGTAGCCCTAAAACCCTCACGAACTTCAAGGGCCACCGGAGAACTCTTGATACAGATGATCTCCAGCTTATTCCCGCAAGAATTTGTTTGCGCGTTTCCTGGTTCAGGCACTATGAACGACTGGCTTCTTGAAATACGGTGGGACAAACTATTCTTCACAGGCAGTCCGAGTGTTGGTCACACCATCATGGAAGCCGCAGCAAAACACCTTACGCCGTGTACGTTAGAGCTGGGTGGCAAAAGCCCCTGCATCGTCGATGAAACCGCCAACGTGAAGCGCGCTGCTCAGCGTATTGCCTGGGGTAAGGGCATCAATGCTGGCCAAACCTGCGTCGCGCCCGACTACTTTCTCGTACACGAAAGCGTAGCCGACGACCTGATAAAGCAGCTAGACGCCTGTTTCCATCTTTATTACGGCGAGGACATTCTTCGCTGCGATGAGTGGCCGTTTATTATTACCAATCGCCACTTTGAACGTATCATGGGCCTAATTGAACAGCGTAACCCTCATGCTCGCGTGGCGTTCGGTGGCCATGGCGATGCCGAAACACGTCGCATCGAACCCACCTGCCTTGTCAACGTAACACTGGATGATCCCGTCATGAAGGAAGAAATATTTGGTCCTGTACTACCTATCCTTACTTACCGAACGCTCGACGAGGCATTCGCCATCGTGCGTACATTTGAAACTCCCTTGGCCGCATACGTATTCAGCGACGATCGCACCGTACAGCAACGTGTTATTCGCGAATTACCTTTCGGTGGCGCCACGATAAACGACGTAGTAATACACCTGGCCAATAACCACATGGGATTCGGCGGCCTCGGCAATTCCGGCATGGGTGCCTATCATGGCAAAGTAGGCTTCGATTGCTTCACTCACTACAAATCCACCCTGAAGAAGGGCACCTGGTTGGAGCTTCCTATTCGCAACCCTCCGTTTGGCAACAAGATAAAGTTGTTGCGCATGCTAATGAAGTAGTGTGAGAAGTTTGCCTTAGAAAGTGAGAAACCACGACGTTCGCGCAAGATTCTGAAGAGCGATGTCATTTCGCTCCTAGCAGGAGTGCTGATGGTTGGTGGCTTTTGGGAGTGCTGATGGTTGGTGGCTTTTCCATGATAATAAAGGTCATGGACAACATGGTCCCGATTCTGTAGATTTTTGACACAAGGAAACTCTTCGTTCTGATGCGATTTATAAATCACCTGTTCAAAATCGCGGATGTTTTCCTATCTTTCCCATGGATAAAGAATCGGCGCATATTTGTCCAAGGTAGCCGGAAGGGCGTCAGGAATCTGGATGCCGAGAGTCAACCCTCCCATTCCTCTAGTCCAAGAAATGGGAGGTGGTTCACCCTAAAGATTTCAATTCTTGCGATTAACTCTTTCGCATAGACCATTCTTACTGGAGGTACTACAGCACCAATCCCGCCATAAAGTACACCCAAGGGACGAGAATCGCCACAAACAGGATGGCAGGAATGAAGCCTGCCTTCGCCACATCACCGAAGGTGAAGTAATCTTTTGCATAGGCCACAGTAATAGTCGGATTAAGCGGAAGGATGAAGTTACCTGACACGATTGCAACTACGATCATCATCGGAATTGCCGGCGAGATGCCCAAAGCTTGCGCAAACACGAACAGTGGCGGCAGAAAAATGGTGAGGATAGCGGGAGCTACCGGCAGCACCGTGTGCAGTAGGTAAGCGAACGCCGCAATGAGCAGCAGGACAACCAGCGGACTCATATCGAGAACTCCGCTGGAGAGGAACAGGTTGGCAACATAGGCCGCACCACCCGTAGCGCCCAAGATGCCGCCCAAGGACAAGATGCCACCAAGCATAAGAATGATATCCCACGGAACACCCTTTTGCATATCGCCCCAAGTGAGAAGATTCACACCGGGCAGAAACATAATGGCAAGACCGATCACGGCGACGGTCGTGGTGTCAAGCACGGGAATCCAGTTACCCAAGACCCACAGCACTGGGATGCCAATAAGTAAGACGAGCGACTTGATCTCCGTAGAGCTGAGTTTACCAAGATCGTTTGTCTCGGCGAGGATAAGGTCTATATTCTCCTGCGTAATAGGCTCGGGCTTTAATATCTTAACTAGGAATATCCAACAGACAGGAATCATGACGACCGCGAACGGCACGCCGATCATCATCCATTGTAGGAAGCCAACGCTAACGCCCGCCATCTCCTGCATCATACCCATGGCAAGCACGTTCATCGAGTGCCCGACCGGTGTACAGAATCCGCCCATGATAGCCGCGAACGCCACGCCTATGAGCAGGCACTTGCCCAAGTTCGAGTTCCCCGGCCGATGACCGATGGCTTCCAAGAAGGGGACAATGAGACCCATGGTGATAACCACGGCACCCGTATCGGTCATAACGGTAGAAATAAGAGCGCAGCCAATCATGAAAGCAAGAACGAGTTTCTTGGAATTCGGGCCCGCCCATTTAATCAACTTCCGGGTCAAACGCTGGCCCAGGTTGGTCTTCATCATCAGGATGGTCAAGCTAAACACACCGATCACGAAGAAGATCGTCGTTCCGCCGAAGCCGCCGAACACCGTCTTCAGCGGAACGACTTGGAACACCCCCGCCAAAACCAGTACAAGGATGCCTGTAATGCCCGCAGGAAACGTTCCGCAGATCCACAGAATAACAGCCACAGCCATGATTCCTAAGCCCATCGCGCCTTCATGAGACAAGCTCTCAGTACCCGGAACCATACAGGAAACCGCCATGGCAACAACCGCAAGCACCAAACCTACGACGCCCTTAACGGAAAACGTTTTCTTCAAAGCTTCTGCACTCATTGTTCACCCCTTTCATCGGGCATTGCGCTAAGCCGAGAGAAGGCTCCCGCGCAACACAATGCCCACCAAAAACCCCTGTTGTTAGTGCTTATAAACCTCGATCGGCCCCATGTTGCGGTCTTCTTCCTTCGTCGAAGCCGGCACCATCCGCGACAGGTAGCCCTCGCCCTCAACGTATACGCGCCAGTCGGCCGCAGGAACCTGATCGAACCAGAAGTCGCCGAACTCGTCGGTCTCCTCGACCAGGACCTCGCCCGAGTCAAGGTTCTCGGCAGTCACCTTCGCACCGATAACCACCTCGTCCTCCTCCGGATCAACCACGATGCCAGCCAAGAAGCGCTGAGGAAGGTTCAGGTAGTACACGCGAGGCTTGTCCCCTTCACGCCCGGGCATCAGCGCCGTCGCACGAGCGATCTCCTCGGCAAAATCCTCCTCTTCGCCGAACTTCAAGGCCTCGTGAGGGCAGACGTCGACGCAGTGCGGAACCTGCCCGGCATCTACCAGATGGGCGCAGCCGGTGCACTTCTGCGGAAGCGAGCGCTCCTCGTTCCAGTACACGGCACCATACGGGCACGCCTCGACCAATTCCTTTTTTCCCTGCGCCTTTTCGGGATCGATGATCACCAATCCGTCTTTGCGCCGGTAAACCGCCTCGGGAGCCGCCTTTTCGCAGGGAGCATCAGCGCAATGCTGGCACATATGCACCACGTACGAAAGCTTCACCTTGGGAACCTGCCCGCGAACCGTTTCGCTCAGCCTCGTCCAAAACTGGCCTGTATCGGGCTGAGGTACGGCATAGGGCATCCACTCGTTATCAACATGCTCGTCTTTGCAGGCAATCTGACAATTGCGGCAGCCGTTACATTTCGCGTGGTCGAACAAGAATACCTTTCCCATTGCCTATGCTCCTTCCACGACGCGCGCCGTCGCAACCAAACCGCAACCTTCGTCGTACTCCCGGTTGAACGCCTCGGGGTACTGCTCGGCCAGGGCAAACACATCGACTTTTTCCACGTTGACCAAAAAACCGCTCGTCACTTCGCCAAAGGCGTTCTTGGAGGTGGTTGCGTAGGGGGCAATAAGGTTGTTCGCGCCGCCGCGGTCGAGTCCTCCACGACCCAGCACCACCGAGTCGACGCGTGACCCGTGGTCCTGATACACCACGCTCGGCATAATACGCTCGGTCACCCGCACGCCGCCCAGCACCGCACCGCGCTCGTTGTACACCTTGACGATGTCGCCCGTCTTAAGGCCCAACGTGCCCGCATCGCTCGGATGGACCCATACCGGTTCGTACTTGTAACCGTCCGGCCCGGTCACCTTCACGTACTCTTCCATTTCACGGAACCAGGTAACGTCGTCGAGATTGGCATGCACTCGCCATCGCGGATGGTTGGAAACCAGTAGGAACGGATAGTCGCGCCCGCGGTCTAAGTACTGACGTTCCTGATGCCCGGCACCCTCGTCGATCCAACGCGGAATAGGACCGCGCTCTTTGTCATCGGGGAACTTCTCGGCAAGTGTGGTCGAGTAGTACTCCAGCTTGCCCGACGGAGTGGCCAAGGGGTTCGTCTCAGGATCGCTATAAAAACCACTCAGGCCCACCGGCAAGTCCTCCCAGCCTTCCTTCGTGGGGAACGGGTAGTACTGCACTTTTTTGAACTCCTCGAAGGACATCTTCTTCGCTGCACCGGTGTTCTCGAAGCCAGCCCGGATATACTCTTCGCAGGTCTTGCCACCCATGTAGCGATCGTAGAGGTTCTCGTAAATGCCGCCGTACCTCTCGAGCTTCTTGGCAACCTCGCCAACCGCCTCCATGTCGGACAGGGACTCGAGGCGCGGCTTAATGGCCTGACGCTCGAAGTACACCAGGTTCCACTGGCCGTTGTCCGAATCCGTGCCAATATCCTCGGTCTCGAACTTCGTGTTGGTGGGCAGGATGATATCGGCAAAGAAGCAGTCGTTCTCCATCCACGGATGCTGTACGATGATGAACTCAATGGAGTCGTGGCGCAAAGCTTCCTGCATCTCGTTGCCGCCGTTCCAGCACGTCTCCCAGCACGGCGTGTCTGACCAGATCATATGCAGGCGCTCGTGGCCCTCGAGCGGGAACGTGTAGGGCCCGTTAAACTGATCCTCACGCGGGAAGCCCGCACCGATGTGGCCATACCACGATACCGGCGGATTCATAATGGCCTCAGGAATCATGGTCTTAGGAATAAAGCTTTCCGGGAAGCTGCGGAACCAGCCGCGGTAAGCAGGGCTACAGTCCGGGATCTCGGAAGAAGGCGGCAGTGGGGTCACGGTCTCCATACCGTACAGCGTCCACTCGATGAACTTGAACTGGTTGGCACCAGGCTTACCAACACCCTGCATACCAAGCAGGGCAACCTCTAAACGAGCCGGCTCATGGGCGAAGCACGAACGGATGAAGCTGCCGCCGTTGCAGTGCGCAATCGACACCGCATGCCTGGCCCAGTAACGCGCAAACGCCTTGATGGTGTATGAGGGAATCCCGCAGATCTTCTCGGCCCATTTCGGCGTCTTAGGCACGCCGTCCTCGCCGCCCATGACGTAGTACTTGAAGTTGTCGAATCCCACCGCGTGCGTTTCCAGGAAGCTCTTGTCGTACGTCTCTTCCTTCATCCACGTATAGGCTATAGCCAGCTGGAAAGCGGCATCCGTGTTCGGCTTGACCGGAATCCATTTGTCCGCGTGAACGGCGTTCGTATAGTTTACGTCGGGCGAGATATGGATCTGCTTGATACCCAGCTCGGTGAACCAGAAGCACAGGCGACTTGCCAAATATCCACCCCAGCCAAGTGGTGTGGTTTCAACATCGCAGCCCCAGAACAACACCGCATCACCGTTTTGGGCTATGTCGCGTATAACGTTGTTCTGCAGCGAATTCTGACCCAGCGGATCCATACCCCAAATATGCTTGGCACCCCAGTACCAGCCCTCCCAGCTGTCGGGCTGACGAGTCTGGAGCGTGTAACGACCTATCAGGTCAAACATGCGACTTTGGCAGCCATGCGGAGCATGAACAAATTTCGTCTCCCCATGTCCATCGAGCTCACACAAAATAGAAGTGGGACCGTAGGCATCATGAACGCGCTTGATCTCAGCCGCAATGAGATCAGTAGCCTCATCCCAGCTAATACGCACATACCCACTTGTTCCACGGTTTTGGGGGTTTCTCTCCCCATTCGGATCCCAGTCAACACGCTTAAGCGGATAAGGAATACGGTTTTTGGAATACACACGCTTTTTGTAGCACAGCGACAAAGGCGAGATGAGCGTTTTGAAGCCTGGCTCAAACGTTTTCCCACGAGCCTCGATCTTCCATGCGTTCATTTCTTTCGGTGTATAGTGCTCGTCGAAGTGCAGGGGACGGATACGCAAGATCTTATCCTGCTCTTCATCGATGTCGACCGTGCAGGCATTCGTCCCAATGCCGAAGCTGTTGAAGCCAAGACCCTTCACGATCGGTGTTCCAACTACGTTGTTTCCCATACTTGTCCCCTCTCCTTGCTCGGTACGTTTCCGTTTCTGACCATCTGCACCTCAGCTTTGGTCTAGGAGCAGTGGTCGTATTCAGCCGCACGTTCAGATACTAGGGTGTTGGAGGCTTAGGAGCCGAAGACACGCTGGGAGCTTTCGGCACTTTGGGAGCGCCAGGCACTCCCGGAATCGGAGGTGGCGCAGGGGCGCCGGGGGCAGCGACTCCCGGAGCCGCTACGGCCTTCGCTCCGCAGTTCGAGCATTCGCTCGCGTTTGCTTCAACCTCGGCGCCGCACTGCGGACACTTCACCGGGCCATTATCGATGCTGGGGGGTCTGAAGCACATTGCATCTCCTCTCGTGATCATTGACGTTCTGCAACAGGCGGGAGCAGTTGCAGACGAGCACTTACTGTATGCATGCGGTAAGTTGTTTCGGGCTCTCTCTTGGATATCGTCACGCTTCGATTCCACCCAAGGAGACAGCCCTTGACAACGCCGATTATAGAAGCGAGCTTCGAGTGAACATCTGCGATTTCCTCGATGCCTTATCACGAAAAGCGATCAAGAAACATTTACTTAACACCCTGTCCTTATAGCAAGCAATAAGCTTTCAGCCCGACAAATTCTTCCCGGAATTGTGCGACAAACCATATGAACAGCGTCTTCAACAAAGCTTGACACCCTTTTTAAAAGAACATATGAACTTACTTCTTAGCCTGCCGAAAAATTCTACCTTCAAACGAAGTTCGGTCTCTTTTTCCTCAGTCTGTTAAAGGAATGGAGAAAACCTTTGAAAGCATCCCTAAAAAAGGAATACAGGGCTTTTGCAAGAGTTCGGTGATCACGTTTCGCGATTACCGATCAAGCAAACGTAACACGAGGCAAACAGAGGCGCTCCTATAATCGGCGCAGCGGGAAAACCGTAAAAAACGAGGAGGGGCAATGTCTGAAATGCAAAACGATCCCAGCACCACCTGCGGGCGTGTTCCGAAAACCCAAGACGATCCAACGGGTCGAGCTTGGACATGGGAAGAGGAAGGCATGACCGTACTGCGCACCAACGCGCGCACCGGTCCGGGCTGTCACGACAACTGCGGCGTATTGCTATACGTCAAGGATGGCGTACTTGAAAAAATTGAAGGTGACCCCGAAAACCCCTACAACCAAGGTCGCCTTTGTCCGCGATGTCTCGCCATAAAGGAGATGCTCTATCACGAAGACCGCCTTAAATACCCTCTTAAGCGAGCCAAGAAAGATCGCGGCAAGAACACCTTCGAACGCTGCTCTTGGGATGAAGCTTACGACATTATTGAGCGCGAAATGAAAGCCGTCATCGAAGAATATGGCAACGAGGCTATCTGGGTTACCCAAGGCACCGGCCGCGATATCAACGGCTACGGTCCACTGATGGCTCAGTATTTTGGTACACCGAACTACGGGACAGGCTTTCTCTCTGGTATCGCATGCTATGGCCCCCGCATCTTCTCCACCGCACTCAAAAGTGGTGGCCTATTTGTATGCGATTATTCACAGTTCTTCCCCAAGCGCTACGATGATCCGCGCTGGGAACCATCTGAATATATTCTCATCTGGGGGAACAATCCAGTTGTAGCAAATTCCGACGGTATGCTTGGTCACTGGATTGTCGAATCAATGAAACGCGGCAGTAAGCTCATTGTCATGGATCCAACGCTTACCTGGCTGGCTGGCAAAGCTGATATCTGGTTTCAGCTGCGTCCCGGAACCGATGCGGCGCTGGCGCTCGCGCTTTGCGACCAGATCATCAAAGACGACCTCTACGACCATGAATTCGTAGACTGCTGGACCTACGGCTTCGCCGAGTTCGCCGAACACGTGAAGCAGTATCCTGTAAGCTTTGCTGCTGAAGTATGTAGCGTGCCCGAGGATCTCATTATCGAAGGCGCTCACAAGATCGGCGCGGCGAAGTCCTGCTGCCTGCAATGGGGCGTGGCCATGGACCACACGTCTGAAGGCTTCATCACCGGCATGGCCTGCTTCGACCTCATGGCGCTTACGGGCAACTTTGAGAACCCGGGCGGTATGCTGCTATCGAAACCGTGCTGGGGTATGGACGTAACCTCATCGCCCCGTGGCGACCAGTGGGACGAATGTACCCCACCCATCCCGCACCCCGAACGTAAGAACCATGGCGGGTATAAGCCGCTCGAGGCCATGTACGCCATAAGTCCCGATGCGCTGCTCGACTCCATGGAGACCGGCGAGCCGTACAAAATCCGCGCCATGTGGATGCAGACAAACAATCCCATTACCTGCATGGGTGCACAACCCCAGCGCATCCTGCCAGCCCTCCAGGCCATGGAGTTCAACGTAGTAGTGGACCTGTTTCTCACGCCCACGGCGCTGGCCTGTGCCGATGTTATCCTGCCGGCAGCTTCTTTCGCCGAGCGATTAGGTATCACCGGCCACCAGCCCTACGCTCTGGGCGCCATCGCGCAGGCCATCGAACCTCTGGGCGAATGCAAGTCAGACCAGCGCATTATCTACGAGATGGGCAGTCGCTTTGTCACCGACGAAAAATACAAGCACTGGGACGACGAACAGGGCTTTTACGACTACTTGCTGCGCAAGACCGGCTTTACCTACGAGTCACTCAAAGAGCGTGCGTGGGCCTACCCCGAGTTCGAGTACTACAAATACAAGAAAGGCCTACTGCGCCCCGACGGCACACCAGGCTTTGCCACTTCCACCGGGCGCTACAACTTCTACTGTCCCGAAATGGTGCACTTCGGCTTCTCACCCCTAGCTACCTACGAAGAGCCGCCCGAGAGCCCGATTTCTGCTCCTGAACTGGCAAAGGATTACCCACTCGTGTTGACCACGGGGGCCCGCTCCTGGGGCTTCTTCCACTCGGAACACCGCCAGAGTCCCTCCATGCGCCGCATCCATCCCGATCCGACGTTCTTAGTCCACCCCGACACCGCAGCCGAAAAGGGCATTACCAATGGAGACTGGTGTGTGCTTGAAAACAATCTGGGTTCCGCGAAACTGCGCGCGCATCTAACCAAGCGCATCCGCAAGGACACGATTTCAGCCGACCATGCTTGGTGGTTCCCCGAGCGCGACCCCGACGACGGCACGCTATTCGGCGTAATGGAGTCCAACATCAACCAACTCATTCCCATGCGTCCAGGCAAAACCGGCATGGGTGCCTCATATAAGTCACAGCTGTGCAGCATTGCAAAGGTAGAGGAGTAAGCCATGCGAAAAATGATTCTCGTAGATTACGATTATTGCACGGGCTGCCACACCTGCGAAGTGGCATGCCAACAGGAACACGGTTTGGAGGCCGAGCAATTCGGCATCAAACTGACCCAAATTGGTCCCGATCAAATAACTGACCGAGAATGGCAGTATGAGTTCGTACCTGTCCCAACCGAACGATGCGATAAATGCGCCTCGAGACTGGCCGTAGGCAAGGAGCCTTCTTGCGTAAAACATTGCCAGGCAGGGTGTCTTAAATTCGGAACCTTAGAAGAACTAAGTGAATTTACGAATAAAAAGAAGGTCGCTTTATTTACCTAAAAATTCACAGCTTTTTGCAAGGAGGCTACGTGATGCTGCCTTACTTGGCCTCCTTATTGCAAATCGTGAATTTGCAATAAATTAATCATGCAAATAAATGCGTTTATCCCAAATTTTCTCTAAAGAAGTGACTTATCCTATATTGGTCACCTAAGTTGAAACGAGGGGTTGGCTTATGAGAATTGAAACCTTGTATGAGTTTTTACTTCTTTCGTACAACTTAAGTTTCACGGAAACCGCTCAACGCTTCTTTATTTCACAGTCTGCTCTCAGCGGACATATTTTCAACCTCGAAAAAGAGCTAGGGATTCGCCTATTCGTTCGAGACCGACACTCAGTAAGAGCTACCGCTGCTGGACGACTTTTCCAACAAGATGCCCAACGCATCGTGGAGGATTATGAGCAAGCACTTGAGCGTTTGTCTCAATACTCAAATGGAGTATCATCTATTATACGCATTGGGTTTCTAGAGGGGACATTCGGTTCGTTTTTACCTATTGTCTGCCGGCATTATCGCGAGAAAAACCCTGAAGTTGATTTTCGCTTCCGTACTATGGAACTTGCCGACATCCATAAAGCCATCCAAGATAACGAGATAGATGTCGGTTTCGTTATATATGCAAGCGGCATTCAAGGTGCGAAGTACGATTATCGTTGCCTTTTCAAAGATCGCTACATGCTTGCAGTACCCATAGGCCATCGCCTTATTAATCGAAAGTCGATACGAATATCTGATCTTCAGGGGGAAAACGTAATCGTCCCTATATTCAACCGAACCAAAAGCACCCTTGAACAAATGAACAACCGTCTGAGGTCCGCAGGGGCTACTGTACGCCCCTCAGGCGATTTTGTTGACGTAGGAGCTATGATGGCCACCTTGGTTACATCGGGAGCCGTCGCTATCTCACTTGACCATCTGCGTGTTTTCGGAAACGGAAACGTCGAGTTCATCCCACTCGAAGACGAACGCATGGACGTTTGCGCAGGACCCATGTGGAAGAAGTCAAAAGAAACCGAAATGCTTACTTCTTTTCTTGATTTTACTGAAAAAATTTGCGCGAACTTCACCAAAGAACACTATTTATCACGCACGGGAAACGAATCACTACCGTGGGCAGATGTCTAAGACTGCCGCAGCAAGAAAAGGTAAGGGTTTGGGGTAGGTTGGCGATGGATGCCTTATGTATAACCATTGCAGCATGCGCCACTAATATCTCACGGAAGAAGACACCATCAACCTCATTACGGTGCGCTATGCAAATACCTCCTTTATGAGGAGAACCAAGGAAAATTTTATCTTTTTCATTCACCCCTATCTGCTAAAAGCGAAAGAACAACGACTCATTCAAAGTAATCATATTCTTCGCTTTCTCTGTAACACACGACATCATCATCTTTTATCTGATCATCTGGAATGTAACAGAAAAGGTCGCCATAGTCACATTCAAAGTATTTACATATGGCATCCGTGGTAGCAAACCGCACCGATCTGATCTTACCTGTGCATATTCTACTAATATTCGCAGGAGAGACACCTATAGCTGTAGACAACTCGTCAAGCGACACTTGCCTATCCTTCAGGATTCTCTTCAACTTCGCCAGTATCTCCACCGGATGATCGGCCTAGGCTATGTGAAATTTCCCAAGGATTGCTAGGATCGTCATCCAATTCGCACATTACATCCCGTTTCATCAAGTAACACAATCGCTCGATTTTCACCCTATCAGGGGCATCATTTTCGTACTACTAAGAGCAGTCATACTATCCCTATTAGAGGATAGTATAGCAATCTTCTCAACCAAAAAAATTTACATTTGATTCAATAATATTGCATCAGCAAATAGCTACGATTTAATAGAATAATAAGACGAAAGGGTCGAGATGGTACACGCTTTCCAGCCAGAGAGTCAGGGCGATCATTTTAAACTCGCGGCGCATACTCAACAGCTCGGTCACACCTAATTTTACTGGGTTCTTCATGATAGCCGATTCGTATTGTTCTACATTCTGGCTCCTTTTCCTAATAGCGTGTATCACGTAATACTATAAAACTAATGATTGTCGGCAGTTTGACTGAGAGAGTCAAAATGCATAAGAAGCCGCTTATTCCGTTGTTTATTTTGCTACTGTTGATTGCATATGGTTGTTACGGATACGTCTTGCAAGAAACTCTAACCATCGAAGGTACGGCTGCTGTTGAAAAAGAAAAAATAAGGTTTTGGCAATCTCGGTACGAGGTGAATCCTTCTGGGCAAACTTATGGGGATCCCAATTGGGGAGTTGGAGGAGACATTAACCCTCAGAGTGAAGCGGAATATTACTTGGCATATCCAGAACTTGTAGAGCAAGTTGGATTGTTTGGCAACATGGACTACCTCTACAAGGATACAGTTTTTTGCGCAGAAGTACCCTGGGGCCATTTCCCCCGATCATAGGACCCCGGATTATACCGCTCTACTCAAGTGATGGGCGAACTATAGTTGGGCTCACAGTGGCTTAGCGCAATATAAGTGAACTTACTGTCAACGGCCGCTACGTCAGATATAGCAGAGTGGCTCGAGCAGGAGCGACACGTAAGATTTTACCAATTCCTTGGTGGTCGTTCGTAATTACCGTTTGACTGGAAACTTTTGCTTCCAGTCAAACTACCAGAGCCCGGAATGACCCATTCCCCCGATTCTTCTCTTTACCTCTTCGCGATGGGAATCTGTATCTCGGTAAGCCAGTCGGCTTCATCCTTCTGGTTCCAAATTCCGTCGATGTAACTTTCACGCGGGGTCTCCGCAACACGATACCCATTGTGCTCAACCCATTCCATAAGAAAGGCATACGCTTGGGGCAGGTCGGCGTAAGATCCTTTGTGCATAACCGTCGCAACATGCACCGCGGGTATCTCACGAAAGAAGATGCCATCCACTTCATTGCCGAACGCTGTCACGGCTTCGTTGTACTCAATATTAATATCGCTTTCTTTGTATTCTCCGTCCAAATAGCTAATAAAGCAATATTCGGGCGTAGCGCACACAAGCTCTGGATTTGCTTGCATAACCGCTCGGCCAATAGCAGGAATAACCTCAAAGTACGCACGATAGTTCGGCACCGTCATACGCTTGGTGTACACGATACAGCTTGGTATATCTTTAATGGTTACCTGGTAGTCCATAAAAAACTCCTTTTCCTGGTTCGATAGGATGAATGCAATGCGATCCAGCATACCTTCACGCTCTTCGCACTCACGGGCAAGGATCGATTGTCTACGCTCGAGAATAGGATGCATCGCCTCACCAGCAATAACCGACTGTACTTCGTCGACGGAAAGGCCAGTCTGCCGCAGCGACTGAATGCGATGGAGTTGCACCAATTGACGAGTGGTATAGAGCCGATACCCAGTTGTATCGTCCGTCGCCTCCGGACGCAGCAACCCGATGCGATCGTAATAATGCAGCGTCTTTACCGTAGTTTGACCCATCTTCGAAAACTCACCTATATAGTACATCGCACTCGCCTCCTTACGTAAACCATTCAAATGCCTCCCCCATGAGGAGAGTCAAGGGATATTTTCTCCTTTTTTAAACCACCCCTCAATAAGGAGATTCGATAGCGAGTGAAACATATCGGAGATCTCGCACGTCTTATTGGTAGGAAGACACGAAGAAGCTATCACGCCCCTTTGATAGGTGGAAGCTTCATCTTTTCAGGTTGTTTTCAACTTCAAGCGATAGGCTACACAGGAATTATCAAGATCAAGGGAAAAGATATGGCTGACTCACCAACGCCACATAAAGGCACCCCTCATACTATCACGACACATCAGCAACACGCTGAACCGCGATATCGCAAACCTCGTCGACTATTTTCTCGACGAGGCAGATGGACGCGATTAAAGGCAAATATTGTACGTTGGAAAGGTGTTTACGCTTGCTTTATGGGGGCGACACTGCTCATTGTCGGAACCTGTCTATTGTCATTGTTCTACTTCTCGTCGGCCTCTGCCGACATTGATGCCGAAACAAAAGCTTCCACGGAGGCTGCCTACTTACAAGGCGACGCCAATGAGTTCGTTCGCAGTGTCTCCTTCGCGATGCCGTCGCTTTCTCAATATCCCGAGCTACCTACAGGCTGCGAGTCGGTTGCTCTCACCGATGTTTTGCTTTCTTACGGATTCGACTTAAACAAAACTGACATAGCCGACAAGTGGTTGCCTACGAGCGAGCAAGATTTTGTATGCGCGTTTCTCGGCGACCCACACACCCCCGAGGGGCACTCATGCATGGCTCCCGGCCTCACGTCTGCGGCCCGTTCCTACCTCGCCGCCCAAAACTCTTCCCTCAAAACAACGGACCTCACCGGGGCATCATTCGAGGAAGTGCTTAAAGAAGTAGCCGAACAGCATCCTGTCATTATTTGGTGCACTATCGGGCTGGAGGCACCAGGCGACTGCTATCTCGCCCAACGGGTAGACGGCCGTCTGTACCGTTTAATCACAAACAGTCATTGCATCGTAGTGAACGGATACGACCTTGACACTGGCACGGTACTCGTCTGCGATCCGCTCGTCGGTCAGGCGGCCTACCCTCTAGAAAAACTTGCTGCACGCTATTATGCCCTCGGCGCCCAAGCCGTAGTTATCCGATAGAGAACAGGGAATTACCCGATAACGGTCACCCACGATTTTGCACATACACGCAACCACTTTTTTGTCTGCGCCTAAATCGTAGATCGGAAAAAAATTATAGTCCCATTTGTAATTAGAAAATTTACATCACCATCTTGTCGGAGCAAATAAGCCCGAACATGGCAGGTAATTGACGATTTGCTACAAAGAAGTGCCTCGTCATTATTTCTGACCAGGCACTTCTTCATCAAGTAACGCAATTTAAACCTCATTGACCAACTCAGATGCCCCTATCTGCAACAAACCGTCAAAAACGTGACAGAAAGCAGCCGAGCTCTTGCAGCGTCAGACAGAAAGCGGGCTGAGTTCTTGCAACACCGGGCAGATATCGGCCGACTCCTGAACATCGGGCAGAAACCAACAGGGCTCCTGCAATGTCAGACAGAAACCGGCCGAACTCCCACCAAGCATGACAGAAAGCGGGCGAACCCCCGTCGTCAACTACTTGCCGGCAGGTTCCTGCTGGGTGATGCAGTGAATGTTGCCACCACCGAAAACAACCTGATCGGTCTTCACACCCACGGCCTTATAAACGCCTTCGCCCCACGCATCATCGAAGGCGGCTTGAATCTGCTCAACAGCCAGCGCATCGTTCTCGTCGCCATACTGCGGCACGATAACGCCACCGTTCACAATAAGGAAGTTCATGTAAGAAGCAATCAAAGGCTCATCGGCAACGCGCGGTTCAGCGTTCTCGTCGATGTCGATAGAATCACACGAAGCCTGATCCATATAGAGCGGCTTCACCGGCATGCAAAGTTTCGTAACCTCAAGCTTGCGACCCTTGGCATCCGTTGCGTTAGAGAGGGTCTCATACGCAGCATGGCACTCGTTATAGAACGGATAGTCAGGATCGTCAGACCAAATGCAGAGCATCTTACCAGGTGCTACATAGCAAGCAACGTCATCGATATGCCCATTTGTTTCCTCGGGGTCGATACCATCTTTCACCCAGATAACCTTTTCGCAGCCCAGGTAGTTCTTCAGGCTTTCATCCATATACGCACGAAGCTCTTCAGACCACGGCTCGAACTCGGTAACAGAGGCATTGCGACCAGGATCAAGCAGACACATGTCAGTGGTTACCACCGTGCCCTCGCCATCAACGTGGATGGAGCCACCCTCGATAATAAGGCTATCCGGACGATAGCGGCGACAGCCGCTCATCTCGGCCATCTTAAGAGCAATCTGCTCGTCTTTGTCCCAAGGGAAGTATAGGCCATTCTCGAAGCCACCGTAGGCATTGAAGTGCCAGTGGACGGCACGTTTCTCGCCTGCGTCGTTCACAACCCACGTAGCACCCGTGTCGCGCACCCACGCATCATCGGTGGTCATCTCGATTACGGTAATGTTCTCGTCCTCTTCGAAAAGTGCCTGAGCATTGGCATAATCAACCTGATTTACACACATGGTGACGGGTTCGAACTGAGCGATAGCGCGAGCAACCTCAGCGTACTGCTTTTGAGCAGGCTTCGCACCCCATGCCCACGTGTCGGTACGATGCGGCCAAGCCATCCAGATACGTGTCTGTGGCTCAAACTCACCCGGCATACGAAACCCGTCAGCCTTTGGGGTGGACTCGCTCTCGAAAATCGTTTTCATTATGCATCCTTTCTCTGGTCAATGCATTCTTCGGTTTCGACGTTCTCAGTAGCCTGAGCCTCTTCCGCCAAACGCGCAGCAGCCAATTCGGGGGTCAGACCCTTATACTCCTCCTTACGATTGCGAGCAGAGAACACGCGCACAATCTCACCCAACACAATAAACACCACAACGCCTATAAGCATAGGCAGCTTATCGGCAACTTCATCAAACGAGAGTGGTACAACCGTAGCAACAATAGCCAGCACCAATTCAACCGCAGGAATAATGAGCATAGCAATCATTAGCTTGCCCTTAAAGGGGAACCTAAACACACGGGTACGATTCGGATCCACCTTACGCAACTTCAAAAACGCAGGGAACATGGGGATGTAAGCAATCAGAAGGAATACCACATTCATCGAGAACAGCATCCAGAAAATGCCATCAGAGATAGCGGGAATCGGGATAAGCTGAAGCATTAACGCCAAGGAAGCAACAACGCCATTTACAATAGCAGCACCCGTAGGCATGCCGGTCTTTTTGCTTTCACGCGAGAACACTTTGGGCATGTTTCCATGTTGGGCAGCGTAATCTGCTACGAAGTTTACCCCGAACGACCAAGAAGCCATATTTGCAAACAACGTAACCAAAAACACGATACAAATGAGCATAAATATGGGGGAAGCTTGACCAACCATAGCCATTACGGCATATATCATGCCAAAGTCAGGGTCAATCTGATCGGCAGGAATGGCAGCACCAATGCCAAACGAGCAGAATAGGTAGATTGCGGCAATAGCAAGACCACCCAGGATAATAGCTTTGGGAATATCGCGTGCAGGATTCTTCATAGCGCTGGCAAACGTACAGATAACCTCAAAACCCATGAAGTTGAACAAGATAATAGACAAATAGGTTAATGCTGTCGTATTGGTTAAATCGGGAACAAACGTGGCCGGAGACATATCGTTCGCGAAACCATTGTTTACCGCATACCAAATGCCCAAACCGCCGACGGACACCGCGATAAGCACCTTGAGGATAGCGCCACCGTTCAAAATCCATGCAGAGTCAGACACTTTCGAGAAGCTCATGAACACGACAATCCACACGAACGCAAGCTCGATAAGAAGCACGGGCGCAATCTCAAACTCAACGCCGAACACCATCCCCAAAATATCGGGAAACAACGTGGCCAGAGAAGCAATCCACAGCGGGAAGTTAATCCAGTAGTACCACGAAACGCGGCTACCCCAACGGTCGCCAAACGCCTCTCGAATCCAATCGTACAGACCGCCTTCCGAATCGTACGTGGTACCCAGTTCGGCCACCACCATACCGTAAGGTAGCAAAAACGTAATGATAAGGAATATCCACCAGAAGAACTGCTGGTTGCCGATTGCGGCCGCCGGAGCGGCAGCCTCGGCTACAAATACGACGCAGATAACCGAGAGAATAACACTCATAAATGAAAATTTTTTAACTTTATCGCTCATAAGAATCCCCTTTCAGGGGGCTGAGCCCCACCGGGTCGCGTCAGCTAAGCACGCGGGCCCGACCCGGTGGAGCGATCAATAAGAGGCAGTTGAGCGCGTTACGCCAGCGTCGGCTTGCCAATCTTGGTCAACACCGCATCCATGCGAGCCTGCTCAGCATCGGCCACGGCAGCATCGCCCTCGCCGCGGGGACACAGATAAGCCAAAATGGCACGAATGGAGTGTTTGCGGTTTTCAGCTTCAACCCAACACAAGCTATTCGGGCCATCCATAACCTCGTCGACAACCTCTTCGCCACGAGTTGCTGGCAAGCAGTGCATGAACTTGGCGTTTTCGCCAGCCACAGCCATCATTTCAGGTGTCACCTGATACTTAGGGAAAAAGACGTCCATATAGCTCTCGCCGCCCTCTTCTTGGTCGTAGAGGCCGTACCACACATCGGTATAAACAAAGTCGGCACCCTTAATGGATTCCAATTCATCGGAGATGGTAATGGTGCCCCCGGAAATCTTGCAGTTCTCTTCACCAATAGCAAGCAAATCGACGTCTGAGTCGACCACGAGGCCGCCATCGGTAATTTGATGACCCTTGGGACCATACTGCACAAAGTCCATACCCATCTTCGAGGCGATGAACATCAAGGACACGCATACTTGCGTAGCATCACCAATAAAGGCAAGCTTGCAGTCCTCAATGTTTTTGCCCTCAGGTAAGTTTTCAACCATGGTAAGCAAGTCACCAAGTTCTTGGGTGGGATGGTTGTAGTCAGACATACCATTAATGACCGGTGCCGGGCTGTATTTGGCGAGGTTTACCACATCGGGGTGACGATCAACACGAGCCATAAGAATATCGACGAGCGAACCCATAACACGAGCGGAGTCCTCAATAGACTCATGCCCACCCAACTGAATGGTTCCCGGGCCGTAGAACTGTGCATGTCCACCCAAATCGGTCATGGCCGTTTCAAAAGAAATACGGGTGCGCGTGGACACCTGCTGAAAAATCATGCCAAGCGTCTTATTTTTAAGCAAAAGCGGGTAACGACCATTCTTAATCATACCCTTCATAGAACGAGCCAACTCGATCATATCGAGTAGCTCTTCTTTAGAAAAATCATTGGTATCGAGGTAGTCTTTCACGGTCATTGCAAATGCCTCCTTCGATTATTGCGACTGCTCATTAATGGCGAGTCGCTTGCCTTGTGGCCCAGTATGCTCAGGCTTTATTTTTTGTGAAGGAATAATGAAGATTATTTTTTGGTTTCGGGGCCTATACCCAATATAATCTTGAGGGGTTTAGGCCGTTCAACTGAGGATAGACTAACGTTGTATCTAATCTGACAAGGTTTGAGCGCAGTCGCAATCGAGCAGCGGAGTATCATAATCCATAGAATCTCGAAGCCAGTTGGTCGAACAGGTGGGAGTTGGCATGGAAGTTGCGTTTTATTTCTACACCATCATCATCATGCTCATCTGCGTTGCGGCCGGGACAATATCCTTATCGGCTTATTTTGTATCAAGAAAACGATCGTCACTCGCTATCGTTTCATTCTTTTTCTTCTACTTCCTCGACGTTGCCCTTATTTTTCAAGACGAATACTTAGGCATGAACACCGCCTATCAACTCGATGGTTTTTACTCCATCAGCCAACCATTGCTTAAGACTCTTTTTGCCGTAGGAATTCTTGAATCACTCTGGCTCATCACCTGTGATTATCTCGACGAACGACGTCCTGCGCTGATAATCAGTCCTGCTATCATCTTCGTTGTCGCCAGTTTCGTTGTGGTAATGTTCGCTCCTGAAGGACCCTGGAAGCAATGGGGATTCTATAGCTTGCGCCAAGCATTTCTCATAGGAATGCTTGTTTTCGTATTCGTACGGTACTTTCGCACCAAAAACGAAGTTGAGCACGATCGTCTACACCGACAAAAAAGGTTGTTTATAGTTACAGCAGTACTAACGGCGTGCATCATAGCCGAAGACTCGTTCATGATTCTTATCTGGAACCCGGTTACCACACCAGGGATTTCACTTTTACCGCTTTATATATCGGAACGTAGCTTTTCCGAAAATGCGCTCATGCTCTTTTATGCCTTTCTTGCTTTGCAACAAGCTGCGGAAACACTGCGTCTACGTTTCAAGGAGCCACCCGCTTCAAGCAATCCAGCCTTACAGCAGCATGTTGACGATCTGCTTCCTGCCTATTGCTCCCGCCATCTTCTTACCGCACGGGAACAAGTTGTTCTCGCCTTAATAATGCAAGGCAAAGACAATCAGAACATTGCAAGCGAACTGCAACTCGCTGTTGGAACGGTAAAAGCGCACGTGCATAACATTTTAAAAAAAACCAATCACACCAGTCGCCAAGACCTAATGCGAGACTTCTGGAAAGAATAAAATAACAACTCTCATGCCCTAATCACGCCAACGTTCTTCGCGTTCGGCTTCCCTACGGTGTTCGGCATTCACCTCCTCTTCTTCTATCTCCTCAGGACGCATGAGAAACCCTTGTTGCACATCCTGAACAATAGGGTCTTCTCGCTCTGCCTTTTCTTGACGTCTTTCCGCACGATTGTGTTCTAACTCTTTTTTATGCAAGAAGGACATGAGCATACCCCTTTAGACCGAATGGCTACCTTGTCTTAATTTTCTGCCCTCCGAACAAAAAATCGCCGCCGTCTTTCGAGTTGACGATAAGACGTTGTCCGTCCATTATGATGACGTTACCAATAACGAAACGGAGCATTTCTTCATGAACGTACCGGGGCTCATTACCGTACAACCCGATCAACTTGATCTTCTTGACAAACTCTCACGCATGGTAGGAACCTCTTTTCTGGAGGAAAGATGGTATGTTGCGTGGCTTGAAGCGCTCGACACGCAAGGAATTAACCCCACGCGCAAGCACGCTATCACCCAAGCAGCCATACGCGCCGATTACCAAGCAACTGCACCCTATGGCTGCATCCTTACCACAGCCGACCATGCAGCCGCAGTTAACATTTACCGTAAAAGCGAACTGGTCGATCTTCCCTGGCTAGACTTGCAAGAACAAGCAGAAGACATGCTGGAAGCAGCGTTAACTCACCAGGAACAACAACTGCTATTCGAACGTATGAAAGAGATGGAACCTGTCTCAGGCTCCGACTGGCCACTCCAAGCAGCACATCCAGAGGATGATTACCTCTACATTATCTCAATAGGTGTCGACCCCTTGCAGCGTGGCACCGGTGCATTCGGACGCTTGTTTAAGCCACTGCTTGCTTACGCGGACAACCAGGGTCTCGATTGTTATCTCGACTGTTATTCTGACCGCCTTGAACAGCTCTACGGCCATTATGGTTTTGAAATTATTGAGCGCAAGAGTGATCCGACATTCACCATTCACGAGCGCTGCATGATGCGCCGCCCAGTCACACCCATCGCGTAGATGCGTAGTCTGACGGGGTAAAAGACGGGGGATTTTATGCGTAGCGGCGAAATCGCAAAACTAGCAGGAGTAACCGTACGCACCCTGCGACATTATCGCACCATCGGACTGCTACCCGAACCACCGCGCAGCGAGAACGGGTACGCCAATTACGACATCAACCACCTAATACGCATCCTACGTATCAAACAGCTGGCCATGCTCGGATTTTCACTGGAACGCATTGGTAGCCTACTTGAGGACATGGACGCAAGCGAGAGCGCAAACTCGATAGATCCCCTTGACGAGCTGGATTATCAGCTTGAACAACATATCGAGCAGCTTCAACAACAACGACGCACGGTGGCGCTGCTGAAAAACCGCCATCTCGATGCCGATATTCCTGCGCAATTCGTTGATCTTGTGAGCGCACTGCGCGAGGTCGACACCGCACCCGCATGGCCTATGGCCGAAAAAGAAGCGGCGCTTCTCGCCGCCCATACCCTTGACGAAACCAGTATTGACGAGGTGAAGGTAGCCTTGCGCGCCATTGCGGAACGAGGTCTTGCACGCGAGCGTTGCCTGCTTGAGCAACGCCTTGTGCAACTTACTCCCGACGCTTCAATAACCGAATGCGACGAAATCGTAGCCGATGGCGTAGCATTTATCAGACAGCTTGCCGATTGCTTTTCAGTAGAAAACTGGGAACGACAGTCCACAGAAAATGAGCTTTTACTTGAGCGTATACAGCTCGAACAGTTCAACGATGCCCAAAAGTACGTGTTCAAACGCCTTCTCAGCGAAGCCGAGCAAACAGTCCTCTCTAAAAAGGACCGCAAAAACCACTAAAGACCACGCACGCGTTATAAAAAATCTTCCTACCCTCTTGACCAAGACGTAACGTCTTAGTTTTAAATCCTTTCTCGACCGAAGAAAGGGCACTCATGAACACCACGATTCGTTTCTTAGCTTCAAGCGCTTTGTCGCTTTTGGGAAATTCAGTTGCAGCTGTAGCGCTACCTCTCATCTTGTTAGTCACTACAGGAGATCCACTGACAGCAGGAAGCCTCGCCCTGGTGTGTGCCATACCGCAATTCATCATCGGAATGGTGGGTGGCACCTTGCTCGACCGTTTCAACCGCCGCAACGTATCCCTCGTGTCCGACGTTGTCTCAGCGCTAGCAATTGCAGCCTTACCCCTCGTGGACATGACAGTGGGGTTAAGCTTCGGCTGGTTCGTGGCATTTGGCCTTCTGGGAGCCATAGGCGACATCCCGGGTATGACAGCACGAGACACCTTGTTGCCATCGGTAGTAGCCCGCGATAAGGGAGACTTGCAGCAAATCATGGGCCTCACACAATCGCTTGATGCCCTTGTTACCATCATCGGACCTGCGATTGCTGCGTTTCTTATAGGCACCATTGGCTCGGTGCCCTGCCTTTGGATAACTGCTGGCTTTTCGGTAGCCGCATCGCTGGTCACTGCCACTATTCCCCTATCGGTAGGAGCGATACAACGCACCTCCGCCGAGAAAGCGGCCAGTCTCTCCCCTCTGCGCACAAAAGAAGACAGCGCCGTTATTGCCCCGACGTATGGGCAGAGTAAACCCACTGTGCTCAATCTGAGCACTCTTGCGAAACACACCCTCTTTTCCCTAAAAGAAGGGGTTCGCATCCTGTTCAAAAGCGACCGCATTCTAACCACCGCCACCCTGCTTTCATTCGGCATCATCATGATACTGGGCAGTCTGCAGGGAATGGTACTTCCCGTATTCTTTACTCAGGCAGGTACGCCGGAACTACTGGGCTACACGCTTAGCACCCTATCGGCAGGATTACTGGTTGGCTCACTGACCTACGCGGCCCTTGTGTCGAAGATTCAACGCCGCACTTGGTATCTAATCTCTTTCATCGGCATGGCAGTAAGCACCGCCCTTCTGGGGATGCTACCCAGCTATCCCCTCATGATCGCGAGCGCCTTTTTCTTGGGCATCACTGCAGGTCCCGCCTCTGCTCTTCTTGGTTTCTTCATTCTCGATCGCATTCCTGAAGCGCGACGAGGCAGCGCGCTTGGCACACAAAATTCCCTTTTGTTGATAGCTGCACCTGTCGCCTTGTTCGCCACGTCAATAGTGGTTTCAACCATCGGCCTTACCCAAGCCTCCATCGCATTGGCACTATGCTGGCTTGCCCTGACCGCCTTTGCCGTAACGACCAAAAGCATGAAGGGAATAAATGAGATAAACGACGGAGCTTTACCTGAAACCGAATGCCCTCACAATTGCCAAGATGTAGAGCCTATCTCGCCCAGCGAGAAGTGTTCGCCGTCATAGCCGATACGCGTAACGCTGGCGTTGGGAATTTTCGCCGGATCGTTCACGCGGGAGGGATCCAGCAAGTACACCAGTGTACGCACGACAAACGAATGCGTAACCACCAACGCATTGCCCCCGCCAGCCAAGCGCACCGCCTCGCCCGCTTCTGCAAAAAAGCCGCTCAGGCGGTTCTCAATACGGTCAAAACATTCAGCACGGCCCGAGGTGTCTGCTCGCGCAAGAACATCGGCCACTTCGGGCAAGCGGCAGTTGTGATCTTGGAAAGACAACTCTTCGCCAAAACCCTCGGTAAGCGCCGCATGCAGCAGCTCTCCCGGCTCACCTTCCAAGTCGCCGTAGCACCATTCACGCAACCGCGGGTCTTGCGCAAGAGGCAACGATAAATTAGTAAAGGGAGAAACACCCGATTGCGGCAAGAAGAGCCCCGTGTGTCCTTGAGTATTGCCACGTGCGGCAGCCCATGAAGCAAGTAATACATCAAGTGTTTGTACCGCACGACCACTATCACTCGAAAAAGCCGCGGTAAAGGTAACTTCCGAAAGGCCACGACCGAGGGCTTCTGCCGCGCGCACGCCTTCTTCCGTCAAGGGTGTGTCGCACCATCCCTGCACCTTACCCATAACGTTGAACAAGGTTTGCCCATGACGTACCACATAGAAAACTACCGGGTTATCCTCGAGGGAAAAATTAGCGGAAGGCACCGAGAGCATGCCGTAACCTGATGAACGTGATCCTGCGTTGTCTATAGCCACAATCTCACCTTTCCGCACCTAAACGGCGTGCTGCAGGTAGTCTTTTACAAGCGACTCAGCAACCCGCAAGCCATCGCATGCGGCGCTCATGATACCGCCAGCGTAACCGGCACCTTCTCCGCAAGGGTAGAGCCCCGAGTTTGAGGCCACACCCCCTCCCGCATCAGCAAGCAGCGCTTGTAGGTTTTCGTCACGCACAATGCGAACAGGACTAGAACTACGGGTTTCCACGCCCGTCATAACCGCGGATGAATTGGCAAACCCCCGCAGCTTAGCATCAAGCAACGGCAAAGCCTCACCCAATGCTTCCGCAACGAAGGGCGGCAAACATGCGCGCAGGTCGCACCAGGCCACGCCACGAGCATATGTCGGGTGCACCGTTGCGCTTCTCTCGCCGGTATTCGACTGCGCTTTTTCTAGCACTTTTACCTTTTCGTCATTCGCGGACAGCGAGGCGTACTTCGATACATTGGCAAACGACGAATCGTCCCCACCTGCCAAAAAATCTCCCACCGTCTGTGCTGGCGCTTGATAAGCAGAACCACCCGCCGCGAGAGCAGCCTCGTAGGCAGCGTGCTCCATGCGGCGCTGCAAATCGATGCCGGCCAGAGGGTCGTCACCATCAAAATCGTCCGGTCCTACACCTACCAAAAGAGCGCTGTTTGCGTTCTTCCCATCGCGCGCATAGCGACTCATGCCGTTCACCACTACGCCATCCTGCTCACTCGCCGCGCAAACAACCTCGCCGCCAGGACACATGCAGAATGTGTACACACTGCGTCCGCCCGGCAGATGCACCGCTAACTTGTAGTCAGCCGCGCCAAGAGCAGGATGCTCTACTGCCTGGCCATACTGCGCCCGATTGACTTCTTCTTGATTGTGCTCAATACGCACGCCCACCGAAAATGGTTTCTGTTCCATACGCACACCCGCATCGCGCACGACCTCAAAAGTGTCCCGTGCGGAATGCCCACAGGCTAGCACCACGCGGCTGGTATCAACAATCTCACTCTCACCTGTGCGAGTATCGCGCACCTCAATATGGGAAAGCGTACCTTCCGAGAATCGTAAGCCTGTCAACTGAGCATGGAAGCGCATTTCGCCCCCCGCATTGACGATTTGCTGACGCAGGCGACGCACCACCTCTACCAGTTTATCGGTGCCAATATGCGGCTTTGCTTGCCAAAGAACTTCTTCAGGTGCGCCAGCCTCGGCAAACCAAGCCAACACATGACGAGCAAAGGGGCTTTTAATATTAGTGGTAAGCTTGCCGTCTGAAAACGTGCCCGCACCACCTTCTCCAAACTGAATATTCGTGTGACCATCAAGCGGTCCGCCTGCGTCGAAGGCCGCCACAGCAGCCAGACGCTCATCCACATTCCCACCACGCTCCAACACAAGAGGGCGTAGGCCTGCGCGTGCGAGATAAAGCGCCGCAAACAAACCAGCAGGACCCGCCCCCACTACGACAGGGCGCAGTTCGTCGCCACACGCGCAGGCACAATCGAGAGTTGGAACAAAAAGCGATTCATAAGACTCGTGACACTTCACGTGCGTACCCGCAGCAGCGCCCGCACCACCACGCTGCGCCGCAGACACCAGAACCTCTTCTTCGGCAGCAGCGTCGACAAACTCCACCGCCATTGTTGCTACGAAATGCACGTCACGCTTCTTTCGTGCATCCACACTGCGCTTCAACAAGCGAATCGTATGTAGCTGCCTCTCAGGCACTCCCGCAGCGCAAGCGACAGCCTTACGTAATAAGGCCTCTCCTTCTGCCCCCGGTACCCCTGCATCAAGTGGCAGTTTTACGTTTGAAATCTCAAGCATATAACTACCTATCTCTTCGAGCACGCGCGGCGGCATACCTGCCCGCAACCAGCCCACTTGCCCAGGCCCAGTGTAAGTTGTAGCCACCGCAAGGAGCATCCACGTCAAACGCCTCACCAACCACAAACAAGCCTTTATCCCAACGTGATTCTAAGGTAGCGGCGTCAAAGTTGTTAACCGCCAAACCTCCACGCGTTACTTGGCACTGGCGCGCCTCGCCAATGCCCTCGATTTTCAGGGGTAATGCCTTTAGCGCCACCGCCAATGCGGCTACGTCAGATTTTCTAAAGGCCATTTCAGGGTGCAGCTTTGCCTGCTTCAGCACTACTGATGCCACGGGAGGCAGCAATAGCCCACGCAAGTATGCTTCCGCCGTGAGAGATTGCCCCTGAGCCGCAAGACGCTTGCGACGACTAAACAAATAGCTTTCGCAATGTGAGGCGGAAACAAACGGCAGTAAATCAATAAGTAGCGTGTCACCTGGACAAGCGAAACGAGAGAGGTTGAACACCGCAATGCCCGATACCCCATAGGAGCGAAAGAGCAGCTCGCCCTCTTCATGCGCCTTAACCACACCGTCAGAGCCTACTAAAGCAAGTGCGGCCCTCACGCGAATATTGTCCAAACTTTTTGCAACCTTGCCAAAGGTACGCAAAGGCCCCAAAACAGGCTGCATCGCCACCGTCTGATAGCTCTCAGGCAGCAACCCCTCGAACCTGCGTCCACCGCAGGCGACAATAACTACCTCAGCATGCTCTATCGCGCCATCAGCAAAGCGCAGGTGAAAACGCTCGCCCTCATGTTGAGGCGGCACCACCTGACTAACCGCGTTGCCGCATTCCTCTCGCACGCCTACCGCAGCGCACGCAGCGCGCAGCACATCTAATACCGTAGATGCTTTGTTCGTAAAGGGATACAACCGCCCCTCATCATCTTCACGCCACTCAAGGCCAGCGTTGGCAAAAAAGGCATGAACCGGGTCTTCACTGTTTGCCCTTGGGTTTGTGCTCTCTCCTGCGTCCGCATTCGCACTTGCGTCCGCATTCGCGTTTCCATGCTCGGCGAGCGCAGCATGCTGCCGTCGCAATACCTGCAAAACCTCGCCAACAAACGTCGCATTGCGGTAATGAGTTGCCTCAACGCACGCATTCGAGAAGTTACACCGCCCATTGCCGGTAGCCAAAACCGAACGCCCTACACGGTCATCAGCTTCGTACAGCACGACCTCAACGGCAGGAGCCGCGCTACCTCGCGTGCGCAGCGCTTCGCCCGCTGCCACCGCAGCCGCCAGCCCCGCGGCACCACCGCCTATAATTGCAAGTTTTTTCATTGCCCCATCATATCTCAAAGTTGTAAAACGCGTATTCGCGCCGCAGTCTCAGAATTTCAATCAAATCGAACTGCATCAATGCCTTAGCAGCCACGGTTTAGTTCGTTCATTCTTAGATTAAGCTGGCCAAACGCTTGGCGTGCCAGCGACCAAAAATGCCGTACAGCACCTGAAAAACCACGGCAATTACCAAGGCACATCCCACAAACAGTATCGTCATTTCTTGTGTAAACGCCACGATGCCGAACAAGCCGTGAAATAGCGTTGCTCCCAGCACTGTGCCTCCCGCCACAACCAGCAATAACGCAGCACGAATAGGTGTGAAGGGCACACACAGACGTACCACCAGCATAAAACCCACCCAAGCTGTTAGCAGTACACACAGCGTAGACACCTGACCATAATCTAATCCCAGCACGCGGTAGCCAACGATATTCGTCGTTAGCACTATCGCTACGGCACAAAGTGCACCTGGTATCGACTTTACAATAACGTTTTCCAAGAAGCGTCCCCGAATGCGATCTTTATTTGGCTCCAATGCCAGCACAAACGATGGGATGCCAATGGTGAAAGCCGATATCAGCGTCATTTGAATAGGCTGGAACGGATACTGCCAAGGCAGGAAGATAAACAATACCGCCAACGACATAGACAGTAGCGTCTTAACCAAGAACAGCGAGGCCGAACGTTGCAGATTATTGATTGAACGACGCCCCTCTGCCACCACCTTTGGCATACTGGCAAAATCGTTGTCCACCAAAACCAACTGCGCCACATTACGAGCAGCATCTGAACCAGCCGCCATGGCCACCGAACAATCGGATTGCTTCAGCGCCAGAGTATCATTAACGCCATCGCCCGTCATAGCTACCACATGCCCACGCTTTTGCAGCGCAATAACGAATTCCTTTTTCTGTTCGGGCTTCACCCTGCCGAACACATGGTAACGCTCGATCGCATCGGCTACCTGTTCAGGTGTTTCAAGCGTCGTAGCATCAACGTATTGATCGGCACCCGACACACCAACCTTCCGCGCAATGCCCGAAACCGTGCGTGGATCATCTCCCGAGATAACGTTTACCGTAACGCCTTGATCCTTGAAATAACTGATTGTTTGCGCCGCAGTCGCACGTATTTGATCGTGAATACACACAAAGCCAAGAGGCACTGGATTGCCCACGAGGCCTCCATCATCAGTGAAGCCTTCCACCCGTGCCACCAAGAGCACACGGGCATCTTCAGCAAGCCTACCCGCTTGAGTCTCTACCGCAGCATAGCTGCTACCCAACACAAACTGCGCAGCCCCCATGACATAAGAGCATCCACCCTCAAACGCAGCACCAGACCACTTCTTATCGGACGAAAATGGCACCACACGCTTAACGTCGAGCTTCTTTACCGGACTTTCCGCATAGTGTTCAATAATGGCCTGCGCCGTTTCGTTGGGGTCTTCATCAGCCGCAACCAGAGAGGCCAATGCCGCATCCACCTCGGCCGCACTAGAGCCATCTACCGTCTCAACGGAAGCCACCTCCATTGCACCTGTGGTAATGGTGCCTGTTTTATCTAGGCAGAGAGTGTCAACTCGCGCCAGCGTCTCAATGCAGTACAGCTGTTGCACCAGTACCTTGCTTTGAGCAAGACGTACCACCGCCACCGCCAACACGGTGGACGTTAGCAGAATAAGACCTTCGGGAATCATGCCTACCAACGCAGCGGTAGTAGATAAGACAGCATCGTTAAACGCCACGCCATGACTAAGGAACTCGCGAGCAAACAGAATAGCACCCAGCGGGAAGATGATAAAACTAACGAACTTGATAATACCATTCAAACTGTTCATGATCTCGGAGTTCACTGCCTTATGCTGCTTGGCCTCCGAGCTAATCTTTGCAGCGTAATTCTCTTTACCCACATGCACAACGCGCGCTGTAACCATACCGGCGTTCACAAACGAACCACTCATAAGCTCGTCGCCCGGCTTCTTTTTAATAAGGTTGCTCTCGCCCGTAAGCAGGCTCTCGTTCATGTCGCATGCGCCTGTTACCACTTCAGCGTCAGCGGGAACTTGGTCTCCACGACCCAACACCATAAGGTCGTCACGCACCACCTCGTGCAAGGGTATCTCGATACGCATGCCGTCGCGAATAACCATAGCATGCGAGCCGGCAACAATAGAAAGGCGGTCCGTGGTACGCTTCGAACGAATTTCCTGCACGATGCCAATAATAGTGTTCAATACAATAACCAGCATGAACAACATATTCTTGTATGAGCCGGTTACAAGAACAAACAATGCAAGTATCACGTTAATAAGATTGAATAACGTACAAACATTACTCAGCACAATCTGCTTGACAGAGCGCGTTTTCACATCCACATCAGCGTTCACGTCTCCGCGCGCTACTCGCTCGGCTACTTCCGCAGAAGTTAAGCCCCTTGGTTGTTTGTCCATGCAAGGTCCTTGTCGTTATCGGCGCGATCGGCGCTCACATCAAGCGGCACCCCCAGCATACAGGCGATTCGCACTGCGCCTCATTGTACGACGACCTTCATGTAAATAACCTCTCATCGGCGAGGATAGAAGCTGTTTCCGCGTGAATCGCACAGGATGCAACTTCAACACTTCCTGCAAGCAGAACATATGATCCTTTTAACAATCCAAGAAGGCCCCGATCTCTTCGCAGTGGATCGGGGCCTTCTCGGATTATGCGAACCGCCCAGGAGGGCGGGCGGCGCTACTTGGATTCCAATACTGGAATAGGAGTATCGTCCGTCTCGTCAAGATTCTTGTCCCACACGTAGTGCTTTGTCTCGCGCGCTATCAAACCCGAGAGCGCCAACACCACGATAATATTCGGTACGGCCATGAGCGCGTTGGTAATGTCAGACACCGTCCATACCAAGTCACCCACGCCGATGGCCCCCAAGAATGCCATAACCACATACAGCACCTGATAAGGACGCACGGCATGCTTGCCAAATAGGTAAGCAACACAACGGTTACCGTAGTACGACCAACCAAGAATAGTCGAGTAGGCAAACAGTACCATGCCGATAATTAGGATAGGCGTGCCGATATAGGGAATAGCCCCGAAAGCAGCACTGGTTAGATCGGCTCCCGCATGAATTTGCCCGCTATCCAGAATACCAGGGTTCGCGATAAGGGTAGATACCAGCACAATACCCGTAAGAGCACAGATAATAACGGTATCCCAAAACGTACCGGTCATGGATACGAGAGCTTGTCGAGCCGGATTGCGCGTAGACGCAGCCGAAGCCACAATAGGAGCCGAACCCAAGCCCGACTCGTTGGAAAAGAGGCCACGCGCGCAACCAAACTGCAGCGCCATCATGAGGCCCGAGCCCACGGCACCGCCAAAAGCTGCCTTAGGCGTAAAGGCGCATTCAAAAATAAGGCAGATTGCCGGCCATACGAACTGCCAGTTGATGCCAATAATCATGATGCAGCCCCACACATAAGCGATAGCCATAAAGGGAACCAGCTTTTCGCATACCCTTGAGATAACTTTGACTCCGCCAAAAATAACCACCGACACCATGATAACAATAGCAAGGCCGATGCCCCACGCTGGAATGCCCGGCGCGTTTGAAAGGATAATACCCGTCATGGAACTAGACTGCACCGCTGAACCAATACCAAATGACGCAATGGCAGCAAAGAGGGCAAACGCCCCCGCACCCAACATGGCCCACCACGGCGTCTTGCCATTCTTTTCGAAACCGCGGCGCCATGCATACATGGCACCACCCAGCATGTTCCCTTTATGGTCGCGCACGCGATACTTCACGGCAGCGTAGGTTTCAGCATACTTCGTGGCCATACCAAACACACCAGTCAGCCACATCCACAGTACTGCACCAGGACCACCTGCCAAAATAGCCGTGGCCACACCCACGATATTACCCGTACCAATAGTGGCAGAAAGAGCCGTGGTCAATGCACCAAACTGGCTGATATCTCCCGGAGCATCGGGGTCTTTCGTCACCGACAGCTTAATGGCCGTGGGCAGCTTGCGCTGAATAAAACCTGTGCGTACCGTTAGATATAGATGTGATCCCAATAGAAGCGCAATCATCGGAGGTCCCCACACAAAGGCGTCAATGCCATTGATGATGCCTACGATATCCATAAGCAACTCTCTTTCTCTCGTTGGTCCCCGTCGCGATAAAAAGAGCCATTGCCGAAACTGAGTGATCTCCCAGCCACCCACCCCGAAATGACCGTACATCATAATTTGAGCCCAAGCGGTCCATAACCTACGTATACACAGAGGCACACACATAATCGGACAATCCGTTTTGGCAGAAGCACTTTTCCACGCTAAAGTGCTTGGATTATAGACGCGGAATACTTTACGAACTTTTGGTAATTCAAAAAATACCAGTGAACGGAGCGTATGGATGCAACTACGTACATTATGCCAGCATGAATCGATACTCTCCAAACGGTGGGTAGGAACTTTTGTAAACCATTCAAAGAGCACAGGGAGCCGGAAACTTTTATTTCCGGCTCCCTGTATCGGAGTTTAGTTCGGTAGGGATTCCAGCCTTTTTCTCTTGGGGCTTTCGATTAGACCCCCCTTTTTTTCCTTTTACGTACTATAAACCTTATTAGGCCTTCGGAGGCTTCGGGGCGGCGGGTGCTTCGGGAGCAGCAGAAGCTTTGGGGATAGCAGGAGCAGCAGGAGCAGGTATTGGCTTCTCCCCCCTTATATAGGGCATAAGATCGCACTTACAGTGCTGGCATCTCTTTAGGGCAATACCCGGGATAGGTTTGATTTCCTCGCCGCACTCGGGGCAAAAGTTCCGTTCTGCCTCGGCGGACGCACTAGCAGGCCTAAAACACATAGTAGATCATCCTTTCGGGCCTGCTCAGGCACGAAACATTACACGCACGATGCCTGAGCAGAAATAATTACAACTTACTTAAACTTACACAGAGCAAGCGCTCCGGTGCCAACGAGACCTATTACACACATCACGATACCCGTAAACATCCATGCGGACATATCTGGCCCCAGCAACAGCGGAACAAGCCACGTACCCAAGAATTGACCGAGACTCTGAACCAGCATGAGCAAGCCCATTCCAACGGACATAAGCTCAGGACGACCGAGAACATGGATGTAGGAAGTCAGGCACATAACAGGTCCGCCCAAGCCAACAAGGCCCATGATAATAGCGCCAGCCCACATCAAAGGCCCGGTCTGGGTGAGCAGAATAAAGGTACAAGGACCCATAACAAGCATGGCAATCAGGTAGAGTGGCTTGCAACGCCCCAACTTGTCGGACAAAGCACCGAACAGCGGAGACGAGATAACGGCAAGCAACATGGGCAGCGTGCTAATGAATCCTGAAAGCGTGGGGTCAACGCCCTGCTGCTGCATGAAGGTGGGGCCGAAACCTAGCACAGCCATAAGCGTCATATTGAACACGAGGAAAGCCGTGAGGAACAACAGAATGTTCGGCTTTACCAGCTCGCCGTAGTTAACCTTCTCCTCACTAGCAGCTTCGGAGGCTCCCTCAAGCGCCTTACCGGGACTTTTAACAACTACCGCAACAACAACCGCAAACACCACCGCAGCCGCGGCATAGATAACCCAAACGCCCACAAAACCAGTTGCAGCGTACAAAGTAGGCGTCAAAACGCCACCGACAACCGAGCCCAAACAAACCCAGAGAGCCCAAATGCCCGTTGCAGAACCAATCTTATCGGGTGCAACATACTTTTGCACAGCCAAAGGACCACAGATGGTCACGAAGATAAAGGCTACGCCTTCAATGGCTCGAGACACGATAAGAATCATGCCGTTGCCCGCAAAAGCTCCGACCAAAGATCCGATAGCGATAATTACGGCAGCGGCGAGCAACATGGTTTTCGGACCGAATTTCTTAGCAAGCGCACCCGTCGGAAGCGCCAAGATAATACCAACGAACGTGAAGATGGACATGAGCCACGAAGCGGAGCCCGGATCCATACTCATTTTGACCATAACGTCGCCCATAACGACAGGCACTTTGAACTGAATCGTAGCGATAGCTGTTCCGAACAGGAGCATAGCTACGGCAATCAACGCCCAATTACTATACTGCTTATTGGTGTTCATAGAGTATTCCCTCCTTCTTGCGTTTAGTGAGAAATCCCGTATTGCGCTAAAGCGCAGCGATATTGTCTTGAACGACCTCGAAACGCTCTCCGCCAGGACCGCGGAAGAACATGATTCGCAGCTGCGCTCCGGTCTCACCATACGTAACAAAGACGTCGGAATCCGCCTCAGACAACGGACGGTCAAACTCCATAGGAGGGTCAAACGGACCCGCTTCGATAGCGATACCCTTCTCGTTGAGGTGCGCAACGAATTCATCCATATCATTCACGCGAAGCGCTAGGTGGTTGAGGCAGTGCTCTGCAGCATCGCACGCAGCCTTGTCTTCGCATTCAAGCAGCTCAAATACAAGACCCATCCCCTTGATCCATGCCATCTTAAGAGGCTTATCTCCCTCCATGGCCTCGGCCCTAAACAAAACCCTGCAACCGAAAATTTCCTCGTAAAATGATATCGACTCTTCGATATCGCGACAGTAGACCCCTACATGCTGAAAAGCCAATTCCATGATTCCCCCTTTTTGCAAGCATCTTATAAGTAATGGAGGTGGGTACGGCTGCTTTGGCGTAGCCGTACCCCCTTTGATGCTAGATGACCGTTAACCCTGGTCGCTTGAGGTGGCGGCCATGACCTCGGCCACCGTGGCATTCTTCATACGCAACTCGCTAATGCATGCTACGTCGGGCTCAAATTCGGTAACGCTCTCGATGCCGCCCGAATAGACGTTGTCGGTTGCCGTGCGACGCTCCGTCAGCGCGACAGCTTTCTCAACATCATAGGGAATGAGCTGCTCCTTGGGAGGATTGGCTTTGGCAACCCAGTTGGGCATGGTTATGCTAGGATCGGGCATGGTCTCAATTTTGCGAGCATCGCCATACTTCTCAATAAGCTCATCAATGGGACCGAAGTCAAGAGCACGCATAGGACAAGAAGCAACACACAGCGGCAACTGATCTTTTTCCAAGCGATCAACACACATGGTGCACTTGCTCATCTTGGTGCCAGGCTCATCGCTCGCAAACTTTGGAGCGCCGTAGGGGCAGGCTTTAAAGCAGTTACGATCGCCCTGACACTTGTCCTGATCGACGAGAACCGCACCGTATTTATCCTCTTTGAAGATAGCCTCGTTATCGCACGCATCAACACATACAGGGTTATCGCAGTGGCCGCAGCTAAAGGCAAGAACACCGATAGAGGTGAGCGGGAACGTACCCTTTTCCCACATGTAAACGCTCATCCATTTCTCCGGTCCGGGAGCAATGTCGTACCAGTCCTTACAGGCTACGGAACAGGCCTTGCAGCCGTAGCAACGGCCCTGGTCGAAAAAGAAGCCGTACTGGGTCATGTTTATTCGCCTACCTTCCTGATTTCGACGAGGCCAGCCGTCAGCAGAGCACCTACGACGTGGGGCAAGTGCGTGTCTCCGATAAGGAGATTACAATTGCCAGCCGTGTCAATGCCGTAAGGCATAAGCTTCGACTTCCTCACGTTGTCAAACTTAGACCATTCGCCATGACCAATCGAAACGGTACCGGGCAGCAGTTTCGAGGAGACATAGGCGGTAATTTCAACCTCGCCGAACTGGTTATAAACGAGGACGCGATCGCCTGTTTTAATGCCACGATCGGCGGCATCGGCGGGCGACATGCGCACCATATGCTCGTAGCAGTCCCCCTTCAACCAGGGGTTCTGGTCGTTGGCAGAATGCTGGCGATACGTAGACACGGGAGTTACCATGGACAGCGGGTAGTTACTTGTCCAAGGATGATAATAGCTGTCGTTCGCAGGTTCATCCTGATAAGTTGGCTGCCAGCGCGGATACGCATCCATCTGCCCGCCATAACGGGTCTGGGTCAGATCGTTGTTCTTTACATAGGAACTCTCGAACTCAATCTTACCGGACGGCGTTTTAAACGGAGAGCGATCCCATTCGACCGTATTCTTGAAAGGATAGAACCATTCGCCGGGTTCACCAGGAACGCGAACAATCGGCTGCTTCTGGAACTCTTCCCAAGAGCGGGGTTCAACGTCGTAATAATCAAGCAGACCATTCTCGTCTTTAGCCCACTCTTCGTACGCAGGTTTGTAGATACGCTCAATAACCTGATCGTCCCAGTCACGCCAATCGGTAACATCGAGCATCTTCGGGCAGTACTGTTCGGCAAAGCCTAGGCGGCGCGCCAGTTCCATCCAAACCCAATCCTTCGAGCGAACTTCTCCCGGAGGGTTAATTCCCTTGCCGGCGAACAAGAAATAGTTCTGCATGCCCGAGGGAGCTCCCCAGAAGCGGTTGATGCCGAAAAAGTGCATGTCAGTAGATTCAAACTGGATAACAGGTGAAGGAAGCACGATATCGAGGAACTCAATGGACGGCTGATCATGGTAATACTGCCAGCCCCAGGAAAATTCCATGTCGGCGAAGCCCTGCATACGCTTGGAAACATGGTGCTGATTATTGATGTAGTTGTTCGGAATAATAGCCATCTTTAGTTTCGGCAAAGGGCTTCCTGCCGGGCAACCGATGCGACGACGGAACTCTTCCTCAGTAATCTCGCCAGCTGCATAAAGCTTCTGGCAGTGCATAACCTCGGTCACCTTATTGTTGTTATTGGTGATGGGGTTTACCACGTCGCCCTTAATCTGGCCAGTATCGGGCACAGGAGCGAAGATACGAGGTTGGGTTACCAGGTTGGCACCACCACCTTCGCAACCACCGGGAATAGACATATTGCCGGTCATGGCCTGCAACAACATACACACGGCAGCAGCGTAGTCGCCCAGATTACGCTTGGAAACACCGTACATCTGATGCATGTGTACCGGCTTCATGGAGGCGTAGTAACGAGCGAATTCTCGGATGGTTTCAGCCGGAATACCCGTGATGGGCTCTGCCCATTCGGGGGTATGCTCTACATCATCGACCTCACCGACGATATACTTGCGCCATTCTTCGAAGCCCTCGGGCTCGACCCACTTCTCCACATACTCGTGATCGTAGAGGTCCTCTGTGTATAACACATGCGCGACCGCTAGACCAAAGGCAGTATCGGTGCCGGGACGGATGGGAAGCCACTGGGCACCCAAACACTCAGCAGACACGTTGTATACGGGATCGATCAGAATGAATTTACAACCACGTTCCTGCGCTAACTTCATGTAATAAGGAACATGACCAAACCAAGCAACCATAGGATCGAAGCCCCACAGTACCACAAGCTTGGAATTCAATAAGTCGGGAGCCTCAAACCCAGGATACGCATCGCTCGTGCCCTTTATGAGACAGTCGGTCAGACGGACACCCAGATGGAAATCCTCGGCAGAAGCGCTACCGGACGTAGAATGGTCTCCCCACCCGGTAATGGTTCCCGGCATGTAAGAGGCGAACGGGAAGTCAGAGCTCTCAAACGCCACGTAGTAGCAGTAGTACAACCACGGATTGTCGGGATTTTCCTCGGCCAGCTGCTTCATCTTGCTAGCAATAGTATCAAGTGCTTCGTCCCAGGAAATACGCTCGAAGTGGCCCTTGCCGGCGCCCTTCTCACCCACGCGCTTCATCGGGTACAGCAGACGGTCTTCAGAGTATAGCTCTTGGCGCCACGCATGACCCATGGGACATGCACGAGCTTGGAGCATGCCAGTCTGGACGGCATTCTCGTCGTCATCTTCTCGTGCGATACCCGGATTCACCGAGTCGTCGGGTTCGATAGCGATGATTTCTCCATCTTTCACACTGCACTTGATCAGACAAGTGGCGTCCCAACAACCATTGTTGTGACAAGTGGTGTAGAAGTAATCAACCCCTTCATGGCGCTCACCCAGCTTCTCGACTACCGATTCTCTTGACATCGTGCCTCCTCTCGTTTTAGCAACTCTCTCAAAAGAATGCGCTCGTGCCCTCGTCGCACGACTCGCTTACCGCTAGACTACTGAGCCGAAGGAGGCGTTCACAAGAATATTTCTGATTTTTCGAGATTCCAAAACATACGGTGCCATCTAACTTACGTGTTATGGGCATTGCCGGCATCAAAACGCACGACATCGCTCAGATGGTAAAATGAACAGGTTGGGTGCACAAGGCGAAGACGCAGCCTGGGGGTTACTGCTCGTTGTCACAACAACTAGGGTGCTTTCTTACCAAAACCTTTCAGGGGAATGATGAGGGGGCAGAATGGACTATTCGGGCTATTCCTTTTCCGCGACAACTCATGCTGAATTCTTCAAGGCGGAATCCGAGCTAATTCGGTTTGGAGAAAGACTCGCCTACAGTCCGTCTGCAAAATATATGCGGGCAACATTGTTGGCCATCGATGCTATTTTCGCCATCCGTATGTCGCGCGACATCGTATTACCGGTTGTACCTCTTATCGCTGCATTTGATCAGGCGGAATGGAAATGTTACGGAGACGGCGAGCGCAGCATAAGGGAACATTGGCTCGACTCCCAATTTCCCGAAAATAATCTTGAAGCAGCCGTGGAAGCACTCCATTACATGCAGGCAATGCAATGGGTCGCAGCAAACACCCAGCCAGATACCACTATTACCATAGATACCGTCCTTCATCTTCATGAAATTCTTTTAAGCGGAACATCAAGAGACGATCGCTATCACAGCTTCAGAAAATCTTTCCTGCCTTATAAAAAGGGGGCAGGGCCTTCCCTTATCCCATCCGAGATAATGGATCTCTGCAGTTTTATCAATACAGATTCTTTCTCGCCCCTAGGACAAGCTACCGTCATACACCACGCATTCGAAAGCATTGTTCCCTTCGACTCTATGATCGATCGAACAGGGCTGGCGTTGGCCTTCATGTCGCTTTTCAGACGCGGGCTTTTTACCGATGGCTACATGGTACCCATCTGCTGGGGCGCCTCCTTGGAAAAGGAGTACCGCAGAAAGCTGAAGGACTCTTCACGGTGCAAGCCATCAACAGAAGCACACTTGCGCTACCGAGAACAGTGGGCCGCCTACAATGCCCGCAACACTTGTATGTCCGTTATCATCGCCAAGTCGTTTCTCTCGACAGCCGATCGTCTACGCTTAAAATGGAGATCGCATGGCATAAAAATACCCTCCGACTCCGCACTGGACAAGCTGTTAGATCTGTTTTTAGCCGTACCTAGTCTGTCAGCCATGCGCGCTGCCAAAATAATCGGAAAGAGCTATGGTGCCACCAACGAAGCCTTAGGGCGACTGGTTAAGGCAGACATCATTCGGGAGGTAGCGCTCGATGGAAGGGAGCGCGTGTTCGTGTGTGAGCAGTCTGCTTCAATGATTACCAATTTTGTAGACAATCTTGCAAAAATGGGCGATAAGGCAGAAGCAAGCGACTTGCAAGACAAGTGCTTCATGTAAGCTCTCGACGAAACGCCCCCAAGAAAACTAACAAGGTTAAAGCCTTGCTATTCAGAAGAATTTCATAAACCCAACAATTAAGCCCCTGGAAATGAAGCGGGGCAAGAGTCCACAATAGCCCCTACCCCGCCCACGTGTACTTTTAAATTACGTTGAGGCGATTATTTTGCAGCCTCAGCAGTAGTATCACTGTGGAAGTTGGAATAACCTCCGACTGCGTTGGCAATAAACCTGGCCTCGGTCTTGGAGAAAAACACCTGCATCATCATGAGGTCTTTCAAGCTAACCCCAATTTCTGCCATCGCTTCTTTCTGGCTTTTACCCTCGTCAATAAAAGCGTTAAGTGCCTCCGCTTTCTTGGACGACTCAAGAGCCATAAATTCCTCACGATTCATGATATCCCTCCTTATGGGTTTTCAAATGCTATATGCCAAGTAATTATAGGAGGGCTATTCAAGAATATTAAGTATATGTTTGTTTAGCCCATTAACAGAAACATCCCACCCTTATCCAAGAGCGCAGTACGACATTGCTTACCGCACTAGAGTGCAATAATTTTGATGCGCTATTTACTCTCGATAAGAGGAATAGGCTCGTCGTTAATCTCAGAGAGGTGATTATCGTAGACATAATGACGCGTCTCGCGCGCCACGAGACCCGACAGCAATAGAATAGCCACGATGTTAGGAAGAGCCATGAGCGCATTGCCGATATCGGACACCGTCCACATTACATCACCAATGCCAACAGCTCCCAGAAATGCCACGGCTACATAAAGTATTTGATAGGGCATGATGGCGCGCTTACCAAACAGATAGGTAACGCAGCGGTTTCCGTAATACGACCATCCGAGTATTGTGGAATACGAGAAGGCCACCATACCAAACACGAGGATCGGCGTGCCAATAAAGGGAATTTTAGCAAAGGCTGCACTTGCCAATTCTGCACCTGAGAATAGCGTGGGGTTCGCCAGGACGCTCTCCTGAATATCGGGATTCGCAATCATGGTTGACACCAGCACAATGCCCGTAAGCGCACAGATAACCACAGTCGACCAAAACGTACCCGTCATAGCGATAAGCGCCTGTTCGGCCGGGTTGCGCGTTTTAGCGGCGGCAGCCACGATAGGAGCCGAGCCTAAACCCGACTCGTTGGAAAACAGGCCACGCGCGCAGCCAAACTGCAGCGCCATCATGAGGCCCGAGCCCACGGCACCGCCAAACGCCGCCTTAGGGGTGAAGGCGCATTCGAAAATAAGCACGATCGCCTCTACAAGCGCTGTGGAGTTCAACGCCAAAATAACAAGGCACCCAAGCGCATAGGCGATAGCCATAACCGGCACGAGTTTCTCGCACACCTTCGAGATAGATTTCACGCCGCCGAAAATAACCACCGATACCAAAACCACAATAGCGAGACCAATCGCCCATGTTGGTACTGGCACGTTTGCCGCAATAATGCCCGTCATGGCGCTTGCCTGTACGGCAGACCCTGTACCAATGGTAGCAATGGCAGCAAAAGAGGCAAAAGCTATGGCACCCAGCTTAGCCCACCAAGGAACCCGCCCGTCTTTTTTCGTAAACGCGCGTTCCCATACATACATGGCACCGCCCAGCATATTGCCCTCGTGATCGCGTACACGATACTTAACCGACGCAAACACCTCGGCATATTTCGTTGCAATACCGAACACGCCGGTCAGCCACATCCAGAATACAGCACCAGGCCCACCTGCAAGAATAGCGGTAGCCACTCCCACGATGGAGCCCGTACCAATAGTGGCGGCCAGAGCGGTGGCAAGTGCGCCGAAATTAGAGATATCGCCACGACCTTCAGGGTCTTTAGCAAGTGACATGCGAATAGCCTGCGGCAGCTTCCGCTGTATGAACCCCGTCTTAAACGTGAGGAAAATATGGGTGCCCAAAAGCAGGGCGATCATGGCCGGGCCCCATACAAACGAGTCTATGCTAGTAAGAATTTCAAGCATACGATTGAGTATTGTACTCGATCATAAGCCCCTTGCCCGCAGCCGTCCTCGACACACAAACGATCCCCATGCTTGCATGGCAAGACATCAGCCGCTACAATGGGCCGCGATGGATTCTGTTTCAGGGCGAGGTGAAATTCCTCACTGGCGGTAATCGGACAGCCGACGCATGTGCGTCACGCAAAGCCGAAAGTCCGCGACCCTGCGACGGCAGCATATCCGAACAAATGTTGGAAATGCGCTTCGCGGGCTGATACCGGTGAAACTCCGGGACCAACGGTTAAAGTCCGGATGGAAGAGGCAGAGTTTGCACGACGATTCGTCAGACGCGTATACGCGAAGACGAGCTGCATGCGAACAACGAGCCCGTATGGAATGATCGGAATTCATACGGGCTCGTTTCTTTTTCTGCGAGGCTAAGAAGCGAACCCGCACAGGTCTAGCCCCGCGGAAAGAAGGTCATTATGGCCGCAACAACACACGACGAACAAAACCTTCAGTTCTCCAACACGAACAAATGGGATACGCGACAACTAGTAACGATGGCGCTCATGTGTGCCTTGTCCGCCTTGCTATCGTTTATCGAGTTCCCCTTGTTACCGGGCGTTACCTGGCTCAAGTACGACGCCTCAGCTATGCCCGCCTTGGTAAGCGGGTTCGCCTTCGGGCCGGCTGCCGGTTTGGCCGTGGGCGTAGTTAGTGCCGTTATCCACGGCATTCTTCTGGCCGACTTCTCGGGCGCCATTATGAACATTCTCGTGGTAGCAGGCTTCATACTGCCAGCGGCGTTCATTTATCACAAGAAACGTACGTTCAAAAGCGCCGTTGTAGGTTTAGTATTCAGTGTTATCGGAGCCACCGTCATGGCAATTCTGGGCAACTTGGTTATTACGCCTCTGTACCTAGGCGTTCCCTTCGATGCAGTCGTAGCCATGATTTTGCCCATCCTTACCCCGTTTAACCTTATAAAAGCCCTACTGAATGGCGTACTAACGCTTATCGTATACAAAAGCGTGTCAAACCTTATAACGCCCAAGAAAAAGCAGGTGAAGGGACGCTAGAAGCACTCCTTCTAAGTAAGTGCGAGTTTGGCTAAGCGAAAAGATTTTAGGCGACCCGCTACCGCTTAGCCAAACTCGACAGCATGACCAGTTAGGCTACCAAACCAACAAAACCATCGCCGCTAAGCAACAAAAGCAGAAAGGAGCATATCCTTGATCGAATTCTCAAACGTACGATTCTCTTACGATGGCAACGAATTCGTGTTAGACGACATCGATCTGCGTATCGAACGTGGCCAGTTCGTGTGCGTGTTGGGCGGTAACGGGTCGGGGAAATCAACCCTAGCCAAACATATCAATGCGCTACTCATTCCCGATGGGGGAAGTGTATGCGTACTCGACCACAACACCAACGACCCGAAGGCTACCTACTTTATCCGCAGTAATGCGGGCCTCGTGTTCCAGAATCCCGACGACCAACTCGTTGCTAGCCTTATTGAAAACGACGTAGCGTTCGGCCCCGAGAATCTTGGTGTACCCACCGAGGAGCTGCGTCAACGGGTGGTGGACGCCCTTGCCGATGTGGGGCTGCAAGGATTCGACAAACGAGAGACCAGCGCACTTTCGGGCGGGCAAAAGCAGCGTGTAGCCATTGCCGGAGTGCTCGCCATGAACCCCGACATCCTCATTCTTGACGAAGCTACCGCCATGTTGGATCCGCGTGGACGCAAGGGCCTCATGCGTGTATGCCGGGAACTACACGAACGGGGCATGACCGTTGTCATGATTACGCACTTCATGGAAGAAGCGGCGCAAGCCCAACGTGTCGTGGTAATGGATGCCGGGCAGATACGCCTTGATGGAACGCCCGACGAGGTGCTAACGCAGGCTGCCGTTCTGGAGCACTTAAATTTAGAGGTACCCTTCGCTGCGCGGTTGTCGTTACTATTGCAGCGTCGCGGCGTATCGGTGAAAACTCACGTAGCCGTAGACGAGCTGAAGGAGGAGCTATGCCAATTACGTTCGAGGGCGTAAGCTACTCATATACCAATCCCGATCGTCAAGAGAAAAAACGTCGCAAGCGTGCCGCAAAAGCACAGCGCTCCACCAAAGCGGCCCAGGCAGCCGCAGCTGCAAGAGCCGAAGATGCGCCTTCGCTCGAAGCCCACGGCAAACCCGCCTGGGGAACTGCCGCCGATGCCGTTTGGGCGCTACGCGACATCAACTTCGCGCTAGAAGATGGCGAGTTCCTTGGTATTGCTGGTCACACCGGCAGCGGGAAAAGCACCTTAATCCAGCATATGAACGGTCTCGTACACCCCACGAGTGGAAGAGTATGGTGCGACGGAGAAGACCTTGCCGATAAGCAGGTGGCACAGAAGTGTCGCGGACAGGTAGGAGTGGTATTCCAATACCCCGAGCACCAACTATTCGCTGCAACTGTTTATGATGATGTAGCTTTCGGGCCGCGCAACCTGAAGCTGGACGACAACGAGGTCGACCGTCGCGTTCGCGCTGCGCTCGATCAAGTACACCTCCCCTTCGATGCGGTGCAAGATCGAAGCCCCTTCGAACTGTCAGGTGGCCAGCAGCGCCGCGTGGCATTTGCTGGCGTACTAGCTATGAGGCCGCGTGTGTTGGTGCTCGACGAGCCAGTGGCCGGCTTAGACCCCTTAGCGCGCACTGAGTTTCTCAACCTTATTGATGAACTACATGCAAATGGTCTCACTGTAGTTATGGTATCGCACAATATGGATGACCTGGCTCGCCTCGCCAATCGCATTCTCGTGCTGAATGAAGGAACCCTATTCGCGCTAGGAACCCCCGCTGAGGTGTTTGCACACGGAGACGAATTGCGTGCTATCGGTCTCGATGTTCCGGCTGCTCAAAAAATGGCATGCGATCTGCGCACTTGCGGATTCAATCTGCCACGCACGCTCTACGATGAAGAAACGCTCGCTCACGACCTTGCAACCAACATCCTGGAGAAAGCAGCCTCACACGAAGAACTCGAAGAATTTGCCCACGCCGCGGTAAGTAGCAGTCAAGCGTTCGAAAGCCGGAACTAACCATGCCCGATATCGCTCTATTCGGACACTACCGACCGGGCACGAGCCCGCTCCATCGCATGGACCCACGTGCTAAGTTATTGCTAGCATTGGCATTTATGATTGTGACGTTCGCGGCTCAAACGTTCTGGGGGCTAGCCGTGTGCGCTGCATTCGTATTGGGATTTTTCGCATTAGCGGACATACCCTTAACGGCCGCCCTTCGCTCCATTGGACCGCTCGCTTTTATCGTAGTTATCACCGCATTGCTAAACGTGTTCTTTGTGCAGGGAGGCACCGTATTCATTGAGTGGTGGTTTTTTCGCATCAGCGAGGCCGGCCTTATATCGGCTGCATTCCTCGGTTGTCGTTTGCTGCTTTTGCTCCTGGGAATGAGCCTGCTTACCTTGACCACAACTACATTAGATATCACCGACGCCTTCGAATACCTATTAACACCCTTTGCACGCGTTGGCCTACCTTCCCACGAGTTAGCCATGATCATGGGTATCGCTTTGCGTTTCTTACCTCAGTTCATGTTTGAGCTACAAACCGTCTACCGGGCCCAGATAAGTCGCGGAGCCACCTTCACGGCCAATCCGTTCAAAGACGGACTTTCCATTATTAGTTCGCTTATGGTTCCACTGTTCACCAGCGCCTTTCGTCATGCGGAGACTCTTTCTTTGGCCATGGACGCACGCTGCTACCATGGGGGCCCTGGCCGCACGCGCCTACACGTGCTCGCCTACACGCGACGCGACGCCCTCGGCGTAGCGACCATCGCCTTAATGCTAGCGCTTATTGTGGCAACAAATTTTATCCCTCACTAAGCACAACGCGACAAATCATCACCCCATCCAACCGCACCCGTCTAGTCAGCATCACCCTATCAAGGTATTCCGCCAACATCACCAGCCGATACCTCCCCATAAGTATCACCCAGCCAATGTATTCCCATAAGTATCACCCCGCCGATGTCACCTCTATGAAAGGAAATACCATGACCGGAAATCAAACCATCGTAGATTACTTAACGAGCGTACCTGCTTGGTACTTCGCCACCGTTGAAGGAGATCAGCCCCATGTGCGGCCCTTCAGCTTCGCTGCCGAACAAGACGGCCGCATCTGGTTTTGCACTGCCACCACAAAAGATGTGTACCGCGAGCTACAGGAAAACCCCCGTTTTGAACTGACAGCCTGGAAGCCAGGTAACGGATGGATAATCCTGCGCGGTACTGCCGACCTTAATGACCACGCGAACTCCGAGGTGCGTCAGGCTGGCTTCGAGCATATGGTGGGATTAGGAGAAAGCTACGACGGGTCGAACGATCCTACCCTTACATTCTTCTCGTTCACCGACGCCCAAGCTTGGATCTGCGATATCGACGGTAGCTGGAATCCAGTTAAGCTGTAATATTCCGGCACCGACACCTCTTTTAAAGGAGACTTGTTTATGCTTTTGGTGACACAAATACAAACAGGTTTCCCTTAAATGCCAGTCTTTATACACGATTATGCAATATTAGCGCCAAGTTGGGCTTTCAGTGTATTATTCTCTCTAGGTGAAAAGGCTAGGAGTAAACCGTCTAAATAGCGTACACTACATATGATGCTAGGTAGATAAAATAGAATTTATTAACTTATATATGCAATAAAGTGGTATATCGAAATGCGGGGGAAAGCAATGGGAAACGAGGATTACGAGCTGCAACTCAAGGCCATCAAGCTCGCTACAGAACGCATTTTCTCCCTGGCAACAACCGAAGAGGAAGTATGTCGTCTGGAGAAGGCCATCAACCACGAAGTTATGTACCTTGCAGCAATCGCTCAATCTGAACTAGTCAAACCAGATGGCGGCTGGGATCAATTCGGCCGGTAATAGATACGCGCCCAAAACCCTTACAGTTCATAGCCAAAACTTGCCTGCGTCGATAAGCCACAAAAGAATACGACACAATCGTGAGCCCAGTCTTTTAGCTGGGCTCACGAATTACTATTCAAAGTCGTAAAGATCTTTAGTAGCCTGGCAAAAATCTGCGTACACCTCGGCTGCTACACCCTCGTCTTCCACCAGCTCGAATGCAGAAGGCTGTCCTTCTTCATCAAGTTCGGTTACTTCCAGCAGCAGCACCTCGCCCGATGAGCCAACCGGGACATCGTTTTCCAACGGGAAAAAGAAGCCATAGCGACGTTCTCCATGCAAGATCAGCCCTAAAAACTCAAGCTCAACTGCATCGTCGTTTTCGTCAACAAACTCAAGAACAAGACCTTCTTCAGTAGGTGGACAGAAATTGGGGGCGCTTCCCTCGCGCATGGTTGTTTCCTTTCTCGCGCAGCCATATCTGCCTGCAACAGCATCCGGCACTCTCGTTTCGTAGCAGCATAACATACCGCGCAAGCCATAAACGGCATTGCTTGCGTTCTTCCTGCGCAAGGTCAATCGACCTTTACCACACGTCGTCAGTGCGGCTACCTACATCGTATGTCATACCACGATTAACGGCCACAAATTACGCAAGATGCGAGGAACGCAGGATGTGAGGAACGCAGGATGTGAGGAACACCAAGAGTATAAGCCGTGGACAAATACGCGTCGATTCTTTATCCTTATTCGTAAATAGTCGAGGCAACACCTTACCGAACAGGACATTTGCTACACAAGATTAAATCGGCAATTCCCAATCCTTGTAGCTTTGCAGAATCGAGCCCCATTTGTCCATGACTTTTTAAATGATAATTAAGTGCAGATATCAAACTGCCACCTACCGCGCGCAACTCGCCTAGCACACGTTACATGAGTAACGCATGCAACTCGCTTAATCCGTTTAGCTCACGCAACTCGCTTGGAGCACGTAGCTCACGTAGCTCACGTAGCTCGCTTAGTGCACGTAGCTCGCTTAGTGCATGTAACTCACATAACTCACAGTAACCTTGCACGTTTCTATCATTAATCAAGCAGAATGCTTTCCCGAATCCAACACGACATAACGCCTGATCAACAATCTTGAAATGATGCTCTTTACAATCAAGTCGCAAACTAGGATGCGATTATGACCCTCTTTATTTCACATACTACAGCGGCAGAATGTTGGCGCTCCGGGATCTACGACCATACACTCGGTTGCACCCTCCCCTCTAGTCCCTTTCGCCCGGCTGGATCAATTCAAGTTGAAAGCTTATCCAACCTACTTGCGACGGATCGACTTCAAATAACTTATCAAGAAGCGTTTTCTTTCGGCAGGGGGCAACCCCTTAAACCAGCTAAGCACAAGCCGACCGCGCGTCGTATCCAGATTATTAAAGGAAAGCAACTCGCTCTCGCCTCTGATCCAATACATGTACTCTTGCCCAGCAAATCTCTCGCGAACAACATTCGGCATATTACGTGCCACGTATGCGAAGGATCCCTTCCGAGAGGATCGTTCGTGCGCTTAGACAACACTATACTTCTGTGTTCGCCCGAATTCACCTTTTTGCAGATGGCTTCAACTATCACCTTCCATGAGCTGGTAAAATTGGGATTCGAACTCTGTGCGCTTTACACTCTGCATCCCGACGGATGCGCACGCTACGACCGAATCTTGCCTCCAACAACTCCTTCCTCAATTGTTTTCTATTTACAAAACCATGATGGCGCTCCAGGAGTCGCTGCTGCACGCAAAGCCCTTCGCTATGTGATCTCAGCCTCTGGTTCTCCCATGGAAACCGCACTCGCCATCATATTCTGTCTTCCACAACATCAAGGTGGTTTTGGACTCCCCCTTCCCTTTATGAACTACCGCATCGAAGAGCGACGCAGCAGACAAGCTGGAATGGGAAAAAGTTACTACCTCTGCGATATGTACTGGCCCAAAGCAAAGCTAAGCCTTGAATACGACAGCGATCAAGAACATACCGGATCTAGTCGTATCGCTGAAGATGCACAAAGGCGCAACAATTTAACTTCCTTAGGAGTTACCTCCATCACTGCCACACGCGAACAGGTTATGGATCCTGAAAAACTCAATCACATTGCCCATCAAATTGCACAGATGCTGGGCATACGCATGAGAAGCGAGCGAGGCTGGAGTCTTGCCGAGCGCGGAAGGCTTTTTCGAAAGCTCGTTCTTGCAGACGGTGCGGAATTCAGCGGGACAAAAACGCGTCGATTCATTATCCACTCTTAGGAATAAAAACAACAATAAACTCCTGAACTGGAAATTCTCCAAACTCGATCGAGTCACCCTCTAACATATCTTTGAGATCTATAGAACCGAGGCCCTTTTGTCCATTATTAAACTGCTTATATTATTTCAGCGTGCCATAGAGTAGCGTGTCTTGGGATAGCGTGTCTTGGGATAGCGTGTCTTGGGATAGCGTGCCCTGGAGTAGCGTGCCACGGGGTAGCGCGCCACAAGATAGCGTGTCTTGGGATAGCGTGTCTTGGGATAGCGTACCCTGCGCGCCGTGGCCCAGGGCAACGGCGACCCTGAGCCAATGCGTCCTAGGTCAGCACCGCTTCATTGACAGGGCCCCCGATTTACGGAGGCCCTGTTCGCGTTACTTCTTGTCTGGACGCTTCTTGCGTTTACCCTTCGGAGGCTTAGGCGCATTCTTCTGAACGGAAGATCCTTGCCCTGTTGAAACGCGTCCTGAGGTCGACCTCGCAGAAGACGAGGCCGTCTCTCCAGCCCGCACCGCAGTTCCCTCGCCTGACGCGCTTTCGGCAGCCTTGCTGGGCTTGCCTGCTAAGGCAACTGCCATAGCATTTGGGTTCGCGAACTCGAAACGACCGACTTGCGGACCATACTTCTTAGCCAACTTAGCGTAGCGTGGCTCACGCGTCTTCCACATGGCATAAAGCGGGGCCGCAATGGCTATAGACGAATACGAGCCGCAGATGAGTCCGATAGCCATAGCAAACGCAAAGTCTTTTAGCGTTTCGCCGCCAAAGAAGAGCATGGCTAACACCGGAATAAGTGAGCTTAGGGTGGTGTTCATCGTACGAATAAGCACTTGGTTGATGGAGTGGTTCGCCATCGTCATGAACGTACACTTAATATCTTCACCCTGCATATTGTCGTTGATGCGATGGAATACAACCACCGTATCGTAGAGCGAGTAACCCAAGATAGTAAGCAACGCCGCAATGGTATTCGGATTAACCTCGCGTCCCACCAATGCATAAATACCCATAACCAGTATGAGGTCGTGCAGCAATGAAACGATGGCTGTAACACCCATCTTGTAATCGAAGCGAATAGCAATGTAGATAATAATGAGCACGATAGACACTAGGAAGGCAATAAGCGACGATTGGATGACGCTAGCACCCCAGTCTGGACCGATGGTGGTTACCTCAAAGCTCTCGGTAGAAAGCCCCAGATCGCCGGCAACTTGAGTTGCACGCGATGCCGCATCCTCTGCGCTCGTTGTTGTGGTGCGCACGAGGAAGCCCTCTTGACCGTCGGCGTTCGTGGTTTGAATAACAGCATCGGGCTCGCCCACCTTGTTGAAGGCACCGCGCATATCTTCGGTACTCACATCGCCCGTGCCATGGAATGCGATGGACGTACCTCCCACGAACTCGATACCAAAGTTCAGGCCCCGCACCCCCACGACAACGAAAGACAGTGAAATAAGCACCGCTGCTATAATTAGGAACACGCGGCGGTGCCCCAAGAAGTTAATGTCATGCTTGATAAATTTGCCGCGAGGCTTGACTGCCGCCTTAGCAGCTTCCTCGCCCGCTTCGCCAGCACACTTCTCGGCGATACGTTCGCTCTCTGCGGCGTCCATCGCCTCGCCTACCTCGGCAGCAGCCGCAGTGGTGCCTTCGGCCGCAGCTAGCGCTCCGTAGCGCTCAGATGCTGCAAGGCTGTCTTTCACGCCCCAGAACCCAGGGTGTTTCGCAATAACACGCGGTGCAATCAGGCGAATAAGCGGGGCCTTAAACAACAGCATCATAACAATGTCGCAGATAATGCCCAATGCCAGAGTCAGTCCGAAGCCTTTAACTGAAGCGGTAGCCAAGAAGAACAACGTAAGCGCCGACACCAGCGTTACTAGATCGGCATCAATGGAGGTAACAATAGCGTGCTTTACCCCCGTAATCGATGCGGCACGCACACTGCGTCCCATACGAATCTCTTCACGGAAGCGCTCCATTACCAAAATGGACGAGTCGGCCGCCATACCAATAGTCAAAACAATACCAGCAATGCCAGCAAGCGAAAGGCTGAACAAACCAAATGCCGAGAGCATGGCCAGAATGCCCAAATACAGCACAGCAAATACCATCATGGCAGCTGCCGTAATAACGCCCAAACCGCGATAGAAGAACAGGAGGTACAGCATAACGACAACAAGGCCAATCAAAGCCACCAGCACACCCGAAGCAAGAGCACTCTGACCCAGTGTTGGGCCCACCACTTGGCTTTGTGCATACTCAAAACTCACGGGCAGCGAACCGCTCTCAAGAACCGTTTGCAACGACTTAGCTTCGTCAAGGGAATAACCGCCGGTAATCTGTACTTCGCCGTTAGGAATCTCCGACTGAACAGAAGGTGCAGATTGCACCTCGTTATCGAGAATAATTACAATCTTACCTTTGGTGGGAGCCAGCTCCCTCGAGGCATTCGCAAATGCCTCGGCACCCTTGGAATCAAGCTTCACATTCACGCCATAGTCGCTTGAGGTCTCGGATGCTTTACCAATGCTAACGTTGGTAATGTCGGCGCCAGTAACCAACGGCGTATAGGTACCTTCCTCAACCTTCAGATGCTCAACCTTGCCTGAAGGCAGCGAGTTTCCCAGCTCATCGGTAACGGTACCATTCTCGCCGTATTGACCGTTCTCAATTTTAGTCTTCACTTCTTGATCGGTGAACGAATCGAGGCGTGCAAACTCCAACTTACCCGTCTTACCGATAGTATCGAGAGCTTGTTGGGTGTCTGATAAACCGGGTATCTGTACGAGAATTTGGTTGGTGCCTTGCACCTGAACAACCGCTTCGGAAGCACCAAGTGCGTTCACGCGGCTCTCGATAATGGCGCGGCTCTTCTCCATATCTTCGTTGGATACCGCAGCACCACCCTCGCCTTTTGCCGTGAGCACAACCGACAAGCCACCTTGGATGTCCAAACCCTGGTTAATCTTCTCCTGGGGAGGCGTAAACATGAACACCGAACCCACAACCAGCAGTGTGGTAACAATAAGCAGCCAAACATTGCGCCGATCGGCAGTACGACCGGGCTTCTTTTTTTTCTGGGCTATCGCCATGACGCCTTCTTCCTTGTCATACCAAGCACTGCCGTAACTAACATGTACAACAGATTCCTCAAACCCCAACCGTCCTATTGTGCCATAAAACCCAATGGAGAACGGGCGTATTGTTACTAAGCGCCCGCATCATGTAATAAACCGCTTAATAGTCTTTTGCAGCAGGTGATGCCATCCACGCACCATAGAACTCTTCGTAAGAATTCGCCAGCACGGCCTCGCGCGCACGACGCATCAAATCCAACAGATAATGCAGGTTATGAACGGATAAGAGAATACCACCCAACATCTCGTTTTGCTTCACCAGGTGGCGAATATAAGATCGCGAATGATTTTGACAGGTGGAACACGTGCATGCAGGGTCAAGCGGGCCATAGTCGCGTGTGTATTTGGCGTTGCGCATGTTCATACGACCAGTACTGGAAAACGCTGTGCCCATGCGAGCCGTGCGCGTAGGAAGCACACAATCGAACATATCGACGCCTTCGCGCACTGCTCGCACCAATGTTGTAGGGTTGCCTACTCCCATAAGATAGCGCGGTCGATCTTCCGGTAAAGCATCTGTTACCTGGCCTAACGTTTCGAACATAATATCGTGGTCCTCACCAACCGAGTAGCCACCAATGCCGAAACCACCAAAACGACGGCCCCCTGCCGCCTGGCTTTCATTTTCAATTTCGCACAAGCGACGTACCGATTCTAAACGCAAATCAAGATGCATACCTCCCTGCACAATACCGAACAATGTCTGGTCGGATCGATTGTGTGCGGCAAGACAACGACGAGCCCAGTTTGCCGACAAGTTCATCGCGCGCTCCACGAAGGCTCTTTCAGCCGGATATGGTGCACACTGATCAAGCTGCATGGCAATATCGGCCCCTAATTGCTGCTGGATCGCCATATTCGATTCGGGTGTCCAGCGCACCTTCGCCCCATCATAAATAGAGCGAAACGTTAAGCCATCGTCGTCCAGCTTTACCGTATCGGCCAGACTAAATACCTGGAAACCGCCCGAATCGGTAAGCATAGGGCCGTCGTAATGCATAAACTGATGCACACCACCCGCCTCTTCCACTACGTCGGCACCAGGGCGTAGCGATAGATGATACGTGTTCGCCAATACCACTTGGCTCTGTAAGTCGTGCAGTTGACCTAGGGTAATACCCTTCACGGTGGCACTTGTGCCCACCGGCATAAACATGGGTGTCTGAAACGACCCATGCGCCGTTTCGTAAGTGAGCGCGCGGGCGCGAGCGCTATGAGCGTCTTGAGAACAATCAAACAACGCCATTTAGGCCTCCGTTCTTGAAGCTGAATGCGCAGCAAGCACGTTTGCTATTGCAGTACGATCCACGATGTCCCCATCAATGCAAGCAACCGGGTTCTCGCAGACAGGAAGCATTTCTGCCCATGCCGCAAATTCTTCCATACTTCCATGCTTGGATGAAGACAAGTCGAAATCAACAGGATCCAGAAGATGGTCGGTTACCAAGTATGCATCGGCACCTAGCTTGGCTATGGCCATATCCTCAACCGTATTATTTCCTACCATTAGTACGTCTTCACCAGTAAGGCCACAGGCCGCCAAATTCTCGGCATAGTAGGTTAACTTCGGCTTCACCGACGTAGAATTCTCGTAGCTGGTAAGGCGTGCAAAACGCGTAGGGTCGATACCTGCCCATGCAAGGCGATGCTCGACAGCACGGCGCGGAAACAGAGGCATGGTGGTCAAAACCAGTGCATAACCCTTCGCAGCAAGCGTTTCGATGGCACGAAACGCAGCGGGGTTAGGAACCACCTTTTCACCGATAAGGCCAAAATCTCGCTCGTAGTAGACGGCAAGTAGATCGTTCCACTCGGCCGCAGCGCAATCAGCATGGTAGAAAAACGCCTCCCAATAGGCATCTTGATTTGCGCTGGCATCTTCATGAGACATCATGGCTTCAGTACCCGCCTTTAGACCAGCAGAAAAAACATCTACATCGAGCCCTTGCGCCGACACAAACGAGGCGATGGATTTGAAGTAGGGACCGAGAAAGTCCTCCAATTCCATAGGCAGTAGCGTACCGTCCAGGTCAAAAAAAATAGCACGATACGTGCGGGCACCAGGAGGGCACGTAACGAGCTCGGTGCGATAATCCATTGCGGTTCCTTTGAGTCGACATCTTACTTTCAGTTCGATATCGCAGTATACGCGACCAAGCATAAAGGAGCGAGAAACCGATGAAATCGCTACGGTCGACGCATCTGCCGCAGTTAATTTCCCTCGTAATTCGCCAGGAAAGCACGAGTACGCTGATGTTGGGGTCTATTGATTACCTCGGCCGCAGCGCCTTCTTCTACAATAACACCGCCATCCATAAACACGATACGATCCGCCACGTCGCGCGCGAAGCTCATCTCGTGGGTAACAATAACCATAGTCATATGCTCTTCGGCAAGATCGCGGATAACTTTGAGCACCTCTTTGGTAAGCTCCGGATCGAGCGCACTGGTAGGCTCATCAAAGAATAGCACGTCCGGATTAAGAGCCAATGCACGAGCAATAGCCACGCGCTGTTGCTGGCCACCCGAAAGCTCGCAGGGCACCCTATCTTCTTTCCCAGAAAGACCCATTTTTTCCATCAGTTCACGCGCATGCGCATACACCTGATCTTTAGGCTGCTTTAGTACATGAAGAGGAGCGTCGGTAATATTTTTCAAAACCGTGTAGTGCGGGAACAGATTGAAGTTCTGAAACACCAAGCCGAAACGCTCTTTTGCCTTCTTTAGCACGTTTTTCGAAGCATACGTCGCACGACCCGCATCACTGTTCTGGGCAACAACTAAATCGCCGAATGCAAGGCGTCCTGCATCAAGCGTCTCCAATAACGTACAGCAGCGCAGAAGCGTCGACTTTCCACCGCCCGATGGCCCAATAACGGCTACCACTTCGCCTTTTCCTACCGTCAACGAAATATCTTTCAGAACAGCCGTACTGCCAAAGCTCTTCTTCGCATGCTCCAGGAGCACAAGAGGTTGTTCATTCGTCATAGATGCAGCTCCTTTTTTTCAGCACGGTCAACAAGGAAAGCTTTGCAGAACCGCCCAAAGAACAATTTTCCTTGCGAGATCCCCGGTAATTCTTCGGTCAGCAAAGCAGCGAAGTCATCGGATAATGCAAGATTAATCATGGTAGTAGTTCATGCGCTTTTCAATGCGCGTAAGCACCACTTCCACGATGAAGTTAAACACCCAGTAAATCAAACCAGCAATAACGTAGGGAAGCATACTTACCTGAGAGGCAGCAAGCGCTTTCGCCTGCGAGAACATTTCCATAACACCCAACACAAACGCAAGTGAGGTATCCTTCACTAGAGTAATAATCTCGTTGCTCATGGCGGGCAGTATGCGCTTGATTACTTGCGGGAGCACAATCTTCACGAACGTCTGATAGCGTGAATACCCCAAAACCGCCGCAGCTTCGTATTGGCCTTGCGAGATGGATTGAATACCGCCGCGATAAATCTCGCCAAAATAGGCTGCGTAGTTCACGATAAAACCTATCGAGCAAGCAATATACTTCCAATCATTACCCATTTGCATGCCAAACAGATAATAGGGCCCAAACATCAGCGCCATAAGTTGTAGCATTAAAGGTGTACCACGCATGACGGAGATGTAAAACCGCGTAAACATAGCAAGCGGCTTGAACCGACTCATGCGACAAAGCGCAACTACGATACCAAGTGGCAGTGCACCAATGAGTGTGGTTGCAAAAATCTGCATCGTGAACACGAAGCCCGAGAGCAGTATTCCCATCGTTGTTGCAAAATCCACCTGGCAACCCTTTCGCTCGTTCATTATCTCTTCGTACAGCAAACCAAAGCTATGTTGCAAGCCACAGCGCGCTTTTTTTAAGGATGGAAAGCTCAGTTATACATCCCTCAAACGCAACCGAGGGCGGAAGCTACGCCTCCGCCCACTGTTCTCTCTTTTAGATATGCCCCGTTTCGGGGTTACCCGCGACGCTCATTATAAGGCCTACGCAAGCACCCAATTGTCGTAGGTAATACCGTACTTGGCATATTTTTCGCAAAGTTGCTTGACGGTACCATCTTTGTCGAGTTCTTTCAACGTATCCGTCACCTGCTTTGCGAGTTCGGTATTGCCCTTCGCAAAGCCCACGGCGTAGTGCTCGGTAGACAACGGGTCGAGTTTCGTATATACATTCTTTTTGGCAGCCATCTGATAATCGGCAATGGACAGATCGCACGCCACAGCATCAACCATACCCGATTCAAGCTGCATAAACGCATTGTTATAATCACCGATAGTCTGCAACTCTTTGAACGTACTGGCAAGATTTGCCTGATCGCCTTCAAGGACGTCGAGCGCCGCAGAATCAACCTGCGTCATAACAACCTTACCCTTAAGATCTTCCAAAGATTTAATACCACTATCGGCCTTGGTCACCACAACTTGCTCGTTGAGCATATACGGCTCAGAGAACTCATAGCTGCCTTCACGGCCTTCCATGGTGAAGCCATTCCAAATGCAGTTGATGCTGCCACTACCCAGTAAGGCATCTTTGGCATCCCAGTCGATAGGCTCAAGCTTTAGCTCCCAGCCATTCTTCTCACACACGGCTTTAGCTAAATCTAAATCGAAACCAGTGAACTGACCGTCATCACCCACAAAACCGTAAGGAGGGTAACCTTGGTCGAAGCCAACCGTCAGCACCGTTTTCCCATCAGCAGAAGCACCCGCACTCTTCTGATCGCCGCCACCAGTACACCCAGCCATAAGAACCGTCGCCAACGCCAATGTTGCCGCAAGGGCAAAGATCGCCGCAATTTTCTTTCTCATAGGGTTCATCCTCCCGCATCTCGCTTCACCCGGCACTGTTTCCCCAGTCATTCCGAGCCGCTTTACTTTATTACACTAAAGTGTTGGAGTGGAGTATACCATAGTAAGAAGAAAACCACCCGCCGTTAGACAACAATTCCAGCGGCGGGTGGTTCGAAGTCGAATTGAACTAAATTACAGCAGACAAAACATGGAAACTCTTTCGAAATAAGCTCTTTCTCGTACCGTAGTTCAATCAACCAATCATACTTATAACCGTCTCCGCTACTATATCGGCATGCAGACCAGCAGCCAATACAAGGAAACGTAGCGCGCAACCACCAACAATTGCCCCGGCAGCGCCTAGCGCCATAAGACTACTCATGTGCTTCTTACGCATCGCCAACCCCACGATGGCCATAGCCAACGGAAGAACGAGACCACAGGTCACCACGAAACCCCAAAAGAACGGAGCAAGAGGTCCAATCGTAAGCAACTCGGCAGATTGGGCAGCCGCTGCAGCTGCGGCCGACCCTTCACCGCCCAGCAGAGGCGCCAGAAAGGCCGCAAGCACAGCAAGCTCTGCTACCACAAGCCCCACTACAATGCCCTCCATCAGCACACGAGCACGAGGCGCCAGCGGATCCTTTTTCACAAGAAACACCGCCGTCAACTCCACAAGCGCAACGCCCGTATCGATGCCTGACACCGCAAACAAACACGGCAAGAGTGGCGTGTTCCACAACGGCACGCCTGGTGCCATCATAAGCAACATACCCGTGTACACTGCGACAAACACGCCTAAGGCGATGCCGATACCAGCCAGCACCTTACGCACGCATGTCAGCCGCTTTGCCCGTACAGAACTGGCAAAGAAGCGCTTCTCCACACTTTCTACAGCCAACACCGCCGACACACCAAACACGGCGATAGCGGCAAACGCACCCCAAGCACCATACGTCATCCACGAAGTGAAGTGACTGAAACTTTGCCACATCATGAGGCCACGTACGGGCTGAGTTAATTCCGATAACAGCAAGAGCAAACCAATGCCCAAGCAAATTGCTGAAGCCCACATAGAAATGCAGACAATCTTGGCATGGCGCTTCTGATCGATTAGATAGAGTACCGCCGCCATAACAAACGCGCCGGCACCCATACCTCCCAAGAACAGATAGAGCGCGGGCTGCCAACCCCATATTGATTGCAACACCATACTCACTTCTCCGTTCCGAGCAGCAAACAAGACGGATCGTTTGCTTCAGCAATAGGAACTGCGGAGCCGTTGGTAGATTTCCTCAATTCATCCAACGGGCCAAACTTCAAAGCCCCAAACTTACAAGCGCTCACGCAGAACGGATCATCCCCAAGGGCGACCCCTGAACCCTTACAACAATCGCACTTGTCCATAGCTACCGCGTTATACCGCGGCACTTCATACGGACACGCTTGGTAGCAATATTTGCAACCGATGCATACATTCTTGTTCACCCGCACAATACCATTGGTATCTTTTGAAATAGCACCAGCCGGACACACCTTCATACAGCTTGGTTCTGCGCAGTGCATGCATGAAGTTGAAACGAAAAACTTTTTTCCTCTCTTCCGCTTAAAGGATTCAACCTTCCGTCTATCAGGGGTATCGTCGGAAAGCTTATTTTCCTTTCTACATGCCTCAACGCAGCGACCACACCCAGAGCACCTCGAAAGTGCCACCAAGAAACCATACCGAACACCATCGCTTGCAGCTTTTGTATCACTCTCCTCGGCATGCGCCTCAGCACCACAAGCAACTACACCCCCAAGAGCGAGCGCACAAGCACCCGTCGCCGATATCTGCAGCAATGCGCGACGCGTTACGTTTACCTCTTCTTTCATGATCTCCTCCCTCCTTTCAATGTCAACGCGATAGGTATTGCTTATTTCTCGACATTGAACACCACGCTAGAAGCAAGGGGAGAAACCGTACCGTCTTCAGTAACCGCACGAACGTCAAGCTTGAATTGGCCTGCTTTTTCGGCAACGTAATCGAAATTCCAGTACACCCAGTCCTCGGTATTGGAAGACGTCGTGTCAAATGCTGTCCAAGTCTTCCCACCATCGAGCGAGAATTCAACAGCAGTAACCTGAGTTCCACAATCGTCGGCATATCCCTCGAAAGAAATCATGTCGCCTACTTTAAACACATCCTGAACCGTACTAAGAATACTCACCTTGGCACGATAATCTGCGTCTGGTCCCTCAACCTTGGGAAGCTCATCTGAAACAGACAATTCAATATCGGTTACCGCACGCGTGAAGTACTTCGCAACCGTATCGGGAATCCAAGCCTGCAAGCGCTCTCCGTCCGAAAGCTTTTTGTCGCCTATTTGGTATACGAGCATCGCTTCCTTTTCGGTTACGTAAGACAGGGGCAACGGTAATCCATACCCATCTTTATCCTTAAACGTAATGGTGTTAACCTCAGGAGCAATGTCCACCAAAGAAAGCATGTCGGACACCTTGACCCCCGTGACGCTGGCCATAGCAACAGCGGGGCTCATGCCACAGGTACAGCGTATCTCTTTTTTCATCTGAGCATCCATCTGCTCAATTTCATCAAGACCGATGGTGTAAACCTTCTCAACGTTACCACCGATATTGAGGTAGTAGCTCTCGTAGCTCACCTTGTCAAAGGCATATCCTGGCTTGGCGCAAATGGTCGTTGCGGCAGTACCAAAGAGGTTAAATACGTCGTCAGTCGGGGTAACCCTATCTTGACAAAACGAGAAACTGCCAGATACGTTCGCAATCTTGTCGTAATCAACCGCATCTCGTTGCAACACCTGATTCGGTTCCAAGTCCTGCGGGCCCATTGCTATAGCCAACTGAGGACCAACAGCACCTATACCACCCAAGACGATGCTGGCACCTACGGTACAACCCAACACCCTCTTCCCCATTTTGTATTTCATGCTATCCCTCCACATTACTCTTGGCGGTAACCATTACCTTTTGAGGAGTGGTTGTCACCAGACCGGTCTCAGTAGTGCCCCTTACCATAATCACGTAGCTTCCATCGGCTTCAGGCGTCCACGTATAATGCCAGTAAACCCATTGCCGCGGATCGGTCTGGCCCAGATCGTACGCTGTCCACGTCTTACCCTTATCCATAGAGAACTCAAGCTTAACAACCGCCTGATCGTAAGCATCCGCATAGCCTTCAAAGGTGAAAGGCTTACCAGTTTCGATAATCTTACCTTCGGGAACCTTCAGAATACTGGCATTAGGCTTGTTCATGTACTCGCCTTCGCCGTATGAATTGAAACCGTTCATCATCCAGTCCGACCAAGGCTTCTCTTCGTCGGTCAGGGTATATCCCATGCACTGCTTCACGAAAGACTGAGCATCGCATCCCTCAACCCAATTGATGCAAGGGCTGCCTGAACTGGGATCGAGGGGCTTTCCACCAATTTCGTAAACAAGGTATACGTCGTCGAAGGAAGCCTGAGGTACGCCACGCTTACTGTGATCTTGAACTCCATTGGTGTGAAATTCGCGACGATCGAACAATGCCCCCGTAATATCCTTACTTGCGCCGCCACCTTTTTCGATAAGCCAATTTAGGGGAATACCTGTTATCTCGACGTTGGAAATACCGCCCCCACCAGGCATGTTGTCGACACAGTGAATCTTGGAAAGCTTCGTGACCGTAACCCCGGCACGCTCGGCTTCTGCAATCAGATCAGCCAGTCTCATCTTGTAGGGATTCTTCACCAAGCCATCGATGGTAACTTCCCAATTGTCAACGAAATCTTGGGGAAGCTGCTCATTAAGTACGTTTTTACCCATGATATGAATCATGCTGTCATACTTAGAGTGAATCCAGTCATAGGTAAACATATCCTCAGGAGCGGTTGTTGTGTCTTGATCGAAGACGAAATCACCCTGAACATCTTTGACCTTTACGATACCGTCGAGATGGTCATATTTAACATCGTCCCAAAGCTCGGTACCCTCGCCATTCTCGGTCATATTGTGGCAGCTGATGCATTTACCACCTTTTTCCACAAAGGCCTCGTTGTTGCGCTCGCCGTTATGAATACCATGCATCAAGGTACCCATTTCGTAACCATCATCATCGCTATGGCAGAGCATACATTGATCAACGGTAATTTCGTTACCGAGGGCCTCATTCCAAATAGTGGTATGGCTGTATTCCATGTTGGACAGCGTGTCTGCGAGGTCTTCATGACAGGCGCCACAGCCACGATTATCAGCATCGAGATAGTAATTATTGTACGACGAACCACCCTCATAAGGACGATTCCAGTGATAGCTCTGATACTCAGTGGGGGTGCGTTGCACCTTGGTTCCATCTTCTAGCGTGCGGATTTCGGGAGCGTACTGCTGGTTAATCTCGTCTTGCCGAGCTTGTACTTCTTCGTAATAAGCCTCGGTTTTTTCGATACTATCCTTGTACTGGGTTTCAGTCGAAACGTCGACTTCCTCCGACTGGCCTTGCTGCGCGCAGCCGACAGCAAACAACGACCCTGCCATAAGCACTGCGGTCGTGGCTAATACCAACTTTTTTTTCATTCCCCTTCCTTTCCCTTTCTTTCGCGTGAATTGAGATAAAAAACTTAAGCACGGGTTTCGTGGTGAGCATCCCTCCCTGTAAACTCACTCAACAAAAATTCGACTCTTCACCTTGGCGCTGGACAGTATCGTATCATAAATCATACAAATATGTGATACTTGTCTTATTGATATATGATTCTTTTTTTAGAATAGGCAGCGCTCTTGTCCTAACGTAAAACAGGCCGAGCTTCTCGGAAAAGAGACTCGACCTGCTATATTTGCCATGTAAGCGCTTTTAAGCGTTTCGGATGCGCACCACCCTACCGCTTCTTACCAATGTTCTCTAATCCTTCAAATGCATCGGACAATGCGCTTGGTATAACCACAAGGCCACCTTTTTCCTTCACGCTATCCGACACAAGGCTCATCGCCCGCAGTTGCAGTGCCGCATCTTCTTCTTTGTAGGTGCGCGCTGCATCAACAAACATCTCCGAAATTTCTTGCTCAACCTCTGCCAGAATGATGCGCGCATTGTACTCACGCTCAGCTCGGGCCTCGGCAGACATTGCTTCTTGTAGCTCTTCAGGAATGCGAATGTCACGAATTTCCACGGACACCACCGTGATACCCCATTCGCTCGTTTTCCGCTCAAGAATATCGGCAATCTCCTTATCAATTTGAGCACGACGCATACCCATCTGTGCAATATTTGTACCGCCGATGACATCACGCAGTGTAGTTTGCGCAATCCAGAACACCAACCGTTCGAAGTTGCGAATTTCGGAGCATGCCTTACCCGCGTCCCACACCATCCAGAACAACACCGCATCGACGTTTACCGGCACGAGATCTGATGTGAGCACTTGCTCGGCCTTAAACGATGTGGAGCGCATACGCAAATCAATAACAGCTGACGCATATTCAACAAACGGAATCATAAAAATAAGACCCGGTCCCGCCACGCGATTGAACCGACCAGCGCGCATAACCACCGCGCGTTCCCATTCCAGCATAACATGCGCACAGCTGAACAGCACAGCCCCCACAAGCACACCCACCACCAGCACTGCCACCGACAACGTAAGCCACGCAACCAACGCAAACAAAGCCACAACACACAACACCAATATCCACCGCAGCATAGTTGCACCCCAACGACTAGTAGCCGTATCGTTGAAGTTATCTTCGATCTCAACAGAAATATTCGAACCCCCCGCATTGTCGGGCCCGTCGAAAAATGATTTCTCCCCCATATCGTCCCCCTCGTCGATTAACTACTCAGAAAAACGTTCCCTCACCCTCGCCAACACGTCATCTTCCGAAACGTTGCTGTCCCGGGCAACGCGTACCAACTCATCAATCACAAGATCGACAGGAGACTCGGGCAACTTCAGCACATCCCTCTCAATGTCGGCAACAAACGATCGCTTACCCCGACTTGAGCAGATAAGGTTGTCCGCTTCGAGATCTTGGTACACCTTATGAATGGTGTTATAGTTCACACCCAGCTGCGTAGCCAACTCACGCACGGTAGGCAACACATCGCCAGGCATAATCTGCTCGCTTTTGATGAGGAAGATTAAGTTGTTACGAATCTGAACCCAAACGGGTACGCCGGATTTCTCATTTATGTGTAATGACTCGAACAAAAGGGTAGATTCCGCCTCTCAAAGCATCCTGCATATGTATGATACCATGATTCAACGGCGATACCTTTTTGGCAAAAGAAACCTTCGCATTATAGGAAGGTCAGAAACACGCAGCAGTAAGTTATAGAGCCCCTTCACTGCGTGCGCACGAACACCAAGCGCGGCCCCCTTTCGAAAGCCGCGCTCAATCACTCAATAAGAATTTATCGGCAGCGCCTTTACGCCAAATCGCCTGCAGCCTTCACCTTGACGCGGCTCGTGTGTCCCGGATAGTAGTTCAGCGGCACGTCTTCCGCGTCGATAATCTCCACAGTGTCGCGCACGGCGCCAGCTTCCACAGCGGCTTCAATTGCAGCCACGCGAGCAACAGCAAGCGCTTCGTCGCGCGAAGTTACCTCGTAATCCACCAGCGCTTCATAGATGCCGCTCACCTTCGAGATGGCCGAACCAATAGCATTGGCGCAGCCTGCATGTTCAGGTGAAATAACGTTGGAGGTTCCCGCCAAATCGCGCGGCAGTACAACGGCACCACCACCTACCAGCACTACATCGATATCGTCACTTGAAACCTTCATCATGTCGATAGCGTCTTCCACAAGACGACGCATCACCAACATTGCACGCTCGGCCATATCGGTAGAAATATCAGCCACCAAGGCCGGATCGCCCACCTCAGCCATGCCAAGACGCACGGCGATGTCGGTTGCGGTGCACGTATCGCCACCAAATACCAGCGCGCGCTCCGTAATAGCGTAGCCAACCGAATCGGGCCCCACCGTTACGTTGCCGTCCGCATCCTCGCGCACGATAGAGCCACCACCCAAACCGATAGATACTACGTCGGGCATGCGGAAGTTCGTGCGCACGCCTCCGATAGTAACTGCTACACCACTCTCGCGCGGGAAACCATGCGACAATACACCCAAGTCAGTGGTTGTTCCACCCACGTCAATAACGATAGCATTCTCACACTGCGAAAGGTAGCTGGCACCACGAATGGAGTTCGTCGGACCACAGGCAATAGTAAGAATGGGGTAACGACGCGCGTAATCCATAGTCATAAGCGTGCCGTCGTTCTGCGACAGATACACGTCGGCCTGCGTAACACCTTTATCCACCAAACTGGCAGCAAAGCCATCGGTAAAGCTGCGTGCCACCGCATACAGCGCCGCATTCAGAATGGTTGCGTTCTCGCGCTCGATCAGGCCCATCGAACCAATCTCACTTGAAACCGACACATGCACGTCTTCGCCCAACACTTCAGCCGCAATCTCAGCAGCGCGTAATTCGTCGTCGTTGCGCACCACCGAGAACACACACGAAACAGCTACCGCTTCGACGCGCCCGCGCACGCCCTCAAAAAACGCTCGACAGGCTTCCTCGTCAAAATCAGCAAGACGCTTGCCGTCATATTCAAAGCCACCCTCGATAATGGTGCTATCCACACACACTGCCGCGATGTCATCCGCCCAGTCGACCATAGGTGGAATGCCTACCGTAGCAGGCGCACCAATGCGCAACACGGCAATCGGAGCCAGACCCTTACGCTCCACGATGGCATTCGTGCAGTGCGTGGTACCCAACATTGCCTGCCTTATGAGCGAACGATCTACGCCGCTTTGCACAAACACCGCATCCATGGCACCCAAAATACCCGTATAAATATCTTTTGACGTAGGGTTTTTTACTGCTGCCACCACATCAAGATTCTCGTCGATCAGCACCGCATCGGTATTGGTGCCGCCCACATCGATACCCAACTTATACATGAGCGCCCCCTTTCAGCGCCGCGAGCTCTTCAACGGGGACATAGTCTGCATCGATACCAAAGTAACGCGGCCCCACCAGATCGATCCCTTCTGGCGTGCGCCACAAATGGAAGCACTCAAGTCCTACCACTAACACACGCTTACCATACTTCAATGCGTCGGTAGGTACCGGCGTGAACGTCTCAGTATCCACGAGGCAAATAAGATCGGGGGTCGTGGCCACAATTTCTCCGTCGACCGTGCAGGCAAGGTTTTCATTTTGGAACTCTACATGGGCCGAAGAGCCCTTGTTGTCGCCAATACCTTCCAGCACCACCTTGCCGAAGTTAAACGCCCCGCGCGTCTCACGCAACACGTCAGAAATTTTGCCCTTGAACAACTTGTGTCCACCGGTAAACTTTAAGAAGTATTCTTCGGGCGTAAGGCCGGCAGCCGAAGCGCCCTCCTTCGCCGTGCGAATGGCACGTCCAAGTTCTTCAGAGCGGGTGACAATACCGTGTACACCGTAGGTTTTGCACGTAGCCGCATCCATGCAGAATAAGGCTATAGTTATAGTTCCTCCCATGGTCATGGTTGCAGCGCGCGCAATGTCTTCGGTCCACTTATTGGTAATGGTATCCAGAATACCCGAATTACCCTTCTCATCGATAAACGCCATGGGCGTGGCCGACGCGCCACCAATGGTAAAGGTAACCATCTGTAGTTCAGGAAACGCACGACCCATACCGTCGACATCAACCATAGGGATGCCGAGGCGCGCTGCTGCAGCAATGGGAAGCATCGAATTCACGCCGCCTGCTTCGATGGGCATGGTGGCGTAAATAGGTTTGCCATAATAACGCGACACCATATCAAATAGTTTGGCGAATTCGTTAGCCCCAACACCCTTTTCGGCAAGGATCGTAGGTGCACCCATGGAGGCGGATGGCATAATGAAGGCACCTTCGGGCACTTCATCGATACCAATCATCTTTACAGGGCCACACTCTTTCACGGCACCGATAGCCGTAAGCTTACCAATGTAGGGGTCGCCGCCCCCGCCAGCGCCGAGCAACGCCGCACCCAGCGCGATGTCCTCGATTTCCTGAATACCAATCTCTCTCATAAGCATCCTCCCTGTATTTCATCAGCCGCACCCATCGGCCTCGTCCACGCAATACGCCCCATAAACCGGGCTTTTCCCATCAGTCGATATGCTACCACGTACGCCACAGCCGCAACGACAATGCCGTTCACGGGGCCGACAAAAAACGGCAGGTCAAGAAACATCAATGCTGGCACGTGTGAAAATGTCCCACCTGTCATCATGCCCACAACAACACCACACACCAGTGCCACAATACCCGCAGACGAAAAGCCTTCCTCAATACGCACGTTCTCTGGCCGTCCCTTTCGCACTATCCAGTAATCGGCCACCATAGTGCCTGCCAGCGCCGGGCCACATGCAGAAAGCACCGTCAGAAACGCCTCGAACTGACCAAGAATGCCACCCACTGCCAGCACAATACCCAACACACCCGACACGGCCGTGGTAAGTTTGCTGCCCCGCTCTCCCGCACCAAGCATCACAGCAAATCCCAGACCCGCTGAGTATACATTGCCCGCGTTTACGGTCCAAGCTGCCAGCACCAAAGCAATCAGCCCCACCGCCGGCAAACCAATAGAATTCATGAGCACCGCAATATCACTTTCGCCAGTGACAATAGCCAACGCCGCTCCTGCCAACAACGCCACTACAGCCGTCGGCAGCACCCCAACAACGCACGAGAGCACTGCATCGCGACGCGAACGTGCAAACCGCGCAAAATCTCCCGCCGTGGTGCCCGCAAACGCAAACAGTCCCACCGCCATATTCACACCAGCAATAAGCCCCATAGCCTCCCCTGGCAAAGGAACATACCTGAGAAGCGCGTCTAAGCTACCCGTTTGCACCACCGAGGTGCCCACTCCATAAAAACAAATAGCCACCAGGAGCGGAGCGGCAATAGAACTAATCCACGTAAGACCGCTAAATCCCAGCAATGCCGTACTCAGCATGAGCACACCTAATGCCACCGAACACGCCCACGCCGGAACACTTATGCCAAACACGTCAACCAACATAAGCGAGAGCGAGGCGCCGCACACAGCCGTCTGCACACCGAACCATCCAATAGTAACAACACCCACTATCAATGACACCAAATAGCGTGCGCCCGCACGCCCGAGCGACGGTGCGGCAAGTGAAGCTGTAGGAAGCCCCAGGTCGGCTGCTTGCATACACACGAAGCACATGTACGCCACAATGAAGCCGAATCCGATAAGGGTGGCTACCAGAGCACCTGATAACGTAAGCCCCAAACCTAGCGAGGCCCCTACCATAAGTGTCGGCGCACTGAACATACCACCAGCGCGAATGAATGCTATAGACGTCCAATTCTTACGTTCGGATGAATCAACATGCAACCCTGTCCGTTCTCGTACCGCTTCGTTCTCGCTCAAACTCATACCCTATCCGACGCCTTCCTTCTGCGGTCGCTCACTTGTCATACATTCTGCTTAAAACGAGATGCCAGTGTAACATAACCGCAGGTTGTTGCCCTTATCATTGCTCAACAGGATCGGCGTTCTCTACCAGGTCGATAAGCTCTTGTTGCGAGTGTACCTCCAATTTTGCATAGATGTGCTTGACGTGACTTTTTACGGTATTCCGCGAAACCACGTAATGATCCATAACAAACTGACCGTTGCGCCCGCGTGCCAATAGAGCGAATATCTCAGTCTCACGTTCAGTCAATCCGCACTCAGTTCCCAATACAAAACAACGCTGCTCGATACTGCTGGATGCTTGCACAGACGGAACGCTTTCACCGCTCAAACAAGGAGGCTCTTCCTCCAAGTTTTCAACCGTATTTCCTACGGCACACGTGCTCGGAGAAGCCCCCACCCCAACGACGCCACGTATCGTGTCGGAAAAACTAAACTTACGAAATCCCAGCCAAAGAAAAGCTACAAACGCAAACAACACTACCTCAGCAATAAGCATGGCAGCGTTGCCATTTGTTCCCACTAAATCATTTGTGGTATGGCCAGCAATAGCCCCCACATCAGTACCGATGGAGCTCATACAGCGCACAAGCGCATATGTCGGCAGCAACGCAAGAAGGTTCCTCCTTCCCACCGCCAACACCACCAACCACACCAGCATATCGAAGCAACGCACACCAATGCGCAGCAACGCGTTGGCTGATGGCAAGTCTGTTAAAAAAGTGAACGGAGCAATAATGAACCCCGCAACAACCAATAACACTGAAAAGGAAAACAGTAAGTCTTCTTTCGCTTCTCCGCTCGATAACAACATCCATGCCGCCACACCGACTAAAACAAGTGCCGAAATATCAACACTGATAGGAGCATGGGATATTTCATTGAATGTCAGACCATACCCCGTCGCCACACTAAACAAACCAACACACAAGAATAGCGCGTGAGCAGGTTGAAGAAACGATTCAGGATTAGAAAGCTCAAGGCTGGCAGGAGATGCGCCGCGAGCCACCTCATCGAGCTTTGCCCCACCTCGGTGATAAAGCATCACGATAACGCATGCGTAAGAAGCCACCACCTCAATGATTCCCACCTCAAACGAAACTGACGGGTGCATCACACGCACCACCTCGCCCAAGGCCATACCGCACACCACGCCAATCAGTGCCGATTTAGAGGAAGATAGCGAGGCGAGCGTCGAAACAAGCAAAACGGAAGCCCATACAGAGGATGCGCTATAGAACAGGAAGCCCACCATTGTTAAGGGCCCGTTCTTCAGCATCAACGCAAATTCTAAAACAAACGCCGCTGTTACCGCGCAGCCCAGCGCAACCACCGTTAGAAGACGCCTATCCAGCAGCGAGGGCTTGCGCGTGGTAACCAAGAAAATAACCAAGAATAAAATACCCGATGAAAGAGTTGATACCTCACGGGCAATCCCACAATAGTGGGCAACACGCGAATAGAGACTTGCGTTTAAGATACCTCCAGCGCATCCTACAATAGCTAACGCAATCACACACAAGAGTGTGACAGAGCCCGTAGCCCTCCCCAAGCTGCGCATACGTTGCAACACTGACTGCAAGGTTCCCTCCCTTGATCGCCTCTGCCCATTGTAGGGGAAACCAATGCGCACTGCGACAATTATCGGTTTACATATGATCCTCATCAGGCAATTCTGCGTAAATCACCCCACTAGGGGGAGAGAAACCTCCCGCATTTGAACGCGCAAAACGCCCCCCTCGGGGTGGTTTCAGTTTTGAAACAGAACCGTACTATGCCTTACGAGGGATGCGGTCTGCTAACAAAGGTGCCGCAACAATACGCTTCATCATTAAAGGAGGATTATCATGGGAAAAGCAACTGATCACACACAGGCAGGGCTCTCTCGCCGTGCCTTTCTTGGCGGACTCGCAGGAACAGGCGCACTCGCTGCGCTGAGCATGGCAGGCTGTGCACCGAAAGCCGCAGGTACGGCAGCACCCACCAATGCCACCGAGGCTGCAGGGTCTAAGACTGCTGCAGGTATCAATACTGTTGCTGTAGACGACGGCAGCACGGCGATCACCCTCGACTGGTTAGGCACCGCACCCGAAGTAGCCGAAAAAGATATCACTGAAACCAAAGATACCGACCTTCTTATTGTCGGAGCCGGTAACGGCGGCATGATTGCCGGTGCCTACGCATCAGATCAAAAGCTAGACTTCATCCTTTGCGAAAAAGGCACTGAGGTGGGGGCTACTCGACATTGGTTTAATGCTGTTGACACCAAACCCTTTACCGACCAAGGATACCGAACTGACCGCGCCCGTCTCCACGGCGAGTGGGCACGCTATTCCAGTGGCACGTGCGATCACGGCCTTATCAACATGTGGATGAGCGAGAGCAATGATATGTTCGAATATGTTGACAAGTACATGAGTGCGGCTGGTGCCGTAGTTATAGCCGACGACTTCGAGATGCCGGGCGGCATGGGCGCAACTCCTTTCTACACTCCCTGCGGCGAGCATCATTACGGCAATGCTCAGGGCGGCCGAGATGGCATCCCCGTTCGCAATCAGCTGTTCGAAAAGGTTATGAACGACAACGGCTACGAAGTTGCCTACAACCATGAGCTTATAAAGCTTGTTACCGATGATTCCGGCAAAGTAACCGGCGCTATCTTCAAAACCAAAGATGGCTACGCCCAAATTAATGCTAAAAAGGGCGTATTGCTTACCACGGGAGGCTACTCTGCAAATCCCTCAATGCTTTCCGCACTGTCCCCCATCACCACCGCCTCCGTTACCGCCTTGGGTTACAATCAGAACAACGAAGGTGGAGGCATCAAGGCGGCTTTGTGGGCAGGTGCAGTAAAAGACATTACCAGCGCCACCATGATTTTCGATCGCGGCCTTGTAACCCCCGGTACCACCGCAGGCTACACCGAAGAATCCGTAAAGGCGGGTAAGCCACAGTTCCCGAGCAACGGACAGTTCAACCCCGGTACGCAGCCCTTCCTGAAAGTAAATACAAAAGGACAGCGTTTTGCCCTCGAATCGGCCGACTACGATTACCTGCCTCATGCCGCCGCACAACAACCAGGTGGTGTGTACATTAGTGTATGGGACGGTAACTTCGGAAATGACGTACAGCGCTTCCATACCTTGGGATGCAGCGCAGCCACTCGCATGGGTGTCTTGGCCGCTAAAAAGGAAGACGGTAGTTACGACCTAGAAAAATACTTTGAAAAGGAATTAGCAGATGGTCGCCTGCAGAAGGCCGACACGCTAGATGAGCTTGCTGATAAGTTGGGCTTCGACGCTTCTTCAAAGAAAACGTTCCTCGCGACCTGTCAGCGCTACAATGAACTATTCGACAAGCAGATCGACGAAGACTTCGGCAAGGAAGCCTACCGCTTGTCCGAACTGCGCACCCCGCCGTTCTTTGGTGCTACCCTGGGCGGCACCTTGTTAACCACCATTGATGGAGTTCGCATCAACAAAGATTGCCAAGCACTCGGAACCAACTTCGAGCCCATCGAAGGCCTCTACTGTGCGGGCGATTGCTCCGGTTCGTTATTTAGCGGCAACTACCCCGATCAAATGCATGGCGTAGCCTGCGGTCGCACCATGACCGAAGCCTTACATGTAGTCAAGTTGGTAGCCGGCAAGTAAGTCCCGCTTTTCTCGATGCAGGCAGGCACCCTCCCTCCCGCGCCTGCCTGCATCACCCATACGCGCTTTCCGATAAGAAGTGCGTTTCGACATGAACCTCGAATTGCGATTCATGTCGCTACCATAGCATCGATCAAAAGATCAGCGGAACCCTATTTCCGCACACCTGAGATAGTCTGATCGACAATACTATTCATTACATTTGTAGTAAGCATACCCGACACATAACCGAACACGTTGCCGTCTTTGTCGATCATAAACGTGGTAGGAAACGCACTCACGCCATAAGCCGCGAACAATTGTCCCGACGTATCCATGAGAACAGGGTACGTCATATTATGCTGCTTGATGAACGATTTTACCTCATCCATTCCCACATCAGCATTATTGGGATGATCGGCCGTTTTGGGGTTAGCCACCCCCAGTACTACCACATCTCCTGCATTTTGACCGCGGTCGCGATACATCGCCTCAATATCGGGAATCTCAGTTTTACACGGACCACACCATGTGGCAAAGAAGTTCAGGAATACCGTCTTGCCACGATAGTCGGACAGGCGATGCTCAACACCATCCTGATCAACCAAGGCGAGATCGGACAAAGGTGCCGCCTGTGTATCGTTCGTATTGGCTGAATCACCCGACGGAGCCGCTTCCCCATCGCTAGATTTATCATTAGTGCTACCCGTATCCGAGGTAGCCGAACGGTCACTATCGGCGGGCTGCTCCTGCGCGGTTGGAGCAGCACCAAACGATGAGAGGTAGCTGGTCACTCCGTTCATCCACCCCGTCACGGTCATAATGCCCATAACAACAAGTAACACGCCGCCCACTTTCACGGTATATTTCACCACATTGCCGTGTGTACGGAAAAACCGAAGCACTTCACCTGTAAACAGTCCCACTGCAAGAAACGGCAGCACGAAGCCCAGCGTGTAGACCGCCACCAGCCCGAATCCGGCCGTAGCAGACGCGCTCGAGGACGCCATGAGCAAGACGCTTGCCAGCACCGGACCCACACAAGGCGTCCACGCAAAGCTGAAGGTAAAACCGAGCACAAGAGCTATCAGTGGATTCATGGCAAATCGACTTAGCTTGAATGGTAAGCGGTGCTCCTTCTCAACAAGCTTCGTTTTGCCAAACACACCCAGCATGTACAGACCAAACGCCACCATAATCGCGCCCGCAACCATCGAAAACACCCGTTGGTTGCCCGTAAAAAACTGTCCGAGTGCCGTAAACCCGAAGCCCAGCAAGAAGAAGGCAAAGCTTACGCCGATAACAAAGAACAACGTATTTACCAGTACCTTTTTACGCGGGTACTCAATGGTGCCATCGTCGTTCGTCTTTGCTGCGCCACCGGCAAGATAGCCTACATACAACGGAATAAGCGGCAGTACACACGGCGAGAAGAAGCTTAATAGCCCCTGAATAAACACGGTGAGCGCAGGAACGCTCGTTTCAAGTGAGAAGCCCATAAGAATCCTTCGGTCATAGGGTTAAACTCGTTTATACCCCATACCCCCTGCGCAAATGAGCCCAAAAGAGAAACACATCGTTTTTGCATGTAGACGATACCCCTCAATGCTGAGATGCATCCTGGTAACCTGGACTAAAAATCTCCGTCTCGGTTACCAGGATGCCTACTTGATAAGCAAAGAGAAGCTAGCGCTTCAAGCCTGCTAGAATACCCGAGCGCGCCGGCGGATCGGGCAGGTGAATGAACCGAGGCTCGAAGTCGAACAGCTCCTCGGTAGATACGACGGAATCCACCACAAGACACTTTTTCAAGCAGGCGTCGGCGCAAAGCTCGCATTGCACGCAATCTGCTGCCGAAAACTCCAGATAGCTACCTTCACTGTCAGCGGGAACTATTTCGCTTTTCTTCAGCGCACCCGTCGGACAGAATACCGTGCACATACCGCACGCAGAGCAGGCATCAACGTCAATGCGCACATTGCCAAACAGACGCGTGTCTATCTCTGGCAACACCGACGAACCCAAACGATCCATCGCATCAAGCACGCGCATGCGGCGTTCGGGGTTAAACTGAGGTAGCGTGCCCGCATCCGACATACGCAAGCGATCTCGCAATGTGGGAGCATTCGCATCATCCTTTTTAATGAATGCCACCTCGACAGTTTTTTCTGCTGCATCTTTCGCCACCGTCTTGGCTTGCGCGAAAAACCCACGACGCTGCGAGGCCAACAAACTACGCTGGTCTTCCAGCAGTACCTCTTCCGGAAAAGCCGACGCACGTGCAACACAGACCGATGAGCCCTGTGCCGCCAACAGCATATTCACTGATGCTACCGTGGCGTCGATTCCGGGAACCGTTGCACGGAATTTGCAGGTAGAACAGGTGCCATCCACCAGAAGAAGGTTGTCTACTCCGCGAGCCGCCAAGCCCAACAACACACTTTCTTCCATACGAGCCAAGCAGGGAACCTCGACGAACTTCTCCGGATTACCCAACCGCTTAGAAGCAATGCGCGCGCAGGCAAACACCGCACGCCCGCCTGAGGCTACTACCGCATCGGCCGCGCTCGCTGCCAAGTCCTCGTCGAGTGGCGCGAGAGGAATAAGTGCCTCGGTGGGACAGACGGTTGTGCATGCACCGCACGACACACACCGCCCTCCGTCCAGCGCAAGCACATTATCCACTGCAAGCACGGCGTTAGTAGGGCAGGCATCGGAACACTTGCTGCACGACGAATGCCGATTGCGCACAACCACACAGCGATCGGTTGCCAGGAACACCGCTTTGCTCTCCAGAGCCTCGGCTATTTCAACAATGTCAACGAGATTCGGCATGAAGCCTCTCCTTAAAAGATCCCAGAATTCGAACAGGGGCCCACTTTAGAGTGCCCTTTTGGGTATTGAGCTATCCGCTAAGGCCGCATGGCTGCCCAAAGCTTGCCATCAGCGATGCGCACGACACCACGCGCATCGCTTTAATGACCGAACTATCTTAGCCTTCCAAAAACGACTCCTCCAAAGAACGCAGTTCTTCGGGAGTGTTCGCGTTGATAAAACACCCGCCCATCGGCTCGGCTTCCAGCACACTAGCTTGAGGAAACTCAAACACCTTTACGTCGTCGAAAAACGCTTGGGCACGCTTCTCGCCGCGATCCAAGGCAGCGCGCACTGCCGGAAGGCACGCCATGCGGCGATACATCGCATGAAACGGCTCGTAGCCATGCTTGTTTACCGGCACCACAACATCGGCCCCCGATTCGTTCATCGCAAGCGCCTCTGCAATAACGAGCGAGCCTGATGCAAACACCATGTCACATGCCACAACAGCAACATAGGGGTTACGTGCGGCCTGCATAGCTGTATAGAGTCCCGGCAACGCACCACGGAAATCGAACGCATCACAGACAAGCTGGATACGCAGATGAGGAAACTCGGTATGAAGGAATGCCAAGTTCTCGGGCTCATTGGTTGTAATAATTAGATCGTCGGATACCGGCCCCAAACGCTCCACTAAACGACAAATAAGCGGACGACCCGCAAACGGCACGGTAGCCTTACTGCGCCCCATGCGTCGACTCTCGCCACCAGCCTGAATAACCACGGTCACGCGAGGTCGCACATAGTACTGCTCCACGAAATCGGCCAACCCAGCGATGTCATCCAAGGCAAACGACGGCACGTTATACAACTCAGCAGCACGAATTGCCTCTTCGATATCGGTAACCACCGCCACCGTTTTATCCGTCGGAAGTTTATTTGAAATGTCAATATGGTCGGGATGCTGCGTTTTAAAATGCGAACCTTCCGCCTCAACAGCCTCGTCGCACTCCACGCTTTTCAGCGCCGCCCGAGCCTCCTCGTCGTCGGCCGTAGGCAAACCACGCGTGAATTGCGTGAAGTCCGTACCGAGCGGCCAGCCCCTACGCGCACCCTCTGCAAACACCTCAGCAACTCGAGCGTCGGCATCGTTACCAGAACGCATGATTTCAATGGTGGGAAGCCCACTTTTGCGGTAACCCTCCACCATCACGATATCGTGACCGTGCATGCTTCGCACAATTTCCGAGCATTCAACTTCACCTTGGACAGTTTTGATACGGGCAATTTGCCCCGGCGCGGCGATAACCGTCTCGCTGGCACCCGCAGCGCGGTGGCGATATGAATCCTTACCAGGATAGTCTATGTCGAAACCCACATGACTATGGTGCTTCACGCTGCCAACATCGTTGCCGCGCTCAACCAATTCGGCAATAAGCTGCTCGAGGAGCGTTGTTTTTCCTGAATTATGTCGCCCTACAATGGCAAGGGCTGGGCTTGGAATGTTCACCATATTCATGCACTCGTCCTTTCGGCGCATAAGTATACCACGAGCACCCTTAGCCTCTACGATGGCAAGCTTCACCTAGTCGCACTTCCCGTCAAGTTCCCCTGACCAAGCGCAGCCACTCACTCCTTCACCCCACAAATCACAGAAGGTGAACACTATGGAAGGCTAATCTCAAAGAATTCGCCGGCAACCATCAACTAAAGCCTATTAAAAAGCTGCCGCTCTCTTGCGCGGGGAGCGCCTATCGAGATAGGCGATAAATTCCTCTTCCCTCCGGCAAAGACTCCTAGCTTTGAGGTACGAAATGCCAAACCCCCACGTAAGGTCTCGTACCGGAAGCGCCACCACCTCTTCACACGCACAAAAAACTTCGAGTTCGGCAAGGTGAGGTAAGGTAAACCCAATACCTTCGCCACGCAATACGAATTCGTAGATCCAGAATATCTCGGAGTATTCAACAATCTCAGACGGTTCTAGTTCTTTCTGCGCAAAGTGATCGAGAAGCGCACGATAACATTTGAACTCCCGGCCAGGAATGGCAATGCGTCGTTGCGCGATATCCTCTATACCCAAAGAACCACAAGCACACAATGGATCGTCGCGACGAACCCAATAATATACGGGAGATGAATACAACTCGTGTGTAACAAAATCGTCAGCTGAAGGCAGAATAGTCAATGCGAGGTCATACATACCATCGCGCAATGCCGATTCACACAGCAAATCAGACAGTTCGTAGAGCGTGATTGAAACATCTTGGCAGTCGCGCTCAAAATCGGCTAAAAAATTCGATCCAAGTAAACCGGGAATTCCCAACGAAGAAGCAACCCGTATTTCAACGTAACCACTTGAAGCTATCCTTTCAAAGGCACTGGCAAGCAGATTGCGCTCGGTCTGCATATGACGGACGTATTCATAAAACTCGTCGGCATATGGCGTAGCCTGTCGCACTCCTTCTGCATCAACCGTAAACAACGGAACACCAAGCTCACGCTCTAAATTGCGAATAGCTTTAGTAAACCCTTGCGGAGACATGGGTACCTTACTTGCACCTGCACTGAAACTTGGCGAATCGTATGCCAAGACGAAGTAATCGTACTTGTCTTTTACGTCCATGCAAGACCCCCCTGTCCACCTAATGCAAGACAATTCCCCCTATTGATTATTGTACTACGGAGAAGTTTGCCCTTATCGCCAGGACGTCGGATACCGCTTGAAACAAAACGATTCAGCATGCATCTTTTCGATGCATGTCAAGTTATTGCACCAAAGATACATAATCATACATACTCGGCCTATGCCGCAGGAGGGCGGCAATTCTTCCCCTAGGGGAGGCTGCGATTCAAGGAGGAGCACCATGAAAGAGACAACGCCAGGCTTAAGTCGTCGATCATTTCTTACAGGAGCAGGTATTCTAACTGCCGGACTCGCAGGAGCTGCGCTCACCGGATGCGGGCCTCAGGCAAAATCGAAAGATACCCCCGCTACAACTGAATCTGCAGCTGGTGCGACCATTGTTGAGGAAAGCTATTGGGCCATACCCGAACTTGGCGAACCCACCGAAACACTTAAAGCTGATATTTGCATCATCGGTGCCGGGGGCACGGGTACCGCAGCCGCCATTCAGGCAATCGATTTAGGGCTTAAGCCTCTTATTATCGAGCGTCTTTCGGGGTACGGGGGGTCATTTATTGGTACCGAGGGCATGACCGGCCTTGAAACTCACTTTACCGAAGCCGAGGGTGGCACCATCTGGAATGGAGAAAAGTACGGCGTTAAAGAAGCCATGCACACTTGCCTTAATTACCATCACTGGATCCCTCAGCATAAACTCTACGAAAACTTTTTCGGTCAAATGGCCGAAACTATCGAATGGCTCGAAGGCCATGGAATTGAATTCGAAGGCAACATCTCCATTGGTGCAGGACCAAAGATATGGCACGTATACGATAAGGGCGACAACGCAAGTCCTGGCGGCTATTTTATGCAGTGCTTTGGTGCAGAGGCAAAGAAACTTGGTGTTGAAGCACGCTTTGACACTTTTGGCCGCAAAATCATTATTGAAAATGGGAAAGTGGCTGGTCTGCTTGCAGAGACAGCAAAGGGCGACGTTATCAAAATTGAGGCTCCCGTCGTTATTATTGGAACGGGAGGTTACGCAAATAATACTGAAATGCTTTACGGGGTGTCTGAAACCAGAAACGAAAACATTCAAGCTCTTGGCATGAACTGCCGAGAGGGCGATGGTCTAAAAATGGCAAAAGATGCTGGTGCTGAATTTGCCGAAGGGCTCGGCACCGTTATGTGGTGCGGACCAGTTCCCGTGGGTGCCATCACTGCAACGTGGACAACTGATGCTTATTCAGCCGGCGTTCAGCCTACTTTATGGCTAAACGAAAAAGGACAGCGTTATTGCAAAGAAGACTTATGGATTGACGACTTCGCTGGTGCAGGCATTTGTGTCCGTAACCAGAAAAAGACGTTCGTGCTGTTTACGGAACAAGACATGCTGGAGTGGGAAAAAACGGGCCCCTATGGGCAGGTTTTCTCGTTCGGTACGCCGGGTAAGCCTCTTGCCGAAGCGCGGGCAGTTCTTGAAAAGTGCGAAGCCTGCCATATTGGTGCATCCCTTGATGAAGTTGCAACTGCTGCCGGACTCGATGCGGCTGCAGTCAAAGCAACCGTCGACCGTTATAACGGATATTGCAATGCTGCTGCTAGCGCAGACGGTGAAGACACCAGCATCGATGCAGAATTCGGCAAGCGAGCAAAGTATCTGCATAAAGTAGCCGAGGGCCCCTACTGGCTTTGTGAAGTAGCCGATGGTTTTTATACCACGTGTGGAGGCATCAAGGTAAATGAGAAAATTCAAGTACTCGATGCAGAAGATCAAGTTATTCCAGGATTATACGCCGGAGGATCAGATGCGGGCGGACTCTACGGCGATTCCTATGACGTGAAGTATGCCCCTGGATCTCAAGCAGCATGGGCCGTCAACTCGGGGCGCCTGGCCGTTAAAGACGCCCAAGGCTACTTAAAAGCATAGCAGCGTCACTCTGAGTATGAGCTAAACTACTCCCTCCCCTTCGGCCACATCCTCGTTGTTTACCCATCGAGGACGTGGCCCTTTTACGCGCGCCGTAGGTTGAATTTCAAAATGCAACAGCGTTGCACTTAGTCATGCAGGCGAAGCCTACAGCAAGTCCCCAGTCGTAGGCTTTTAGGCCTGCCCTGGGGACTTGCCATTCTTCTTCTAGACTTATCTTCATGCACGGCTCCGCTCGCATAGAGAGGGGCAGATCGTGAAAAGGATAAGTAAAAAGCATATGACAGAGGAGAATAGGGAAGTCATCGAATTCGGCATCGCTCAAGGCGATTCAGCCGGAACTATCGCGAAGAGGATCGGCGTGAACAAATCGAGTGTCACGCGCGAAGTGAAGAAGAACAGGACGGTGAAGGAAAAGAACGCACAGCATGGTGCGAACCTAGCCCTTAGGTGTGTGCACTACAACGACTGTTCGGTCAGTGGAGGCGCATGTAGAAAGTGCTCGACAAGACTCACCGCCTGCAAGCACTGCAGGACTCACAACTGCATCTATTCCTGCCCTGATTTCGAGCGAAGGATGTGCTTGGTGACTAAGAAGTGGCCCTACGTCTGCCCCCCGATCTGCATGAAGCAGGCGCATTGTGGCTTTCCGAAGTGTACCTATACAGCGCGTAGCGCTCATGCGCTATACCGTGGCAGGCTCTCCTCGTCACGGGAGGGTATAGACCTCACCGAACAAGAGTTGGAGGACATGAAGGCTATCGTTGTTCCCCTCGTGAAAAAGGGACACAGCTTCGAGGCTATCTGGGCAACACATGCCCATGAGCTGCCGGTGGGTGTCAGATGCGCCTACAACTACCAGGATGCTGGCCTTTTCGGTATCACCCACCTAGATCTGCCTCGTAAGATGCGCATGAAGAAGCGCATGTCGAGCGCTGATAAGAGCGATGGGCTCAAGCGGGAGCGCGTGGATAGGACAGGTCGTAGCTATGACGACTTCAATAACCTTTCGCTACAGGACAAGGCGCGCGTCGTGCAAATAGACTCCGTCGAGGGCTTTCAGGAAAACATCAGAGATATTCTGAGCCTGCACCTGGTTGCGAGGAACTTCCAGATCTATGTGTCGAAGATACACGGCGATGCGCAATCGACGGTTGCGTGGTTCGATACCATGGAGCGAGCCTGCAAGACCCGCGCCGCCTTCGAGGCTGCATTCGGGATCGTTCTAGTCGACAGAGGAGTCGAGTTCGACGACTGGGAGGGAATGGAGCGCTCTTGCTTGGAGCTGGGACAAAGACGCTGCAGGGTGTTTTACTGTGACGCTATGAACTCTAACCAAAAGTCGCAAGCCGAGCGCAATCACGAGCAGCTACGCCGCATATTACCTAAAGGACGCAGCGACTTCGACAAACTAAGCGCATGGGATGTGGCTGTGTGCTGCAGCCATGTGAACTCGTACCCGATCATGGACAGGGGCAGCAAATGCGCTTTCGATCTGCTCGGGGGCGTGCTTGAGCAATCATTGCTTGATGAGCTGGGGTTGACTAGGGTGGCCCCCGATGATGTCATCCTCAAACCCTATTTGATGAGACACGCAGTAGCACAGTAGGTAGTATCCGCCGCAAAGCAATCAGTACCTAAGCGGGAGCCGTGCAGATCATACCACCTAAAACCGCTTCTCGACGTTGCAGTTAGTCTTGCAAATCCTCAAGCCGGGGGCTTGCGTAAGCATGCCCTTTTTCATCCTCCTTTGCGCTGCCTAAGGTCAACAAGGACAAAAATGTCATCGAGAAAGACGAATTGCAAGGCTAAATGCAACGCTTTCGACCCGGATTTGCACGACAAAGTGCAATCGTTGCATTTAACCTTGCAGTGTTGCATTCAAATTTTCAGCCAACCCTTTTACGCGCGCCTACTTTCACCGAAATTTAATGTTGTGATTTTATGGAGAAGGGTGGTATAATAATTTGCACATTTTACAGAGGCAATCTAAGCTTCGGTAAAGGTGAGGGTTCTGTTTTTTGGAGGGGGCAGGACCCTTTATCTTTGCCCGGATGCAGAAAATGCCGCTACGCGATTCGTGTAGCGGCATTTATCATACAGGGCACCATAACTAACCTCTTATAATGGGCGTCGCGCCTCGATAGCACGACCAAGGGTAACCTCATCGGCAAATTCCAGGTCGCCCCCTACTGGTAGCCCACTAGCAGGACGAGTCACCCTTACGCCAAGAGGTTTAATAAGACGCGCAAGATAAGAGGCCGTAGTCTCCCCTTCCACATTGGGGTTCGTAGCCAACATCACCTCGGTAACTTCTCCCGACGCAAGGCGCTTCATAAGAGGGGCAATATGTAGTTCATCGGGGCCAATTCCCTCCATGGGCGACAATGCGCCACCCAACACGTGGTACACCCCCGAAAACACCGCTGTTCGTTCGATAGGGGGAATATCTCGCGGCTCGCTCACCACGCAAATAATACTTGCATCGCGTTTTCCCGACCGGCATATCTCACACAAATCATCCTCGGCATAGTTGAAGCACCTCACGCAAAAATGAACATGATCCTTCACTTCAGCGATAGCCTCGGATAAACGCAGCGCCGTAGCTTTATCGGTGTTGAGTATCCAGTAAGCAATGCGCTGAGCCGATTTTGGACCAATGCCTGGCAGGCGTTCTAATTCGTCGAGTAGCTTCTGGATAGACGGCGCTGCGTACATAATCTGATACCGTGCTTACATCAAGCCCGGGATATTCATGCCGCCCGTGGCAGCCTGCATACGCTGTGAGCTAATGTCAGACACACCGCGCAAAGCTTCATTCACTGCCGCCAGCACGGTAGCCTCCAACATCTCGACATCTTCGGGGTCTACCGCCTCCGGATCGATAGTGATGCTTTTAAGCGCCATGTCACCCGTAGCAACCGCCTTCACTGCGCCACCGCCAGCCGTAGCCTCAAACTCAAGATCTTTAATCTCGTCTTGAGCTTTCGCCAATTCAGCCTGCATGCGTTGAGCCTGCTTCATCATCTTCTTCATATCCATGGCTTGTTCTCCTTTGTTTGCTTTTAGACTTGAGCGACGCGCACAAAACAACGCGCCGATATTTCGTACGGGGCTACTCTTTTACTTCTTCGAACACAATGCCTTCTCCAAACCCAATAGTTAAAATAGCTTCTATCTCCTCAGGCGATTGAGCCGATCCTGTTGACCCGGAGTCAGAAGAAGTGTTCGCATCGCAGTTGGATGATACCTCAGAAATCGGCGCAGACGAAGTCGGCGTTATCTGCCGAGCAGCCGGAGCTGCAGTTTGCCTCGGCTGCACTGGATGAGAAGGCTGCTCGTATACAGCCGCCCCATCTCCGTAAGGGACCACTTCGTCTTCGTAAGGGGGCGTATCGTACGCTTCAACTGGCACCGATGTGATCGGCTGTGCAGCAGAAGGCGTGGCGGAAACCGGTGCAGAGGTGCCTCCGGGACCCTGCGTGTACGAAAACGCAAGAGTAGAGCCACAGGCCTGCGCAAGTGCTGCAGAAACAGCCTCTTGAACGTCGGGTTTCTGCACTGCCTTGAATGCAAAAGAGTTTTCAGCAGGAAACTCTATGGCCAACATGTTTCTATCTACATCAAACACCGCTTTTGTATTCAGAAACAGTACTCCATAAGCCGCCTTATTCTTCTTGAGCGCAGACAACGTCGCCTGCCAGATACGCTGCAATGCTGCGGGGTTCTGTAAGCTTGCAGCAAGATCGGCTGAAGGTACTGCAACCACAGCAGGAACACCGGCATCAACGGTAGTCGGTGCAGCAGCCTGAGGTTGTGAGGCTGTAACCGCCTGACCGTTCGTCTGCGGCGCAACCGATGCAGGGCGAGCAGATTCAGTCGGTGAGGAAGCAGCATTTGTCCGCTCTTGAAACGCGGCAGTACTTGCTCTTTGCGACGCAACAGGCATTGAGGCGGAAGTCATCGAAACCGCTGGAGCTTGCTGCGCTGCGACAGGCGCCACCCCTCCCATTACGTGGGCAACGGCAGAATGCCCAGACTCCAACGCTTCCACACGCTCAGCCAGTGACTCCAACGTGAGGTCGGAGTCGGGACGAACCATGCGCGTTAGAGCTATCTCGAAAGACAGGCGTGGATTTGTGGATGTTTTCAGCTCGGCAGACAAATCACCTAATACACCCAGCAGGCGAGAAAGGCGATCAACGCCAAACCATTGCATTTCCTGAGAAAGCTCGCGTCTTATCGCATCACTCACTTCTATGGCAACATCAGCACCAACGAGCGACATCACATACATATTACGCACATGTTCAGCCAAATCGCGCGTAAACTGCGCTAAGTCGGCACCGGTCTCGATATACTCGGCTGTCCAGCGAAAACACGCCGCTACATCGCGCGTACCGATAGCGCGCACAATCTCAGCCAGATCGTTCGTGTCTACTGCACCCAGCATACGCTCGGCCACCTCAAGGGTAACCTTACCTTCACCAAATGCGATAAGCTGCTCAAGGGAAGTCAAAGCGTTTCGCATGCCACCCTCTGCACGATGAGCAATAAGATCGAGGGCCTCACCCTCGAACTCCACATCTTCGGCCACACAGATGGCACCAAGGCGCGACACAATTGCCTCAAGTGAAATACGATGAAAATCGAAGCGTTGGCAACGTGAATGGATGGTCTCCGGAACCTTCTGAGGATCGGTGGTTGCCAAAACAAACACCACATGGCTCGGTGGTTCCTCAAGCGTCTTCAGCAGCGCGTTAAACGCGGCTGTCGACAGCATGTGCACCTCGTCGACGATATAGATTTTGTATCGACCGCGCGTCGGCGCAAATTGCACGCGCCCAATAATCTCCTCGCGCACATTCTCTACGCCGGTACGGCTGGCAGCATCCAACTCGTAAACATCGGGATGCTCGCCATTCGCAATCATCTCACAGTCGGCACAGGTGCCATCGGGCTCGGGGGTCGGACCATGCTCGCACAGAAGGGCCTTAGCGAGCAAGCGTGCTGTTGTGGTTTTGCCGGTACCACGCGGGCCCGTAAACAGATAGGCGTGGCTTACCTTATCCTGCTCGATCGCATTTTTAATGGTACGTTCAATATGCTCTTGGCCGACAACGTCTTCGAATATCTGCGGCCGGTATTTCCTGTAGAGTGCTTCCGCCATGATGCGTGCTCGCTATCTCGTGTCCGCTTTTCCGCTACTTCGCTTCATTACTCTCCGGCTTTGCCGAAGCTTTCTTGTTTTTACGCGCATTGAGAGCCGCTTTCACTGCTCCAATAATAGCTGGCGCAACCGACACCGCCACAATGCCCAGCACAATAACCTCGAAGTGCTCTTGCACAAACGGAATGCCACCGAAGAAGTAGCCCACCAATACGAACAGCGTTACCCACAATACGCCGCCTATCACGTTGAATAACGTAAACTTGGCAAAATTCATATGCCCTGTACCTGCAATAAACGGCGCAAACGTGCGGAAAAATGGCATGAAACGCGTAATAACAATGGTCAAGCCACCAAACTTTGCAAAAAAATGGTCCAGCTTTGCCATGCGCTCGGGAGTAAGTGCCTTTACCTTACCCGAATCAATAATGCGTGCACCAAAGACACGCGCGATCCAGTAGTTCGAAGTGTTGCCCAAGATGGCAGCAACATAGAATATAGCCAACGTAGCCCAGACGTTCAAACCGCCACCGTCTGCAGAGAACACGCCAGCCGCGAACAGGAGAGAATCGCCCGGCAGAAACGGAAAGAATACCAAGCCCGTTTCTACGAATACAATAAGAAACAAAGGGGAATACACCCAAATGGGGCCCAGTGCAATAATCCACCCTGCAATAGCTGCCCGCGGATCGGAGAGTAAGTTGACGAAAAAATCGATGATTTCCATGATGTCCTTTATGTCGAATCAACAAAAAATGTAGGTTCACGATAACTAGCGAGAAGGGCTGCGGAGCCAAAGACCACCCCACCATGTTCACCGCGGTGCATCCGTAGCCCTGTAATCCTTTAGGGAGACGGCCAGCACACAAAACGTAACATGGAAGGAGCGAGATTCGGTGCCACAGCCCTTCACGGTGTTGCCCTACCCCTCAAATTAAAGGGGCCTAGTTATCTCGGATAGGCAGGGGCGCTCGTCAGCGGTCCCTTATGGCTGCTTCCTCCCGGACCTGACCAGGTTCGGAACGTGGCGCCGCCCCAGCCCATCCGAGATACTCGGAAACGACAACTCCACTAGTATAGACGAAAGCATGAAATGCCGCTAACAAACCCCGCCACATGCAACTAAATGTACATAGATGCAGCCCCCACTCGCTCACTGGTCGCTCGTCGGTCGTCTGCTGGCAAGCGAGCAAACGAGTGAGCAGCGGCAAGTTGTCTAGCTTTTAGCTGCTCACTCTGCAAAAACTTCTACTTGGCATCGTCTTTCTGTTGTAGCAACACGAGCACATGAGCGCTTGAGGCTTCGAGTTTGTCCTTTGCGGCGACAAGAGCTTCCAACTCGGCCTCTCCTAGGTTTTCAGGCTTTTTACCCATGAGTTTGCGTAGCTCGGCAGCATCAGATTTGACCTGCTTCTTTTCTTCTTTATCCAACTGCTTACCCACTGCACCAAGAGCACGGTCAACTTGGTTAAGAAGACTTTGTGCCTCTTCGCGCGCATGTAAGCCACCCCGACGCGTCTCATCCTGAGAAGCATAGAGTTCGGCATCGCGAATAGCACGGTCTATCTCATCATCAGACATACGCTCTGAATCGGTAATAGTCACCGACTGCTCTTTACCTGAATCTAAATCCTTCGCCGACACCTTCAGAATGCCATTCGCGTCGATATCGAAGGTCACTTCAATCTGAGGCACACCGGCGGGAGCACGCTTAATGCCCTTGAGATGAAACGTACCGATAGTTTTGTTATCTTTCGCCATAGGGCGCTCGCCTTGCAATACGCGCACTTCTACGCTGGTCTGAAATGCTGCCGCGGTGGAAAAAACCTGCGAATAGTGCACCGGTAAAGTGGTATTCCGTTCTACCAAACGCGTAGCTACGCCACCAACCGTCTCGATAGACAAGCTCAAAGGGGTCACATCCAACAGCAGAATACCGCCGGCCAGCACAAGACCCGTCGAAGCACCGGAAAGAGTATCGCCTTGGATGGCCGCTCCAAGCGCCACACACTCATCAGGGTTAATGGATGAAGAAGGCTCTTTACCCGTAAGAGCACGCACTTTTTCCTGCACTGCAGGAATGCGCGTTGAACCACCCACCAGCAGTACGCTACCCAGTTCCGATGCCGCAATGCCGGCATCGTTAAGCGCGCTCACTACCGGCGTTGCCGTACGCTCCACCAAGTCGCGCGTCATGTCGTTGAACGCAGCGCGAGAAAGCGTGGTCTCGAAGTGAAGAGGGCCGCTTGCGTTTTGCGCGATGAAGGGCAGATTAATCTGCGTAGTTTCAAGCGAAGAGAGCTCCATTTTCGCTCGACACGCTGCCTCTCGCACCCGCTGTAACGCTGCTTGGTCACGACTTAAATCTACACCATGCTCGCGTTTGAATATATCAAGCAGGTAGCCAACAACCCTTTCATCAAAGTCGTCGCCACCGAGGTGATTATCTCCCGCGGTAGCCAAAACCTCGATAACACCGTCGCCTATCTCGATAATTGACACGTCAAACGTACCACCGCCCAAGTCATACACCATAACCTTCTGCGGCGCACCATTGTCAAGACCGTAAGCTAGCGCAGCGCTCGTAGGCTCATTGATAATACGCAGTACATCGAGGCCCGCAATTTTGCCAGCATCTTTGGTAGCCTGGCGCTGCATATCGTTAAAGTAAGCTGGTACGGTAATAACCGCCTGCGTGACATCTTGACCAAGGAAAGCCTCTGCATCTCGCCGAAGCTTACGCAAAATCATGGCGGAAATCTCCTGGGGCACGAAGTTCTTACCATCGATACCCACACGCCAATCGCTTCCCATATGCCGCTTTACCGAACCGATAGTGCGCTCGGCGTTTACCGCAGCTTGGCGACAGGCCACATCTCCCACAAGTCGTTCGCCATCTTTCGAGAACGCCACCACGCTGGGCGTAGTTCGTCCACCTTCCGCATTCGGAACAATAACGGGCTTACCACCCTCTACCGTGGCCGCACAGCTATTCGTAGTTCCCAGATCTATACCGATCGTTGCCGTCATATAGTGATCCTTTCACGTAATTAACTATCTTAATTCCGATGCATGTTTTGCACGCTGTTTCTCAAATTCACCGTACTGAGACGCTCCGTCAATAAGAAAACCAACAGAACCTAAAAGCCCATAGGAACAAACATGCGACAAATCATCTGCGCGACACACAACCCACAACAGATAGTGCCTGGATCCATAAAGCTTACGGAGAATCCGCGCTCTTGGCTTTCTTGCTGATAATCCACTCCCGCTTGCTGGAACTTCCGCTGCGCTCGCTGGTAATCGAGATTTCCCGGCTCCATCTGCACGGCGCGACGAATCTGCTCGAGCGCCATGAGGGTATTGCCTGCCCCTTCGTTGGCAATTGCACTCAAATAATACCAGCGTGCGTTGCGGCCGTCACTCGTTACTGTATTGAGCGTATCTACAGCCTGCTGGCTGCGATTCGCGTTGATGTCCTCTATAGCACTGCGTACCTGAGCACTATCTCCAGCGGCTGCTTCGGGGTGAATAGGAGCCGATGAAGCACCACCAAACCCTCCGAACCCGAATAGATCGTCGAAGCCGAAACCACCCGTCCAACCACCGGCGCCATCATTACCGTAGGGGCTACCCTGCCCCCCACCGTACCCATAGGGGTTACCCTGGCCGCCGCCGTAGCCCGAGCCACCCTGCGGGCCACGCGCATCGCCCGCGTACCCAGCGCCGCCCGCGCCCGCAGGGCCATAGCCACCATAGCTCGAACCAGCGCCCGATCCGGCAGCGCCTGCTGCACTCGCGCGTCGATCACGCGCCGTATATTTATCGGGATTTACTAGACGATCGTAAGCCTCATTGACCGCATTCATCCGCTCGGCGGCAGCCGGATCATTTGGATTTAGATCGGGATGGTTCTCGCGAGCTTTCTTGCGATAGGCCTTCTTCACGTCGTCGAGCGACGCGTCCCTGCTTACTCCCAACACGTCGTAGGGATTATCAACCATGGAGTGCATCCTCTTTCCCTGCAAGCGCGGCGTCGCTTTCAAGCAATCGCGCGTCCTTATCTTCCTTTTTATATTGCACGTTATACTTCTGCCATACGCCGGCATACAGTACGCTGCGCATGAGATGAAGATCTTGTTCAAGCGGCAGCTTTTCAAACGCTTCGCACGCCTCACCTATCATCACCGACAGCGCAACCTCTGCATCGCGCGGCTCAATCCCCATGCTTACCAACGGATTGTAGCTGTTACTTTTACGATCTTGATCGAAATCACACGCCGCATCCATCAGGTAGATAAAGCGGCCCAAGTGTGCTCCCAATCGGCGCAGTTCGTCGGCCCATCTATCCCGCTCATACACAAACAGTTCGCCCATAAGCGCCCCGAAATGATTGGCTGCGGCGTCGGGCGGTGCCCCTGCTGTTTTTTCCAGCTCGCCAATAGCAGCCAATTCGCGCTCAATCGCCGCACACTGCCGCGGCAATCTCTCACGAATAGCCCGATAAGGCTTCTCCAAAGCCGCCGCCCCCGCACGTGAAGGCACGCTGCGATCGTCAGCCCAGTTATCAAGACATTTGTGATAGGCCAGCGCCACCGTAAGATCGGCAGCATAGCCTGTATATGAGTTGAGAGAAAAGGTATGGGGCTTGAGCGGATGTGCGGCACAGCGTTCTTCACCGCTCTGCTCCGATGGTTCATAGAGCGATTGATAAAGCAGGATAAGAAACGCCATATCGTAGGCGAGTACAGCACGACTCGGTTGCCCACAGCGCTCACCGATAGTACGGCAGAGCCCGCAGTACACCTCACGATAGCGCGTCTTTTCTTCCACGCTCAAATCTTCTATGTTGGCAACGATATATCCGAACATAATTAACGTCCAAACTTCTCAACCAGTTCGCGCATTGCGCGGAATCCTCCAACAATCGCATCGAACGTCTCGCGAGGCTCGGCTTCAAACATGTCCCCATAAAGCCGCTCGATATCATCGTCAATGCGTCGCAATAGAGCACGACCCGCATCGGTAACCTCCAGTTCGAACGAGCGTCTGTCGACATCGCTACGATGTCGTTCCAGTAAGCCCTGATCCTCAAGCTTGCGGCACACCATAGCGAAGTTTGTATGCAAAATTCCGGCCCGCTCACTCAAGCTGCTTGCGGTTTGCCCCGGTTGCTGAACCAGTTCTAGCAACACGTGCATCTGCTGAACCGTGACACCATGGTCTTTACACACAGGACCAATAGCATCATGTATAACTTTCTGGAAAGACCGCGCAGTACGAAACAGTTCACGGCGAAAGTCGAGTGGGCCAAAGCTCACCATCTGTTCCTCGAAAAGAACACCACGACCCTTGCTTGTCGTTTTCGTTTCCACCAAGCTACCGTTACGACTTCCGCTCGGACTGCGCATGACAGTTGGGGCAGGTTACCCGTATTTTTCCCTTGCCTTTCGGCACCGAGAGCACCTTGCCACAACTTTTGCACTTGAAGTAGGCTGTGGTATTGCGATTCTTGAAACGCTTGGAGGCCAAGGAGAATGCTGCTTTCGGCTTGGCAGCAATGCGCTGATAGGCAGCCTCTTCTTTACCACGCGCAGTCTCATTTTTCGAGAAGCAACGCACGAGCGACAACGCCATGCAAACAAGCGCTGGCCACGAAAGCACATCGAGACCAGGAATCACCGATGCGATAATAAGGACAAAGCCTACCCCTATAAGGAAGTTCGACAACCCATCGACACCATGCCGCCCCTGCATCCAGCCAGCCATCTTCCACTGTAATTGTTCGAAAAAACCCTTCATGCCTAGCTTCACCCTTACTGTTTTGTTCGATTTAGTCTTAAACTATACGTATACGGTAACGGTAATGTCGGCCTGCCGCAATCGCGTCACAAGGCCCACGCGCAACGCCCACAGGCTGCACACACTGCCACCTCAAAACATTGGGGCCCTATAAACACAAAACTCCCTGTCCACATAAGGCGAACAGGGAGTTTTGTGTTTGATGAGCTAGCGCTAGAGTGTGCGCAAGCTTACTTCTTTGAGTTGACGACCCGATACAGCGCTGGGAGCACCGGTCATAGGATCGCTTGCGCTGGAGGTCTTCGGGAAGGCGATGACGTCGCGGATGGACGCTTTGCCGCCCAGCAGCATAACCAAACGATCTAGGCCCAGTGCAATACCGCCATGCGGCGGTGCACCCAGTTCGAGCGCATGAATGAGGTGACCGAACTTTTCCTCTATTTCATCATCGGTCAGGCCGCACACGCGCAGGACGCGGCGTTGTTCGTCGGCGTTGTGAATACGGATGGTACCGCCACCAATCTCGAAACCATCCATAACGAGGTCATAGGAATAGCTACCGCATGCTAACGGGTCGCTTTCAATCTTGTCTACATCCTCATCGAGCACGTGCGTGAACGGGTGATGCTCAGCGGCGTATTTATCTTCATCCTCATCGTACTTAAACATGGGGAAGTTCACCACCCAAAGCAACTCATGTCCCTCACGCGGCACGTTCAATGCCTCAGCCATATGCAGGCGCAGGGCCGAGAGCACCGCATTAGCCACGTCAACCTTATCGGCGGCAAACAGCAGCAAGTCGCCCGGCTCCACGTTCATAGCCGTCTTGAGGGCTGCGAACTCTTCTTCGCTAAAGAACTTAATGATGGGGCTCTTCTCATTACCGTCCGTAGTGAACGCAATCCAAGCCATACCCTTGGCGCCATTGGCAGAAGCGATATCAGCAAGCTTCTCCACTTCGCCGCGGCTCCAGTCGCCAGCACCCTTGGCATTGATAGCCTTCACCACACCGCCAGACTGGGCTACACTTGAAAACACCTTGAATCCGGTATCCTTCACGATATCGGTGATGTCTTGAAGCTCCATGCCGAAGCGCGTGTCGGGACGATCGTTGCCGAAGCGTTCCATAGCCTCAGAATACTGCATGCGCTGCAGCGGGAATGCATGGTCGACGCCAACAGCTTTCAGCGTCTCAGCCATGACGTCTTCCATGAGATTCATTACATCTTCGCCTTGCACAAAGCCCATTTCGATGTCTACCTGAGTAAACTCAGGCTGGCGGTCGGCGCGTAAATCCTCATCGCGAAAGCAGCGCGCAATCTGGTAGTAGCGCTCAATGCCACCCACCATGAGCATCTGCTTAAACTGCTGGGGGCTTTGCGGCAACGCGTAAAAGCGACCCGGATTCGGACGACTCGGCACGATATAGTCACGCGCACCCTCAGGCGTAGAATTCGCCAAGATGGGTGTTTCCACCTCGAGGAAGCCGCGCTCGTTCAATGCTGTACGCATGGACTGGGCGACCTTATGGCGCAGGTGTAGCGCTTCAAACATCTCGGGGCGACGAATATCTAAATAGCGCCACTTCATACGCGTGGTCTCGTCGGTCTCGATTCCATCTTCAATGGAAAACGGCGGCGTCACAGAGGTATTAAGCACCTCAACAGACGTGGCCAACACTTCGATATCACCCGTGGCCATGTTCGGATTTACCGCTTCTGCACCGCGATCGCGCACTTTACCCGCAATCTTGAGCACATACTCACGACCAAGATGCTCAGTCTTAGCGAAATCGTCAACACTCACGCAATCGGGGTCAACAACCACCTGCGTATAACCTGCGCGGTCGCGCAGGTCGATAAAAATCAGTCCTCCGTGGTCGCGGTTGTGCCACGCCCATCCCGTCAGCACGACCTCGCGGCCTACATCGCTCTTGCGCAGTTCGCCACAAGTGGCGGTGTGCATGCAATATTCATTCATGAAGTCCGTCATGATGTCCTAGCTCCTCGTAATGCTCTTTGCTTCCGTCGCACTCGGACGGCGACTATTGCTCAAACTTGATCATTGTACTGCATGAAGGGCCTACGATTCGAAATTGGGTGCTTCCTTCATGCAAAATGCGCCCTCATCACTTTTGGAGGTCTCGCATCGAACTCACTAAAACACAACCCCCTGCACGCAGTGGACCCCTTCACGATCGCACAGAGCTGCCAGTTTTTTATCAAGCGTGAATAGCGTAGCGTTCATTCGACGAGTTAAAACAAAGTACAGCATATCGTAAACCGGATGGTCAAGCCTTGTCGCCTCGCGCAGAGCCTCTTGGCAACAATCTTCCACGTCAAAGAACTCATCGACGAGTCTCGTTGCTTTCTCTCGGTAGACGTTCGCCTCTTTCTCGCTGCAATACCCAGCTCGAGAGTACTTCCAAAACGTGTTCGCTATTTCTGCATGAAATAAATCAGAACTGATAACTCGCTCGCCATCCATCATGAACTGCGCAAACGCCTTACCTCTTGAGGTCTCTCGCACGATATCGATTGCGGCGCTACAATCAAGGACTATCATGCTTCGCGTCCCCTCCTCGCCGTGCCAGCATCGAGGTGAGGCACTATCACCGTCATAATACTCCGATCCCGCTCCTCATGGCCCTGCCGAACAAGTTCCGAAGCATCGGGAAAATCATCGGGTACTTCGAACTTCGGCAAAACATGTATCTCCGCGAACAACGCTTTGCGCTGCTCCCTGCGCGCAATTCGAGCGGCCTCAGTGTCGTAATCGACATAGTGGGAACGACGATCTTGCAAGAAACTCTGCTTCTCCCCTCTCGCAGAATTTTCGCCCTGCAACATCTCCTCTACCGCGACAATGGTCTGCTGGGCAATGCTACGGTGGTTTCGCTCGGCACAGAGACGAAGCTGCTCGTATATCTCTTCAGGAAAATCTCGCACTTGCAAAGCAGGCATGGCCGCTTCCCTTCATGGTATTCAATATGCATGTATTATACATGTAACGTTGCGAATTTGCTTTCACTGGTCGTAATTAGAACATTCAAACAAACGAGACGAACTAACCGGGAAGACAACAACCAAGAGAACAGCAGCTGGATCTTTTACAACACCGCCTCATCTCGATGCAAACCGTATCCACCTACGCCTCATCAACCAACTTCAACAGCTCTTCTCTAGAAGACAGGTGCAGTTTTCGATAAATGCTCTTCACCTGCGTGCGCACCGTGCTCTCAGAAATAACCAGCGAGTTCGCCACGAACACAATGCCATGCCCACGCCCCAAATACCCAAGTATCTCCGTTTCGCGAGGCGAAAGACCGGCCGCCACCGCTACGCGATCGCAATACTCTTGCAATCCATTCCGTTGTGTCCGAGCTACCGATTGCTCCCTATTGCTGTCAGCATAGCGCCCTACTTGCCGGCACACGACAATAGTGGGCACGTTCCTAGGCTAACCCTCCGTGTGTCCACCCTTGAACAATAAAGGTTCACAGGTGCCGTCACGATAACCATCCGCGCCCTGCTTGGCTACCTCCCCACCGAGCAGGGCAATCCTCTTTCTTACACCGGATAGCCCGTTCCAAACAAACAAGCGCGAATTACGCTTATTCTTCACCTGGTACATTCGCAGACGTAAGTCGAACCTTAAAATCGGAAAGCTTCACCGTTTGCTCCTCATGTGAGCGCATATCGCGCAGTTTAGCCTCGCCAGCAGCCAGCTCGTCAGGACCAAGAACAATTACCTTGGCCGCATCAAGTTTGTCGGCAAGTTTAAATTGGCTCTTCAAGCTGCGGTGCTGATGGTCCATCTCAACAACTAAACCTGCATCACGCGCCGTCTGCACCAGAGAAAACGCCTCGGCACGCACGGAGTCGTCTACGCAAGCTACAAAATAATCACACTGCTGCGCCCGCGGAAACTCGTAGCCTGCTGCCTCCAGGGCAATGGCGCAGCGCTCGTAGCCCAACGCAAAACCGAAGCCAGGCGTGGGACGACCACCCACTTCTTCGGCCAATTTGTCGTAGCGACCGCCACCACCGATGGCGTTTTGACTGCCCATGCCCTCGGTCACCTGCACCTCAAATACGGTGCGCGTGTAGTAGTCTAAACCGCGCACAAGTTTCGGATCTTCTTCAAAGGACAATCCCTCTCCCGAAAGATACTGCTTTACGGTGTCGTAGTGACCTCTACAATCGTCGCACAAGTGGTCAGTAATCTTCGGGGCACCTGCCATAACGGCCGCGCAGGCGGGATTCTTACAATCAAACGCACGTAGCGGGTTTGTTTCCGCACGGCGCTTACATTCATCACAGAGTTCTCCAGCATGGGCGTCCATGTAAGCACGCACCACATCGCGATAAGCCGGACGGCATGCATCACACCCCATCGAGTTCACCAACAAACGCGTCGACTCTACCGGAATGCCAATGGCAGCGAAGAAGCGCATAAGCATGATAATGCTCTCGGCATCAATACTAGGGTCTTCGGCACCCAAACACTCGACGCCCACTTGATTAAACTGACGTTGACGACCCTTTTGCGGACGCTCGGCGCGAAACATCGGACCAGCGTACATAAGCTTAGCTGGAGCCGCACCCTGCGGTACCAGATCGTGCTGCACTACAGCACGTACCACACCAGCTGTACCCTCGGGACGCAGCGACAAGCGGCTCTTTGCCTTAATAGTACCGCCGCCCAACAGTGTTTCAAGGTTCTGCCCTGATATGGCGGTGAACATCTCTTTGGATACCACATCGGTAGCCTCGCCAATACCGCGCACGAATAAGTCGGTCTGCTCAAACAACGGTGTCTCTATCGGCATATAGCCATAACAACCAAACACCTTGGCAGCTGTCGCCTTAAAGTGCGTCCAGAACTTTGACTCGTCAGGCAGCAGGTCTTTTGTTCCTTCGGGGGCTTGCAGCGCCATGATGGTTCCTTTTCATTGTCGTTTTATTACGATAAATCTCTAAGAATATTGTAACGCAGGTCTTAAAAAAGTTAACGAAAAGCGTCGAAGCGCCTTTCGTCGGAGGCAACCCAACTGGCCCGCCTACCACCACAGGCCACTTCGACGACAGCTAGGCAAACAGAACCTAACTATCCTCGAGAGAGCGTAAGACACTGGCCAAGGCATCATCAGGACGGTACCGCAAACGCAAAGACAGCAGATTGTGCGCAACGGGAAACAATCCTGCATCCACTGCCGCAGCCGCACCATTACCCAGCATTTCAACCATGGTATCAGTCGGAGCAATTACAACACCAGCGGCTTCCAACTCACTATCCACCGTACTTCGATCGATGGGCTCAATACCCTGCTCGTCAACGAGGCCTTTCAGCTCAGTCATAGCCTGCAACGCAACAACCGGCGACACCATGACAGACTTTAGGTAGCAGGCTGCACCCACCTGAGGCTTTCCCGCTTTCCACAGCGCATAGGCAAGCTGGTAATAAGCAATGGCGATATCGCTTTGTTGAGTTGCCACGCGAAGACACGACCCCAACACCGCTATAGCGTTTTCCATATCTCCTACCAGCATATAGGCGCGACCAAGCTGTCGGTAGCCTGCCGCTGTAGCCGGAGCCAATTCGACAGCGCGCTGCCCGTAGCGCAACGCATCATCAATATGATTAAAGGAACGCTCAAACAAGCTAACAATTTCTAAATGGCACAAGTAGAACGAATCCGACGCCAACAGTACCTGTTTTCCAGCATCGGCAGCAGCACGCGCCTCGAGCGTGGACGCAGAGGAAACCAAAGAGGACGAACCGAGGTCGGCGTGTCTGTTTTGGCGAACCTCTTGACGCGCTCTCTCATAAAGCACGCGCGACGCATACGAATCAAACGAACGATACACCGTGGTCGCACCATCCACAAACCCATCAAGCGCCGCCGCTTCGGCAACAGCATCCATAAGCACGCCAACCGCTTCCTGCGGGTCGGTTTGTGCAAGCGTGCGAGCACGGATAAGTGCCGCAAGACAGCGATCCTCGCCAATAAAGCAGCTTACCACAGCGTTTTGATCGCCCATATCGAGCGATCCTTCAGCCAGCGCTGCCATCAGGCGCGTATAGGCAGCGGTAGCTGAGTCATCCATGCTTCCTTGCGCCACCTCTTGCTCTTCGCGCACCACCCGAATGGCCTCGGTTGCTGTTTCCACGCCGCGAATACGCTCAGCCAATATTTCACCTAAGTGGCGCCGGTGTCCATCGGCCACAATACGCAAACTCCGCGCCTGATCAACTCCGAGCGCAGCGCTTGCCGCTTCAGTCAGTAACGCGTCTTCCGTTTCGGGAAGAGCTTGTCGAATTTTTGTCGACCGAAGCGCGTTAATTAACACGAAGGGGTCCGCATCGGGCAGATCGAATAATGCGCCGCACGACACTAATAACGCCCCCGGATCACCCTCCAGTGCCGCACGAAACCCGCCAAATACCTCATAGTCGCGGCGCGTTAACGTCACTTGAAAATAAGCAGGATTCGTGCCGGTCGGAGGAAACTCTCCGTTCGACATACCTTCTACTACCTCATTGTTTTCTTTCTGAATCTCCGCTTTGGAAGCATGCCCCAATGGTCGCGCAGACACATCAACCCTCTGTACCGAAGGCGAGACGTTCAAGGCTGCAGTTGCGAGGACCAACGCGAGACGCATGGCATAACGACGCGCCTGCGCATCGCTCTCCGCAGAAGAAACAGTGGCCCACTCAGTTTCCCTTGAGACATCAGGTACACACAACTGAGGCATAAGTGAAGCATCAGGCACGGTCAGCGCAAAGGCAACAAGACCTTCTTCTACATCCTCGCGAAAAACAACCTCAACGCGCAACGGCAGCCTGAGTCGCTCGATTGTGGCAGCAATACGGCTTCGAACCTCCCACTCTCCGCCGGCAATGCCCGTGGGCGCGGTTCCTGGTGGGTCAAAAGACAAGGTTTGCGCACCTGCCCTTTCCATCAAGTACGCATCCCAGCGAATACAATCCGCATCGCTCGCCACCGAAGCCCGCTCGCCGAACGCTTCCTCAAGAAGTAAAAAGCGGTTAAGAGCGCCTTCAAGCGCCCATATAGCACGAGGCTCGAGGGAGGCTTCCGTGTTCTCACGCAACACGTAAAAGGTATTGGCGTAACGAGCGGTGCGCACCAGACGAAGGGCATCGTCGGGCACGGCAGGAGCAGCCAGAGTATGCAACCCCGCATCCTCAAGCCAGCGCACAAGGCAACGGGCAAGTGCAGGAGGGTTCACAACGGGATCTGCCTCAACGCGCCGCACGGCATCACCAATACTGCGCAAACCTTGCAATAGATGTTCGTGGCGTAGACAATCGTGAATAAACCCGATGCCACGTGTTGGCGTCTCCACTCCGCTGAGTTCTGGTCTCAACACAAACGCAAAATAGGCACGAGCAAGCGCATCGTCATAAGAGAGATCTGCACCATAAGGTCCGAAATCGAACCACGAATCCAAGAACCCATAGCGGCCCCGCGTGCATACATACTGAGCCACCTCACGCATACTGCCACCCGCCGCCTGCACACGCACATAACCACGCTGCTCAGATTGCGTTTTCTGGTCTGAAAGATACGCAAAATCAAGATCGGGCATACGGGCAGGCGGAAAAGCAAGCGGTTCATCTGTGGTGAACACACGAGCAAAGCGATCAACGTAAGCGATTATGCGAAACTCGCGCTTCGCAACGAATTCCACTAGATAGCGATCATTCTTGGTAGGCGACACACACGCACCGGATATCCATCCATAAGACCGCGAAGAAGTGGGTTTCTCCAAACTCGTTGGTGGGACCGCATCGGGAAGTATGCGTCGCGAAGAACCGAGCAGCGACGCCCTCACCGATACCGTATATGTCTTTGCCCGCTGGTCAACCTGCTGCACTCTTGCTCCTTTCACACCCCAGGCAGCATAGCATGAGGCCCCTCATCTTGCAGGAACAACGCCACGACCGCGGTCAAAAAAAGACACGTCTCACGATGCAATCAAGGCAATCGAAAGACGTGTCATTGAGAGGGGCTCCTCGGGGGGACTACTCCTGAGCAGCAACGTTCCTAGTGATGGTGGTTGCAGGCGTTATCTGCACTCATAACCGGCACCTTGCCCGCAGCTACCAGCTTGGCTATTTCACCCACGTTCGATGTTTGGTTCTCAAAATACACCGTAATGCCCGCCTGATTGAATCCCATAAGCGGGCGCATACCCATGCCAGCAGCAACAATAGCGTCAACTCCCGCATCGGCGAGCAAACCTACCGGGCGCAGACAGCCACCTTCCTCATGCGGTGGATTGGCTAGCTCAGACGAGCCCTGAACCTCGCCATCTACAATGTTCACGATGGTAAAACAGTCGGCATGACCAAAGTGACCCGAACGCTCTGACGTCAGATCGGCCGCACCCATTGTTGGCACCGCAAGCTTCAGTGTTTCTCCCATGATAATCCTTCTTTCCTCGAAACATCCCATTCCGATATCGTGAGCCAAGATTACTTGGTAAAGCTACGTATCTTTTCGACCTGCCTTCGCAAGCCCACCATCCAGCAAACCCACAAGCAGCTCGTCAAGCCGCTGACGCACTCTTAACGCATCAAGCCACTGTTCGGCAAGCTCCATGCCCTGCTCTGTCAATTCGTATTCACGCCGACGAGGACCCGTACCCTCTTCGCACCAACGAGAAGTTACAGCACCTTCATCTTCAAGCCGGCGCAACGAACGATACAAACCGCCCACGTCTACATCAACTTCTCCCTCGGTCATATCGAGGATAGTGCGGCGCATGTCGTAGCCGTAGCCGTCTGCATACAACAAGGCTGCCAACGCAGCCGGCTCCACCAACGCTCCGCCACCTCCACCACGACGTCGACAGCAAGGTTGTCGCTGCGAGCCTTCCGCGCAATCACCTCGCGGCATAGACACCACCCCTTTCCTTCTTCTTTGCCTTCGAGTATCCGTCTTTGGCATCTATATGACATAAACATATATACTCCCCCAACGTCTATGTTGTCAACATATATCTTATAAACGGCAGCATACTCCCGTTGAAGTTGAGGAATAAGCCGAAAAGGATACTCAGCTCACAAAAAAGTACGGACGCCCTTATGGGGCGCCCGTATAAAATAACAGGAAACGGTTTTCCTAGTTGAACGCCTGTTGCGTCTTCTCTAGTCCCACTTGCACCAAAGATAAAGCCGCTTGGGCCCCACGGTCGACAGCATAGGCAAAATCGTCAGCAGCCTCTTTCTTGGGAAGAGACAGCACGTAGTCAGCCACATTCATACGTCCCGGCGGACGACCAATACCCACGCGCACTCGCAACCAATCGCGCGTACCCAGCTTATCGCAGATAGAACGCAGGCCATTATGGCCAGCATGCCCTCCGCCTAACTTTGCGCGCACCGTTCCCGGATCAATATCCAATTCATCATGAATAACAATCAGATGCTCCGCATCCACCCCATAAGCATTCATGAGTTGCTTCACCGGCCCACCCGACGTATTCATGAAGCTTTGCGGCTTTGCCAGAATTATGTCTTGGTCGCGATATACACCCTTGGTAGTAAGTGCGCCGCATTCTGTTTTCCAGTAGCGAGCACCCATTTCCTCGGCGATGGCATCCACCGCATCGAACCCAGCGTTATGCCGCGTATGCGCATAGTCCTCGCCCGGATTTCCCAGACCCACAATTAAATACATTGCAACCTATTCGAAAAGCGACGCAACGCTACCGTTGCTGTATACATTATTGATGGTCTGCGCAAACAGCGGACCCACCGACAGCACTTTCACCTTGCCAGTTTGACGAGAAAGCGGCACCGGCACCGTGTTTGTAACCACTACTTCCTCAATGGACGAGTTTTCGATACGCTCATACGCTGGACCGCTGAACAACCCATGGGTAGCGCAGGCGTATACTTGCGAGGCACCCTTGGCCTTCAGAGTAGAAGCGGCCGCAACAAGCGAACCAGCAGTGTCAATCATGTCGTCGTTCAGGATACAAATCTTATCCGTCACATCGCCGATAAGCGCGGTAATCTCAGCTTGATTATGCTTCGGACGATCCTTGTGCATAATGGCAATATCGCAATCAAGCAGGGTGGAGAACTTCTTTGCGGCCTTGGCGCGACCAACATCGGGAGACACCACACACAGCTTATCTTTATCCAACCCCATACTCTTAAAATAGTCCACGAAAATGGGCATAGCGGTCATATGGTTCACCGGCAGATCAAAAAATCCCTGAATAGCATCTTGGTGTAAGTCGATAGTAATGACGTTATCCACCCCCGATGCAGCCAGCAAGTCCGCCACCAGCTTAGCAGTAATGGGCTCGCGCGGTGCAGCTTTGCGATCCTGACGCGCATAACCATAATGAGCAACAACCGCCGATACAGAACGAGCGGAAGCTCGCTTCGCAGCATCCGTCATAATAAGCAGTTCCATAAGCGCATCATTTACGTCAAAGCCCTCGACGCCGCACACAGATTGAACCAAGAACACGTCGGCACCCCGAACGCTTTCCTGATAACGCGCATATATCTCGCCGTTTGCAAACTTCTCAAGTTTGACATTGCCCAGCGAGACGTTCAAATCTTTCGCAATCTCGTCGGCGAGCTCGGGGTTAGCCGATCCCGAGAACAAGGCCATACTCTTCTGCACTTCCGTCATGTTGCGTGCTCCTTCACGTCGCCGCCCGCTTGCATCGCCACATCCTTTTAGGCGTGGCTCGTTATTCCTATTGTATCCGCAGGCAAAGCACTCGACCAAGGAAAACTCGCTTTTTCTTTGAGTTCCTTATTATGCCGCCCGCTCTTGCGCCTACCACTTACGATATTGATTACTCCTGCGCCTGACGCGCACGCTTTTTTGATGCCCAACCAGCAACCTCATACTGTTCAGCGCGCGCCGAAGCCAGTGCGTCGACTGCTACATCCTTGGTGATGGTTGAGCCTGCTGCCACAATGGAACCCGCTCCGATGCTTACCGGTGCCACCATCATGGTGTCGCTCCCAATGAACGCACCGTCACCAATGACAGTAGCAAACTTATGCTTACCATCGTAGTTACAAGTAATAGAACCTGCTCCAATATTCACGCCCTCACCAATGGTAGCATCACCGATATAGCTGAGGTGTGGCACCTTCGAGCCCTTACCCACCGTAGATTTCTTAATCTCCACATGCGTACCCGCTTTTGCACCTTCACACAGATGCGCTCCGGGGCGAAGGTAAGCCCGGGGGCCGCAGCTAGCGTCGTCATCCAACACTGCCTCAATCGCTACCGTTTCATCAACCACGCAACCACGGCCAACTATCGTGTTCGTCAAACGCGAATTGGGACCAATAATGCTGTCTTCTCCCACGCGCGTCATTCCCCAAAGAAACGTTTGGGGCAACAACTCCACATCCTGATCAATTACTACGTCAGGACCAATCCACACCTGACTAGGATCAGTCATAGTCACACCAGCAACCAGGTGTGAGTGATTAATACGACGCTGGGCAAACTTTGTCGCCTCAGCCAACTGCAAACGCGAGTTCACGCCCAAGCACTCAGCCACCTCATCTGAAGGCAACGCCAGCACAGGACGCCCAGCGGCACGGCAAATAGCCAACACGTCAGTGAGGTAAAACTCACCCTGAGCGTTATTGTCATCTACTTTACTCAGCGCATCAAACAGCGCATGAGCATCGAAGCAATAGAAGCCAGAATTACACTCGGTAAGAGCAGCCTCTTCTTGCGTGGCATCTTTCTGCTCTACGATGCGCGCCACCTGGCCCCGGTCATCACGCACGATACGCCCATAGCCAAACGGATCATCCATATCCATGGTAAGCACAACCACCGCAGCATCGGACTGTTCGCGCGTTTCGATCAAGCGGGAAATCGTATTCGACGTAATCAGGGGGCAATCACCCGAAAGCACCACCAACGAACCATCAAAGTCAGCCAAGGTATCTTTGCACACTGCCACCGCATCAGCGGTACCACGCCGCTCGGGCTGTTCAACAACGACCGTGTCGGCTACCAAGGGCTCAACTTGCTCCCGTTCGTGGCCCACTACCGACACGACTCGCTCCACACCTGCAGCATGAGCCGCATCCACCACCCAGCGTACGAGCGGCTTGCCCAGCACCTCATGAGCAACCTTAGGCTTCTTGGACTTCATACGGGTTCCCGCACCCGCAGCTAAAACGATAGCAGCAGCTTTCATAACACCCTTTCTAATTCAAAACCTGTGGTGTAATCATCCATAAACCTATGACACGGCGACAACTACTCGCGGCTTCCTTTATTCTCACAGGTGTCGGAAAGTACACCATCCTCGCCAAGATCAACTACGACCTCAAGCACTCTCTCCCTCTTCGCTGCTTCCTCAAGCTCTTTTTTAAGAAGGGGACTATCTATATCGCGTAGGAACTCTTCACTTTCGCGCGCCGCGTCAAGATGTGCCGTTTGCAGGTTCTCGTCATCGGAAGAAATTGCGGTTAGATAGGCGATTCCTTTCTTCTTGTCCGCTTTGGCTTGAAAGAGTAGAAGCAAAAAGCCAATCACCCCGGCAAGAAGCGATGCCATCAAAATACCCGCTTTAGCTGTGGTTATTTCAATTCCACTCGTAAAGGCCAAATTCGCCACAAAGATGGCCATAGTAAATCCAACACCACCTAAAATGCCAGCACCCAGCATATGAATCCAGGTGACATTATCGGGCAGAGAGGCAACTTTCGCCTTAACAACAAGGAAGCTGAACAGCATGATGCCCATAGGTTTGCCCAAAAGCAATCCAAGCATTACACCATATAACACCGGGTCCGAGAAGAAGGCCCCTATGTCTGCACCAACAAGGCTTACATCAGCATTCGTCAATGCGAACAGCGGCAAAATACCAAAATAGACCCACGGGTATAATTTATGCTCAAGACGCGTTGCTGGTGGCACCACCTGACGTGCAACACGACTCAGGTTCGCAACGGTCTCAATATATTCACCTTGAGCCATGACGGGCGTCTCCGGACGGAATACTTCACGAGCTTCACGTACTTTTTCACCAGACCAGGTAATGAAGCTTCGTAAGTTCACCCGAGAGCCCGAAGGAATAGTAAAAGCCAGTAACACACCTGCAATGGTGGCATGCACGCCCGACATGAACACGCAGTACCACAGTACAGCACCTACTAACAAATACGGAAGTAATGAGTAAATATGATTACGATTCATCAGAGTAAGAACCACCATCACTACAGCAGCAGCTGCAAGCCACATCAGCGAAGGACTATGTCCGTAAAAAATCGCAATCACCAGAATGGCAATGATGTCATCAGCAACAGCAAGCGTACTCAAAAACACCCGTACTCCACTTGGCACACGACTTCCAAGCAAGGCTAAGATACCAAGTGCAAAAGCGATATCAGTGGCAGTCGGTATGCCCCAACCATGAGCCGTTTCAGGGTTCGAAGCGTTAAACAGAAGGTAGATAAGTATCGGAACAAGAACGCCACCCACAGCGGCCACGATAGGCAATAACGCCTGCCGAATGTTCGTCAGTTCGCCCACCGTCATCTCATATTTCACTTCCAAACCTACCAGCAGGAAGAAAACAGCCATGAATATGTCATTGATTACATGAGATAGAGACATGCCCGCAAACTGCTCACCAAAGAATACGCCCACCTCTGTATGCCAGAACTCAAGAAATGCCTCATGCGCACCTGTATTCGCCACAATAAGCGCGATGACCGCCGCCACCAACATTGCCCCTGCTGCTTTGGTAGACGAATGGGTAAATTGGATAAGTTTTTTATAACGTGCCTGATGTCCCTGCACTTCACTGATAAACAGCTTTTGTTCTTTGCCCGCTGTGGGTGTCATATTCTTCCTTATAGTTTACTCGGTGGTGGCACGCAAAAACGTCCTCACAATACGCCCCACACAATGCATTAACTATTCATTATCCCCTATTTTTCGTTAACAACCTTCAAATCGTTGTCCGTCTACAACCCGATTTCACATCATTGCGCACACAGAAAGTTCTATCACCCGTCTTTTGATACCTCAAGCTTCATAAATCAGCGGCCCCAGAGCGTGTGGCATATCGTAGAATACAAGTACCTAATCAGGAGAGGGAGCTCGTCTGTGGCCACACAACGCAATAGAGTGCAAAAGAGTTGGCTCGGGCGTTATCCCCTGCTCGTTTCCGTTCTCGGATATGGCATCGTGTGCGGGCTCACGTTTCCTCTTATGATCTCAAGTACATTTCTTAAAGAAATGAGTTTATCGCACGGAGCAGGGAATTCTTTCGGTGCGCTCTTCTTTCTAGCCTACGCAATCACGATGATTGCCACCGCAGCGACACACCTGTTCCGACGAAAACGAATCCATCGACAACGCATGGTCAGCGCATTTGGTGCAGTATTTCTTGGCAACGTGGTTATGCTAATCCGTTATCTTTGCCACTTATCAGGAGAATGGCCTTATGCTGTCCTCGCAGCCGGGCTTATCGGATATGGCTTAGCAACCGCCGAGCTGGGATGGATGGCACGCATCGCAACACAACGCGACGAGGGGCATCTCGCCCTCGAACGCGCCGTTCCTCTGGCGTTTGCTTGCGGAGCCGGTGTAGCTGCGATTATATTCCTGGTAGAAGGAACCATCGAGCTGAGCTTTGCCTTGATCATCACTGTTTTTTCGTCCCTTCCTCTTATAGGATCCCAACCCCTGGAAGGCATCAACCGTCGCATCAGTTTCTCGCGAACAGGAGCTTTCGATTTCGTAAAGGCCGTCTCATACCTAGCAGTATTCTCGTTTGTGTTTGGGGCCGTAAGCCAAGTGGCCATAAACACTGAAACCGATCTGCTTCCCATCGAGGCACAGGCAGGACTCGGAATAGTTATAGCTTCTGCCATCATGTTTATTGGCTCATTACGGGCATCGAAGCGCCACCCTACCTCAGATCTGTACGATCTACTGTTTCCCGTAGTAGCCGTCGCCTTAGTTGCACTACCCTTCATTACCTCACAAGCACTGCACATCGCAGCAGCTGTACTCGTGTTTGTAGCCTACTATCTGTCCAGCATGAACCTCCGCATTATTATCTGTCAGCTAGGCGCTCGCGATAACGTATCGATGTGGGTATATCTAAGTGTAGCTTTGGGCGTAGGTAGTTTGCTTATCTTGGCGGGCGTTGCATTCGGAGCCGTAGTGCTTACCGGCGACAGTTTAATTACCGGGTTAGCCCTTGTTTCGCTCGTTTCGTTGTTCGTGCTCGCGCTGAACCCTATCGTTGCGACTCGGCTCGAACGCCGTAAAAAAGAGCAGCACGCACAAACACCATCCGTCGAACCAACCACCCCACCTGTCGAGAATCTCGCAAGCACACAAGCCGACAAGACATCCGACAGACAGTCTCCCGCTATGGCCGAACGCGAAGTTCGCACGGCTCTTATGCGCGCCTTTTCGGAACTCCACAATTTCACACCCCGCGAGGCAGAAGTGCTGGAGTTGCTCTGCCAAGGACGCACGCGCACCTACATTGCTGCTGAACTAGGTCTTTCCCCTAACACGATCAAAGGATACATCCATCATGTCTACCAGAAAAGCGGCTCAGTAGACAAGCAAGATCTTCTGGATCGCGTCGAGTTATTCATCGCAAAACACTAACTTTCTCCTTTCCAACCACCGCTTTTCACCCCTCCATTCAGGAGGGTTATATGCCTATGACATGGTGTTTTAAAAAATTTTCATATACACCCTTTTTGGTGCTGGCAAGCTTTTGCCCCTTCCCCGAACATAAGCAACAGCCGAAGGCGAAGTCGGACCACCCGCCAAAATGGCTTGAAAGCATTACCGGAAGAAGAACTAACAGGGAGGATTATTACGATGAAACAGGGGAACAAACTGAATCAGGAAGGCGTTTCACGCCGCTCGTTTCTTGTAGGCCTCGGTGCCACCGCAGCCGTTATGGCAGGAGCTGGCCTTGCTGGTTGCGCGCCGCAAAACAGTACTGCACCCAGCAAAACGAACCCCAATGAAGGCACAACTTCAACGTCTGATAAGGGGTCCACAGCAAAAGCAGACACTATTCAAGCAGCTGCCGAGAAGCCAGCAGAGAAACAGGAGACCAAACAGGCCGATATCGTAGTCATCGGCAGCGGCATCGCCGGTATGAGTATGGCAGTAGAAGCTTCACGCGCTGGCGCTAAGGTTATCGTGCTAGAAAAACACGACATCTCCGGCGGGGATTCATCCATCTGTACCGGTAACTTCTATTGTTGCGGCAGCAAATTGCAGGATCGTAAAGGCCTGACAAACTATGGAACGCCAGAAGAAATCGCACAGTTCTTCTTCGCTCAATCTGACGGCGATGCCAACATGGATATCTGTCGTCTCGTAGCCGATAACGGCGGTGCGGCCATGGATTGGTTGGTTGAAATGGGGTGCGACTTCGACAAAAAACCAGGCGAGGGCGTCTCAGATCGCTCCATGGTTGTAAAAAACGGTGGCAAGTTCATCATTGATACTCTTATCGCCGAAGCCGAAAAAAACGGTGCTGAACTCATGATGAAAACGCGTGCCATCGAGATACTCATGGAGAGTGGCAAGGTATCTGGTGTGAAAGCTCGCGAGGGTAAGACCGAATACACCATCAATGCCAAGGCTGTCATGTTGGCATCTGGCGGATTCGATGGACAGGACTGGTCAAAAGAACTCTACGCTCCTGGCACCGTGGGTTGGCACACCTTCTCGACCCCTTCAAATACTGGCGATGGCATCGAACTGGCAAAACAGGCCGGAGCCCTCATTCTTTTGAAGGGCGGTTTATCGCAGATACACCTCGTAGGCCGCGACCCACTGCCACTGAACGACGAGCTTTCTGCGCTACGTATGGTTAACACGGGCGTATTCGTTTCCGATCTGGGATACCGTTGTGCCAACGAGTCTATGACTAGTCAGTTCGATTATTTCACCCCGTTCATACAAAGTGGACGCAAAGAATTCTTTATCATCTGCGATTCACAGCAACCAGAAAAGCGCATGGGACTCATCAAGAAGGCCGTCGACAAGGGCGTCGCATACCAAGCCGATTCCATTGCCGAGCTTGCCGAGAAGGCGGGGCTGCCTTCATACCCCGTGGTTAAAACCATTGAGAAATACAATTCACTGTGTGATGCTGGACAAGACCCCGACTTCCACAAAAAACCTGAGGATATGCAACGCATCGAAAAGGGTCCTTTCTACTGCATCGAGATCACACCAAACACAAACGACTCGTTTGGCCAACTTGCGATTAGCACAAAAGCAGAGGTGCTCGACGAAAATCGCCAGCCTGTACCAGGTCTATATGCCGGCGGGACCATCGGTAATGCCGAGTTATTCTACATGCGTTATTCCGTTAGTGGCTCATCCATGTGCATGGGCACGGTTACCGGGCGCATCGCCGCACAAGAAGCCATGAAGTACTACAGCGCATAAATTCACCTCTCTCCTGCTCGCAAATCAAACACACAAAAGTGGCATTACCTCTTCGGGGTGTCGCTTTTGTGTGTATTAACCCGTTGAGTATTCCGACCTCGGGCAACACCCGGAAGCGTTGTTTTCAAGCTGACAACAAACACCCCGAAAACACATGTCACAAGTCAAGGTTTTGCGCTATGCTGTACCCATCAGCTTCGTCATAAGGAGTCGACTTGGGATATGCTTGAGCGGAAAGAACGAATCCGCCCTGCATGGCTGGGTCAAGTTCCACGACTAAGCTTTTTTATTCGCCACGAGATATGAGGTGAGCGCTATGAGTATTACCGTAGCCGGACGCAAGATGCCCATCACCGACGCATTGCGCGACTATGCCGAAGAGAAGATCGGCAATTCCATGAAGGTTATGGACATCGATCCCCTAGTCGCCGAAATCGTCCTTTACGTTGAAAAAAATCCCGCGAATCCCCGTCCCGCTTGTTGTGAAGTCACCTTGCGTACGAAGGGTCATATCGTCCGCGTGGAAGAATGCGAAGAAGACATGTACGCCGCCATTGACGTAGCTGCCGCCAAGGTGGTTCGCCAGCTACGCAAGTACAAGACAAAAGTTGTCGACCGCAAGTTGCGCGCCGTTGACGAGACCATCCGCGTTGATCACACCGCCCCGACCGACCTTGACCAACTTATGAACGAACTTGCCGCCGACGACGAGGTTGTGCGCGTAAAAGAAATTGAATTCGAGCCATTAACCGAGCAAGAAGCGTTGGTAAAAATCGATTTACTGGGTCATGATTTCTTCGCTTATACCGACCGCGACTCCGGCTTAGCAAACGTACTGTATCGTCGTAACGATGGCGGATATGGTCTATTGAAACAACGCGAAGATTAAAATCTCATATTCACTGGTTTAAGCTGAAGTAAGAACTGAAGCAAGGCGACCACCATGGGTCGCCTTGCTTGTTTCAGGCATACGCGCACCACTCTCTTAACCATCTGCTACTATGAATGACAACCGTTTTAAAGGAAAGGAATGCTCGTGGCCACTATCGACACCGTCAAAAACATCCTGAAAGAAAACCTCGACATCGACCCAACAACCGTCGCTGAGGACTCCACGTTCGACTCGCTCGGTATCGATTCACTGGATATGGTCGAGCTAATCTGCGACCTTGAAGAAGCGTGCGAGGTAGACTTCGGCGAACCCGAAGGGCTCGAAACCGTTGGTGATCTAGTAAAATATATCGACGAGCTGTAAGGTTGCCACGTAATTCAACAACCACCGACACCCAGGGGGGGCGAAAACTTGCCCCCCTTTTTTTCTCTTATAAGGCTGCTTTTAGGGCAGCAATTGAATAGAGGCTACCAAAGGCACAAATAAGACCCTGTACACCTGCAAGGTTACGAGCCTGAGCCAGTGCATCAGACATGTCGCACGCAACAGAAGAATTCGTGCAGGCCGCACAACCCAACATATCTTGCCCAGTCCATCGAATAGCACGCGCCAGTTTGTCGGCAGAAAGCGCACGCGGGTTATCTGGAGCAACCGCCACAAAACCGCTACCATAAGGCAAGATAATCTCAAGCATCTCCGGATAATTCTTATCCTCGAGCACACCTATGATAAATACAGGCTTCTTGTCGGGAAACACATCAACCAGAGAGTCTACTAAAGCTTGGGCTCCTTGAGGATTATGGCCCCCATCAACAACAACAGTAGCACGATCTTGACCCGCATCGACCACCTCAAAACGACCCGGCCAACGTGCCTGAGCAACGCCCGCCCGCACAGCTGCATCAGGAATATCCCAGCCACCCTTACGCAATGCCCAAGCAGACTCAATGGCAAGAGCCGCATTAGCGGGCTGATAGCTTCCCAATAAGAAAGTCTCAAGGTTACCGAGCGATCCGTAGTCAAAAAAGCGCACAGGGCCCTCATGGCGCCTGTCAACTGCACCTATGTGGAGTTGCGAAAAATCGGGCACATACAACGTCGACCCTTGCCTATGCGCCGCCTGCTCTACCACCGCCATGGCCTCGGGTTCTTGCGGCCACGACACTACCGGAACGCCGCTCTTCACAATGCCGGCTTTCTCGCCTGCAATAGCGGCAAGCGTACTACCCAAAAGCGCCGTATGATCTAGCCCAATGCGCGCAATAACCGCCACTTCTGGAGCATCGATAACATTAGTTGAATCGAGCCTACCCCCCAGCCCCACCTCAAGCACCACAATATCGCAGGCACAGCGCGCAAAATATACAAGAGCGACCGCGGTCATAAGTTCAAATTCAGTAGGATGATCGATCATATCTTCTGCCTGATCGCGCACGGCAATCGTTACTTCGGCAAGTTCGTCGAGCGAGATATTGTGACCATTCACACGAATACGCTCTTCGAAGGTTTCGATAAAAGGGCTGGTAAACAGACCCGTTCGGTAACCCGCCTCCTGTAAAATCGACGAGAGATACGCACAGGTCGACCCCTTGCCATTGGTGCCAGCAACATGCACAAATTTGAGATTATCTTGCGGACGACCTAGCCGGTCAAGCAGCTCACGAATGCGGTCGAGCCCTAAACGCGAGTTCTGCCAGCGGGGTTCGTTGATATAAGCTATCGGATCGAACATAAATCGCTTCCCTTCAAAATGTAAACGAGCGCTTCGCACGAAACGCTCGTTTACACACTTTCGTTACCAGACGCGCGAGTCGCCTGAATACTACTCCTGCATTAAATAATCGGCAATGCCAGCCGCAGCACGCTTCCCCGCACCCATAGCAAGAATAACGGTTGCTGCGCCGATAACCGCATCGCCACCAGCAAACACACCCGGCTTGGAGGTTGCACAAGTATTTTCATCGGCCACAATTAGATGACGCGACGTCACCTCAAGTCCTGGTGTCGTCTCAGCAATAAGAGGGTTGGTCTTTGAGCCAGCAGCGATTATCATCATATCCGCATCAATAACGAATTCGCTACCCGGAACAGCCATAGGACGACGGCGCCCGCTTGCATCGGGCTCTCCCAATTCCATGCGAACACACTCGACGCCGGTAATCCAGCCGCTCTCGTCACCTAAAACGCGCACCGGATTGGTGAGCAACTGAAACTTGATACCTTCTTGCTCAGCATGATGTATCTCTTCGGTGCGAGCCGGCATCTCATCGCGGCTACGGCGATACACTACCGTCACCTCAGCACCAAGACGTCTTGCCGTACGAGCCGCGTCCATAGCCACATTACCGCCGCCCACCACGACGCAGTGTTCACCAGCATAAACCGGTGTCTCGTATTCGGGGTAGCGATACGCCTTCATAAGATTCACGCGCGTAAGCAGTTCGTTTGCAACCGACACACCATTGAGGCCCTCACCCGGAATACCTAAATAGCTTGGCAATCCCGCACCGGTGCCAACAAATACCGCATCAAAACCACGCTCATCCAGAAGCTCATCTACATCATACAGCTTACCCACCAGCGCATTCAGCTCAAACGATACGCCACTTTCTCCCAGCGCATCAACTTCACGCGCCACAATATTTTTTGGGAGGCGGAATTCAGGGATGCCATAGGTAAGTACGCCACCCACTTTATGCAGCGCCTCAAACACCGTAACCTCAGCACCGTGCTTAGCAAGCTCGCCCGCACACGTGAGCGATGCCGGCCCAGATCCCACCACTGCCACTCGCTTACCACTTAAATCGGCAGAAGCAAGCACTTCAGGCACGATGGGACAAGCACCGTCGCTCGGCTCAACTGCGCAGTGACGAGACAATGCCGCCACCGCCTCGGCAGCTTCTTCGGGATGTGCAGCCGCCCAATCCGACACAAACCGTTCAAGACGACCAATGCCCACCGGCTCACCATTCTTGCCACGCGTACACACACCCTCACATTGTGTCTCTTGCGGGCACACCCGACCGCATACTGCGGGCAGAGCATTCGCACCCTTCACGATGGCGTAGGCCGCAGCGAAGTTACCTTCGCCAATCTGCTCAATAAACTGTGGAATAGGTACACCCACCGGGCAACCCGAGACACACGGCGCCTTTGGGCACTGAATGCAACGAAGGGCCTCGCTCACCGCATCTTCTGGCGTATAGCCCTGCGCCACCTCCTCAAAGGTTCGCGCTCGCTCAACAGGATCAAGTTCGGGCATAGGTACTTTTTCCTTTTGCTTATTCACGTTGAGGTTCGCCACGGTTAAGCCCCTTTCCCCTCGTTAGCAGCAGACGCACCCACGCCGCCACAATCGCGTCCCTCAGAAGCTAAGGTACCTGCAACCGCATCGCGAGCAGAGCTCTCAAAGCTGCGATACATAACGCCGCGACGCATGGCATCATCGTAATCGACCAAATGACCATCAAAATCGGGCCCATCGACACAGGCGTGGAAATACCCATCGCCCACCTTCACGCGACAGCCGCCACACATACCCGTGCCGTCAATCATCAAGGGATTCATGGACACCAGCGTCTTTATGCCATAGGGCTTTGTTGTCGCGGCCACAAATTTCATCATAATAACGGGCCCCACTGCAAGCACAAGGTCGTAATCGGCTCCTTCGTCAATACGTTGCTGCAATGCAGCCGTTACCAACCCCTTGTTACCATTGGAACCATCGTCGGTCATAACAATCTGGCGCGTAGAACACTTATTGATTTCGTCTTCGAGCAGCACAAGATCCGCATTACGAAAACCGGTAATTACGTCTACCTCAGCCCCATGATCATACAGCCATTTTGCCTGGGAATAGGCAATAGCTGTGCCCAGTCCACCGCCGATAACACACGCACGCTTAACACCCTCAAGTTCGGTGGGGTTGCCAAGAGGACCAGCAAAATCAAGCAACTTATCGCCCTCGCGCATTTGGGCAAGACGCATTGTTGTGGCGCCTACCGCCTGAAAGACGATAGTGACGGTACCCGCCTCTGCATCATAGTCGTTCATGGTCAACGGAATGCGTTCGCCCTGTTCATCGATGCGCAGCATAATGAACTGACCAGGTTTAATCTTCCGCGCAATATCAGGTGCATGCACTACCATACGGGTCACTTCCGCATTGAGCGCCTCTACTTTTTCGATGGGATACACGTTGTCTCTGCCCTTCCCGTCTCAAATATGCAAGCAGCACCGTACCGCGGTGCTGCTTTATGCCGATTTAGCCTTTCATTATAGCAATGGCAATAATGGCCGAATGTTTCAAGCGCGTTACCGAACGGCAAGCGGAACGAAAAACCCCGAAGAAGCCTACAACGAACGCTACTTTCCCTCAACCGCCTCCGTAGCCGAAGCTTCAAACACAGGTAAGTTCTACGAAGCAATAACTCCCTCAGCTTCATTTGCCCGAAGCAACTCACCCAGCGTGGCAAAATCATTCTCCAACGCCTCGCGCTTCGAGCGATCATAAATTGCAGCCGCGGGGTGAAAGATAGGAAACACCTTAAACTTCCCTGCCTGCTGCAATGTACCATGTAAGCGAGTAATGCCCACTTCTGTCTTTAGAATAAACTTCGTAGAGAAGTTGCCCAACGTCACAATAAACTCAGGATCGATCGTGCGTGTTTGCTCACGCAAGTAAGGCGTGCACAGTTCAATTTCCTCCGCACGCGGGTCGCGATTTCCGGGAGGACGACACTTCAACACGTTAGCAATAAACACATCGCTACGATCAAGCCCAGCAATAGCCAACAACTCATTGAGATACTGCCCGGCCTTGCCAACAAACGGCTCTCCCTGCAAATCTTCATTCTTGCCGGGAGCCTCTCCTACAATAAGTACGCGCGCCGTTGCGTCACCCACGCCAAAGACGGTCTGCGTTCGGCCGTCGGCAAGGGGGCATTTATGGCAAACTTCAACCTGAGTTCGAAGGTCCTCTAAGGGAATGTGAGGCTTAGACATAAAACATCCCTTCTGCTTTACACATACAACCGAGGCATTCTTTGAGCAAAGCCTATAGAAAGCTCGTAATGAATGGTTCCTAGCGTGTTCGCCATGTCATCCAGCGTCACTATCGAATCACCCTGACGACCTACCACCAGCACCTCATCGCCAATTTGCGGGTCAAAGCGACGTCGTGTGCCATACGTACGTAAATCCACCTCAAACATACACTGATCCATGCAGATATTACCCACCTGGCGAAAGCGGGAACCCTCCATGATCACCTCAGTGCGACCAGAAAGACCGCGCCGTAGGCCGTCAGCGTAACCAAGGGGCAACGTGCAAATTTTTACGCTTCCTGGGCTTCGGTAGTTCAGCCCATAGCTAACACCTTCACTCATGGGAACGAGTCGCGTATCACTAATGCGCGCATGCACGCTCATGGCTGGCCGCAAGTCTATCATCGTGCGCGTTTCCTGGCATGGATGCAGGCCATATAGAGCAATGCCGGGCCGAACCATGTCGAAGTGCACATCGGGGTAGCGAATAGTAGCCGCCGAGTTCGCCGCGTGAATAATACCCGGGTCGAAACCCGCAACCTTCATAGCCTGAAGGGCCTCAAGAAAGCGTTTCGTCTGAATATGAAAGTCCAGCGTTTCCGGCATGTCTGCCGTAGCAAAATGCGTAAACGTACCCACCAAATCGAGCGCACGGTGAAAACTCACCTGCGACATAAACTCAACCACTTCATCATGACGCACGCCAATACGGTTCATACCCGTGTTCACAGCCAAATGATATGGGGCACGAATACCGTAAGCATCGGCTGCTTCAGCATACTGGATGGCAAAATCGGGCGTGTAAACGCTCGGCATAACTTTGTAGGCCAAAAGCAGCGCAATAGCTTCCATAGGTGGTTGGGAAAGTACCAGAATAGGCGCGTTCACCAGCGCTTCACGCAACTGGATGGCCTCGTCAACCGTTGCCACACCCAAATAATCGGCACCCGAGTTCAGCGCCGTTTTTGCGCAGCGTACCGCACCGTGTCCGTAGCCATCGGCCTTTACCACCGCCATCACACGCACACCGCGGCCTACCTGCTGTTTAAGCGCTGTCATGTTGTGACGAATAGCGTTCAAATCTATTTCCGTCCAAGCCCAGCGGCGATCGGTGGCGGGAATAAGACGGAGTTTGTCGGGATCAAAATTCGCCGCACCCGCATCAGAGCGCACGTGATCACGTGCGTATTGGAACGCGCCCTGCATGCCTTTTTCAGACACGGAAGAAGCACCCGACAACGGGGTACCTTCAGTGGTATATGCTCCCACCGGCGTATGACCAACGCTTGCACTCGCCGGCTCGAACCCCGGCTTACGCTTCGCAAACCCGGTAAATCCATTGGGAAGATCTTGTGCCGCCATGCTGCTCCACTCTCGCTTACATCAGTTTTATTCAGGCATCAGTATAGCACTGGCAACAACGTGCGACCGACGGCTGAAAACGACGGCTGGCAATCAAAGGTAGGAACGGAGCTACCAACGCAAGCACCACGCACCCATACCCACTACTCATCCAGCCCATTCAACATGTCCAGCAGTTCCTGGCGCTTATGAATATCAAGCTTCGTGTAAATATGCTTTGCGTGGGTGCGCACCGTGTTCTCCGAAATAACCAAACGATCGGCAATAGATGCCATGCTATTTCCACGTGCAATAAGTTCCATAACCTCGGTCTCGCGCATGGAGAGACCATAGGCATCTTTTAACTCAATACACTGCTTTGACGTCTTGTCGCGAATAACTCCCGCATCCTCCGAAGCAGAAGGGCGGTTGCGCCGTTTTCGGGGCACTTTCTCAGTAGAATTCGAAGCCCCCGTACTAGGCTTTCTTTTTGACGCGCCATTCGGCGCTACACCTTCCCGCGCACCATGCGACTCCCCCGCCGACCTTCCTGCCAGCGGCAAAAACTCAATAGGGTCGGCCGCAACCGCGCCATGAGAGGTCAGCGGCTTAAAGAGCGTACCCGTCGTAGCTAAAAGCGTTATTCCAAGCACGTAGCTCGATGCCATCGCCACTACATAAAGCCACTCTGAACTGCCGAGCGAAGCAAAATCGCTCACCCATCCCAAAAGAAATCCGACACTCTGCATGACATACACAACGCCGCCAAAAAATCCGTAAACAAAAACCGGATTGATACCGCGGTCGCGCGAGACCTGGGCGCACTGCATCATCATAAGCATCTGCACCAGCGAGAACACTAAATAGGTGAACGCCGCAAATAGATTCAAATACCCTGGCCCCAAATAGGGAAGAAGCAAGAACCCCGTTATAGTCAGCGGGTACACGACGCGAAACACTGACGTTAATCCGAAGCGAAAACTCATCCGTTGCCACAGCACCAGCAACACCACAGCAGCCACCAGCGCACCCAGCATGGATGCCCCATTTACCGCTTGACTAATCTCTGGATGCAACAACGCTACGCCGCGAATCACGCCAGCAGCAAAAGCAAGTGCGCCCACCGCAAGCGCGCTGCGCCAGTAATCCGCCACCGCGCGCCGGTATACCCGCGGATGCTGTCGCGGCACATCCTCAAACATAGGCTGATCAAGCTGCATCTCTCGCACCGAAAGCGCTACGCATAAGCCACAAAGCGGCACAAATACAAGCGGCACCAAAAACGCCGTAAGTGCGATAGGAACAAGATAGAGCGTGAAGTAGATAAGCGGAGCAAATGCCGTGCCCACCATAAGACGCACGTTGCCCTGAGCAGAAGGAAGCGATGAAAAGTAGCGCTGCCACAGCATAAACATGCCAGCACACCCCACGCCCAGAAACACACCACCGGCCGCGACAAGCACGAGAGCCGCCTCAGCCAAATACATCGCCCCAATAAGGCAAGCTGAACCAGCAAACACCAACAGAGCACTCAAAGAAACCAGCATACGTCGTGCACCACTAGGGAAGAAATACGAGCCAAACATACTCGCAATAAATGCACCACCGAACGAAAGAGCCTGCGCCAAAAAGAACGTTAAGGTAACTTCGGCCGTCTGAAATTCAAACGGTAAAAACGGAAAAATGCCACCCCAAATAGATGTTGCGTTCACCGTTAAGAAACAGGCGTATCCCCAACTTGATACATGCGTCCGCGCCGCCATTTGCGTCATAGCAGCCCTCACCTCCCCTCGGCATCTACATGAGCATGGTACCATACACAGAGCTCTCCCAAAGAAGGCATAAAATGGCTTTTTTGCATTGTGGTGAGCATGCGAACTGGTGTTTTACCCTTAAATCACATGACGGGTGTGATTCCTTCGCCTCTTATTTTCGGTAGGGTATAAAGCGGCGGGAGGAACAACCGAGTCAGAGGAGGGAACTATGACCGTACATGAATCGACGCTGTCACGCCGCACGTTTATCAAAGGGTCACTTGCAGGTGTCGCGCTTGCGGGAGGTGCCGGAGCCGCACTTTATGGCTGTGCACCAAAGGCCGAAGACGGTACAAAAAAAGCGGGGAGCGAAGCAACGCCCGATCAAATTGCCTGGAGTCAGTGCAACGTGAACTGTGGCGGCAACTGCATTTTCCAGTGGCATTCTCGCGACGGAAAAATCGTTTATATGGAGTCCGACAACACCGGCGATGTCGACTTGCAGGCACGTGCCTGTTTGCGTGGGCGTTCAATGCGCCGCTGGATAAACAGTCCCGATCGTTTGTTGTATCCCATGAAGCGTGTGGGCAAACGAGGCGAAGGAAAGTTCGAACAGATCTCCTGGGATGAAGCTATCGAAACCATCGCAAGCGAGCTTAAGCGTGTAATTGATACCTATGGCAACGAAGCAGTCTACGTAAACTACGCCACTGGTATGTATTCCACCACCGGCCGCAACCCCAGCAAACGGCTACTGAGCCTTCTGGGCGGATTCGTTAACCAGGGTTACGATTACTCCACCCATATGATGTCAGCAGTCATGCCCTACATGTTTGGCAACGACAAAGAAAAAGGCAGTGTGTACAGCCCGTACGACAATGTGAACGCCTCGTCTTTCTCGGAGGCAGAGCGTGCATCCGATTTGGTCGTTATGTTTGGAAACAGCCCCGCAGAAACCCGCATGGGTGGCGCAAATGCCGTATGGGACTTCGCCAAAGTGCGTGAGGCCGTCAAGGGGCGCGGTGGCAAAATTGTCAACATTGACTACCGCCTGAATGAGTCTGCATCAGGTTATCCCGACGAATGGCTACCCATCCGCACCGGCACCGATGCAGCACTTTGCTCCGCTATTGCACATGAATGGATTGTCAATGGCCAGGTAAACAAAGAGTTCCTCGATAAGTATTGTGTCGGCTACGACGAAGACACCATGCCTGAATCCGCCAAGGGGCAAAACAAATCCTACAAGGATTACATCATGGGCACAGGCTACGACATGGTGGAAAAACCCCCGAATGGGCTGCCCCCATCACGCAGATTTCAGCCGACAAGATTCGCGCTTTAGCTGCCGACATCGCTGCCGCCAAAGCACCATTCATCTGCCAGGGTTGGGGATCACAGCGCCATACAAACGGCGAAGACACGGCACGTGCTATTAGTATGCTGCCCATCCTTATTGGACAGCTGGGCTTACCGGGAACCAATACGGGCCAACGCGAAGCCGAGCCTCCCACCTATCTTGTGGGTGCCCTGCCCTTCAAAAACCCCATCAAGACTTCCATCCCGGTTTACCAGTGGGTAAACGCCGTAGAGCACGGCAAGGACATGACTGCGACCAACGCCGGCATCATGGGTGCCGATAAATTGGGAAGCGACATCAAGCTTTTATGGAACTACGCTGGCAACTGCATCACCAACCAGCACGGTGACATCAACTATACGCATGAGGTACTGCAAGACGAAAGCAAGCTTGAATTCATCTTGGTGTGGGACACCGTGATGACCGACTCCGCCAAATACGCCGATATTCTGTTACCTGACGCCATGCGCTCGGAACAACTAAACATGCAGACGCAGGGCTACTCTGAGTATTACACCGCTGTTGTAGTGGGCGGACCGGCACAGGATGCCCCGGGCGAGTGCCGCACCAGCTATGACGTATGCGCCGACATTGCCGACAAGTTTGGCAAAAAAGACGAATACACCGAAGGTCGCACGCAAGAGGAATGGATCAAATACCTGTACGAAAAGGGTGCTGAAGCCGACGGCAAGATGCCCAGTTGGGATGAGATCAAAGAACAAGGTGTATACAAGCGCGCACTCGAACCAGCCATCGGCCTGAAAGACTTCCGCGATGATCCGGCGAAAAACCCCTTGGGAACACCCTCGGGCAAGATTGAAATCTACTCCGAGCAATTAGCAACTATCGCTTCTACCTGGGAACTCAAAGAAGACGAGGTCATCAACCCCATCCCCGTGTTCACGCCCGGCTTCCAAGGATACGGCTCAGTAACCGATGAATACCCGTTGTACTGCTCGGGATTCCATCACAAAAGTCGCACCCACTCTTCGTTTGGATTCATTCCCGAACTTGAACAGGTGGCGCGCCAGCAGTTGTGGATTAACCCGCTGGATGCTGGTCCGCGAGGCATCACCGACGGAAGTATGACTTCGGTAAAGAGCCCCGCAGGCGAAATCCGTATCGAAGCTAAGGTAACCCCACGTATCGTACCCGGCACCATCGGTATCCCGCAGGGTGCTTGGCACAAAGCAAACATGAACGGCGATCGCGTGGACGAGGGTGCCTGCGTCAACACGCTCACCACGTATCGTCCCACGCCGCTTGCTAAGGGCAACGGCCCAGCACATTCCATCATCGCTCAAGTTTCCAAGGCATAAAGGGGGGACACGACATGACTCAATACGGATTCTTTTTCGATAGCACGCGCTGCACGGGTTGCCGCACCTGCGAAATGGCGTGCAAGGACTACAAAGATTTACCTACCGAGATCGCATACCGTCGCGTGTACGACTACGAAGGCGGCTCTTGGACCGATGCAGGTAACGGCACCTACACCTCCGATACGTTTGCTTACCACGTATCACTCGGCTGCCAGCACTGCGCGATGCCAGCTTGTATGGCTAAATGTCCACAAGGTGCCATCGCAAAGGATACGGAAACCGGCCTTGTCAACATTAACAAAGAAAAATGCACAGGTGTGGGCGTATGCGTTGAGGCTTGCCCCTACAATGTACCTATCGTCAACAAGGAACTGGGCCGCGGCGTCAAGTGTGATGGCTGCGTAGAGCGTCTGGCGGAAGGATTAAGCCCCATCTGCGTGGAGGCCTGCCCACTGCGCGCGCTCGAGTTCGGAGATATCGAAGAGCTTCGCGCGAAGCATAAGGGCACGGTGGCCGGCATCGCCCCCATGCCCTCGCCCGACAAGACAACACCCTCTATTGCCATCCTGCCCTGCCCGGCAGCTAAAGAGCCTGGCGACACTACGGGTGCTATTGCTAATGGGAAAGAAGTAACGCTGGCATAGAAGCACAGGAGCTGCGTATGGAGACCGCGTAGAGCCCCTGCACACAGAAGCCTCTTCTTTCACGGCCCTCCCTCCGTCGGCGCATCGCTAATACGCGGTGCGCCGACAACCGCTTACACCACAGCTTCACACTCACACTACGATAGCCACAGTAAACCTCCCGGCCGTTATAATGGAAGGTGCACAGAAACACTAATACGCGAGCGAAACGGAGGAGACACAAAGCATGTCACGCGGTTTTTTCTTCGACAACACGCGCTGCACCGGATGCAGAACCTGCGTCCTTGCTTGCAAGGATTATCATGAACACGGCTCCGATCTGGCATTTCGCATGGTGATAGACTACGAAGGCGGCAGCTGGACGCGCAGTAGAGACGGAGAACTTTCCCAAAACGCCTACGCTTACCATCTTTCACTAGCATGCAACCACTGTAACGCTCCAGCATGTGTACAGGTATGTCCCACCAACGCTATGCACAAAGACGAACTTGGCTTGGTATGGCCCGATACAAAAAAATGCATCGGATGCGGATACTGCACCATCGCCTGCCCCTATCATGCCCCTCATATCGATCAGGAGCTTAAACGCTCAAGCAAATGCGACGGCTGCCGATCTCGCATTGCCGAAGGCCTCACTCCTATTTGCGTTGAAGCGTGCCCCTTGCGCGCGCTTGAGTTCGGCGACTCGGCAACGTTGGAGAAAGATCATCCAGAAACAGTACGCTCCGTAATGCCTCTTCCCGACGAGAGCGCCACCGCACCGAACTTATTCATTCTTGCATCTCCTGCTGCGCAACAAGCAACCGCGCATAAAGGTCACATTGCAAACCCTGCGGAAACGGGACTTACATGAATAGCGGTTTCGACGATTTTTCTTTAGCGCTCTTTACAACACTGGCACCCGCAGGAACCATTGCCGTTATCGTGCTTGCACTAACGCGCGTCTTTGCAAAAAGTCCCAAAACGACCGTTTCTCTTGACCGCATGATAGCATTACCCTTTTCGGTTTGCCTTATAGGATTCATTGCTTCAGCCACGCACTTGGGAACACCAGCAAACGCTCTGCATGTTTTTGCGGGCATCGGAAGATCACCTCTTTCCAACGAGGTTTTTTCAGCGGTAATTTTTCTGTTCTTGGTTGGCTCTTACTGGATGATGGCGTTCAAGCGCAACTTCCCCAACACGCTGGCGCGCGTTTGGCTTATCTGTTCTTGTATAGCAGGAATTACTTTTCTCATATACACATCAACTGCTTATGCAGTGCATACCGTGCCAACATGGAACACCTGGTACACCCCGGCAAACCTGCTTTTAGGTGGCCTGATGGCAGGACTGTTGCTCGGCTTGCTTTTCCTTGGCTTCACCGCCAGTTCACCTCGGATACCAAAAATTATCTTAGTGGTTAGCTCAGGAGCTGCTTTCGCTGCTCGCTGTATTATGCTGCTCGTTCATTTTGAGAGCATCTCCACTCTCGCTAACAATGAAACGGTTGCAACCTCACTTGTTCCTCATTATCCAGCTGTCATCATGATACATATCGTTTTGGGTGCCGTGGCCACTTTTTGCGCCGTATGCTCACTGGGAAAGACGAGAAACTCTCTTACCACGCACGCGCTTCAGGCGTTGGCGGTCATACTTTCACTCACTGCCGTATGCCTTTCGCGCATCGTGTTCTACCAACTTCACCTTACTCTTGGGTTTTAATATTTCATTCGGCGGCGATTACGCAAAGAAGAAAGCCCGCCAATAACTGTGGCAGGCTTTCATAAAAGAAGAGAATTTAGCGATAATAACAACCATCACCAGAAAAGCGCGCTCACTAGTGACCACCACCAGCCATCATCTTGGCAGCATGTGGTAGTGCACCTACAATACCTTCCCAATTTTCACGTGCAGCCTTTTCGCTACCAGGAAGATTGATTACCAGATGTCGTCCACGCTGCATACAGAGAGCACGCGACAACATAGCATAGGGCGTGATAGCCATTGAATGAGCACGCATTGCCTCAGCAATACCAGGCACATTGCGATCGCATGCATCCATCGTGGCCTCGGGTGTCACATCGCGCAGCGAGAGTCCGCTGCCACCGCACGTCAAAACGACATCAACATCCTGCTCGTCACAGGCACGTACAATGGCCGACGCGATAAAAGGTCGCTCGTCAGTTACTACTACATGACTTTTGCACTCCCAACCATTTTCAGTAATGAGCGCCTCGAGCGCAGCTCCTGCTGTGTCTTCTTTGATACTGCGAGTGTCGGAGCAGGTGATAATAGCAAACGTGATAACACGGGTTTCCTCGGAATGCGACATGAATCCTCCTACAGGCTTACTTCTTCGGACACATCCAGCAAAATACACTCGATCATTGATCCAGCCGTGCGCGATTCCAGGCCTTCGGGCATAATGGCCATGCAATTGCTGCGCTGGATAACACCAAACAAACCGGAACTCTGGTTCTTAGCAGGTGCCACCACGTAATCGCCTTCATCGTTTCGATACAAAGTTGAGCGGAGGAAGATACGACGCGGATCCTTCTTTTTGTAGTCACGAGATAGTTTTGCCGTAACAATCGGACGCTCAAAATGCGTATATCCCTGCATTTTGCGCAATGCGGGACGAATAATTAATTCAAAGCCTACATAGGCAGCAGCCGGGTTGCCAGGCAGGCCAAACACGGGCGTGCCATTCACCACGCCAAACGTCTGGGCCTTACCAGGACGAATGTTTACCGTGGTCATAAGCAACTCGCCCAAACTTTCCACAACCGGCTTAATGAAGTCGAAGTCGCCATTGGAGGCACCGCCGCTCGTCACCACGAAGTCGTATTCGTTCGCAGCAGCCAACACCGCAGCAGCTAATGCTTCTTGCGTATCCTCCACAATGGGAAGGATCGTGGGCACCGCACCCGCAGACTGCGCGCAGGCCGCAAGCGCATAGCTATTCGAATTGCGAATTTTGCCAGGCGAGGGAATTTCGGTGGGGTCTACCAACTCAGAGCCAATAGAAATAATGGCAACCCGAGGTCCACGATGCGTCGGCACCTCAACTATGCCACAACCTGCCAGAAAACCAACACCGGCCGACCCAATAACCTCACCCTTTCCCACTACAATTTCGCCCGCTTTGGCTTCTTCGCCCGCCTCGCGCACATTGTTGCGAACTTTAGTAGGTGCCGTAAACGCTACACGACTGCCCAGTTTACCGTCGCCACGTACTACATCCACAATTTCATACTTCACCACCGCATCAACCGCATCGGGCAGGGACGCGCCGGTCATAATGCGTACACATTGACCAACTTCAACAGGGCCTTCGTACATATCGCCCGCTGCTACTTCCGCGACAACATCCATCTCGACCGGAGCTTCGGGACTCGCTGTGTCAAGCTCGTCATAATGAACAGCAAATCCATCCATGGCGGAATGGGCGAACGGCGAGATATCAATATCGCTTTTCAGATCAGCGGCAGCCACGCGCCCCACTGCATCCAGAACTGGCACCAACTCTATCGACAACGGCTCAACGCGAGACAAAACCAATTCCCGAGCCTCTTCCAGCGAGATCATTTCCTGCATGGGATTCCCCTTCCCTCAAAGAGCACGTTTTCGCAACGGCTCTAACCCGCCCGCTTCTGTGGCGCACCGGGCAAACTGTTTCAATCAAACCGGGTAAACCGCTCCTTATTATAGCGCTAGAAGTATAGTTCGGCGCAGCAAGTTCATCCACGATCAAGAACCGAGTCGTTGTCTGAACCTTTGTGGCAGCCTTTTATACAAGCCCCTATACCAACCCTTTGCCCAATTACTCCATTCTGTCGATATCATCCGTAAGAGCTATTTGAGACAATAATTCTCCACAAGCAATAACTACCACATCCAGAAGCCAAACGAGATGAGCGAGGACCAAGCCATGAAACCTCTCTACCACCGTGTGAAGATCGACCCATCTGCACGCATATCCCCTACCGCCAGCATTCTTGGCGATGTAACCATCGAACGCGACGTGAGCGTATTCGCTGGCGTGCAAATCCGCGGCGATAACGCTCCCGTGATTATTGGCAGTGAATCAAACCTTCAAGAAAATGTTGTAGTGCATGTAGACCACAACGTACCTGTTGTAGTCGGGCATCATTGCACGGTAGGACACGGTGCCATCTTACACAGCTGCGAGTTGGGCGACAACGTGCTTGTTGGCATGGGAGCCATTGTGATGAATCGCGTTAAGATTGGCGCAAATAGCGTCATTGGCGCGGGAGCACTCATTGCGGATGGTAAGGAATTTCCTGAAAACAGTCTTATTGTAGGTATGCCCGCAAAGCTAAGACGCCAGTTAAGCGACGAAGAAGTGACCAAGATGTGTACGAGCGCCGGCGATGAATATCTACAGGTGGGCGCTGCCATGCTAAAACAGGGCGCGCTTGCGCATCCCGATCCCAACGTGAGCATGATCTTAGGACGATAGTTCACGAAAACCCTAGACCGCCAGTGAGCTCACTTTTACGATGGATCTGATGCACAACGGGTCTGCTTTGTTATGGAAGCAGACCCGTTTATTAAATCGTGACCGCAGTATGTTACTTAGCGCGTGATGTTGTAGAACGCAGCCATGCCAGCATATTGAGCCGCGCTGTCTAATTCTTCCTCAATACGAAGCAATTGGTTGTATTTCGCCACACGATCACTACGGCAAGGCGCACCCGTCTTAATCTGACCGGTATTCACCGCCACAGACAAGTCAGCAATGGTGGTATCTTCAGTCTCGCCGGAGCGATGGCTCATAACGCAAGCATAACCGGCCTGTTTTGCCATTTCGATAGCCTCGAGCGTTTCGGTCAAGCTACCAATCTGATTCACTTTGATGAGGATAGCGTTGGCGCAACCCATCTCAATACCACGGGCCAGGCGCTTTGAATTCGTAACAAACAGATCGTCGCCCACCAGCTGAACACGGCTGCCAATACGCTCAGTCAGCGTCTTCCAACCATCCCAGTCTTCTTCTGCCATACCATCTTCAATGGAAATAATAGGATACTTGTTAACCAAGGCCTCCCAGTAATCAACCATCTCACTACTCGAAAGTTCACGACCCTCGCCGGCCAGTACGTATTTCTGCTTCTCTGCATCATAGAACTCAGTCGAAGCCGGGTCCATAGCGAACATGATGTCGGTGCCCGGGCGATACCCCGCTGCCTCACAAGCCTTCATGACATACTCGAGAGGCTCTTCGTTGGTCTTGAAATTCGGAGCGAACCCACCTTCGTCGCCCACACCGCCGCCGAGGCCCGCATCATGCAGCACCTTTTTCAGCGTGTGATAAATTTCTGCACACCAGCGCAACGCCTCAGCAAACGTGGGAGCGCCAACCGGCATAATCATGAACTCCTGGAAGTCCACATTATTGTCGGCATGCACGCCACCATTGAGAATATTCATCATGGGCGTAGGCAGCAGGTGCGCATTTGCACCGCCTACGTACTTATACAGCGGCAGTTCAGCCGATTCGGCAGCAGCCTTGGCGCAAGCGAGCGATACACCCAAAATGGCATTTGCGCCGAGAGCGCCTTTATTCTCGGTGCCATCCAGCTCTAGCATGATGTCGTCAATGGTGCGCTGATCGTCGGCCTCCATACCCACCAACGCATCAGCAATCTCGTCATTCACGTGGGCGACCGCGTCAAGCGTGCCCTTACCCAAGTAGCGATCTTTGTCGCAATCGCGCAATTCAACGGCCTCGAAAGCGCCGGTCGATGCGCCAGACGGCACCGCTGCACGGCCAAATGCCCCGTCCTCAAGCACGACCTCCACTTCCACGGTCGGGTTGCCGCGCGAATCGAGAACTTCGCGGCCGAACACATCGATGATGACGCTCATGAATGCCTCCTTGTAGGATGTAAGTCGACGTCCCTGCCGAGCAACATGCAGCAACAGGTTTTGCCTTGCGGGAAATCATAGCACGTCATCAGGCATCGCTCACATCTTTGCCCATGTTTCCCACAACCCGGACGACGAGCGGCAACGGAAAGGGCCCTCGAACCCCAAGCCATCCTGGTTCACATCAACCCCGAAAGGCCTGCGGATTGATTGCCAACTTTAGTGTCCCTGGGTCTATTCCAGTTTAACGACAAATGATTGGGCGCATGGACAAAACTGCGTCGATTCTTTATCCTGAAATCTTGATACTCTTGTTAGCAAATATCTGACCAGTTCATTTACGGATTCCATCAACACATGCCTCTTTGGTATTCCCGAAATCCATGGAATCGTGGTCGTTTTGTCCATGACTTTTCAACTTTGAGTTTGAAGACCGACAGCTTAAACACGCTGACATCATTGATCAGTTCATGGCGGGCGTTCGGAATATCCGCGTCTTCAAAGCTGGCCATTTCGTTGACTGCTTTCCACACAGCAGCAGATGCACATCAGGAGTAACGTCATTAAAGCACGACGGAGAGCGCGATGCACGCGCCAAGACCCGCAACAAGCACGATGGTACTCTTCACCGAGAAACGACAACAGACAAGAGAGGTTCGATCAACATTAGGCGTGCCGTAACAGCGAGCATCCATGGCGATAGCCAAAATATCTGCCCGCCGAAACAAACCGACGAATAACGGTATAAGCACGGTCTGCCAAGCACGAAGACGTCGCCAAAGGTTCCCCTCAGAGAAAGCTGCACCACGAGCCCATTGCGCATCGTATACCCGGCCGAATTCCTCCGCCGTTACGGGAATAAAGCGAAGCGCTAGGGAAAACACCATGGCGATGTCGTCAACCGGGATGCGGAAGTGACGCAGCGGGCTCAAGAAGCCAGCTAAGGCGTCAGTAAGTTGAGTTGAGGTTGTCGTATAAGTTACAAGAAGACTGCTCAGCACCAGCAGTAAAATACGTATTGCAAAAAAGCATCCACGAGCAAAGCCAGACGGCACAAAGCCAAACGATCCCACAAGGGGAACTGGCGGCAAGGCGGCAAATACACCCGCCGAAACATCTCCCAATCCTCCAATAGGCGCAACAACCTGAAACACATTAAACGAGAAGCTATTGAATATCACGGCGAACGCCGCTATTACATACACCGGCACCAGCAAACCAAGAAACCTGCGCACGGAAACACCTGAAGTTAGCGCAACAGCGGCAAATAAAACAGCGCAAAGACCCAGTCCCATCCAAGTGTCCACGAAAAACAGTGTCACCGAAAACGCAGCAAGGAGCACAATCTTCACGCGGGCATCGCAGGTATGGACAAACGAAGTACCAGGGATATAAGAACTAACGTTGATTCTCATGCAGGCTAGTATAACGGAAAGCCCACAGCATGATGCTGCAGGCTTATCCAAAAAGGTGACAGACACCCCTGTCGTCACTTATTTTTAGCTAGAACTACAGGTGTTTCTTCGCATTCTCGATGCCATGTTTGACAGCGGCCGCAGCATCTTCAGCGGCCTCTTTCGCCGATTCAGCAACATGGTCGAAAGACTCCTTCACTGAATCGAGTACATCTTCCTTCTTCACGTCTTCATCAGCATCATGAATTGCGCTGTCAACCTCGCTCTTCGCGTTCTGCACGACATCCTTGGCCTGGTTTTTCATATCGTGCGCTGTATCATTTACTTGATCTTTTACGTCATGCACTGCATCGACGACTTGGTTTTTTACTTGATCCATATCCTTAGTCACCGCAATTCTCCCTTCAACAACAACTTAGACTCTACTATTTTCCTCTGCCTCGCCCTCAAGCATGGCTGTCTCCATCTCTGCTTGCTCAAAATCGTAAGCCGTTGCTGCCGCTTCAACAGAAGCTTGTTCGTTACCATCGCCGTCAACCGCCTCAACATACTGCTCCGCTTCACGCTTTACGTCTTCTTCGATACGGCGAAGCTCTTCGGCAGCATCGTGGTCTTTCTGCTGCTCGGTTATGCCATCATCAAGCACCATGTCTGTCTCAATGAAATCAACTTCTCCACTTGCCATAGCAAGCTCCTTTCGTATGCGGGTCATCCACAAACCAACCCAGCCATTCACTGTTGTTTTATATTGTAGAGTTGCCAGGTAAAAACGTGATAACCGCACACTGACAAACGCTCAACGGTTGTTAGTCGCAAGATTGAGAAGGGAAACTCGAGAAGAGAAACTTATATCGCCATAAGAACAGGTTTCAATCTCAGTTATTTCGTTTTGTTACCACGCTGGGCATCAAACAGATCCACCATGGTATCTTTAACATGCTCAAAGAGTACGGGCACCTCACGCAGTACGTCACCCGCAGCTTGTTGCGAGTGCTTCGCAACCTCTTCGGGCAAGCTTTGGACATGTTTTCCTACGTCGCTCAATGCATCTTGGGTGTGGAGACCAAGCTCGTCTGCTATGTCTTTGGTATGCCGACCTACCTCTCCGACCATATCTTTTACCTGATCACCCACGTCGCTAAATGCCTCAACCGTATGCTGATGCACCTCATTAGTCATGTCTTTCACATGCGGTCCTACAGCGATTTTCTCAACGGGTGCTTTAGGTGTTTTACTTGCAGATTCCGTCATACTCTACCTCTTTTCCACTATAAAGCGACGCGCGACATGAGCCGCATCAAATGACTACTTTATAGGGTAGACCAGCCAGCATATTGACTGCATCACCGTAGAGAAACGAATTACTGACATACCGGATACATCCAGCATAAACGCACCCACTCAGCAGTATCTTGGCCTATAGCGGGCAGTAGGAAATGAGATTTATAGGACCTATAAGCCTGAAACGATGATTAGCAGGCAGTATCGTACGCAGCGCCACCTTAGCCACAAACAAAACGAGGACCTGTAGGTCCCCGTTTCAAATTTTATTGCTTGTCGAAAAAAGCTATTCGGCCTTCTTCTCCTCAGCTTCAACCGCAGCCTTTTCAGTCTCAGCAGCAGCCTCAACAGGGGCCTCAGCCTCAACCACAGCAGCCTCTTCGGTCGCCTTCAAGTCCTCAACGGCCTCTTCAGCTTCAACCTTCTCGACCTTCTTAGGAGCAGCCTTTTTTGCCTTCTTGGCAGCAGGCTTAGCTTCCTCTTTGGTCTTCACCGGCTCGGTCACCATTTCCATGATAACCATAGGAGCACGGTCGCCCTTGCGGGGACCTAGCTTCATAATGCGAGTGTAGCCACCCGGACGATCCTGGAACATACCCTGCGCGACCTTCTCAAACACCTCGCGCACGAGCTCCTTATCACCACCCAATGCAGCAATAGCCAGACGACGGGAATGAAGGTCGCCCTTCTTCGCCCACGTAATAATCTTATCAACGTCGGGGCGAATTTCCTTCGCGCGGGATTCGATCGTCTTGATGCGATCGTTCAACAGCAGCGCACTAACCAGGCTTCGCTTCATGGCCTTGGTATGGCTGGTGTCGGTGCCCAGCTTGCGCCCCTTCTTGTAGTGTCTCATGATCTCGTATCTCCTAAAGCTTCAAATTGAGGTCCATGGAAATGAGTTTATCCTTCACTTCCTCGATGGACTTCGCACCAAAGTTCCTAATGTTCAGCAAGTCGTTTTCGGAGAACTCGACGAGCTGGCGGACGGAATGGATGCCGGCACGCTTCAAGCAGTTATAGGAACGAACCGAAAGGTCCAAATCTTCAATCTGCTTGTCCAGTTCGGCATTTGATTCCTGACCCTCGGGCGCAAAGATAGACGGAATTTCACCGCACTCTTCTTCGTCAACCACCGTGGATAGGCCCAAAAACGCCCCCATGTACTGATTGATGATATTGGCGGCACGACACACAGAATCTACCGGTGCCAAACTACCGTCGGTCTCAACTTCCAGCACGAGCTTGTCGTAGTCGGTGCGCTGACCCACGCGGGTATCGGTGACGTTCAGCGTACACCGGCGGACCGGCGAGAACAACGAGTCAACATGGATGACGCCGATGGGGTCCTCCGTGCGCTTGTTACGCTCGGCAGACACGTAGCCGCGGCCCACCCCGATACGAATAGTCATGTCTAGCTGGCCACCATCGGCAACCGTAGCGATAACATGCTCCGGGTTCACTAGCGTGAACTCCGTTGGGATGTCCAAATCGGCACCCGTCACCGTGCAGGGACCCTCGGCGGACACATGCGCCGTAGCCTCTTCGATATCCTCGTTGAGCGCGGAGAAAACAAGTCCCTTCACGTTCAAGACAATATCAGTAATATCCTCGATGACGCCTTCAGCCGTTGCAAACTCGTGCTGCACGCCCTCAATCTGAATGGCGGTCGCCTTAGCGCCGTCAAGCGACGAGAGCAGCACACGACGCATGCAGTTGCCCAGCGTATAGCCGTAGCCACGCTCGAGCGGTTCCACTATGAAACGCGCGACAGTGTCGTTGACTTCTTCCGTTGTTACCGTAGGCCTCATGAACTCTGTCATGTTTTGTGAGCCTCCTTACTATGCCGCGATTATTTCGAGTAAAGTTCGACGATGAGCTGTTCGCGAATGTCCAAATCGATTTGATCGCGTTGCGGAAGCGCCAACACGCTACCCTGCAGTTTCTCGATGTCAACCTCGAGCCAAGCCGGCACCTGAACACGCTCGTTGGAGATAAGCGCGCTCTTAATAACCAGCAAATCCTTGGCCTTAGGAGCCACGGCAACCAGGTCGCCCGGACGCACGCGGAACGACGGGATATCAACACGGCGACCATTCACGGTAATATGACCGTGACGCACCTGCTGACGAGCCTCAGCACGCGACTTTGCAAATCCAAGACGATACACAACGTTGTCGAGGCGGCTTTCCAAGATGCGCAGCAGGTTTTCGCCCGTAACGCCCGTCTGACGGTTCGCCATGTCGTAGTAGTGGTGGAACTGCTTTTCCAACACACCATAAATACGCTTAGTCTTCTGCTTTTCACGCAACTGAAGACGATATTCACTTTCTTTTACGCGCTTTTTGCCGGCCTCGCCGGGCGCGTAGTTGCGGCGCTCGATTGCGCACTTGTCCGTGTAGCAGCGATCGCCCTTCAAAAAGAGCTTCACACCTTCACGACGGCACAAACGGCAGTCCGCTCCAGTATAACGAGCCATAATACTCCGATCCTTTCAGTTACACGCGACGACGCTTGCAGGGACGGCAACCGTTGTGCGGGATGGGTGTGCAATCCTGAATGCTGGAAACTTCCAGGCCAGCAGCCTGCAGCGAGCGAATGGCCGTTTCGCGACCCGAACCCGGGCCCTTAACGAACACTGCCACCTTGCGTAGCCCGTGCTCCATAGCCGTCTTAGCGGCGGCTTCGGCGGCCATCTGTGCGGCAAAGGGCGTGGACTTACGAGAGCCCTTGAAGCCAACCGTACCAGCGGACTGCCAGGAGATCACATTGCCCTGAGGATCGGTGATGCTCACAATAGTATTGTTAAACGTAGACTTGATATGCGCGGCGCCCACGGCAATGTTCTTACGCTCAGAACGCTTGATGCGCGTGCGCACGTTTTTCTTAGCTGCCACTTAAGCTACCTCACTTTTTCTTTCCGCCGATTTGCTTACGAGGACCCTTGCGGGTACGCGCATTCGTATGCGTGCGCTGTCCGCGAACGGGCAGACCGCGACGATGGCGCAAGCCACGATAGCAACCGATCTCCATGAGGCGCTTGACATTCTGGGAAACCTCGCGGTGTAGGTCGCCCTCCACCTTGATGTTTTCCTGGATATAATCGCGAAGCTTCGACAGATCGTCCTCCGTGAGGTCCTTGACGCGGACGTCGGGATCGACGCCGGTTTCGGCGAGGATCTGCTTGGAGGTGGTCAGGCCGATGCCGTAAATGTAGGTCAAGCCGATTTCAACGCGCTTGTCGCGAGGAAGGTCGACACCAACAAGACGAGCCATAGATGTTTCTCCTCTTTCCTAGCCCTGACGCTGCTTATGGCGCGGGTTCTCGCAAATAACGAGCACTTTGCCATGGCGTCGGATAATCTTGCATTTGTCGCACATTTTCTTGACCGAAGGACGTACCTTCATAATTCAATTCCTTTCGGTTATGCACATACACTGTTCTATGTAGCACGCCCAGCCGCAGGCGATCGTTTTCCTAATTGCTTCTTACTTGCTGCTTTACACCTTACTTTGAGTACACAAAACACGCACACTCAATTCATGAGTTACGCAAACAATACCGCTACTTAAAGCGATACGTAATGCGCCCTCGGTTCAGATCGTAAACCGATAACTCTACCGTCACCTTGTCGCCCGGCAGAATCTTAATGTAATGCATACGCATCTTGCCGGATATGTGGGCCAATATCTTGTGGCCATTCTCGAGCTCCACCCTAAACATAGCGTTTGGTAACGCCTCGAGGACGGTCCCCTCGAGCTCGATAACATCTTCTTTGGTCAAAAGTGCTCCTTCAAGCAATACGTCATTAAACAGCAATCGTAGATGATACCAAAATATTGCTAAAATAGATACAAGAAAATTAGCGCGCAGAAAACCAACAAACCAACGGGTTCGAAACTGCCTGCATATCAGGCGTGCGGTTTGAAGCCGCGCGGTCCGAAGTACAAAAACAGAACCGCCAGGTATTTGCGCGAAGCGCCGCCGCCTTGTCGGCCTTACTACGACAACAACGCCTTAAAGACATCGTCATCTATAATTGCACCAGTTTTAAGGGTTTTGGTTGTGCGGTCAAGACCTTGTGTGGCCAGTTGCCGTTTATCCGGGTCCCAAAAAAGAAAGCACAGCGCCAAACTGGCTGGCCCGCAGGGATTCGAACCCCGATAGCTGGCACCAAAAGCCAGAGTCCTGCCGTTGGACGACGGGCCAGTTTGAAACGTTGCGCCGCAGGTGCGGCACCGAAGTTATCGGTGCGATTGCGTGACCAACGTTGAAGTGGTGGGCCGTGAGGGAGTCGAACCCGCGACCTTGGGATTAAAAGTCCCCTGCTCTACCAGCTGAGCTAACGGCCCACATCGCCAGCGTTGCACGCGAGAGCATATTGTACCGGGGCGACCAACCAAGGTCAATGACTTGTTTGCACAAAAGATTAATATTGCTTCGCAATGTCATAGCAATGCCATAGCATTGTAGTCAAATGGGTAGATACGGAGCAGTACAATAAAGAGCGAGACTTCAAAAAAATGGCTTCATGCAGCAAGAAAGGCAGTGGTGTGCAATGTGGTGTTCGAAAATCCTCGTAGCCTACGACGGTTCGGCTCCTTCCAAAAAAGCTCTGGAGGTTGCCTGCTCTATCGCAGCACAAGACCGGAATGTCGAACTCGTGTTGGTCCACGTACTAAAGCTTTATGCAAGTCTCATTGAAGCTGGAGTTGAGAACCTACTTGTAGACGAGGCAAAGGCCACGAGAGAAGTACTTGAAAGCTTTGCCGACACACTCCCCAACCCTACCCACGTGCATCTACTAAAGGGCTCTTCGCCCGCCGACCTACTACTGAACTGCGCGCGAGATGAGGGGTGTGATCTCATTGTTATGGGCAGTCGCGGCAGAGGTGGCGTCAAGGGTTATCTGGGCAGCATAAGCTACGCCGTAGTGCAACAATCTCCTATTACGGTACTTATTGCAAAAGACACTCCCGAGTCAGGAGTGGAAGGCTAGAAATATGGCAACCGCCAAACTTTGGACAAAAGATTTTACTCTTGGAACGCTCGTAAACTTTCTTCTCATGGTGAACTACTACGGCCTCATGGTGGTTGTAGCCGATTATTCCATGAAGACCTACCAGGCACCCGCTGCCGCAGCAGGTCTGGCTGCCAGTATTTTTATCATTGGAGCCCTGATTGCACGTCTGATTAGCGGACGCGTAATGGATAAGATCGGACGTAAACGCCTCTTGGTTATTGGTGCGGTAGGCGAAGTAATTTTTTCGGCGTTGTACCTTATAGGGCCAGCATTCGCACCGCTCTTCGCCCTGAGGCTCTTGCATGGGTTTTCTTACGGCATATGCTCCACCACCATTGGCACCATCGTCACTTCACTGGTGCCCGACAGCCGCAAGGGTGAGGGAGTAGGCTACTATATGCTATCGGTCACCCTCGGTGCAGCCATCGGTCCGTTTTTGGGCATGTTCCTCACGCAGAATGCCGGATTCCAGTTGCTCTTCATTGTGTCTGCACTTGTCGCAGCGTTAAGCCTCGGCGCTGCAGCATTGCTGAAGGCACCTGAGAGCAGCCGTAGTAGCATCGAAACAAAAGCACGCGACATAGCTCGCGAAGAGCGTGACGAAGAAGCTTCAGCATTTCGCGTACCTCGGCCGAATGTGAAGAATTATCTCGAGCCCAGTGTGCTGTCCATCAGCTCAGTATGTGCCGTGCTGTTTTTTTGCTACTCAAGCCTCCTAGCCTTTCTCACGCCCTTCGCCGCCGAGAACGGCCTAGAAGGACCTGCAAGTTATTTCTTTATCGTATACGCTATCGCAACCTTTGTTACGAGGCCCTTCACGGGCAAGCTGTTCGATCGCAAAGGCGACCGCGCGGTTATGATTCCTGCATTTATTGCCTTCATTATAGGGATGGGGCTGCTCGCCACGGTACACCAGGCACCGGCCATGCTGGTAGCCGGTGCGCTCATGGGCTTTGGCGTGGGCACCATACAAGCAAGCGGACTTGCCTTAGCTGTGCGCATCGCACCTGATGATCGACTGAGTCTGGCAAACTCAACGTTTTACATTATGCTGGACATTGGTGTTGGCATTGGCCCTCTTCTACTTGGTATCATACAGCCACTTTGGGGTTATCGCGGCCTTTTTCAAGCCATGTCCTTTGTTGCGCTCGTCGCATTAATTGTTTACCTGTTAGTTAGTCGTAAAAAAGGAAAGATACGACAAGAACTGGAAAATCAACGATCTCGATGAACGCAGGTGTTTGAAAGCTTAAGGCGTACCTTAAGAACCCATTACACTTTACTTTCAGCATCTGACATGCAGCTTTTCGCCGACTTGGTCGACTATACTAAGGGGGAAGCTACTTATTACTCTTGTGCTGTTGGAGGACAACATGGAAAACCCGCAAGCAGGCTGGTATCCCGACCCATCGGGAGATGCAACAAAACTTCGTTACTGGGATGGAACACAGTGGACCGAAAACTTCTCGGACGCACAGCCCGCAAGTAACATGAACAATGGGTACTATACTTCCCCTTGCCCGCAACCTACTTACGGGCAAACCTACTACCCCACTGCACAAAACACCTCTGATACCGATCGCACCTTTGCGTTGATCGCCTTTATCTTCTGCCTACTATCAACAGTATCCGTAGGATGGCTGCTTTTACCACTTGCCTGGATGATTCCCATGACCGTTCATTGCTGGGGTATTTACAAGGGAGAGAAGCCTAACACGATAGCATTCGGTGTGTGTACGCTTATATTCCTTAGCATAGTTGGAGGCATTTGTTTACTGGTAGGCAAAAAAGACGCTTAATCAAAGGTGTTTAATGCCTTCTCAGTACGCTACGGCAACACTGCACAGCCGCCTTGCAAGCAAGGTTTACCTCAAAACTCTCTCAAGTAAAAAGAATCGAAGCCCTTCATGGGTTTCGATTCTTTTTACTATTGAACAGGATAGTTTCGAACAAGATAATTTCGGCTTTATGCCGGCATCGCTGATAGCTTTGGGGCATTTTCTTTGACTATTGCCGAAAATATCTTTCTTACATTATGTTCCCTTGCTATCAGCTTTTCTTCGACCGTTAAGTAACAAGCAGCGTCCCTTAGGCCAGGTTTTGAACGATTTGTTGCAAAAATGCGCATTGGAAGCTCCCTTCCACGCGACCTTTCCCGGTCTGAACCAACATCTAAATTGTAGGTTTCATTTTGACCAGGTAAAACAATAACGATCTTCGAGCATGCTTTTGAAGAGTGCTGAGTCCGCTGCAGCAAATCGATGAAAAGATGGCATTATCTTCCCTATTCCTACGCAAACGCCACACGTGACTACCGGGCGCGCATAATAAACCAAAGGAAACGTAAGTCGCCCCTACTCCGCAACAACAAACGTGTCCTTGTCGGGCGCAAACGACTGCATAGCCTCAATGGTGCGTGCAAACAGATCGTCTAAATCCCAGCCGAGCATTTCAGAACCAGACCGAATGACATCACGACTGACACCAGCAGCAAAACGCTTATCTTTGAACTTTTTCTTCAGCGATTTAACCTCAAAATCCATAACGCTCTTGGAAGGGCGCATCGCGATAGCGGCACCAATAAGACCTGTCAGCTCCTCGGTAGCAAACAGAATTTTTTCCATCTGAAACTCGGGCTTGGGCAGTTCAGGATTGAAATCAGAGGTATGACTCTGGATTGCGCGAATGAGTTCGGCCGATCCACCTGCCGCTTCAATATCTTTGGCAGCAAAAATCGTGTGCAATTCGGGTTGATCATCGTGCTCTTCCCAATCCAGATCGTGCAACAGACCCACAATGCCCCAGAATTCTTCGTTTTCAGGGTCAAATTCACGCGCGAAGTAACGCATGGTTTGCTCGACCGTCTCGCCGTGCTCAATATGAAACGGGTCCTTATTATGTTCCTTCAGCAGTTCGAATGCAGCATCACGCGTAATACCAGCTTCTAGCGTCGCCATGGCGCCCTCCTTCTCCTGTTGAACTATTGTCGGGTAACATGCTACCCCAAAGACGCGTTTCAGTCAGCGCTAGAACACAATACCCAGCGCGTTTACCACAACGCCCCAGAACACGCCCATACCATAGAGAGAAACAATGACTATAAGATTCTCCCGCACGCGGCGATTTGTGCGCACAAGCACCAGTAGACCAACGCCAGCAGAAACCAACAAACCAGCAAGCATGGCACCAGAATTCAAGACACCCTCAACGTAAAGCTGGGCAACAACAATGCTGGCCGCGCAGTTCGGCACAAGACCTACGAGAGCTGAGCCGAATACCGACAACATGGGATTGGATCCAAGGAAATTGGCAAGCGCTTCTTCGCCCACCACCTCCAGCACGCCGTTTAACGCGATAGTAATTATAAAAATAAATAACGTTACCTGCACCGTATGGCGGAACGCACTGCGAACAATGGACCCCTGCTCGTGGTCGTGATCGTGATGTTGATCATGTTCGTAATCGTAGGCAAGCTCCGGCCTCTCTTCACATACCACACACTCGCCGTTGCAGCCACAACGATCTTGCTCGCACAGTTCATGAATCCGCAGCTTTTTGCTCTCACGGCGAGCAATGCGCACGGCAGTATCCACGATAAAGCCCATAACCATGCCGATGATAACCTTCGCACCCAGTATCTTTAGGATGACGTCGAGTGGCACTTGTTCAGCAATAAAAATGGGAAGCATCTCGTCTGAAGTAGACAAGAACACTGCAAACATAGTTCCAAGCGTAATAACACGCCCCGCCCAAAGCGTCGCTGCAACAGCCGAAAAGCCACACTGCGGAACCACGCCCAAAAGAGCCCCCGCAACAGGGCCTGCCGCACCTGCGCGACGAATGGCTGACTCTGTTCTGCCGCCCGTCTTATGTTCAAGCCACTCCATAAGGAGATACGTTACAAACAGGAACGGAATCAGATACAGCGTATCGCCAATCGAATGCTCTAGAACATGAATGATTATATGTAAGGTTTCTTCCATGAAGAAGTATTGTAACTCAACCTATGCGCTTAAAGCCCGGATGCACGAGAACGGTCACATTACGGTGATGCAAGGATACTAACGATGCCGGGTTCCCGCCAGAGGCCTGATATACTCTTGCACCATGACTTCCGAGAAAAAACAGGCACCTCACTGGATATACGCCGCATTACTGATAGGTGCAGCCGCCATATGGGGTATGGGCACCGTTGTTATCAAAGATACGGTCCAGTTGTTACCTCCGGGGTGGATCGTAGGTATTCGTTTCCTATGCGCAGGCACAGTGCTGTTTTTGGTGCTGCTACCACGTATGATGCGTACTTTGGATGCTGATCATTTGAGAGCTGGCGCATTACTCGGCGTATTGAACGGAATGGCTTACCTGTTCAACTCAACAGGCCTCGCCTATACCACTGCCTCAAAAAGTTCGTTTCTCACCGCGGTGTACTGCGTATTCATGCCGTTTCTAGCCTGGACCATCCTACACAAACGCCCTTCCGTATACAATGTGTCGGCTGCCGTTATCTGCATCATGGGCGTGGGATTGGTATCGCTGCCCTCCACTGGAGCGCTATCAATTGGATTTGGCGATGCTATAACATTGGTGTCGGCGCTATTCCTAGGCCTACACTTGGCCTTCACCTCGAAATTAGCACCTGGACGCGATATCCTCGTGCTCACCGCTGTACAGTTCATCGTCTCCGGATTAATTGGGCTTGCGTGGGGTGCCGCTTCCGAGCCATGGCCTACACTTCAGCAGTTCAGCCCCGAGCTTCTCTCCAACCTGGCTTATCTCATCATTGCTGCCTCATGCATTGCCCTACTACTTCAGAACATCGGCCTAACACACGTATCCCCCGCGCCCGCATCGTTGTTTCTAGCGACCGAGTCGGTATTCGGCGTGGCGTTTTCCGTTGCTTTGTTGGGCGAGACTCTAAGTCAGCAGATGGTGTTCGGATTCATGCTAATTTTCTTCGCCATCGTAGTAAGCGAATACTTCCCCACGTCGAAATTCATAAAGAAAGTTCTGACCAAACGCAAGAAATAAAGGACACCTGTGGCGCACCTTACATAGAAAGAACCCGCTTGATGCGGGTTCTTTCTTATACGTTGTTTCGCAAAATACCTGAGCGCTTACATCATCCCGCCCATACCGCCGCCGGCACCAGCCAGGGCAGACAAGTCCGGACCATCCTTCGGAATGTCATTAATGGTTGCCTCGGTAATGAGAATAAGAGCTGCAACGGAAGCCGCAGACTGCAGAGCCGTACGGGTAACCTTGACCGGATCGTTCACGCCCATCTCGATCATGTTGCCATACTCGCCATTAGCGCAGTTCAAGCCTTCGCCCTTGCCCATGCCCTTTACGTGCTCGACAACAACGCTACCCTCGAAGCCAGCGTTTTGTGCAATAGCACGCATAGGAGCTTCGAGCGCCTTGCGGATGATAGCTACACCAACCTCTTCGTCCTTGTCGGAGGTCTCCACCGTATCAAGTACGGGAAGCACGTCCACCAGCGCCACGCCGCCGCCAGCAACGATACCCTCTTCCACAGCTGCGCGGGTTGCCTGCAAGGCATCTTCGATGCGAGACTTCTTCTCCTTGAGCTCAGACTCAGTCGCAGCGCCCACCTTCAGCACCGCTACGCCGCCGGACAGCTTAGCCAAGCGCTCCTGCAGCTTCTCACGGTCGAAGTCAGAATCGACGCGCTCCAGTTCAGCCTTGATCTGAGTGATGCGATCCTCAATGTTCTTCTTCTCGCCAGCGCCATCAACGATAAGTGCGGTGTCCTTGGTAACCTTAACCGTCTTGGCGTGACCCAGCATGTCAACGCGAGCATCGGCCATAGTCATGCCGAAGTCCTTGTCGATAACCTGCGCGCCAGTAACAGCAGCAATGTCCTCGAGGATGCGCTTACGGCGATCACCAAAGCCAGGAGCCTTGATGGCAACACAATTGAACGTGCCACGCAGTTTGTTCAGCAGGATGGTGGCCAGAGCCTCGCCCTCAACGTCTTCAGCGACGATGAACAGCGGACGACCAGACTTCATGATATCTTCCAGCAGCGGCACCATGTCCTGGATGCTGGTTACCTTCTGGTCGGTAAGCAGAATGTAGGGGTCGTTCAGCACGGCCTCCATCTTCTCCATATCGGTAGCCATGTACGGCGAGATGTAGCCGCGCTCATATTGCATACCCTCGACGATATCCATCTCGAGACCGAACGTCTGGCTCTCTTCGACCGAGATAGCACCATCTTTGCCTACCGCTTCCATGGCTGCAGCAATCTTCGAACCGATCTCTGCATCGCCAGCGGAAATAGTACCAACATTGGCAATCTGAGCTTCCGTAGACACCGGAGTAGCATCTGCCTTGATAGCCTCAACAACAGCCTCGGTTGCCTTCTGAATACCGCGACGAATGCCCAGTGCATCGGCGCCAGCAGTTACGTTACGCAGGCCCTCGGACACAATGACGTCTGCCAGCAGCGTAGCCGTCGTGGTGCCATCGCCAGCCACATCGTTCGTCTTAACAGCAACTTCGCGCACCAGCTGAGCACCCATGTTCTCGATGGGGTCTTCCAGTTCAACTTCCTTGGCTACCGTCACACCGTCATTAGTAATGGTGGGAGCACCATAGGACTTCTCCAGCGCAACGTAACGACCCTTGGGGCCAAGCGTGACCTTTACTGCATCGGCCAGCTTGCTTACACCAGCAGCAAGAGCACTGCGGGCTTCTGCCTCAAACTTAATTTCTTTCGCCATGATTCGCTATTCCTTTCAGACTGCGTATCTTTAACTACTACTTGTGGGTTTTCCGGCCAAGCCGGAACGACAAAGCACCAACCTAAAACAACGGGGTTTTCGCAGTGAGTCGCATAGCCGTGAAACAGAGAAGCTTGAGCTAGACGGTCGCCACAAAAAAACCGCTCGTCTGCCTTACGCGAACACCGCGTACAGGTCGTCGGCACGCAAGATCATGACGTCTTCGCCATCCACCGTGATCTCGGTTCCACCATATTTGCCGTACAGAACCTTGTCGCCCTCTTTCACGGGCATGGGCAGCAGGTTGCCATCTTTATCCAGTTTGCCAGCGCCCACAGCCAGCACCGTGCCCGTCTGGGGCTTTTCCTTTGCTTCGGTTGCCAGATACAGACCGGATGCCGTCGTCGACTCAGCCTCGTCCTGTTTGATGATGACGCGGTCACCCAATGGTTTCAAATTCATATCTTTGCCTTCCTTTCGTCCGTCTCTTTTCCGAAACTGGTTGAACGTTTCTATTTAACCACTCCGTGTTAGTGACTGCTAGCACTCTTTAGGTAACGAGTGCTAAACATTGCGTTATCATAACAGCATTGACGACGAATGCAAGATAATTTGAGAAAATATGAGCCTGCAAGACTAAGGTTTTAAAGAATTGTCAAACGATCGCCACAATTCTTTCACTACCATTCGCGCGGTTTCACCAAGCCGCCTTCATAGGCACGCACCACCAGCTGCGCTCGATCGTGAGCCCCTAGTTTCGCCATAATGCGCGCAAGGTGCGTTTTAACCGTTGCAGGCGAAATAAAAAGATCGGACCCAATTTCATCATTTGCCAAACCGCGGGCCACCAGCACGAGTATTTCACGCTCCCGATCGGTAAGTGCCGCAAACGGATCGTCATTCGAAGACCCCTCAGCGTTAGATACCGGGCGTGTACGCACAAACGTCTCGACCAAACGACGCATAACCGAGGGTTGAATGAGCGCATCACCCTTCGCAACCACCCGAATAGCAGCAGCAATATCGTCAGGCTCGGCATCTTTCAGCATAAACCCACTAGCGCCCGCCGCCAGCGCGTCGTATACATACTCATCGATATCGAAGGTGGTTAAAATGAGCACATGTGTACCTGCAAGCTGAGGATCATCCATAATCGCACGCGTAGCTTCGATGCCATTTTCCACCGGCATACGAATATCCATCAGCACCACATCGGGGCGCGTCTCACGCACACACTCAACCGCCTGATGTCCGTCACCCGCCTCACCTACTACCTTGAGATCGGGATACGATGAAAGGATGAGCCGAAATCCGCTGCGAACCAAATCTTGATCGTCAGCAATCACCACACGTACTACCGCATCGTCGCGCCATTGCTCATCGGCACGCTGTGCCGCCTGGGCGCTACGTTGCCGCAGTCGCTCTTGCGCGGCACGATAGGCATCATCTTGAAAACTGCCCCCAATAAGCTGCTCAGACATGAGATGCTCCCGTTCCTCCCAGCGGAATACTCACGCGCACAGCAAACCCTTTTTGGGCTCGATCTCCCGCCCAAAAGGTGCCGTCGAGCAAACCCACCCGCTCGGCCATGCCATCGATGCCGTGTCTGCCCACCGGAATAACGTCACCACGACCACAACCATCATCCTCGACATCAAGCCGCACGGTCGTACCATCAAGCCTCAAACGCATAACCGCCGTATGGGCATGAGCATGGCGCACGATGTTTGTTGCGGCTTCGCGCGCAATGCCATAAAGAGCAACGTCAACGTAGGCGGGAACACGCGCGCGATTATAACCAGTCATATCTAGAACCGTATCCACACCAGCATTTCTTAAATACGTTACAAGGTCTTCCATACGCTCGGTGCCAGCGGTAGGCTCGATTTCAGCCGCATCGTCGCGGCGCAGCACGCCAATCATGCTGCGAATTTCTTCAAGCGCATCCTTCGCCGTCGTACGTGCTGCGGCAATAGCCTGCTTCGCTGCGACAGGATCGCGGTCGACCAGTCGCTCGGCGGCAGCCGCTTGGATACTTACCGCCGACAGCGAATGTGCTGTAATATCGTGTACTTCACGAGCAATACGAACACGTTCCTCTTCTACCCGACGGGCAGCTTCCTCTCCGCACGCGCGTTCCGCCTCCAGAGCACGCCGTTCCGTTTCTACCACGTATGCACGGTGAGTGCGGTAGGAATACCCCGCCAACGCAGCCGCTACCGCAAACGCAATGTTTTGGAAGCGCGTAAAAAAGACAAGACTAGCGGTACGCGCCGACATATCAACAAAAAGCAACCCTGCCACCGCAAGGGAAGCAGCAACGAGTGCCTCGACACGCCCTCGCTCACTTGCAATAGTGTAAAGGGCTACCGCAGGACCGATCATCGTGAGGGAAAGACCCCGAAATGAACTTTGTAACCCCAAAAAGGTAATCATAACGAACAGAAACACCGGCCAAGGAAACCGCCTACGCACCACGAGCGGCAACGTTGTAAGCGCCAGCGCAACGAATACCGATGCATCGGGCACCACATTCACCATGCCGAGATACTGACGCAATGCTAGATCATGTACGATAAGTGACGACGATGTAACCATAAGCTGCACGCAGCCGAATAGGAGAGCCGTCACAGCAACGGACACATCGATGCCCCAATCTTTGGGTGACATCGGTCGATTGTTCACTAAAAAGTTTTCCATACACCCATACTACGCGACGCGCCCGTCAAGCACCATACACCGGCAGGGGTATTTTACATCCTCATACGGCCAGGAAAGCACCGACCGAGCCTGATCATATACATCAACACGCCTTCGCTACCTTGAAGTAGCATCCGCATAACACGGTGAAATCTACATCTCCCCTTGAGGTCGCCCTATCAGTCTCATATACTATATTACAAATATAGTATATGAGGGGAGTGTCATGGCGGGAGCGGTTTCAATATATTTGCGCGACGACCTCTTGCGAAGGCTCGATTCAGCGGTCGAACGCTGTGCGCGAGAAGACCGCGCACGTGGGCTAACGGGCCGGCATGTGACAAATCGCTCCAAACTGATCGAGCGCATTGTCGAAGGTTATCTCGACGAGAAAACCAACCTTGATGTCGAGGAGATTCGCTACCACGTAGTCTCCCTTGCCGAAGAGTACGGCGCCGCCAAGGTTTCTCTTTTCGGTTCGTTCGCGCGCGGCGAAGCGAGCGAGGCAAGCGACGTTGATATTCTCCTGGAAAAGGGCAGTATCAAGGGGCTTCGCGTTCTCGATTTCCAAGACGCGCTGAGCGAGCGAATCGGACGATCGGTCGACGTAGTAACCACCGCAGGGGCAAGCGACAGATTCCTTAAGAATATCCGAAAAGACGAAGTGGTGCTTTATGAAGCAGGCTGACCGCGACAACGAACAGCTGGGCGTTATCCTGCGCTACTGCGAGCGACTCGATGTTGCCATCGAGCGTTTTGGCTCATCGTTTGCTGCATTCGCCTGCGACATCCCCTTTCAAGACAGCTGTTCGCTTTGCCTCATCCAAATCGGTGAAGCAACCGCACGCTTATCGGACAACTTTAAAGCAACCCACCCCGAAATCGACTGGAAACGTATCTACGGTATGCGCTGCCACCTGGCACACGGCTACGAGGCATTCGATGCCGAAATAGTCTGGGATGCCGTCGAGCGCTGCATCCCGCCCCTGCGCGAGTTTTGCGACATCCACTTTCTCCGATGAAAGCCTAGCCCATCGGCGAACACCGACCGAACCTAGCCTTTGATGTTGACCGGGTTGCCCCCTATGGTTATAGGATTGTCTCGAACAGAAGGGTCACCGATCATGACAAGGATGTCGTAATCGGAGTTCCAATCCTTGGTATCCGGCCCGTAGCAGTAGACATCGCCCTTCCTTGTTACGCCGAATAGCGCCGCAAGCTCGTCCGCCTGTACTTTATGCTCTTCGTAACGATATGAAACGCGCGTGATGGAGTACTGGAAGAGTATTGCGTTGTCGGCTTTCACTTGGGCAAATCCTGCAGCGGCAATCTTGTCGGCCGCTTCTTGGGCGGCACCTTCGATGCCACAGCCATTCAGAACCAGGACGGTGATGTTCTCCTTGCCCGTCCTCACTGCTTCGGTCGAAGTCAGCTCCTTCACGTCGGCGGGCGCATTGGCTTCCAGTTTCGGAGAAACGCTTTCGCTTGCAGCCGCACCTGCCATCGCCGGTGTCTCTTCTTTGGAGGCGGGCTGCGCGGAGGAGCAGGAACAAACGAACAAGGCTGATGCAACACAGAGAGCGATTACTCCCACCTGCCACTTACTCTTCACAAAACCGAGCATACGCACCAGCCCCCCTCAGAGCCGCATTCCCATAGCACCGCGAAATTAGTATGTTCCCTCCCAGAGTCATTAGATAAAGAAAACCCCCTCGAAGCGCAGTTCAGTTCATTCTTCGAGGGGGTTCTTGCTTCTTCAGCGATTACTGCACTTGCTCAGTCTCTACTTCCAGCTGGCCCGCCACCTCTTGCACGGGGTGGGTGCAACCAGCCTCAACAAAGCGATTGCGCGCAGCTTTGGCCTCGGCCTCCTTTTCGGCGAGGTTTGATTTCGCCACCGCTATCATCAATTTGATACGGTTAAGCTGGTTTACCTCAGAGGCGCCAGGATCGTAGTCTACCGCTACGATATTACTCTCGGGGTAACGGCGCCGCAATTCTTTAATTACGGCTTTTCCCACCACATGATTTGGCAAGCAGGCGAAAGGCTGCGTGCACACCACGTTGGGCGCACCCGTGCGCACAAGCTCCACCATCTCCGCGGTAAGCAGCCACCCCTCACCCATCGAGTTGCAAAGCGACAATATCTCGCTGGCATATTCAGCCAACTCGTAGATATCTGCGGGGGGCTCAAAGCGTGAAGAATCCGCGAGTGCCTTCGTCACGGATGCGCGCAGTTTAGCAATGGCCCAAATACCAATCCGGGAGCCGACAGCACCCTTCGCCGGACGACCGAGTGGATCTTTCTGGAAAATACCACCCGCCATACCGAACAGGAAGAATTCAGCTAAGCCAGGTACAACAGCCTCGCAGCCTTCGCGCTCAATCACCTCCACAATCTGATTGTTTGCTGTGGGATGAAACTTCACTAGAATCTCGCCCACCACACCAACGCGCGGCTTTAAACCCTCACCAGCAAGCGGCAACGTGTCAAAATCTTCCACAATGCGACGCGCCGTGTCTTTGAACTCGCGATGCTTGAGCCCACGCGCAAGCTGGCCCTTACAGGTAGTCATCCAGTGATCGTACAGACGAGTAGCGCTGCCCGCCTCCTGCTCGTAGGGACGCGTGCGGTACAACGCCATCATAAGCAGATCGCCATAGAAGATGGAATAAGCAGCTTGCAACAGCATAGATGGCGTTACTTTGAAGCCCGGGTTTTCCTCCCCCAAATCTTTGAAAGACAGGGCAATCACCGGTACATGGGACAAACCGACAGCGGCCAGCGCTTTACGAATGAGTGAGATATAGTTTGTAGCACGGCATCCGCCGCCCGTCTGGGTAATGATGACAGCAAGCTTATCTGTGTCATATTTCCCCGACATAACTGCCTCCATAATCTGGCCCGTAACCAGAATGGAGGGGTAGCAAATGTCGTTATTCACATACTTCAGACCTGCGTCAACCGCACCATGATCTACTGAAGGAAGCAATTCGAAGTTATACCCGTTCTTTTTGAACACCTCAACAAGTAGCTCAAAGTGAATAGGAGCCATCTGCGGACAAAGGATAGTATAGCCTGCATCCTTCATTTCCTGAGTGAATACCGCGCGCGGGAACTCAGTCGTCGATCCCTCGCGTTGGCGGATGCGCTCAACCACTTCGGGCGTTGCCTTTTCGGCGAACGTCTTAGGAGGATTCACAACCAACTTTTTAGCGAGGGCCCCTTCAACTTCACCCGTCCGCGCAGCAACGGCAGCTTCGGGCGTAGCTATGAACGTATCGGGATTGAAGGAGACAGTCGGGCAGCCGCGCGGCATACGATCGGCCTCGGCCCTCTCGTCGGCCTGATCTTTTAGAGCGGCCAGCAACGAACGCACGCGAATACGCGCCGCGCCGAGATTCGATACTTCATCAATCTTGAGCACGGTATACACCTTGCCCGCAGCTTCAAGAATTTCCTGCACCTGATCGGTAGTAAGTGCGTCGAGTCCACAGCCAAAACTGTTCATCTGGATAAGATCGAGATCGGCCCGTTCAGTGGTAACCTTCGCCGCTGCATAAAGGCGCGTATGATACATCCATTGGTCCACCAGACGAATGGGACGCTCAAGCGTACCCAAATGCGCGATAGAATCCTCTGTAAGCACCGCCAAACCAAAGCTGGTAAGCAGCTCAGGAATGGCATGGTTAATCTCGGGGTCATTGTGGTAGGGACGACCAGCCAACACAATACCGTGCGTTCCTGTCTGTTCCATCCAATGCAACGTCTCTTCGCCTTTAGCACGAATATCGCGTTTGAATACCTCATCCTCAGCCCATGCTGCTTCAACAGCCGCGTCTATCTCGGCTTGCGTCGGCACAGAACCTTGCCCCATAAGATCGGGGTGAGTTTGTACCAATTCCACAAACAGGCGCTTCTTCAAATGCTCCTTCTTGTCGTAAGGGAGCCAAGGAGTGAGCAGTTGCGCGTTTGACGTACGCAATTCATCAATGTTCAAACGCAACGCTTCAGGGTAGCTAGCCACGATGGGACAGTTGAAATGGTTACCTGCGCCTTCATCTTCCTGACGTTCCCATTTACTACAGGGAAACCAGATGAAATCGGGATTCTTGTCCAGCAGATTCATAATGTGACCGTGACTGAGTTTCGCCGGATAACACACGCTTTCAGACGGCATGGATTCAATACCCGCCTCGTACGTCTTCTTTGTAGACGGGTCACTCAATATCACGCGGAAGCCCAGGTGCGTGAAAAAGGTGAACCAGAACGGATAATTCTCGTACAAATTTAATGCGCGTGGAATACCCACACAACCGCGCGGAGCATCCTCGGAGGCCAGCGGCTCGTAACCAAACAAGCGATTTGATTTGTACTCATAAAGGTTCGGTACATTCTTAGACTCATCATGAGTACCCGCACCCTTTTCGCAGCGGTTACCCGTAATAAACCGACGGCGCTTGCCCGTGGTCTCATCAATGCCGAAGTCGTTCACCGTAAGCAAGCAGTGATTCTCACACGCTTTGCAGCGCAGTGTCTTATGTGTGGGAGCAAGAGCCTCAATCTGCTCAAGAGACAGTAGAGACGACTTCACCGCAGTAGGCAAAGAAACCTCATCGAAGTCCGAGCTCCATGCCGCCCCAGCATCTGCCTTATGCTGCCCTTGCGCAACCGCGAAACGATAGCGATCACGCGCCAACAGGGCTGCGCCGAACGCACCCATATTGCCAGCAATATCTGGACGCACAGCCTCGACCTCGGAAAGCTGCTCAAATGCACGCAATACGGCATCGTTCAGGAACGTGCCGCCTTGCACAATAACCTTCGTACCCACATCATGCGGATCGCGAATTTTAATAACTTTAAACAATGCGTTCTTGATAACGGAGATAGCCAAACCCGCGGCAATGTCGCCCACGGTGGCACCTTCCTTTTGCGCCTGCTTCACGCGGCTGTTCATGAATACCGTACACCGGCTACCCAGATCGACGGGGCGTTCGGCGCGTACAGCAGTTTGTGCGAACTCAGCCACATCAAGGTTCAAGCCAGTAGCAAAGCTCTCGATAAAGCTGCCACAGCCCGAAGAACATGCCTCGTTCAGCATGATGTGGTCGATGACGCCATCCTTCACCCGCAGACATTTCATGTCCTGCCCACCGATGTCGAGAATAAATTCTACGCCGGGCAGCATCTCTTGTGCGCCACGCAAGTGCGCCACCGTTTCAATCTCGCCGGAGTCCACACGCAAAGCCTCAAGCAGCAAATGTTCACCATAGCCAGTTACTGTCGAGTGTCCGATATGCACGCGTCGCGCGCCCGTACCGGCATTGACTGGAAGGGCATTGTAAAGATTCGCGAGAGCTGCCTTTGCGCAACCCAGCACATCGCCCTTATTGCTGGCATAGTGCGACCACAGAAGTGCGCCATCCTCGTCTATAAGCGCCGCCTTAAACGTGGTAGACCCAGCATCAATGCCCAGGTAGGCAATGCCTTCGTAATCCATAAGCTCGGCACGACGCACCACTTCGGTTGCGTGACGATCCGAGAAGGCTGCATAATCGTCGGCACTCTCAAACAGAGGAGGCAAGCGCACAACTTCGGAACCCTGGATGTCGCCGAGATTCTTCAAACGATCAAGTACCGCAGAGAGAAGCTCGGCCTTCACCGTCTGACTCGCCGCACCAGCCATGGCGCAGCCACTTGCCACAAACAGGTGAGCATCTTCGGGGACGATACGATGTTCCTCATCAAGTTCGAGCGTTTCGTAGAAGCGTTTGCGCAGTTCAGGCAAGTATTGCAAAGGACCACCCAAAAACGCTACATAACCGCGGATAGGGCGACCGCACGCTAGGCCACTAATCGTCTGCGTAACTACCGACTGGAAAATGGATGCAGCAATATCCTCTTTGCGTGCACCTTCGTTCAACAACGGCTGCACGTCGGTCTTGGCAAACACGCCACAGCGACTAGCGATAGGGTAAATGGTTTGGCTGTTTGCCGCCAACTCATTCAAACCACCCGCATCAGTGTTCAGGAGCACAGCCATCTGATCGATAAACGCGCCCGTACCGCCCGCACAGGTACCGTTCATACGTTGTTCGATGCCCTGATCGAAATAAATAATTTTTGCATCCTCGCCACCCAGTTCGATAGCCACATCCGTCTGAGGAATAAACGTCTCAACAGCCGTCTTTGAGGCAATAACCTCTTGCACAAATTCGACGCCCAGCCACTGAGCCAACAGAAGTCCACCCGAGCCTGTGATGGCGATGGTCATAGCCTTGTGCCCAAATTCAGCCGCAGCCTCTTCCAGCACCTCAACAATGGTGGCGCGCACGTCAGCATGATGGCGACGATATACCGAAAAGTGCACTTTGTGGGCTTCGTCCAAAATAGCCAACTTCACCGTAGTCGACCCCACGTCAATGCCGATATGCAGCGTTTCCGTCGCCACGTGACACGATGCCGACGAAATGTCTGCCGAATTGGTCTGATCATCTGCCACAACAGCGACGCGTGGAGCGCACGATACGCACGGCGATATCAGCAGTGGTGAATCTACCGTTTCTGCAAAGTTGCTATTCTTGTTCTCATTCATGGACTCGCTCGCCATGACCTTCTCCTTTATACGCTTACTATAGGTTGCGGGCAAACGCCCAACTAGTTATAACTTGATAGTATCTCCCGGCTTGATAAAGAACAGCTTCATAGCGATAAGAGCCATCTCTTCCGAGCCTTCCTGCATGCCGGTATCCAGCCACCGCGAAATAACTCCAAGGTAGGCTTCTGCATAAAACGCAACATAGTAGCCCACAAACGGCGTGGGATCGCTGCGATAGCGCTCGTGTAAAATGGATTGAATAAGATTCGTGCAAATGGAATCGCGCAAACGCGGACCAAATCGCACATCGCCTCCGGGCCCTAATACAGCATGCAGAAACGCACCTTGCTCGCGCAGGTAGTCGAACAATTCCACTAAAAATGGCAGGGGCTTTTTTCGGGTACGATATGCAAGCAGTTTGCGCACGGTCATATCTTGCAGTTTGGCTTGGAACTGAACCAAATCGCGCATAACCTCGTCTTCAAACGTGGCCAGCAGATTCTCTTTGTCGTGAAAATGATTATAGAACGTACCCCGATTCAAATCGGCACGTGCGCACAGATCATTTACCGTAATAGCATCGAAGCCGCGTTCTTCCATAAGAGCAATAAGCGCACCTCGTAATGCTTTTTTCGAACGCACGATACGGCGATCCTCACAGGTTGGTACAACGCCGCGCGCGACCGAGGCTTCGGAACCCGAAAGAACCGCCACGTTCTCCGCATGAGGCGAAGACAATTGCGTAAGGGGCAACTTCGCCACCACAACGTCATCAAGGACGTTAGTTGCCATTCATTCCTCCCTATAACCGTAAGCTCTCAGTCTTAATAAACACGTCGATCAAAAATGAACACATTGTTCAATAGCGGTTATTTTACGAGGAAACCCACAGGAAGGCAATGACAGAAGTCTATCGTGCATATATTCCGTGAAGGTTGGTATCTCATTGTCACCTTAATTCCCAGTATTCATTGACAAACTTAAAGCATCTCACCTACTATGCCGCATGACAACGAAAGGATTTTTCATGTCGACGAAAAGGCGAACACTGCGCCTGCTTGAAGAAAACCGAGGCGATTGTGTGTCCGGGGCAAAACTGGCAGCATCGCTGGGCGTAAGCCGCAATGCCGTCTGGAAAGCTGTCTGCGCTCTGCGCGACGAGGGCTATGAGATTACGGCAGCCACGAATAAGGGATATCGCCTCTCGCAGGAAAACGACCTCCTATCGCCCGAAAGTATCGAGCGATTCCTTCCCACTCGGCACCCTTTCGATATCGTACTACGCAAATGCGTATCATCCACGAACACCGAAGCACAGCAGCTTGCCGTCGGCGGAGCACGCGAAGGCACGGTGGTGGTAGCAGAGGAACAGACCGCCGGCAAGGGACGGCGTGGTAAGTCTTTTTTCTCCCCCGCCGCTACCGGCATTTACCTTAGCATTGTATTGCGACCAACACTGCAAGCAAACGATGGGGCATACTTAACTGCCGCCGCTGCCGTTGCCTGTGCTCAGGCCATTGAGGAAGTGACCAACAGAAAAGCAACCATCAAGTGGATAAACGATATTTTCTGCGATGGACGGAAGGTAGCAGGCATCCTCACCGAAGGAGCCTTGGGTATGGAATCAGGTCGCTTCGATTACGCGGTACTGGGTATCGGCGTAAACGTGAAACCACCCTGCGCGGGCTTTCCATCCGATGTAGCCGACGTAGCCGGAACTCTCTGTCCCACAAACACCGACCCCTTGCGTAGTAAATTGGTAGCCAACATCCTTTCACGGTTTTGGCATCTGTATGAACACTTGGACGACCAATCGTTTTACGACGACTACCGCAAACGTTGCTTTTTGCTTGGTCAACCTATCGTTATCACGCGTCATGGTCAACGAATCCGTGCACGAGCAGTCGACCTAACCCCCGACTTCCAGCTGGTCATAGAACTGCCCGACAAGACACGCGAGCATCTTTTCTATGGCGAGGTAAGCACAACACGCGCCTAGCAACCACCCCTCCCTCCTTTGCGCGTAAGCGCACGGAAGCCCCGTCTTCGGATCTCAATTCGAAGACGGGGCTTTTTCGATATGCCTCGCCCTTATTGTCACCCTGAAATTTATCTTCTGTTGACATCGAAGAAACGCTTGACCTACCATGCGCCTACCAACGGAAGCATCGGCAACAAAGAAACAGCGTCGGCCGCAAGGCAGCCGACATTTCTGCGAAGCAATCCTTCAAGCATCGGGCCACCCGCCATAACACACGGGGGCCTCTCGGCAGAAAGGTATTTACCACTTATGGCTGAAAATATTGCCAAAGCAGCGCGCGGCAGTGTCGGCGCAACCTCTTGCAATCGCACGCGCGCACTCGTACTTTGCGCACTGTTCTGTGCGCTCATTGCTGTTGGAGCATTTATTAAAGTACCCATACCTGTCGTTCCGTTTACGTTACAATTCCTCTTCACCACCTTGGCAGGCCTACTCCTTGGACCTAAGTGGGGCCTGATCAGCGTGGCTTCCTATGTAGCACTCGGACTTGTAGGCCTCCCCATATTCGCGGGCGGAGGAGGCGTTGGCTACCTCGCACAACCCAGCTTCGGATACCTGCTGGGATTCTGCGGGGGCACCTATCTAACAGCACGCATAGCTGGCAACACTACGCATCCTTCGACGAAACGACTTCTTGCGGCCTGCTTTGCAGGGCTGGGGGTTGTATATGTTGTGGGAATGATCTACTTCTACCTGATAAGCAATTTCGTCATAGGCGCACCCCTCTCCTTGAGTGCGCTTGTGCTGTATTGCTTCGTATTAGCCGTTCCTGGCGATATCGCCATTTGCTTTGCCTGTATCGCTCTGACAAAACGCCTTAAACCGCTTGCAGGAAAATGAGGCTATCGTGGCTAAGGAAGAAAGCGATCACCCGCAATTCGCAATGCGAGAAGCAATCGCCTCCTATGAACAGCGCGTCATAGCTGGCGGAACGCTAACGCGCGACGAAATGCTCACACTCGTAGATGCACCGCTCGAGCCGCTTACGTGCGCCGCCAATCAAATCCGCCGCGCACGTTGTGGCAACGGATTTGATGTATGCAGCATCCTGAACGTAAAAAGTGGTCGATGCCCAGAAGACTGTGCCTACTGCGCCCAATCGGTGCACGGGCATACCGACATTTCGTGCTATCCCCTACTCGAAAGCGATGCCATTGTGGCAAGCGCTGTGCGCGACCGGAAATCGGGGGTGCTGCGTTTCTCGCTTGTGGCTTCGGGAAAGCGCCTCGACCATAGTGAGATTGAGTGCTGCGCACAAGCAATAGCACAGGTGAAAAAATCAACCGATGTGGCGATATGCGCCTCGCTCGGGCTATTATCCCAAGACGAGTTCGCCCTACTGGCAGAAGCGGGACTGGAGCGCGTACACAACAACCTGGAAACATCGCGCGCATTCTTCCCCCGCATTTGCACAACCCACACCTACGATGAAAAAATACGCGCCATCGAACATGCGCGAGCAGCGGGATTAAGCGTATGCAGCGGCGGTATTATCGGCTTGGGTGAAAGCTGGGAAGACCGTATTGATCTGGCGCTTGAACTGCGAAGACTGAAGGTAAGATCGGTACCCGTCAATGTGCTGAACCCCCTAGCAGGAACCCGTCTTGGAAATGCTGCACCACTCAGCGACAATGAAGTACTGCGAACGGTGGCATTACTGCGCTTTATCCTACCCGACGTGGCGCTGCGCCTAGCAGGCGGACGAGCACTGCTGCACGACGCAGGACGCGCATGCTTCCAAGCGGGAGCGAATGCTGCCATTTCGGGAGACATGCTTACCACTGCCGGGTTCACCATCGCATCTGATCGGGCTATGGCCGCCGAAGAGGGGTTCGTGGTAAGGCCCGACAACGCCTGAAGTAGGGCCTTTTCCCCTATCGCGCTACCCTTGCACCTTCGTCAGAAAGGAACCCTCCATGTGCGAACGTACGCACGGACTATTCATTACAGGAACAGGCACCGACGTAGGCAAAACCTACGCAAGTGCACTCATCTTGAAAAGCCTCCGAGAAGCTGGCTTTGATGCCGGCTATTACAAAGCGGCCGTTAGCGGCGTTGCGTACAATGCCGAAGGGCACATTCACAGTGACGCGACATTCGTTGCCACGCAAGCTAACCTTTCCGAAAGCCATGACGATCTCGTATCATTTACGTACCAAACCGCCGTTTCCCCTCATTTGGCAGCGCGGTTAGAAGGAAATCCCGTAAGCCTTGATGTCATACAGCACGACTATCAGTGCGCTTGCGCACGCCACGATTATCTTCTCGTGGAGGGTAGTGGAGGCATCGTATGCCCACTGTGCTGGGAAGAAGACAACCGCCTTATGCTTGAAGACGTGGTAGTGGCGCTTAATCTCGGCACGCTTATCGTGGCCGATGCTGGACTCGGCACCCTCCATGCCCTCACAACCACCGCCACCTATCTGCGCGAACGAAACATCGAGACACGCGGCATCATACTGAACAACTTCGTTGCGGGCGATGTCATGCACGAAGACAACTACTCCATGTCCACAGAGCTCACCGGATTACCCGTCGTCGCTCGCATTACACCCGGCGCAACCAGCCTCGATGTCGAAGCCTCCCACCTAGCGCGTCTATTCGCCTAAGCCCCTCCCTACCCGAGAAGAGGACCCCCATGAATCAAACGTCTTGGCAAACCCGCGACCTCGCACACATCTGGCATCCCTGCTCCCAGATGAAAGACTATGAAGACTTTCCGCCCATTATTATTGATCGCGGAGAGGGGGTGCGCCTCTTTGACCTAGACGGCAAAGAGTATCTTGATATCATTAGCTCATGGTGGTGCAACACGCTTGGTCACTGCAATCCCCGTATCGCTGAAGCTATCAAGCACCAAGTGGACAAGCTCGATCACGTGCTATTTGCCAATTTCTCCCACGAAGGCGTTATTCAGCTAGCAGAACGACTTGCTGATATTACCCCAGAAGGCCTCGATAAGTTCTGTTTCTCAGACAACGGGTCCACCTCTGTCGAATGTGCCCTCAAGATGAGCTTTCAGTATCATCTCCAGACGGGACACCCTGAAAAACAGCGCTTCATGTGCCTCTCGGACGGCTACCATGGTGAAACGCTCGGTGCCCTCTCCGTCTGCGCCGACAGTATGTACGCCGGATTATATGCCCCACTTATGCATGACTCGCATGTCGTTCGCGCACCCGACTGCTATCGCTGCCCCTATGGCTGCACCCGGAAAACGTGCACCTGCCCTTGCTTTGAGCATGCCGAGCGTCTTTTCGAGCAGAAGGCTTACGAAACCTGCGCCATCATCGTAGAACCACTACTACAAGGCAGCGCTGGCATGCGCATGTATCCACCGCTTTACCTGGAAAAACTTCGCGCACTCTGCGACGAACACCACGTCCACCTTATCGCCGATGAGGTGGCCACCGGATTCGGACGCACCGGCACTATGTTTGCATTCGATCAGACATCCGTAGTGCCCGACCTGCTGTGCACGTCAAAAAATCTGACCGGCGGCTTCCTACCTATGGCCGTCACCGCCGTAACCGAAGAGATATATCGGGCGTTCTACGCCGACTATTCCGAAGGAAAAGCATTCATGCACAGCCACACCTACAGCGGTAACCCCATCGCCGCCGCCGCCGCACTGGCCGTACAGGATGCGTTGCGCGAAGACGACCTCGTGAAGCACGCCTCGACAATGGGTAATTACGCGAACCAACTGCTCTCTGAAGCATTCAGCGACCATCCGCACATTGGAGAAATTCGCCAACTTGGACCCATTAACGCGATGGAGCTTGTGGTTAATCGCGCAACAAAAGAAGGGTTTGCCTCTCGCGACCGTATAGGCTACCACCTCTACCGTCAAGCGCTCGACCGAGGGCTTATGCTGCGCCCGCTTGGCAACGTAGTGTATTTTAATCCGGCGCTCACCATCACCCGACAAGAGGTAGAGCTTGCTGTCGAGCGCACCATCGACGCTCTAGAGGCTGTACTGGACAGATAACCCGCGCACAAGCAACCAACCGGCTCTGTGCTGCCGCAAGCCAAGTTCTCGGCAGCACAGAGCCGACTAAATTGATATTCAGAGAAGAGACTCGGCACGCTCGTGAGAAGAAACGGGAGATAGCTAGGAAACGCCACATGCCACTCAGTAATTTGCTATGCTGCTACTTTGCGCAAAGCATACCGCCGAGAGAAGGAAGCCCGTCCATGCAGATCACCCCTGCCGAAATCGCCGAAACGCTTGCGATGGTGAGCAAGCAGCACCTCGACATCCGCACGATCACGCTGGGACTGAACCTGCGCGCCTGCACCGATGCCGATATCAATGTCATGGCAAGCAAAGTTTACGACCGCATGACCACTGCTGCCGAACACTTAGTGCCCACAGCTGAGCAGTTAGAGCGCGAGTATGGTATTCCTATCGTAAACAAGCGTATCTCGGTTACGCCCATCGCCGAAATCTGCGCCGCCACCGATGCCGAAGACCTTACCCCCATCGCTGAAGCGATGGATCGTGCCGGCAAGGAAGTAGGCGTCGACTTCGTGGGAGGCTTTGGGGCGCTTGTGCACAAAGGAGCCTCAAAATCCGATCTAAAACTGATGAATTCTATTCCCCACGCTCTCTCGGTAACCGATCGCGTTATGTCCTCGGTAAACGTAGCCTCCACACGCGCCGGCATTAACATGGACGCAGTACTAAAGATGAGCAACATCGTACTGGAAACAGCACAAGCTACCGCCGATCGCGAATGTATTGGCTGCGCTAAGCTGGTCGTATTCGCCAACGCCGTTGAAGACAATCCGTTTATGGCAGGCGCATTCCATGGCTCAGGCGAAAGTGACGCCGTAATAAACGTAGGCGTTTCAGGCCCAGGTGTCGTACGCGCCGTACTAGCCGACCTGCCAAAAGATGCCGATATCACCACTATGGCTGAGGCTATTAAAGCAACTGCCTTCAAAATTACGCGCGCAGGCGAACTTATGGCGCGCGAAGCATCCAAGCGCCTTGGCGTACAGCAAGGCATACTAGATCTGTCACTTGCCCCAACGCCGGCCGAGGGCGACTCGGTAGCCGAGATCATCGAAGCTCTCGGGGTAGGCCAGTGCGGCGGCCCTGGTACGACCGCCGCGCTTGCCCTGCTGAATGACGCGGTGAAGAAGGGTGGCGTTATGGCGTCGTCATCTGTTGGCGGCCTATCCGGTGCGTTCATCCCCGTATCCGAAGATGCCGGCATGATTCGTGCGGCTGAAAGTGGAGCGCTATCGTTGGAAAAACTTGAGGCTATGACCTGTGTATGTTCGGTTGGTCTGGATATGATTGCCGTACCCGGCGACACCACCGTCGAGACCATTTTTGGCATTATTGCCGACGAGTGCGCCATTGGCCTCATCAACACCAAAACTACCGCGGTGCGCCTTATTCCCGCAATCGGCAAGAAGGTGGGCGAGCGATTGGACTTTGGTGGCCTTCTAGGATACGCCCCCGTTATGCCGGTTAACCAGTATGCAGGTACCGTTTTCGCCCATCGTGGCGGACGCTTCCCCGCCCCGCTCAACTCACTGAAAAACTAGCTTTTCCCGCAAAACGCACCAGCATCCCGTGTCGGTCTTTCTACCTTCGGTAGCCAAGACTAACCCGGGATGCTTTTCGTTTTACACCAAGCACACAGCGATACGTGCGTCTCTTTCGATTGCTTTTGCCCGTCACATCGAACGCAGCATCGATCTCGACCCTAAAACGCTTATTCACTAGCCAAAAAAGAACCGGATTGACGACTCCAAAGACGAGCATACTCGCCACCGGCATCCACAAGACTGGCGTGCGAGCCATCCTCAACGATGCGTCCCTCAGACAGTACGACAATTCGATCGAGGTTTGCCACCGTAGACAGTCGGTGCGCAATTACAATAGCCGTACGGCCACGCATAAGATTCGCCAACGCGTCCTGAATTAACTTCTCGCTTTCAGAATCGAGAGCCGAGGTAGCCTCATCCAGTACGAGAATAGGGGCATCAGTCAAAATAGCACGTGCGATGGCAATGCGTTGCCGCTGCCCGCCCGACAGCTTCACACCACGCTCGCCGGTAAGTGTATCAAAACCATGTGGAAGCTTTTTAATAAACTCAAGGGCATGGGCTCGTCGAGCAGCTTCGACAATTTCCTGCTCAGTAGCATCGGGACGACCATAGGAGATGTTGTCGCGAATGCTTCGGTGGAACAGCAGCGGCTCCTGTGGCACATAAGCAATCTGACGGCGCAGACTAGTTTGCGCCACGTGAGCGATATCTTGGTCGTCAATGAGAATACGCCCCTGCTGGATATCCGCCAGCCGAAGAAGCAGTGTTGTGAGCGTAGTCTTACCCGACCCCGATCTACCAACCAGCCCCACGCGCTGACCAGCAGGGATAGATAACGAGAAATTCTCGAACACAAGGTCGCGCTCTCCCGCATCGGCGTAGCGAAACGTCAGATCGCAAAAGTCTATGGCACCGTGAGCAACCCGCAAAGCGGGCGCATCGGGATCATCAGCCACCAGCCGCGGCTCATCAAGCACTACCGTCATATCATGCGCATCACCAAAGGCACGGTTTATCTGCTGAAACGTCTGGTTCAGTCGATTGAACTGCATCGTAAGCGAATACGTATAGGTAAACATCATCACCAAAGTACCCGCGCTGATGCCGAACCAGGCATTACCGCCCGACACGAATATCACCAGCAAAGCCATGATTAAAACGGTGATGGAGCTTGTTATTGCACCACGCAAAATTGTCGCGCGCATACGTCGCGTATCGGCAGCCTTTACCTGGCGGTTGGCGTGGTCGTACAAAGCGCGCTCATGCGCCTCGCGGCCCGATGTCTTTACCGCCAGTATATTGGTGATGCTATCAGAAAGTTCACCCGACAGCGCGTTTTGTGCAGCGGCAGTCTGCTCGTTGAGCGGAAGGATGCGCTTGTACAACCGGTATGCCACCAGCACATACACAACCAGCAAACATATAAGCAAGACAACATAGGCTGGTACCAGAGGCGCTAGCAGCGTCACCGTAAATACTGCGGCACTCATGATGGGGATAACTGCATACACAAGACTATCCATAAGGGTGGTGTAAGCACCAACAAACTTCTGAGTCTGACTAACCAGCGATCCGCCAAAGCGATTGGTATGAAACGTCATCGATTGGTTTGCCAGGGTATCAAACGCACGCGTCGCAAGTTCATACGATGCCCTGATTTCTACTTTCGCCGCAAAATAATCCTGCAGTTTACTGCAAGTCTGGCCCAATACGTTCACGGCTACTAAAGCAATCATATAGGGACCGAACACGTTCAACACTTGATCGGGCTCGACACGGCCAGCACTAACCAGATCGACAACCTTACCTACGATAAACGGATTCATGTACGATAAAAAGAATACAAACCCAAGCGTCACTACTACGGCGCTGAGAAACAAAGGCCATTGCAGCGTTGTAGCCTGCCAGTAAAAATGCAGTGTGCGCAGTGCAACAGGCGGCTTACTCTCCGATCGCTTCATATCTGCATCCTACCTAAACATCGCGCGCACTAAATATTCCACGTTACCCTCGGGGCCTTTAAGGGGAGATTCCACCACACCAGTTACCTCAAAACCAGCAGCCACAAGTGCAGCCTCAACTTCGTCCACCGTGCGCTGCCTTACCGCCTCATCACGCACGACGCCACCATCAGTTTCGTCGGCACGCGACTCGAACTGAGGCTTTACCAAGCCAATAAACACGCTACCTGGTGCAGAAAGACGGGCAAACACCGGCGCAAGCGCCGCAAGACCAATAAAGCTCAAATCTGCCACCAGCACCTCGAAAGGTGCGCCCAATTCAACTGGGTCAGCCAACTTGATATTCGTTCGCTCAAAAATACTTACGCGTTCGTCTTGTCGCAAAGACCAAGCAAGCTGTCCGTAATTAACATCCACGCACACCACTCGAGCAGCCCCCGCTTGTAAAAGACAATCGGTAAACCCGCCCGTAGACGACCCAATATCGATACACTGCAGCCCGCGCACATCCTGATTGAACGCATCGAGTGCACCTTGTAATTTATGTCCCCCGCGCGAAACGAACCGCTTACGCCCCTTCACCACAACTTCCACAGAAGGGGCAACCTTCATCGCAGCGCTCGTTGCATATACATCATCAACCTTCACCTCGTGGGCTAAAACAGCACGCAGCGCCGCCCCCACATTGGGAAAGTATCCCTGCTCTACCAAGAGCGTATCTAGTCTCATTTTCTTCATGGACATCAGTATACTCAAAACAACCGGCCTACACGGCTCTTCCCCCGATTCCCCTTGTAGAAACGTTACCCGTTTATGCTCAGAACTGGCATCTTAATAATTCCTTAATATCATGCGCAAGTCCTTAATACAACACTGGCACGCAATGCCGTATTATGACAATGAAATGGAACATACTACCTCATCTACCAACGGGCCCTGTCGCCCCAACCCCGACGATCTGCTTCGCGCAATCGCTGCTGAAGAGCGTGCCAGTACATCCGGCAAGCGACGCGGACGCCTCAAGGTGTTTTTTGGCTATGCGGCCGGGGTAGGAAAAACATACGCAATGCTTGAAGCGGCTCACGTCGCACAAGATCACAAGCGCAATGTAGTAGTTGGCTATATCGAGCCACACACGCGTCCCGATACGCTCGCTCGAATTGAAGGGCTTGAAGTACTACCAGCGCGCGAGATACTCTACAAAGGACTAATTCTCAGAGAATTTGATGTTGACGCTGCGCTTGAGCGTAAACCCGATTTAATCCTCGTCGACGAACTTGCCCACACCAACGCCTCGGGCAGTCGGCACGCCAAACGCTACCTCGACGTAGAAGAACTATTACATGCCGGCATCGACGTATACACCACAGTAAACGTACAGCACCTCGAAAGCCTGAACGACAAGGTATCCTCCCTCACTGAAGTTGTGGTACAGGAACGCATTCCTGACCGCATTTTCGATTATGCCGATTCCGTCGAGCTTATCGACTTGGATCCCGACGATCTTATCGACCGTCTCGAGGGAGGCAAGATATACCAAGGCGTTCGCGCTAAAACTGCTTTATTAAACTTTTTCTCAAAAAAGAACCTTGCCTACCTGCGCGAATTGGCACTGAGACGCACGGCTGACCGTCTGAATCGCAACTTAGAATACGGGTTTGGTCGATCGACCGCCGACGCGCGCGATGATGTTCTCGTACTGGTAAGCCCCTCGCCTGGCAATGTTTCGGTCATCCGCTCAGCCGCGCGTCTTGCTGCCGCCTACCGCGGCACACTGACAGCGCTGGTTGTCGAGCCAACCGATACTCACAAGTTTTCCGAACAAGACCAAAACGCCCTGCGCTCGAATGTTGATTTAGCCGAAGAGTTGGGCGCCACTATTGTCACCGTATCGGGAGACGATGCCGCCGTACAGATTGCACAATACGCGTTGTCTGGCACCATTTCAAAAATCGTCGTAGGCTCATCGGAATACGCTCGGCCGCTTTTACCCTTTTTGCCCGCATGGCGTACTATCGCCGACCGCCTAGCAAGCCTCTCGTGCACCACTGATATCGTTATCATTGCGGATCGACACAAGAAACGCGCCGCTTCAGGACCAAAACTCGCAGACCGATTCAAACCCACGCCCACTGATTTTATTGCAGCCAGCCTCGCCTTGTTGGCCGCTACCGTACTGGGCTTGATGTTTCACGATGCAGGACTCGCGGGCAGCACCATTCTCGCCATCTATCTCGTAGCAGCCCTAGTGGGAGCACTGAAGGCAGATAGTTTTTTCTACAGCCTTATCGTATCGCCCTCTGCGGTACTCCTTTTCAACTTCTTTTTTACCACGCCGCGCTTCACCCTTTCTGCCTACGGACTGAACTACCCGTTCCTCTTCGTATTTCTGTTCATAACCTCGATGATTGTGTCGTCGCTAACCATACGTACAAGACGTGATGCAGAAAAAAACGCCCACAAGGCATACCGCACCGAAGTACTCCTAGAAACGGAGCACCGCCTACAGCAAGCCAATAGCGTAGCGGATATTCTTTCTACCACTGCCGAGCAAATTATCAAGCTACTACGCACAACGGTAGTTATATATCAGGTAAACCCCAACGGCACCTTGAGCGATCACAGCCTATTTTCGTCAAACAACCCCGACGAGAATATTTCTATGACTGATTTAGTAAAAGAAGAAGAAGCAGCTGTGGCCACCTGGGTAGCAAACAACAACAAACGTGCAGGCACGGGCACAGACACACTCATGAACGCACGCTGTCTTTATTTGCCTATCCGAGGCAAAGAAACCGCAGTTGGTGTTGCGGGCATCGTGCTGTCTAGCCCCGACGAACTCGATGCGTTTGAGAAAAGCCTTCTGCTGGTTATGCTCGACGAATGTGGCCAAGCTGTCGAGCGAGAACACGCCGCCGAAAGCGCCCACCGCAGTCGCCTCAAAGCAGAACAAGAAAGCTTGCGAGCAAACTTGCTGCGCAGTATCTCACATGATCTGCGTACTCCGCTTACCAGCATCTCCGGCGATGCTTCCATTCTGCTTTCAAGCGCAAGTGTGCTCTCCGAAGAAAAGAAGCACGCTATTTACACCGATATTCATGAAGATGCGCTCTGGTTGGTGAATTTAGTTGAAAACCTTCTTGTGGTAACCCGTCTCGACAATGGCTCTATGGCCCTGAAAGCTGAACCCGAACTTGTGGAAGATGTCGTGCGTGAAGCTTTGAGACACCTGAACCGCAAAGCCGCAGAACACCTTATTTCGGTGCACATTGACGACCCTCTTCTTATGGTACAAGTGGACGGGCGACTTATCATGCAGGTTATCATCAATTTGGTGAACAATGCGGTTACCTATACGCCTCCCGGATCACGTATCGAGGTATCAGCCCACTCCCATGGACCAAACCTCGTATCCCTTGCAGTTTCCGACGACGGCCCCGGTATTGCCCCCGCAGAACGGGCCAATATCTTCACCATGTTTTATCAAGGAAAGAATGTCGGAGGCGATGCGCGACGAGGTCTCGGACTTGGGCTGGCTCTCTGCAAGTCAATCGTCGAGATTCACGGCGGCACCATAACAGCCGATGCCCTTCCACCGAACAAGCGCGTCGATCTTAACCAACCCGGTACCGTAATCACCTTCACCCTTCCTGCGGTAGAATACGAAATGCGTGCTTCGCTTGACGAAGAAGAGGATGGATCGATCACGGCAGTCTTGCCAACCGACACAACTGCCGACGGAGCATCCCCTACTCCGGCCCCTAATCAAGGAGAAGGTGAATGACCATTATCGACGAGCACGGAGCTTATACCATCCTCATCGTAGAAGACGACTCTGCCGTAAAGAGCCTTATTGCCACCGCGCTCAAAGTTCAGGGGTATCGTGGACTCGAAGCATCCACGGGAGCTACCGCCCTCCTCGAAGCCACCACCAAAAATCCCGACGTAATCATTTTGGACCTCGGTCTTCCCGATGCCGATGGTATTGACCTTATACGCGAGGTGCGTACGTGGTCGCGCACTCCCATTATCGTGGTATCAGCTCGAACCGACGATGCCGACAAAGTTGCCGCGCTTGACGCTGGTGCCGACGACTACCTAACTAAACCCTTCTCCGTTGAAGAGCTGCTAGCGCGTCTCCGTGTTGCCACACGCCGCCTCGCCGCCGAAGGTGCAGCAGATGCCGACGGCCCCCTTTACGAAAACGGCAGCTTGCACATAGATTTTGCCGCACGCACGGTGACCCTCGCAGGTGAAGAGGTGCACCTTACTCCCATCGAATACAAACTATTAACCCTTCTTGCCCGCAATACCGGCAAAGTATTAACGCACAATGCCATCCTCAAAGAAATTTGGGGCAATGCCCTTGCAAGCGATCTGCCTTCTCTTCGGGTATTTATGGCAACCCTCCGCAAGAAAATCGAGCCCGATCCGGCGCATCCCGACTACATCCAAACTCACGTAGGCATTGGCTACCGCATGCTACGAAAATAATCTGCGCCGCAAAAGACCCAGACTCACATTACGCCCCACACATCCACCCCGCAAACTGCGGGGGTTTATCTTTCTAACAGGGAATACCCGCAGTTGGGGTGTAGCCCCCCATCCAGCAAAATCCTAGGATAACCCTCGTTAATCCAACACGACCTAGGAGGGAATCGTATGGACGAGAACAACCTGCATTCAGATATGCAGCAAAGCCGTCGCACGTTTTTGAAAGCAGCCGGAACCGCACTGGTGGGTGCCGCAGGATTGGGCATTGTCGGTTGCGCACCAAAGGCAGCCGGGAGCAAAGATAATGGCACCAAGGTGTCAACGACGGGTGGCACGCTGGATATCAAATGGGACGAAGAGTACGACGTTGTAGTAGCGGGCGCAGGAGCCGCCGGTATGGCTGCTGCAATTACCGTTGCCCTTGAGGGCAACGGTGCCACATGCTTACTGGCCGAAAAAGCCGACAAGCCCGATGGCAATACACCCTTCGCCAAAGGTACGGTGGTATACGCCACTGACGAGCAGGCATTTGCCAACTACATGAAAGAGATGGCAGGTGAGCACGCTACAACACCTGATGATGTCCTCGAAGCCTATGCAAAAGGAGCAACAGAAAACTTTGATTGGATTTTTGATACGCTCGGCGCCCCCAAAGACGAGGCCAGTATCCTTCAACCCACAACAGTGGACGATCCGTTAAAAACGGCTCCCGAATACCCCGAATTCGAGCATTGCTATTCACTGGGTAAGTTCACAGTGGGAGCCGCTAAGGATAAGGAAATTAAAGGCCCTAAGCACATCGCCGTACTGCTAGAAAGCAAGATTAAAGAAAACAGCGATACCATTACCTACCGCACCAAAGCCCCCCTCGAAGAACTGGTAAAAGATCCCGCAGATGGACGCATCGTCGGCGCTGTTATCGACGGCAAAACCGTGCACGCCAAACGCGGTGTAATCATGTGTACGGGAGGCTTCGAAAACAATCCAACCATGATGGAAAACTACGTGGGCATGGGCGCAGCACGCCCCGCCGCAGGCAACTCTAACACCGGAGATGGCCACAAGGCCTGCATGAAGGTGGGTGCCGACCTCTGGCACATGGAGCACGTAGCCGGTTTCTGGATGTCAGGCCGAGATTTAGAGAACACCAAATTTACCAACAATCAGATTATCTCTCCCTCGCCCAAGCAATATGGCATTACCGTAGGTGTCAACGGCCGCCGTTGGTATATGGACTGGGACAGTTACTCAAACAAGTCAAAAATCGCCTACAAAGACGATCTCTCTCTTGCCGTCGGGTCGCGCCACGGACACATGAACGTAGGCGGCGCGTGGCCACACATCACCCAGCCGGCAACATCTTGGTTTGTATTCGACCAACTCGGCCTCGAAGCAGGGGCTATTCCCTCAACCACTTCGACAGACCCCCTGAAAGACAAGCTCGTCGTGTCGGCAAACAGCATCGAAGAGTTGGCTGCTGCCATGAAAGTACCCGCAGAGGAACTAAAAACCACGGTTGATCAATGGAATGAATGCTGCGCCAACGGCAAGGACGTATATTTCCATCGTCCCGCAGACACACTACAACCTGTGTCTACCCCGCCGTTCTACGCGCAGATTGCCATCCCCGCCTTTTTGAACACCGATGGCGGCCCTGTGCGTAGCGCCCAGGGACAGATTCTCGACCCCGATGGCAACCCCTTGCCAGGCCTATACTCAGCTGGCGAGTTTGGTTCTATCTGGTGCGGCGTGTATCAGGGCGGTGGCAACGTGGCTGAGTGCCTTATTTTTGGCCGCATTTCTGCCCGCAGCGCACTAACCGACGCCTAAGACAACACAAACTACCCTCCCCTCTTCCAGAGCAGCCCGATGGAATTCCATCGGGCTGCTCGCCTAGCACTCCTTCATGAAGTCGATAAGATCTTGCTTGGAGTGGACATCGAGTTTTTGGTAGATATTTTTAACATAGCTGCGCACAGTATTATCAGACAAGTACAATTCACCAGCGATATACGTAGAGCTGCGCCCCTCTGCCAGTAGCAGCGCCACCTCGGTCTCCCTCTGGGTCAAACCAAACCGCTCCCGCAACGATTCCCCTTGACTCACCGCACCAACACCCTGATTCACAGGGACAACACCCTGATTCATGAGGACGACATCCTGCTTCGCGAGGATAACACCCTGGTCATGTTCGGTTGCGATAATCGTCTTGGAACACTGACAAAGTTCGGCAAATAGCGGTCTTTTTCTCGGCATGGCATCAGTCAAGAGAAACCCTACACTCACCGCTATCAGACAGATCATCACTGCAATAACCAGCATCATCTCCGTACCACCAGAGCCCCCGACCCACCACATGACCAAACGTCCGCTCTCGCGAAAGAATAAATGAAGCAACCAAAAGAACCCCAGTATCACATACGAGGGCAAAGCACGATGACGAGCCACATCATAGGAAACGAACCAGAGGAAGGCAACTTGGAACAAGTTTGTAATAGCTATGAGTGTCGCACCAAGCTGACCAGCAACCGGATCGAGAGTCGACTGTAGCATAACGCCCACCGCAAGCGCCGCGAGCTGCGCCTGCCATAACGCCGAAAAGCGAAACCGTCGACCTTGCACCAGTGTCCACCAAATAATACCCAGCCCAATAGCTGCTACGCTCACATGCTGAACAAGTTGAGATACTGGAGTTAACTCAATGGATACGCCAAAGGGAAAACCCCGCGAGGCGCCCAAAACAAAGCTAAACAATGCAATACCCACCGAGAGTCTCGTCACTGTACGTCGTGGCTCTTCGGCATACACATCGTCACGTGCTACCGGCATCCCAATTCCGGCGCGTTCCCGATTATCCAACGTCTTAACCGCTTGATGGTACATAACAAATGTCATTACCGGCAGAAGCATGCTGATAAAAAATGCGATATATTCGGGCGCAAACGCAATAAAAACGCCAATAAGCGTAGAAAGCGACAAGGAGGAAAACGTATACAGTAGAGCCTCTCGGATATCAAGCCGTTCGTACACCTTCATCCACATGCCGCCGCCCCAAGCAAGACCCACCCCTGAGCACACGGCCGCAAGCAAGGTAAAGGGCAGCCACGGCAGTAGGGCTTCCACAAAGAACAGCAAACTCCCTAGTGTCATAAGGGTTATCGAAACCCAAGCGAGTGCAGTTTCGGTACGCAAGGAAAAAACCTTATGCAGCGCGATAGCCCCCAATACCACGATGCATGCGCAACGAGAAAAGTTAATTGAAACGGTCGTTAATCCTGAATCAACCCAGATGTAGCGAGCGTAGAGGATACATTGTATCCACACCAACACGAAAGCCGTCCCCAAAAAGGCAAACGACCAACGAGATTTATAGGTTGCAAAAAGAGCTGTCCAGCTGCCAAGTCCTTGGCTTTCTTGGACCTTACCCACGCATGCCCCATTTCTTATCGCTCTATCTTTCTTGCCCTATTTTACCATGCTGTTCAACAGCTTCGTATTCGATGCCCATCGACTATCTACCTAAACAAGATGCTTGACTCATAAGGCAGTCCGTAAAGATGGCACCCACAGAGTTCCGGACCCTACCAAATGATTAGCGTAAAATACTGGGCATACTTGTTACGATTCTCGGCGCACACCCCGAGTAGTCAACATTATTGGAAACGATTAAGGTGTGGGCAAGCAGAAGCGCGAAAACCGTGGACGAAAATGCGTCGGTTCTTTATCCCTATCGAAAAATAATAATCATTAGGCTTCCCTGAACAGGCATTTTACGAATTCCTGTTCAGGGGAGCCTTCAAATATCTCAAAAATTGCAGAATGGAGGTCGCTTTGTTCACGACCTAAATAGTCATTAAATTTTACAGAACGAACAGCTGAGCAATCCACATTTGCAAAACGAGCAGCTGACCGATCTGCACTTACGGAACTAACAGCCAGCCGATCTGCATTTACGGAACGAGCAGCTGGGCAATCTGCACCGCATTAAGCGCAGCGCCTTTACGTATCTGGTCAGCCACCACCCAGAAGGCCAAGCCATGATCGACCGTATCGTCACGACGCAGGCGACCAACGTAGGTCTCGTCGGTTCCAGCCAGCAAGCCCGGCATCGGGTATTCGCAATTCTCACAATCATCCATAAGCACGACACCTGGTGCTTCAGCATAGGCAGCCCGTGCCGCTTCGACGCTCACGTCGCTCTCAAATTCTACGTTCACCGCTTCCGCATGACAGCGCAGTACTGGCACGCGCACACAGGTAGCGGCCACCTTAATACCCTCGTCACCCATAATCTTCTTGGTTTCGACGACCATCTTCCACTCTTCTTTTGTGGAATCGTCTTCCATGAATTTATCGATATGCGGAATGCAATTAAAGGCAATACGATGCTGGAACACTTCCACCTTCAGCTCGTCGCCATTGAGAAAGTCCTTGGTTTGATCATACAATTCGGCCATCGCGGGCGCGCCACCACCGCTAGCAGCTTGATAGGTAGACACCACCACACGCTTTATGGGTGACACATCATAAAGCGGTTTCAAAGCCACCACCATTTGAATGGTGGAGCAGTTTGGATTTGCGATAACTCCATTATGCCAGGCAACATCTCCAGGATTCACTTCCGGCACCACCAGCGGCACATCCTCGTCCATACGAAACGCGCTCGAGTTATCAATCATAACAGCACCCGCAGCAACTACAGCTTCGCGCATTTCTTTAGAAAACTCGGCACCGCAGGAGAACAAGGCGATATCCACGCCCTCGAATGCCTCCGACGTCATTTCTTGCACCGTAAGTTCACCAGCTGGCACGTGACCACATCCTGCAAAGGGAAGCTTCTTGCCCGCCGAACGAGCTGAAGCCAACGCGCGTACTTCAGCCGCTGGAAAATCGAGGTCGTGCAATACTTGTAAAAATTCAGTTCCCACCGCACCCGTGGCGCCCGCAACCGCTACCACCGGATTCGCCGGCATTTCCTTCATCCACGTCATGATGGTCCTACCTTCCCTTTTGCATTTTGGCAGCAATTTCCTCAGCAGAGAGCTGCGTTTCTTCAAACACGCTATCCGAATCTAGGCCGAACGCCGTGTGTAAACACCGCACGGCGGCAGCTGCCTGAGCCGCATCTACCACTACCGACAAACGGATAGGCGATGTCGAAATAGCCAGTATATTTATCTCGTTCTCGCCAAGTGCCGTAAACGCACGTGCCGCCACACCGGGCGACGATTTCATACCCGTGCCCACCAAGCTTACTTTGGCAATATCTTCGTCGGCGTCGAACTCGCGAGCTTTAATGTCAGGCAAGATGCGCTCAATAGTTTCGCGTGCACAAGGCAGGTCGGCACCGGCGCACGTGAACGATATGTCGGTAAAACCATCTTCGGAAATATTCTGGATAATCATGTCTACACGCACATTATTGCCCGCCAGCGCGCTAAACACCTTCGCTGCCACACCCGTCATATCAGGTACACCACGAATGGTAACTTTCACCTCCGAGGTGTCGTGAGCAATACCGGTGATAACAGCTTCTTCCATATCGATTTCCTCCTTGATATAGGTACCCTGCGCTTCAGAGAACGCCGAGCGGGAATGAATTACCACTTCATACTTACGGGCAAACTCGACAGCGCGCATTTGTAGCACGCCCGCACCGGAACCCGAAAGCTCCAGCATGTCGTCATAGGAAATAGCATCCAACTTCTTGGCACGCGGACATACACGAGGATCGGCGGTGTACACACCGTCTACGTCAGAATATATCTCGCACACATCAGCGCAGATACCCCAAGCAACCGCAACCGCTGTAGTATCGGAACCACCGCGACCAAGCGTCGTAATGTCGTCGTTGGGGTCGATGCCTTGGAAGCCCGCCACCACCGGAATAAAGCCACGCGAGAGCGCTTCCATAATACGCTCGTTGTGAACCTTCACAATCTTGGCCGTAGCATGCATGCCATCAGTTTCAATTCCTGCCTGACGACCAGTGAAACTCATAGCCTGATACCCGCGTGCTTCGATGGCCATTGCCAACAGTGTCATGGACACCTGCTCACCCGTAGACAGCAAGCGATCCATCTCTCGTGCGGACGGATTATGGTTTACAGCACGTGCCAACCCCACCAGCTCATCAGTGGTCTTACCCATGGCAGAGACCACAGCCACAACGTCGTGACCAGCTTGTTTCTTTGCAATAAGCTTTTTTGCAACCATTTGGATGCGTTCTGGTGAAGCAACGGACGTACCACCGAATTTTGCTACGATTAACGACATGGCGTTCTTCCTCGTGCGCAGTGAACACAGTTTGGCTGTCTACTATACCAAACAACCCACGATGCCGCCGTTAAAAGCCGTCGTCGGGAGTTTTTTTCACGGGGAAAACGAAAGGGAAAGCAAAAAATATCAAAAATGGAAGAAATGGAAGTTCTCAGGATTGACCTGCACGCTTTCTTGCGCTGGAATTCCGTTTTTCGCTATCCTCTTTCCAGCTGGAAATAGGCACGTATTTCCGCTGGGGTTCCATATGACGCTTGGGCGCCCTCAGACAGGGCCGCATATGCCGCCACATACGACGCCAGTTTTGCTGCACGCACCAACGTGAAACCTGATGCCAACCCAGCCAGGATGGCTCCCATAAATGCATCCCCGCAACCCGTGGTGTCTTGGGCATCCACCAACACAGGTTTAATGCGTGTAACCGCTCCCCCGTCTACAACTACAGACCCTTCGCCGCCTAACGTGATTACAACGCTCTCAAAGCCGAAAAGTTGCACCGTTTTTGCAAGGCCCAACCAATCAACCAACCCCTCCTGACAATCATTAAGTGCGGGCTCGTTGAATAGCTGTGCGGCTTCAAGTTTATTCACTAGCAAAATGTCGGAAGCATCAATGAGCTCCCGTGGTAGATCAACCACAAAGGGAGAGTTATTCAGAAGCACCTTCATCCCAGAACTGTGGCACAGTTGAGCAGCAGCTACTACGGTCTCCAATGGACTCTCCATGCATAGGCCCAACACCGGAGCACTCGTCAGCGACTCCTTCACGAACTCGATGTATGCAGGAGACACTAACGCATTTGATCCTGCAGAGTAAACAATGGTATTTTCTCCCTGGGCATCGACCGTAATAAGGGTGGTACCGCTGGGACCATCCACCTGCAGCACATGACTCACATCAACATCCACTTGAGCCAGATTACCCAACAGGAAGTCGGCATTAGTATCCGAACCCACCGCACCGAACATCCTTACCGAAGTACCCAACAACGCAGCTACAGCCGCCTGATTGCCCGACTTCCCGCCTGGAAGAATTCTCATGGCTCCGCCGTTGACGGTCTCACCTACCTGCGGCAGAAACTCTACCTGCACCGTGTAGTCGGCATTCATCGAACCAACCACACACACGCATCCGCCCATGACATCAAAATCGGCAAGCTCATCCATGCTTCGTTTCTCCCTCAAGGTTGTGGGGCATTCTAACAAACCCGCCTTCCTTCAATCAGTCGATGAGTTTATCCGGATTGGGAATAAGGAGCGAAACCAAAAATGCCAGCACCAGCAGGATAACACCAACTGTAAAGCTTCCTCTATAGCCGGCGACAGCGCCTCCCGATTGCGCGAACGCATTCATGGCTGCGTACAACACTACGAAACTGATTCCAGCCCCCAAGTTAAATGCACCTGCATTTAACCCCGGCAAGTAACCCGCATTATCCTTGGGAGACAACATAATTCCCAAGCCATTTAGCATAATATTGACCGTACCAGCGTACGTAATACCCACGGCAATAGACATCACCAGCAGCGCCCCAATACTTGGAGCACCAGCCACATACATACCGAACAGCAGACCCACAATAGTCAACACCAAACCCACGCGCAACACCGCACGACAACCAAACCTACTCGCAAGCACACCCGCTATCGGACCAAACACCAAGCCCGCCAGCGCATACGGGGTCAACGTGGAAAACGATACCACCTCGGCACCCAGCCCAGCGCCGTTCACCCCGTCTTGGGCCAGAGCAGGCACGATGCCATTCATAATAGCAAACACTCCGGTCATGGTAAGGGTGGTCGTAGCCAAAAGCGCCCAGGTGCGACGCTGCTTGAGGTAAGTAGTGGACACCATGGGGTGCGCCACGCGTTTTTCCGTGCGCCAAAAGACCATGAACGAAATAGTGGCAATCACAACGTACGCGGCCACTAGTATCCAGTTAGCCGCAGTCAGCTTGCCCGCCTCGTCGAACCCAAGCAGCGCCGAACCAACGGCAATCACCAGAAATACGACACCCACCCAATCCATCTTCTGCGTCTTCGAAGAACGACTCTCCTCCGCAAACATAGCCACCATAACCACAGCAATAACGCAGACTAATGCCATAACGCCAAATACCGCGCGAAATCCTCCTGTGCTCGCAAGCCACCCGCCAAGCAGGGCGTCTACGCCGCCGATTCCTCCGTTGACAGAGGTTAAGATAGCCATAAGTCGCACGTACTCATTCTTGTTGGGAACGCGCTCCTTCAGCATAATTAAGCACAATGGCACCACTGGGCCAGAGGCACCCTGAAACACACGGCCCACCATAAGCACACCCAAATTGGGCGCCATAGCAGACAGCACGCACCCAACAGCCGTGGCAAGCAACATGCCCGTCAGAACTTTTTTGCGGCCCACGAGGTCTGCTAGACGCGGAAGAAACAACGAAAACAGTGCAGCGACGGTAAAAAACGTCGTTTGAGACAGGGCAATGCGCTCAGGCGTCGTAGCAAGTTCGCGTTGCATGGTAGCCAATGCAGGAGACAGCATTGACGCATTCAGCTGAAAAGCGAAAATAGCAACCAGCAACGCTGCCATCAAAGCAACAATGGATACGCCAGCACGTTCTTTTGATTGAGATTCGTTCATGACAGCTCCTTTGATGAGAAGCAGGTTCGCCGATTACTGCCAACCATCACGCGTTTCTTGCTGCGATCGTTTCAATGGCATCTTCCACAATGGTCCAGAACTTCGAAGCATCTAATCCAAGCGCCACCTGCGTATGGCAGGATATATCTTCCAAACCACGCAGATCGGCCACGGTCATGCCCAAGGTGGGTCCGTCGCCTATCTCTACCTCCACCGGAGCACGGCGCACCTCAAGTACCGTCGGATCTATGAGATAGGCCACCGCACACGGGTCGTGAACCGGCGGATTTATAAAGTTTTGATTGTGCTGGTACGCCTTACGGAAAAAATCCATCAAGCCGCCCACGAACAATCCAAGATCGCCACCTACACCCTCAATACGCCGCTGTATCTCCGGAGTACAAAGTGCTTTGTGCGTGGCATCCAAGCCCACCATGGTAACATCCCACGGTTCGCTGAAAACAATATGTGCAGCCTCAGGATCTACCTTGATATTGAACTCGGCGACGGCGCTCCAGTTGCCCCCATGAACACCACCGCCCATAAGCACAACGCGCTTCACTCGACCAACGATGCGGGGCTCCATTCGCACTGCCATGGCAATATTGGTCAGCGGACCTGTGGGCACAAGGGTAACAGTACCCGGCTCGTTCGCCATGATTGTGTCCACGATCCAATTGACAGCATGCCCGTGGTCTAGGGGGCGCAAAGGCCTAGGTAATTCCACGCCATCAAGCCCCGATTCCCCATGGATGGCGGCTGCAACCTCCTGCGTGCGCACAAGAGGCCTACTGCATCCCGCGCGCACCGGCACATCGGTCGCGTGCGCTTTCTCAAGCACAGCGCGAGCATTGTACGTAACTTTTTCTAGGCTCTGGTTGCCGCCGACCGTCGTCACCCCCAGCAGCTCGATGCGCGGGCTTCCCACCGCGAGCAAAATGGCGACAGCGTCGTCGTGGCCAGGGTCGCAATCAAGGATAATTTTCTCTGTCATAACATCGCTCCCTTCATTCCTAACACCCTTACGCAGCGCCTCGTTCGTTTACCTCGCGCACCTTACGACATTGCTTCATCTTCGTCATCATTGCGGCTCTGGTCGCGAATAACGCTTCCAAGCGGTAGGCGTTCCAGATGCATGACGGTGCGCGCTTTGCCGAACAGAGGCACGTATTCAAACATGATGGTTGTATACCGCAAGCCATACCATTGCGCCGGCGACCCGCATATGCGCCTGATGGCGTATTTGGCCGAAAGCGTGCGACGGTCAAGCGGCCTAAGTTCGGTGTCTGTCGTCATCATCTTGCGAATAAGACAAAAACGGAAGTCGCCCACCTCACCCGGATCAGCGAGCGTAGAATATGTTCGCTTCTGTGGCGGAAGTTCGCCCGAATCGATAAGATCGTCAACGATCTGTCTTAGGTACGCATTCACATGTTGATCCACGCGGAAGCCCAGCTGCAACTGCACTTTAAACACTTCATCCGTACCAAAATCGTTTACCGTATATGCGCGCGTATAAGGGTCTTCGGTCACCACCACATTAACAAACCAGTACGCAAGCGCACGCTTGGGCTTGCCGTCTAAAATAGAGTACAGAATGTCGCGATCGACCATATCAAGCTTTGAGGCATTGGTAAGGAACACAAGGTTCTCGGATAAGAGTGGAATACTCTCGTCGTTACGCAAACGACCCAGCTGCTCAACGTAATTCTTCACCGGCAGGAACACCGACTGCGCACGTTCAATCGCAGTACCGCGATGCCATACCACCATAATCGCCAGCAGCGCCAGCGCCATGAAGATGGTCACGTAACCACCGTGGACAAACTTGGTTAGACTGGACAGGAAAAACGCCATTTCAATCGTGCCGAATACCAGAGCGAACACCAAAGCAAAAGCAAGGCGGTGGCGCACACGTGCGAGATATTCAGCCATGAGCAAAGTGGTCATAAGCATGGTTAGCGTGATAGCCAAACCATAAGCCGCCTCCATGTTGCTCGACGACTGGAATAAGATAACAACGCCGATGCATCCGACCCACATGACCGTATTAACAAGAGGAATATAGAGCTGACCTTTGGTCTGAGCCGGATAGAGAACCTTTAAGTGTGGCATAAGATCGAGGCGTGTAGCTTCGGAGACGAGCGTATATGAACCCGTAATGAGCGCTTGGCTAGCAATGATGGCTGCGGCGGTGGAGAGAACCACGGCGAATAAGCGAATTTCGGACGGAAGCATCTCATAAAAAGGATTCATCTCCTCTATGGAAGCAACCGCCGTGTTGTTCGCATTCGTAAGCATCCACGCTCCCTGGCCAAAATAGTTAAGAAGGAGGCAGGTTTTCACAAAGGGCCACGATACTCTGATGTTAGCTTTGCCTACATGCCCCATATCCGAATACAGCGCCTCGGCGCCAGTCGTCGCCAAAAACACGCTTCCTAGCACCATAAAACCAGCAGCGTTGTGGGGTCCAAAAAGAAACATAATGCCACGTATAGGATTCAAAGCACGCAGTACACCAAGATCATTTGAAAGTGCCATGATTCCCATAACGCCAAGAAACAAAAACCACAGCGTCATAATCGGACCAAACGCTTTACCAATGCTCGAGGTTCCTGCTCGCTGAACCAAGAAGAGCACGCTCAAGATAACCACAGCTATTAAAACCACATTCACTTGACTGTCGCCGATGAGCGATCGACCGAAGTTTACCGATCTTAAACCCTCAACCGCCGTGGTTACGGTAACGGCCGGTGTCAAGATACCATCAGCCAGCAACGCAGCTCCACCTAACATGGCCGGCAATATCAACCAAGACCCACAACGTCGGACCAAACTATAGAGCGCAAAAATGCCACCCTCGTTATGGTTGTCGGCCCGCAAAGCCACAACCACGTACTTAACCGTGGTCATCAGCGTTATAGTCCACACAATCAACGAGAGGGCACCCAAAACGACGTCTTCCGACAAACTTTCGAGCCCTCCATTGCCGTTGATAATGGCCTTCATGACATACATGGGACTCGTGCCAATATCTCCGTATACCACTCCCAGCGCGATAAGGGTCATTGCAGGCGAGAACTTGAGCGAACGCGAAGAACTGCCTCGAGCATCCCCCTTCGCCTGCGAATTCGAACTAGGATCTGAAAACACACCTAACACCGATGCCCCCTTCATGCCAGCTGTCCCGACCGACGGAGCTTTACGCCTCCCCATCTTCGAAAATCTGCGCAGATAATACCTCTCTTTAGCACTAAAACAAGGGGAATCTCAAAAGCGTGGATAAGGTGCCACCGAGCGGGTCAACATCAAGCGTAACGAAATGCATAGCAGCCGCCTACTATAGCGTCCTGAAGCATCATAGGTAATCCGAAAACTTCTGAGAAAGCCTTCTAGAAAAGGTTCTGGAATATATTACGAATTCCAGAACCTTTAAGAATACGAGGCGCTATCGTCATCCCGAAAGCGCTTCTCAGCAATATGCTACTCCAGCCAAGATACAAAGACTCCAACGGTAAAACGTTCGATGCTCACGAAGCAACTGACAAGCTGCAAACCTACACCTTGTTAACCAGCTTGAACACTTGATCCTTCTCTTCTCTTAAGAAGTGAACAATATTCTGACACGACAGGCGTTCTAGATCTTCAATGGCTGTTGTTGAATAAAAGGCAGCGTGAGGCGTGATAATAACATTGTCACGCCCTACCAGCGGGTGGTTCGATAAATCGGGTGTTTCGTCCTGCAATACATCTGCCCCGAAGGCACGAATTTTGCCAGAATCGAGCGCAGCAACTAAGGCTTCTTCATCTACGCACAAGCCCCGCCCAAGGTTAATAAAGAGAGGCTTGCGAGCCATCGCCTCAAATGCGGCCGCATTAAAAAAGCGCTCGTTTTCGTCAGTGAGACACATATGGTTAATAATTATATCTGCTTGAGCAAACAATTCTTCAATACCCACGCATGACACGCCACGTTCTGTAAAGGCAGCCTCGTCGACATAAGGATCGTATGCCACGATATTTTTCACGAGTCCTCTTGCTTTTTTCGCCGTGCATTTTCCAATTTTTCCAAAACCGACAATACCGAGCGTCTGATCTTCCAATCGCGGCCACTGAGGTGCTGCGGCGTAATCCCATTTGTGGCGCTCGTCGATTTCTCTCTGATAAAATTTGAAATGCTTATTGAGCGCATACATATAGGCAAGGGCACTTTCAGACACATCCCAGGTACAATATTCTCCAACCGGGCATACGCCTATTCCGCGTTTTGTTGCCTCTTCCAAATCGACTTGATCGTATCCGGTTGAATTAAGCGAAATAACTTTTAGTTTGGGAGCATGCCTCATAGCTTCTGCATCGACGGTGGTGAATGCTGTCAGAAGCGCATCCGCATCCTTCAAATGCTCGAAAAAATCTGCACGGTTTTCTTCTTGATACTCATAGATATCTACCTCTACTTCCGAACCAAGACCCGTTCTTAAGGTTTCAATCTCCAGAGAGTGATCAGGCATCATAGAATCTGGATGATCACTGATAAGAATCTTCATAATGACCCCCTTTCTCGAACGTCGAATAAGTCGTCGCGACGAGCCGCTACGCGCGCTCAATGGGCTGCGTGAGACAATGGGGGCCACCACCTGCATGTAGAATTTGGTCAAGCGGAACATCTACGATATCCAGGCCAAGAGCACGCATCTTGTCGTTGATATGCTTATTTTTTTCGATGGCAACAACCTTGCCATTGCCAATACACTGCACATTACAACCATGCTTGTACATATCTTCGCTGTCCACCGGAATTAGTTCGAAGTTGCGGCGCTTAAGCATCTGGAGGAAGTTATAAGGCAACTGATCAATACAGGCCAGCGCCACCTGGGGGGCGACAATATTAAAGATCATATCGAGGTGAAGGTTGTCGGGCGGACACGGCACTCCCACCACGGTATAACCAAACTTTTGCAACTGGTCGCGTAGGTTATCCACTCCCGCCTGATCAGTACGATCCACCTGGCCAAATGCCAACGTGTGGTCGTCGATCATCCAGAAATCACCACCTTCCATACAGCCAGCATTTACGCGAGCAACGATAGGAACGCCCATCTCTTTAAGCTTGTTTTCGTAAGCCACAGCCTCTATCTGACGCACCGGATGGCGAAAGTGACCAATCACAGCGCCTTCCTTAATCATGCAGCCATAATCGCGCGCAAACGTCATAACCTCAAACTCAGGCTTAGCCTCTACTTCCACCACCTCGATGCCATTCGCCTTAAAAGCATCAACGAGCATCTGCCATTCAGCTACCATCACATCGTTTTTCTCGGCATCGCCCTTTGCCATCCACTCAGCCGTGATTACGTTGATAGCATTAAATTTGTAATAACGCGGCGGACACATCATCACTTTTTTGAGTGGGTTAGTAGCATTGGATACGTATATCTTTTTTTCTACCTTGGTTTCTTCTGACATAACTTGGTCCTAACTATTGAATGGCTACAGAATCACAGCAACGCACAGGAACACGCAGCACACCACAAACAAGAACCCCACAATAGGAGCCGCTCTCTTCACCCAATCGCCGTAGCTCATGTGAGCAGCCGACGTGCAGGTCATCACTACGATTGAGGTAGGCGCTATCATCTTCGCCAAGCCAAGCGCCATACAATAAATGGTCACCATGATAGCCACGTCCACACCAGCAAACTGCGAAAGTGATGCCATGATGCCCATCGTGGCTGCCGCTAAGCCGGTTGAGCTGGGTATGAGGCAGGCAATAAGGAAGTAGCAAACCAAAGCGACTACTACAAACGCCACCGGCGGCAGTGTCGAAAGCGTAGACTCGCACATGTTTAGAATCGTTGGCGTGATTTGACCGCCATCCATAACCACCTGGATGCCTCGGGCCAGCGGCACGACAAAGGCTGTGGATACCAAGCCAGCGGCGCCTGCAATAAGCGTATTGATAATTTTGTCGGCGCGGTAACGCATGACAATTCCGGTTGCCAGTGTCATAACCATGACGAGCATGGACAACTCAGGGAAATACCACGAACCAAACGGCGTAATATTAGCGCCGAGCACTTCACGCAGCACCGGCGTTACGCCGATCCACGCTACTGCGTTTTCAAAAAATGTCCAATCAGGGTTAATAGATGTCCACGGCACCAACCCAACAATCATAATCGCAAACGTAAGCATGAATATAATCAGTGCGCCCTTTTGACGACCCGACAAGGTAAGATCTTCATCCGTAGAAACCGGGAATTCCTCAAGATCTTTCTGACGTCGAAAGAACTGCACCGACTTTTCGGGATGCGCTTTGATCATGTCGGCATATCGACAAATAATCAAAATAACCAGCGCCGTAAATACCACCAACATCAGCACGCGCATACCCATACCATCACCAGCAGATATACCAGCAATACCTGATGCAATGCCCGTGGCGAAGGGGTTTACCGTAGACGCCAGACAACCAGCTTGGGTACCCAGCACAACAATCATTACCGCAACGACCGTATCGAGCCCAAGCGCCAAAATAACCGGCACGAACATAAGGAAGTAGACAATGCCCTCTTCGTAAGCTCCCTCCAGCGTGCCAAAGAAAGACATAATGCACACGAGAATAGCAATAAGAAGGTGCATGTTGTTCTGGTTCTTCATGGTGATGCGCTTGAGTGCTGTTTTTACAGCCCCCGTTTCATCCATCATCTGCAGAAAACTGCCGAACAGCAAAATAGTCAACGAGATGGAAATAGCACCACTGATAGCCCCCGACCCCAGCATGCCTGTTATAGGAGCCAAAAACACATCCCAAAGGCCTTGAGGCTTAGACTCAACCAGATGATAGGTGCCCGGAATAGCATCTCCAGCCTCAGTCAAATCATACGCACCGCCCGGTACAAACCAACTGAGTACCGCGATAAAACAGATAACCCCAAACAAGATGACGTATGTATTAGGCATCTTGAATTTCTTTTTGCCCGCTTCAGGTTTCTTGCCCTCCTCGAGCTTTTTGTCCGACATAGAGCACCCCTCTCCTATCCGCCCCCTTCGCAGTAAAGGAGACGGACATCTGTTTGAGCCGGAAATTACTACACGCGCGGAATGTACAGGTTGCCGAGTGTGGCAGCCATGATGGCCTTGATGGTGTGCATGCGATTTTCGGCCTGCTCGAACTGACGACCATGCTCGCAGTAGAACACGTCGTCGGTAACTTCCATGGCGGAGATGCCGTGCTTGTCCTTGATGTCAGCGGCATAATCGGTCTCGGCATTGTGGAAGGCTGGCAGGCAGTGCAGGAATATCCAGTCGGGATTCTTGATATGGGAGACAAGCTCGACGTTCACCTGATAGGGCTGCATGAGGCGCACGCGCTCGGCAAACTGGGACTCTTCACCCATGGCAGCCCACACGTTCGCATAGACGGCATCGGCGTTCTCCACGGCCTTGATAGGATCGTTCGTCACCGTGATGGTTGCGCCGCTCACTGCTGCGAATTTCTGAGCCAGTGCCACGATCTCCGGATCGGGCTCAAGCTCCTTCGGTGTGGCGTTTACATAGTTCACACCAAGGATGGCGCTCGTAATCATGAGGGAGTTCTGCACGTTGTTACGACCTTGTCCGCAGTAGGCGAGCGTCAAACCCTCCAGCTTGCCGAAGTTCTCCTTCATGGTCATGAAGTCGGCGAGCATTTGGGTGGGGTGTTCTTTGTCGGTGAGACCGTTCCACACCGGCACGCCAGCATATTTGGCCAGATCCTCGACGTTGCTTTGTGCGAAACCGCGGAACTCGATAGCGTCAAACATGGAACCTAAAACAAGCGCCGTGTCACGTACCGTCTCTTTCTTCCCCAGCTGAATGTCGTTCTTGCCCAAATATTCAGGATGTGCACCCATGTCAAAACAAGCGGTCGTAAAGGCAGCGCGCGTACGGGTGGAAGTTTTTTCAAACAGAAGCGCGATATTCTTACCCTCGAGATAGCGATGAGGGATATTACGTTTCTTTAGGTCTTTTAGATGCTCTGCAAACCCAATAAGCCACATCAATTCGTCTTTGGTGTAGTCCCTCGTGGAAAGAAGACTGCGTCCTTGAAACACTGACTCGGTCATGGTGTTGCTCCTTTCGATTGGATGCCTTGACACCCCTCCCCGACGGACACCACTCCCCATTGGTGTGGCCCCTCCTGGCAGGCCAGGTACAACACCAATCATACGAAGCCACACACAAGCAACCCCGTGGACAGGTCTACAAAAAAGCGCTACCCGCTTTGTTCGATCGAACAAAGCGGGTAGCTCGTCGGCAACTATAAACATCCCGTGGGCTTCAGAGTTCAAAAGTGCGCATGCGGCCGTGAGAGGGACACGGCCGCATGCAAGAAAAATGGCAAAACGCCTTCTAGGGAGGGGAGGGCGAAAGCGCTTACCTTTCGAAAATGTTTGATTCTTTTAAGTTTTGGCGCATGGCGTTAACTATTTGGTGAGGACTATTAATCGCAGCAGGGCGCGGCTTCATAAGGTAATGATGCTTCGCTCCATCTATCAAATAATTCGGCTTAGTCTCGTCAAGTATCACAATGGCGTCCTCAGAACAAATATCACGGCAGCTACCACATTTGACGCAGTCGCCCGGAAAATGGTCGACACCAAAGAGTCCCGCAAGATCGTCGAATTTACGAATAGCTCCCGTTGGGCAGAATGTGGCGCACATACGACAGGAAGTACATTTTCGTCCGTCTATAACGACACTACCCCACAGCCTCGTCGCAATACTATCAACCTGAGGCTCACCCAGAGCACTCAGATACTCTAACAACCGAGAACGGCGATCGGGTACAAAATGAGGCAAGGTTCCATCTTTCATAACATGAAACAGCTTCGAAGGAGGCAATTCCGCTTCAGGGGTGGGTTTTTCAATCACGTCTTCCCCTGCCTTTTGCAAAAGTTTCTCTGTTTTCTTCAAAGGTTCATTGGTTCGAGTTTTACAGAAAAACGCTTCGATATCACACGATGCGCGATATTTGTCAACGCCTTCGGCAAGCACATATGCAGGTAGCTCGTTAGTAACCGACACACACGCATCGCTCCCCCATGCTGCAAGCAAGGCGCGAGCGCTCTCGGCAACAGTCAAAGACATTGCCTGACCATGCTTTTGCGCGCAGCAATCACACGTTCCACAGGCTATAACAATATTCTTTACACCATGAGTCACGAGGCCGCATATAAGCGATTCCTCAACGCGGCCGGAACACACGACCATCGCCATCTTCCGCACGTCAATCAAGCCTTCTGAGGCCTCCAAAAGCAATTTACACGCGATGGTTACTTGGTCGTTTTCCCGCGCATTAAGGCATTCATTCAAAAGTTGAGCATCGCTAGGATTGCGCGCCTCGAGAGCGCAGGTAGGGCAAGCCGTCGCGCAAGTTCCGCACCCAACGCACGAATCTGCATCGATGGTCAATCTGCCGTCAACCAAAGAGATGCATCCTGAGGTGCACGCTTCGGCACACTTCAAGCAAGACACGTTTCGGTTTCGCACTTTGGCGCAACGGTCCTGCCTCACGGTTATAGCTGTTCCGTCAAGGGCCGAAAAAGCTCCTATGATGTTTGAGGACAAAGCCATTTAGTTTCCCGCCTCGCGCTTCACGTCGTCCAATTCAAGAGACACTTCACCGGTTTTCTTATCTTTTTTAATCAAGAACGGCATACTGACGGCTTTTGTCGGACAAACCTCCACGCACGCTCGGCAACGGGTACAGTCTGCCAGGGTACGTTCTCCGAAATCAGGATGGCGCAGATTGATATCAGCATCGCACACTATGGCGCAGCGACTGCACGCCGTCCCTTTCTGCGTTTCGAGGCATTTGCTTTCGTCGATGACGGGACGAAACGTCTTGCTAAAACGCGAGGCAAGGTTCATCAAACCAGCGAGAGGACAAAAACGCGTACACCACTTACGCAGGAATACCAGCTCGATCACGAGTAAGAGAGGAATCAAAATAACCGACCAGGTCATATCTCCAGCCGAGAAGAGGCGCCACACTACCAACACGGTGGCAAACGTCAGCCCAACAGGACATACCAAGCAAAACACCGGGAAACCAAAAACTGCTGTCGATAAAAGCGCACCGCCTAGCACATAATGACGCGAATCAAGCTTGGATCGTTTTTGGGCGCAGGAAGAACAGCTCCCACAATTATGTGTACACTTCAGTTCCTCGTTTGCCACCGATAACATTTCTTCACGCTTATCGTCGGCTGCCTTCTTACGCTTGCTCGGCGATCTGAAAAAGTTTTTTACTCGATCGAGCAAGGGCACAGGACACACCCAGTCGCAGAACGCGCGACCAACCAAAAAAACCAGTAAAGCCATGATCACAATTGAAATAACTGCGCGCGGAACAAATGTCTTAGACGCAATCATGGTGGTTAATGCACCCAAAGGACACAATGCAGATATTGCATCCCACCCAAATCCGGACAAAGTTCCTAGGCTTACGCCTGCTATCAATCCCGCCGAGAGTACAACGAACACGACCGCGGCGATAATCGTGCGAAGTTTCTTAGAAGACATCTGTTCCTCCTACTGCAACGATTCGAGAGGCTTAACAACAATGGCACGCTCGGTTGCCCCAGCCACAATGGAGCCCGCCTTCAAAGACACGCATACGCTTTCACATGCTCCACATCCGTTACATCTATCAGCGATAACGAAAGGCCGCTGACTCTTTGCATCCTGCGTTAGCCCGATCGCCTCATAAGAGCAGGCATCATAACAATACCGACATCCGGTATCACGGTAGGCCAAGCATTGCGCTTCATCTATTACCGCAAGACCTATGATGGTATTTTGCGCGGTCGCCCCCGCATTCAACCTCAAGGCCTCGGTGGGACACGCCTTCACACACAGCGGTTCGCCGCCGTTTTCTTCAGTGCAGAAATCACAATAATTATCCGAGAAGTTCAACTCAGGAGAGCGCATGCCCACGATGCCATCTTCAATGCGAGCAGGTACGATAACGTTACGCGGACACGCTTCGTAGCACTTCTCACATCTAATGCATGCCGCTACTAATCTGTTTTCGTCTTGCCCTCCTGGAGGACGGCACACCGGATTCTGACCAGCGTAACGAAGTGCACCCAGCCCCATCAACGCTACTGTTCCCCCCGCTCCAATAAGCAAGCTGCGGCGCGAAACGTTTAGAGGCCCTTTCTCTTCTGCCATGCTTTCTTCCTCTCATAGATTTTCCGACAATCCTCTGTGCTTCCCAAGCCACCAGAGGAGCGCGTTTCGAAAATTCGTGAACAGCGGGGCTTCTCCTTTTCGCTGCAAGAAGCAGGGGCTTGCATCGGAGAAGCCCCACCTATCACGCATTGTCGAACAGCTCGGCAGCATGGACGTTACCGCCAAGCAAAGCTACGCCCTCAGCCGACCAAAGCATCGGGCGCAGCGATCAAACAACCTAGTACAACGGGAAAATGCTGATGGCAACTGCGTACAATATGCAGCGCCAGCACAAGCTGCCCACGACCACACACGCCAAGGCAACTCCACCGTACGTCACGAGCGTCTTGCCTTCGACCTTTTTAGCGAACCAGGTCAGTGCAAGCGGAGCCACCACGCCCACGACAACGGTACCCAACCAAAACGCAACGGCCTGGCTACCCGCAAAGACACTGCCCGTGACTGCGGAAATATCAACCATGCCAACATCGGGCAACGTGGGATCGAAGTAGTACGTAATATCGCAGAAGGCGCCACCCATGGCATAGATCACAAAGGCATAGGCGATAACAGCAATCAGCTGAAGAACGCCGCCGGCTAACGAAACCTTGAGAGCGAGATCCTTAGCATCGGCAGCACCCGTTGCAGCGGAGATCACTAATCCGATAAGACCGCCCAGAAGTATCGTGTTGCACACGTAATACACGATTAGCATTGGAGTGTCCCATGCCGGAAGAGAGGGCATCAGGTAACTGTCACCCGTTACAATAGGCAAAGCAAAACCAACGATAATAGCCAGCACGCCGCACCACTTGGGGGGCACGCCTTCTTCGGATCGACGCATCATCAAGAAATACACTGCAAGCACGATGGCGAATACAATGCATCCGATGAACTCAAGCGTAATACCCGATGTAATATGGCCAAAACCGTTAAAGATACGCTCCCAATGCTGAAGATGCATGAAAACAGACAAGCCACCAACGACCAAGCCTGCCGCAGCAACGATAAGCAATGCCAATTGCATCTTCTTGCCTTTGCCCATGCCCGTCAGAAGACCCTGCATAGCCAACGTACCACCAGCTATACACAGGAAGAACGTGAAGAGAATAAGAGGCCATTCCAAATGCATGTTTACTCCCTCCACTTTCGGCCTTCACGGAGCAGATACATAAGCTTAGGATCGTTGCCTGCATCCGTGAGATGATGAATTTCGCTTTGCTTGTAGGGTTCCACGTAATCTTTAAGCTTCACGCGGGTAGCCTGCATTTCTTCATATTGACAACCAGGGCTGTCCGGATGGGCCGGAGCCTCAAACGAATCGACACCCTTATCCAAATCGCCGAAGAATCGAGCACGGGCACCACACTGGGCAACACACTGAGGCAGTTCACCTTGCGAGATACGCTGCTCGCACAGGGTACACTTCTCTACCACGCGCTCTTCTTTGTTTAGATAACGAACTCCGTAAGGGCACGCCAAGGCGCAGAACTGACATCCGATGCACTTGGATTTATCAATCTGGATGGTGCCGTCTTCACGAATGTGAGATGCCTCGGTCGGGCATACTTTCACACACTCAGGATTTTCGCAATGCTGGCACTGCACCGGAAGGAAGTACATCTCGACATCGGGATACTCTCCCGATCCTCCTTCAATGGGATGCGGCCCAACGCGCAGCGTTTTGATCCAGAAGGAACCGACGTCAACGCCATTGATGGCCTTGCATGCAACGGTGCAAGCGAGACAACCCGTACAGCGGTTCAGATCTGTCACGATCGCATAATTTGCCATGAATACCCTCCTTCCTATTCCTTGACGAGGCTACGGCCGTGGGTCTGCAAGCCCTTGGCAGAGCTATTGGCAAACGTAAGCTCAACCTTGGAGTCAGCCAGACGCGGATCGTTCGCCAGCCATTCTTTCAAACGCGGGTCATCAGCATTCGTGATGACAGGCTTGCCCTGCGGATCACACGGCACGGGATTGTTGAACGGGCTGTTCTCCGCCGTAGCTTTGTAGATAAGCACTGGAAGACCGCGCAGCTGGGAAGCACCGCATATCCAGCATTGGGCATATTTGTCCATACAGCAGTTGATTCCAACCAGCTCAAAACCGTGAGAGGCAGAGTCGACCTCGGGATACCACCATGCATGATTAGCATTGGCAGTTCCCTCTTTAATGCCGTAATACAGGTCGGCCACTTGGCGAATAGCTCCCCAAGGACTACGCACCCATACCCAGTCGCCCTGCTCGATACCCATACGGGCAGCGTCGTTGGGATTAATCTCGATGCGGGGGCTCGGCCACAACTCGCGACACCACGGCAGCTGGCGATGCTCGGAATGGAAGTACACCGGCTGACGCGAACCCGTTGTGCAAATGAATGCATTTTCGGGATGCTTCGTCAGATTTTCCTTGTACTCTTCAACGAGGTGGTCGCCCTTGTAGTTGTCGTTAATGTAAGCATCCGATGTTTTAATCTGATCGACTAAAGCAGCATTAAAGTACTCAGGATTGGCAACCTTGGAGTTCTTCGGCTCCACCCAATGGGGGAACTTATCGATATCGGGAACGTTCGGGTCGATAGTATTCGTAACCGCAAACGTAGCCGCTCCATCGGGAATATAGGATTCGGCGATAGTTGACCATACCTCAACTTTGGCAGTCGGGGTCATGAAGCCGCATTTCTCGTCGACCGCAGAGTACAAATTGTAGCCACCCTGCTGGCGACGATAACCCATTTCCCAGCGACGATAGGTACCCCAACGCTCAGGATGCCATTTACGACAGTCGAACCAGCCCTCTTCTTGGAATTTAGCAGCATATTCCGGGAAGTCCGGGCCAGCGGGGAACTCTTCAGTCTTCCACCAGTCGGTAGCGTCCTTAAGCACGCGGTACTCTTGCTCCTCGTACGTAACATTGCCGCCCATTTGGACAAAATCGTTATAGTCGAGGTTGTTCCATGCATCGTATTCAGGATCGCGATCGTTCCAGGTAACACCCATAGCCTTATACAGACAAATAACGGCAACCGGATCGAAAATACAATCGCCCATAGGCTGAACACAGCGCTGACCAGCTCCGAAGATACCACCCGCACCCTGAGACACACGGCCAGTATTTACTTCCATCCAGTGCAGGACAGGAATAACGATGTCGGCGCAACCGTTGTTCGGACACGACCACAGGTTAAAGTCCATCCAGAAGTCAAGGCGCGTAAGGGCCTCCCATGCCTCGAGCAAGTTTGACTCATTCATGAAGTCGCCCGACATGCACACGCCGCCATGTATCTGATAGGGGGTGTCGATGCCATTGATGGAGTCCCAAATAGCCGCCGAGTCGGCCCAGCGATTCCAGTAACGCAGCAACGGGAAGCGCTCTGCCGAAATCTGCTTGGCGTTCTTGTCAAACGACGTCTGCGGAGTCGGCCATGCGGTATTAGCCTTATATGCGCCACCTTTTCGCTCAGCGATCCAGCGAGCTTCACTTTCGGTCGGCACATGATTGCCATAGCGCTCTGCCAAGGGAGACTTTTCGTCGATAAGGTACTGCACGAACTTCTGGATAAGCGGGATTTGCTCTTCCACGCTCAGGTTACGAGGAGTGTTGCCCAGCTCCATCGTTCCCACATCAACGCCCCACGTCTTAGACTTCTCGCCGTAGTTTGTCTTAAGCATGTTAGCGCGGCCTGCACATCCGTCTACCTGCGCCTTCGAAGAACCACGGTTGCCCGCAGGCTCGTCGGAGTTGCCCGTAATGCACGCAATGAGCTGCAATGCACGGCTATTCTGAACAGCATGGCCGGTTTGGTCGGGAGCCAACTGATAATGGATGCCACCATTGCCATGAAGCGGATTCAGGCGTGTGGTGTACACGCGAACAGCTTCTTCGATCTTCTCCGCAGGAACCTCGGTTACCTCTTCAACGTAGTCGAGAGTATACTTCTCCAAGCTCTCAGAGAATGCCTCCCACACGGTACCCGCGCTGATGGTTGCACCACTCTTAAGCTTCACGCTCACGCCGCCCGGGAACAGGGCAGGGTTCTTGGGAAGTCCAGCAGGGTTCGACTTTTTACCGCCTTCGTTGCCTGCATTCCAGTAGGCATTAAACGAAGCATCGGCAGGATCGGCGAACTTGGACGGATCGGGCAACCAAGCATCGGAGATAATAGGCTTGTAGGGATGCTCAACCCAAACGCCGGTGGTTGGAATCTTGTGCTTCTCGCCTTCCCATTGGCATTCCTCGGAATCCCAGTATGTCGGCTTGTTGTTGTTCTCGTCCCAACAAATAAAGCGCTGGTAGCGGCCTTTGTACTCCCAGTACTGGTTAATCCAGTCGGGATCGCAATCAGCCTCGGTTAGGATGCGGCTCTCCATATCGATGCCGCCGTTCATTTCCATGAACCAGCCCTTTTTAGTGCGGCCATCCTTTTCAGGGTTCCACAAGAACGGAGCGTTTGACCAACGACGAACAAACGCGTTGTCATATGCTTCGTTATCGAGAATCCACTTAAGCCAACCCAAAGACAGGCACAGGTCGGTGCCAACACGCAAAGGCAGCCACGTATCAGCTTCTTTTCCAAGCGGAGTCATACGCGGATCGACTAGAATATGCTTGTAGGCTCGCTGAGCGCAGTCTACAACCGTACGGTTCGTTGAGTCGTAGTTAGAATACTCGGCAGCAGTACCCCATTGCACATACACCAGCGGTCCCTGCTCGACTTCCATCCAAGGGGAGCCAATTTCGTCAGTCAGGATGCCAGCGAAGTGGCGCGGGCCTTTGCAGATTTCATAGGCCAAATGAGCATTGGGCGTCGGGAAAATCGACTTCAACGTTCCGTACGGGGGCTGAGCCCATACACGGGACGTACCACCCATAGCAAAGTTCGATTCTCCACCATACTTCTCCACCAGCTCCTTGAGCTTGGCACCGGCTTCGTCAAACGCCTCAGCCAAGGAAATACGAACCCAACCCGGGTCATCCTCACCTTTGGGATTTGTGCGCTTCATGCAGTAGCGCAGACGATCGGGGTGGTACAGGGCTAGCATGGACGATTGAGACTTCGCGCAGCAGTGTCCGCGGCTGTGGGCGTTGGACTCGTCGCCCTCAACCTTAATAACCTTGTTGTCTTGGACAGTGACCCAAACGCCGCACTCGACTTTGCCGCATGCGCGGCAACAAGAACGAATGCGCTTGATCTCGCCAGCCGTCGCATCAACGCCTTCTGCAAGCGCTGCCGACGGTGTCGCCGCAAAGCCAACACTACTTGCGACAGCAGCGATGGCCGACGCCTTCAGAAAGCTCCGGCGAGTCAGTGAAAGTTTCGCCATATGCCCCTCCTCTCTTCTTATTCTCGTACTGTCTCCTACGGGATCATCCGCCGATCGGCGAAGGACGATCCTACGAGCAAAAAGTTTAGAGATCGAAGAAAAGGCCAAATCATAAGGGGTGGATGCTTACACGCGCACATATCATCCGGACAGGATTATTTTGCTCTGCACGTCGCCTCTATACTGAGTGAAACGGTTCAAAACACCCGACATGAGGAGGTAACCATGGCTCAACCGCGTCCCTCGCTGACGCTCGTCCTTGACATCAACGAGCAGCTTGATTGCGAAGAGCTCCGCCTAGAAGTTAACCGCTGCTTTTCTTACGTGGGATCGACGTTGGTCCGCACCCACGCGCAGCCAGAGAACATCGCACGTTTTTTGGTGAAAATGGGAACAAGAAGCTACTGGAATTCTAAGGATGAGGGTTCCGACGAACTATGGACATCTGTTATGGAACGCTGGTTCTTTAACGAGCTACATAAAGTAGCCAACAACCTAAAACTGTTTAACCGCCGCCAGCGCGAAATTGGCAACGCCGAGATCCCTTTTGACTTTTTAGAAATCGATCTGCAAAACGGCACTTGCATCGTTCGCTTGCGTCTTGATTCTAACAGCGATATCGCCCCCGAACGCAGCGAGTTACTTACCCTTTTGCGAGACATTATCAATGCTGGCACCTTGGGCGAGGGTGTAACGAAGGTAACGATGCCCGACGATGCCTCCTTCAACCTACAGCGCAAAGCAGGATTGGCTGCAAAAGAGCAGCGCGAAGAAGAAATTGCCGCCGAAAAGGCTCGTCAAGCAGAAGAAGCAGCAGCCGCATTGCGAGAGGCTGAAAAAGAGGCCGAGGAGGCTTTCTTGGAGTCGCCCCTGCTTGCCGCTTCCCTTAACGAGGAAACCGAAAAGACAAACGACGCCCCCGACGTCGATTGGGATGCCTGCTTCGGGTTCGACGAGCCCGACTTCGCCATCGATTACACGCGCTGGAACGTGGAATACCATGACGGTGCCTCGCGGATTTTTGATTCAGCAGAACGTTCGTTCATCGCCTAAAACATGCACGAACCAATCCTTTGCGACATGACGAGAAAAGAGGATCGCAACCATGATCGAATCCATCGCCTCCTTTGAGGGACGTATGGCGAAAGTCGAGGGACCTGCGCGCAGCGGAAAGACCGAAGCGCTCATCCAACGCTGCATCGTTTTGCTTGAGCGCGGGGTCGCACCAGAATCCCTCCTCATCGAAACGACCACCGCGCAAGGAGCCATTGCCTTTCGCACGCGTCTCCATACAGCACTAACAAAAGCTGACAACTCAAATGCTACCGAAATCTCAGCAAACATATGCGTATCGACGGCGCTAGACACTTGCGTGGAGCTTCTCTCGCAGCCTACCGCCAGAAAAGCCACGGGGCGCATCCCACGCATACTCAATAATGTTGAGTACAATTTTTTCTTGGAAGACATGAAAACGCTGGGACAACCCGTACGGCGGTTGCGCAAGATGCTTGATTTCTTCTATTATCAGTGGAGTAAGCTTGCGCCTGAATCAGAATGGCTCCTCGGAGGCGAGGAAGCACGCTTACGCGAGCACCTTGATCGCGTATTACGTAGCGAAGAAGCTATGCTTCCTGAAGAAGCAGCAACATTATGCGCAGCCTATCTCATGAGCGAAGAGGGCAGGCAAGCTCGAGGACGTTTTGACTACGTACTATGCGACGACTTCCAAAACCTCAGCTATGCCGAACAAACTTGTCTCTGCTTGCTGGCCAGCAAGCAGATTATGGTTTGCGGAAACGTTAATCAAACGCACCGTACCCGCAAAACAAACCCCTATCCTCAGGGCTTTGTGCAATTCGACGTGTTACGACGTGAGGTGGAAACGTTCACTCTCACAACAACTTTCGGCAGCTCAGCTGTTGCAGCATTTGCAAATGGCCTGTGCAAGCAAGGCGACATGGATGTCGAAAGAGCTGCCGAGGCACAACACGTCTCAGCAAGCGCGCGCAATGATGTCATATGTATCAAATGGAGTACCCCCGAAGAAGAATTCGACGGACTCACCAAATACCTGCGCGTACTGACAGATGCCGAAAGCGATCCTCGGGAAAGCAACACATGCATACTCGTTCCCAACAAACGCTGGGCTCGTACCGTGCAGCAAGTGTTGGAGCAGCGTGGATTCAACGTATCGTGCGCTGGTGCCTCACTGGGCCTGAGCGGTGATCCGCGTGAAGCGGCGCGCGCAAAAGAATTACTAGCCTATGTAAAACTCAATTTGCTGGCAAATCCTCACGATACCATCGCCTGGCGTTGTTGGTGCGGATTCGACAATTACCTCACCAACAGTGACGCATGGGAAGGCCTACTGGAATATGCGGAATCACAAGGCCTTTCGCTGCTTGACGCCTTGGAGAATCTGGCCACGCTGGAGAAGTCTTGCTCATCCTCTACCGACGAGACCTCCAAACCCCTCCCCTTCCCCCGCGCCGATATTCTCGTTCAACGCTGGAAGACCGGGCGTCTCTTCATCGAGCAGAACACTGCGCGTAAAGGGTTTACCCTTCTGCACGCCATAGAAGCCGACAACCTTCCCATTTTTCAAGACGTTGCGCGTATGCTTGACGGTGACGAACCTGCTGACCAGCTGTTTGACATGGCAAGATCTCAAAACACCGATCCAGTGTTTCCCAACGAGCTGCATACCCTACACGTTGCACTACCTCAAGCCCTCTGCGGAACGTCCTACGATAAGATAGTGGTACTTGCTGCCATTGATGGGTTTACACCGCATCGCAATGCCTTCGAACTTATTAGCACCGAAGAAGACCGCACGGCAGCGCTAAACGAAGAGCGCCGTCTTTTTTACGATGCGGTTTCCAAAGCCGAAAAGAGCTTGGTTATTTCCTGCTTCGAAAAAACGTCTCTCGAGCTTGCAGAACGCACCAAGATGCAGGTGGTACGCATCACGGCCGAAAATGATGACCGTATTGCCATCGTCCGGCCCTCGACATTCCTTACCGAAGCTGGAGACGCCTGCCCAGGCATGGTGGGGGGACAATCCCTCTTGGCAGAGTACGATCTCGCCTAATACCGACCTCACCTAAAGGTAGGGCCCCGACAAATGTCGGGGCCCTACCTTTTACTCATCACACACTAAACGATGTTTATGCTGCTGCTTCCGAGCTGTCTAGAAGCTCCGTGAGCACCATTGCATCCTCCTCCACGAAACCTATCGAAAGCTGCGCCAAACCCTGGTAGAACAAGGTGCGCGAGAAGCGACGCATATCGGTTACCAACAGAGGAAGCCAGTTCAAAAAATGCGCCTGTACGAATTCGCGTTGGGTTCGCAACTGCTCAATTGCAGCATCCTCGTCTCCTTGATGCAGTAGCTCAGCCGTTCGTAAACAGAGGCGCTGCATAAATTCAAGTTCGAGCGCAATATGATCTTCGCCCTCGTTCCACTCCCCGCTCTTTAGGCCATTCTCGCGCAGAATCTCCAACACTTCAGCGCGTGCTTCCTGCATCATCAAACGACGTTCGCTGGTATAAACGCTCTCAAATGGATATGCCGCTGAATATCCATTCACCCCATGGCCAATAAACGTGCGGACAAAATCGATAGCAAGGTCTGTCACGCTATCCTGCCAAGCGCATTTCAAATAGTCGTACAGCTGATGATACCCTTCGTCAACCTTGCTATTGCCCGTTGACGTAGGAAAGCGCATCCCCTGCAACTCCCGCAAGGTTTCCTCGTCAACTTCTTCCCGGAACAAACGCGCAAGTAATCCGTAGGTCTGCGCCCTCATCTCCGTCAAGGCAATTACATCGACCGCATTCTCAGCCATAGCCCTATGCTCCCTTCTCGCCGTTTTCGGCACCTTCGGCGCATGCCGCCTGTACTTCAGGCATCAGTGCGCGTCCCAAATCGGTTAGTTGCCAAGCGTGGTTATTCCAGACCAGCGCATCCGTACGTTCAAGCATGTCGATGAAATGACCGCCGAAGCGACGAGGGTTTTGCACAACCTCAAACACGTCAACGATGTCTTCAATCTCCTTTTTCGAGCGAGGTGCTTCGTCAACCGCTTCCATTACCGCACGGTACACTTCTCTATACAAACTATCTCGGTCAAGAACAATGCTGCGGAACTGAGCACCCACCGTCAACTCGTCATACACTTCCAAGCCTTCTTCGGTGGCGTGCCATATCGGATCGATGCGCTCTTTAATTTCAAGATACTGGGCACCTTCTTCAACGTCTTCGTGCTCTTCGGAAACCTCGGGCATCTCGAGACGCAAAGCGCCCGCGCGCTCAAGCATGCGGCACAGTGTCATAGGAGCGTACACCGAGCGGTTATCACGCTGCAATTCGTCAACCTTCTGACTCAAGACGCTCGATAAGCCCCCCTCGCGACACAGATCGATAATGGCAAGCAACACGGGACGCCTCGCCGGATTGCGATCGAGCAAAGCAAGTGTTGCCTCGCGCGCACCGCCTTGGCGATCAGGCGTATACACCGCGTCACGTTGCAATGCAGGGGGCATGTTTCTCATAGTAGGGAAGTCGACCACATCAAACGGATTATCTTCATCCATATTCTCTTGGTCGATCTCAGTATCGTCTACTGCAAGCGGATCGAACTCGTCGTCCATATCCAGCAAGCCGGAAAACACAGCTTCTGTCATAAGGCCCTCCTTTAGTGAACTCTTACTTTGCATTCAGTATAGAGAGGACACACACGCCCCCATCATCCCGAAAGGGGTAAAACCCCGCGCTTCGCGTTGCGAGTATCATACGCAGCGGAGTGTTTTAACCGTAAGCTATTACGCGGTGGACGATCAGGCGTTTTTCATCCTTGATCTTTCGCTTCACCCCCGTATAATCGTTTCCACGTTGCAAGAAGCGGGGCTTCTTCAAGAAAGGAAGCTCTTATGGCCAACGTAGCTTGGGGCAAGAAAATTCTTGCCGTTGCGGTTTTGGGATGCTTATGCGCCCTGATCGCAGTTCCCGCGTACGCGTTTTATTACGTGCACGACGAGGAAGTCGCTTCTCAAAGCGGCCAAGGCGTAATCGAGGTTACGTGCACCATCGATGCAACCTCGATCGGAGAAGGCGTAAGGACCGATTTGATTATCCTTCCGGAAGGCAGCACCGCTAAAGACTGCCTCAACGAAGCTATCGTGTCCAGCAACAGTCAGAACGGCCTCAGTGCCATTCACGACTACAGCACCACGAGCCTGAAGGACTACTTGTCCGAAAAGCAGTGGAGCTGCGCTGTCTTCGAGGCCGGCTCTCAAAAGCCGGGCACGCACACCACGTACGACACGTTGGGTTCGGCGGAGCAGGACACTCCTCTGAATCGCTTCGACTGCGTGGTTTTCACGGTAGCGTAAGCTACGAGGGAAAGGGGCGGAAGACCAACCATCCCTTTCCCAACATCATCCGGATTGGATGATTTTTTTCCTGCGCAGTCAATCATCCTGCAACGACCTGCACTCTTGGTTAAAAGACCCTTATATTATACTTGCTTGAATATAGTTGCATGACTGGTGCAAGAGCCGGGGAGTAGCTATTATAGTCGATGGCTAATTCAGGGGAAAAGAGGCAGGCATATGGGGATCAAGGTACCTCGCATAACCATCAACGCCGACTACGGCGAGGAATCCTCGTTTGGAGAACTGAGCCTCATCTCTATTGGATACGGGTTACATCAAGCTTGGGTATACGCCGTAATGTTTGGAACTTCGGCTCTATTTGGAGTACAGACCTACGTATCGGGTCTGTACGGAAGCCACATCTCTCTCACCTTTCTCGTATCCATCGTGGTTTTCGGCTTCTGCTTACTAGTGGTCGGCGGACTCAATCGCAAACTGGCTGTACCTATCTTGTCACGCAAAACGCTTTTGGCCGCAAGTATTCTTGCATCAGGAGGAACAGCTCTTTTGATGCTTCCCTTAGATTCTTCGTCCGCCATGTTTGTACTGGAGGTTATCGCAGGCGTACTCACCGGAATAGGCTCAGCCCTGCTTATTTTGCATTGGGGCGCCGTCTACGCGCGCTGCGACGGTTCTTCCATCGTACTCAATTCCGCCATTGCTATCGCCATTGGCTTCGGAGTGTATGCTGTGTTTCTTCGACATGCACCAGCTCCGCTTGGCGCAATTCTCACCGCACTCATTCCTTTGATGGAATGCGCACTGCTATGGAAAAAGGTGGCAGGATCGTCCCATGTCGACATTCCCGTTTTCAATCCCCTGCCGGTAAAACAAGGTAAGTTCGCCTTAAAATTTGGTATTCCCGTATTCGTATTCGGATTGGCCTTGGGGATGCTGCGGCAAACCTCCATTCAATCTATCCTTCCCGCAGCAACAGCTATAGCACAGATCATCATGCTTTTGGCAGCCGGAACCGCCACGGTGCTTATTCTTATTACCATCCTTGCCATCGGTGACACCAATCGTTGGAATCGCTTCTTTAGGCCGCTTGTTCCCTTTATTGCCGTCGCGTTATTTTTTCTACCCTTTTCAGGGGGGCCAAACAGCGAGTTAGCCACAGCCGTGCTGCTTATCGCCTATATGTGCTTCGAGGCGCTCATGTGGATATTCTTCGGCGAACTCGCCCAGCGTTTCCGCCTCTCTCCGCTGTTCGTATATGGCCTTGGACGTGGTCTTCTTGCTTTGGCTGCGCTTGCCGGATCACTGCTACCCATCGTTGCGGCAGACTGGGGCTCTCAGCTTCCTTTTGGAGAAAACAGCCTACTCATAGTTGTGCTCATTGTAATTGTTGTTGCTTACGCCCTTCTCCCCGACGAACGCGACATTGAGGCGAGTGTTGCTCCCTCGCGTACTGCCGTGCCAAATGCAAGGCACAACGCCACCCTAGATGCCCCGGCGGAGTCCGCTTTAAAGGCAAAAGAGCTTTCGGATACCTTAGAGAAAAGCGGAAACTCTACTTCCGAACACTCGGAAGTCGCAAAAGAGAAAAACACTGTCGTGGCCCCCGGCAGCTCTCCATTAATCGCAGCGTCTCTCCAAGCGCAGGAAAGCGAATCGGAACGTGGTGGCAGTGGTCGCTTTCGCACGAAGTGCGAAACTGTCGCTAACACCTACCTCCTCTCTAGCAGGGAAACTGAAGTTATGTTCTTCCTGGCCAAAGGCCACAACTCAGCCTACATACAAGAAAAACTCTACATTTCTGAAGGAACAGCTAAGACGCATATTCGGCACATCTACCGCAAATTGGATGTTCATACACAACAAGAACTCATGCGCCTCGTCGAAGTGGCGAATTCTTGCGAATAAACCTTGATGTACAGAGCTACAAAACGAAGGTAACCCACTTTGTTCAACCGGACAAAGGTATTGCCCTCTGAGGAATCTAGGATAGAGCGCGAGGCTAAACCGCTTGCGTGATGGTGAAACAGAGATCGAACTTACTGCACCCTAGTAGATTCTTCTTTCCAAGCCGCCCATCACACAAGCGGAACGCAGGCACTCGCTACTCTTCAAAAGAGGCAGGGGCTCGTATGATTTTGTCACCGATCGACTACGTCATCATCGCGCTGTATTTTGTCGTTATGGTAGCGGTGGGCTTCATAGCCATGAAATTCACCAAAACGCAGGAAGATTACCTGGTAGCAGGCAGACGGTTATCTTTTCCTTTATTCTTTGGTTGCATGGCAGCATTAGCTCTAGGCGGAGGGTCAACTATTGGCAGCACCCAGCTGGGATACAAATTTGGATTTGGGGGCATCTGGCTCAACGTAAGTATTGGGATTGGCCTTATTTTGGCAGGTCTCCTTGTTACCACCAAGCTTTCTAAACTGCGCGCCCTCAGCGTTAACGAAGTGGTGGGCGGCAGTTATGGCCCTACTGCACGTATATTTAGTTCTGTACTCACCCTCATCTACACTCTCACCCTCAGCGTTGTGCAAGTTATTGCCATCGGAACCATTATAAGCGGAATACTTGGCCTCAATCCAACCCTCTCTATGCTGGCTGGTGGTGGAGTTGTTATCTTATATACGCTTCTGGGAGGCATGTGGTCGGTGACCATGACCGATATTGTGCAGTTCGTAATTAAAACCATCGGTATTCTTATCCTTGCGCCATTCTTTTGCGTCTCGGCGGCAGGTGGATGGGAATCCCTTATAAGCAAGGTTCCCGAAACATACCTCTCGATAGGCAACATGGGCTTCGATAAAAGCTTTGCCTACCTCGTACTGTACGTTCCTGGCTTGATTATCGGGCAAGATATCTGGCAACGCATCTTTACTGCCAAAAATCAGACAGTATCGAAGACAGGCACCATCTGCGCGGGTGCCTACAGCATCCTGTACGCCTGCGCGACCGTCGTTATCGGTATGAGCGTAGCAGTGTTACTACCCGAGCTAAGCAACACGCAAAATACCTTCGTAACCGGTGTTTCTTTATTTTTGCCCATAGGTGTACGCGGTCTCGTATTGGCAGCAGCTATGGCTGCCACCATGTCGGTGTCGAGTGGAACCATCCTTGCCGCCTCCACCATTCTGTACAACGATTTGTTTTTACGCTTCTTCAACAAAACGCCCCATCAGGGAAACCAAGTGCGAATCACCCGCATGTGCGCCCTACTTAGGGTCTGCTCCATAAGTCATAATCCCAGTTCAAGTGGCATTTCATGCTAGTTTTTGCTATAATGAATGCAAGGTTTTTGGGTGTATCAGATCAAAAACCTTGCACCTCTAAAAGCCCTTCGCCTTAATAACT
>JAYFOQ010000003.1:0-68271 GCA_034932485.1 Gordonibacter sp.
GCTACATGTCATGGTACAATGACGGCCGCCTCAAGACGTTCAAAAAGGACGGCAAGAAGGTAACCTGCGAGACCATAGACGGCCGTCGCAGAAGGCTCGGGCTGGCTGCCTGAGCAAGTCCAAGAATCCTGCCGCACCCCCTATCGGCGATTACTTGCCATTTCCCGGTCTTTTCTCTGACAGATTGGGAATTAACACGTTGACACGCGAATCAGCCAGGGGTCCGACGATGATCTGGGTTACGAGACCGGTACTTCTTCTCAGACAACGTCATACTCGCTGTTTGTGCGCCTTGCTTAGTGTTGGTCTGGTGATATGGGAATGCGCTGCTGCTTGTCTCCCGCTTTCGAAAGAAGAGGTAGAATACTATTCCTCATTATAACTAGACAAGAAATCGCCAAAGTAGAGGGATTTTCCACATGCCAATCGACATTGATACTCTTAATGGGCCGCAGCGCGAAGCGGTTGTTACCACTGATGGGCCGTTGCTTGTGTTGGCGGGCGCAGGCTCAGGTAAGACGCGCGTTCTAACGTATCGTATTGCGAACTTGATCGAGAACTTAGGCGTTGCTCCTTGGGAAATTCTTGCCATCACCTTTACCAACAAGGCGGCCGCCGAAATGCGCGAACGTTTGAACGGCCTGGTGGGACCACGTAGTCGCGGCATGTGGGTATCTACATTTCATAGTATGTGCGTGCGTATCTTGCGCTCCGATGCCGAGAAGCTCGGGTTCAGCAAGAATTTTACTATCTATGATGTGGACGACCAGAAGCGCTTATACAAAGAAATTATGGCCGAACTGGACATCGATCCTAAGCGCTTCCCGGTAAATGCGCTGATGAATCGCATTTCCACGGCAAAAAATGAGTTGGTGGTACCCGGCGATTTCGAGAAGCAAGCAAGCGACCCGGTTGGGAAGGTGGCCACCCGGGTTTATACACGCTTACAGGAGCGCCTCAAGGCAGCCAATGCGTTCGACTTTGACGATCTGCTGCTGTACTCGTTTCTCTTGTTGAAAAACCATGAGGACGTGCTGCATGCCTACCAACAGCGTTTTCGCTACATCATGGTGGACGAGTACCAGGACACCAACCATGCACAGTATTCCATCACGGGTCTTCTGGCGGCAGCTCACCAGAACATTATGGTAGTGGGCGACGACGATCAATCCATCTACTCATGGCGTGGTGCCGACTTGCGCAACATTTTGGAATTTGAGCAAGACTACCCCTCGGCGCATACGGTAAAGCTGGAACAAAACTACCGCAGCGTGGGCAACGTGCTGGCGGCTGCAAATGCGGTTATTGCCAATAACCAGCATCGTAAGCAAAAGAAGCTGTTCACGGCTGCCGAGGACGGCGAGAAAATCAACGTTTATATGGCCTCCGACGAACGTGACGAGGGCCGCTGGATTGCTGGCGAGATAGAGAAGCAGCGCGGCTCCGGCTTGTCATACAACCAAATGGCCGTATTCTACCGTACGAACGCACAAAGCCGCATGCTGGAAGATATGCTGCTGCGTGCGGGCGTGCCCTACCGTATCGTGGGTGGCACCCGCTTTTTTGATCGCGCGGAAATTCGCGATGTTATGGCCTACTTGACGTTGGTGGTAAACCCTGCCGACGATATTGCTGCCAAGCGCGTTATTAACGTGCCTCGCCGGGGTGTGGGTAAAACCACAGTAGAACGCATCGAGCAGTTCGGCCGTGAGATGGATATGACGTTCATGGAGGCTGCCGAGCTGGCTATTGTCGACCCCGAACTGCGCGCGTCGGCTCGCAATGCTATTGCGGAGTTCGTGGGGTTAATCAAAGAAGCTCAAACCTATGGCGGTGAACTGCGGAAAATCATCGAGATGATCGTAGATAAAAGCAGACTTATCGCAGCGTTGCAGGCGGAAAATACCGACGAGGCTCGCGGTCGTATCGAGAACATCCAGGAATTCATGAGTGTAGTTGACGAGTTTGTTGACACGCATGATGATGAGGATGCTACGTATGCGGCACCGACAGCAGAAGACCAGTCGGTAGCCGACAATGCCGAGAAGCCCGCAGTACGTGTGCTGCGTGGCGATTCACTTGCCGACTTTATTGAATGGGTGCGCCTTCGTACCGATCTCGACACGGTTACCGAAGACGGTCATGCAGTTACGCTTATGACGGTGCATTCCTCGAAAGGCCTTGAATTTGATTGTGTGTTCGTCGGTGGTATGGAGGAGACGCTGTTTCCTCACATGAATAGCGTGGGTGATGCGGCAGGTATCGAAGAAGAACGCCGGCTTGCCTATGTAGCCATTACTCGCGCGCGCAAGCGTCTGTTCCTAACGTGTGCCTCGCAGCGCCAGATATTTGGCCAGACATCGGCGAACCCAACGTCGCGCTTCATTCAAGAGATACCTGCTGAGTTGCGCCAAAGTTCAGGGGTGGGTTCTGCGGGCTTTAGCGGTACGGGTTGGGAAAAGCGTGGTAGTCGTCGCGGCATAGCCGGTTCGGGCACTGAGGCGGGAGAGGGGCGCGTGTTTGGGCGCTCAAGCGCTTCTGGTCCCACTGGTCGCAGCGATCGTCGTGCTGAGGCTTATGTGCGCCCTAATGCTGGCAAGAAAGAAGCTGCGAAGATGACGTTCGCCTTAGGCGATTCGGTGGATCATAAGACGTTCGGTCGTGGTAAGGTAACCAAGGTTGATGGCGACACCCTTTTTGTGAAGTTTGCCAAGACGGGCCAAACTAAAAAGCTCCTCAAGGATTACGCCCCTATCGTGAAAATTAGTGGATAGGGTAGCGTAGCGCTGACGGCATCTCAAGCACGCAGGAATTGTTCAATTTGCGTGAAAATACGGTGTGAAAGGTAAATTGATTTTCGTTTATTACGCGTCCTGCTTCCCTTTTTCGCCGACGCTCTTGCGCATGCGCGATTTTTCCCGCATGATAGACAATCAAGCGACGCAAGGTCGCGGCCTACCTGCAGTGTTGTGTTGCTTGCTGCACAAACGAAGGAAAGAGGTACCATGAAGATCGTGACCGATTCATCCGTTATGTTCTCAATTGAGGAGGGGGCACGACGGGGTCTGACGGTTCTTCCATTGACGGTTTCTATTGAGGGGGAAACCTACCTCGAGTACGAAGACATTTCGTCTGAAGACTTTTTGGCGCGCGTACGCGCTGGTGCCCTGCCACAAAGCTCGTCGCCTCCTCCGGGGCTGACGCTTGAAGCGTACGATACCGACGAAGAGATCGTTCATATTTCTATGGCGCACGGCCTTTCCGGAGCTTATGAGGTAGCATGCGGCCTCGTGAAGCAGGCTCGTCATCCCGAGCGGGTGCACGTGGTGAACTCTCAGACGCTTTGCATTCCGCAGCGGGCGCTTGCGTTTGCGGCGACGGCTGCGGTAGCGCAGGGTCGCAGCGCTGCGGAGGTTGTTGGTTTGCTGAAGCGAATGAGGGAGAGCGCTTGTTCTTATCTTATTCCAGAAGATTTTGATTATCTGCGTCGTGGTGGTCGCCTGACCCCACTTGCTGCAAAGTTTGCGCATATGATAAAGGCGTTTCCGCTTTTGGTGCAAACTGAGGACGGAACGCGTCTTGAGAAAAGAAAAATAGCGCGTTCGTTTATTAAGGCTGTCGAAACAATTGCATCCGATTTCGCCTCGTATGAGTCAGGCGAGGGGCGCTATATTAGCGTCAGTCATGCGGGAAACCTTGCGCAGGCAAGCATCGCGGCAAACTTTCTGTCGGGACGTTTTCCTGCTGCGCAGGTGGGTGTATTTGAGCTGGGACCTGCGTTTATTACGCAAGGCGGCCCCGGCTGTATTGCTGTTCAGTCTATCGATTTAAGGTTTTGCCCCGGTATCGTAATGGGATAATAGATAATAGGTAGCATAGTTTCTGCGGCCGCTGTATGCCATTAAGTATGCAGCGGCCGCAGTGCGTTGTTTACCAGGCGTCGCGAGCTTCTTCTACCATGCCCAAAAGTTCTTGCTGGTTATGAATATCCAGCTTTCGGTAGATATGACTGATGTGCGTTTTTGCGGTGCTCTTAGAAATGCATAGCTTGTCTTGTATGTACGCTGCGTTATGGCCTTTGGCTAGCAAGAACATAACTTCCGTTTCCCGTCTTGAAAGCAAATAGCGATCGGCGATAGTTTCGCATTGTGCGCGGAACCGTCCTCTTTCACGTGAGCGCTCGGCCTCTGAGAGAGTCGAGGGCTCCGCGAGGGGTGCTCGCGAGGCGGACGTGTCGCTGCGGAAGGGTCTGCTGTTCTCTGTTGTATTCGCGATAAAACTCGTCGTAGAGGGGGCTGAATGCGCAGTGCCTTCGAACCCACAGAAGCTTTGCTCCCAGCCAATGGTTCCGGAAGTAGCATTTGTTATGGTTGGTGTAATTCCAGCGGTCTTTGTGGCTCGGTGAGGCAAGGGGGCACCTTCGTTTGAGTTCTCTTCTGCAGCGTCGTCGCCGACCATGCCTTTATGGAGATTTTCCCACCTAACTTGCTCGACTCGACGGTTGAATGATGCGATAGCAGGTTCCTCGCTTGAAGGCCTCGGCCCGACTGCACGTTTAATATCGCGAACACGGGGTAAAAGAGCGTAGGCTACTACCATTACCAGCATAATGAGCACGGCACCACCTGCTTCGCCAAAGGGCGTGAGCGACCCAAGGAAGGTGGGGTCGACTATCGAGAGCGATCCGGCAAGAGATCCCAATGCAAGACAGCCTCGACCAATGCCAAACAAGAAGATGGGAGATAGGCGAAATTCTTGCGACATCTCGCCGAAAAACATCCACATGAGCGCCTCAAAACACATGTAGCCACTCAACAGAATAAGGGGAGGCAGGATGGAGTCTTGTAAAGCGAGGGCCGGCAAGAAGAGCAAGGTGATGGCAATGCAGGGTATAAGCGGTCTAAAGAGAAAATCCCAATGGCTTCGCTTGTCGATAGAAAAGACGGTTATTATCAGCAAAATGGTGGCAGCTCCCCCGGCAAACAGGGCCAACAATTGCGTGGTTAGATCCGACGATGGAAGAATGATCTGTGTCGATATGGAGCGTAGAGCACCCAAGGCGAAACCAAAGAGAAGTACGGGCAGTGCCAAGCGGATGGAGAAGGGTCCCTTTTTTACCGGGAGAGCCGTGAAAATAGGGATAGCGTGGCGTACTGCATAGCTTACAGGGGTTAGTCCCCAAAGAAGAGGCAACTCTAGTAAGGGAAGGCAGGCTGTTAAGATGCCCGAAAAAGGCGTGGGAATAACATGTAGCACAAATGAATAGATGGCTACGGCGATAACAATAGCTACAGAGGTGTTTATCACGATAGTGGCGGTGCTTGTTCGTGAGTAAGCTGTGCCCCAGAAAAGCAGCAACAGGGCTGAACCCACGCCGGTTGAAATACCCGAGAATACGGTAACAGCTATGCCTAAAGCGCCGGGAGCTCCCGCGGCAAATACAGCAAACGTTCCAAGGGAGGTAACTAAACAGGAGGCGAGCAGCACACGCTTTGCGGTATAAAACTCGAGAAATTTTTGATCGGTTATTCCTGCTATCAAAAGCGATAACCCGAACGTGACAATAGAAATGAGAAACACGAATGAAATCATGGGTGTAGGACTGTTGATGAGAAAATCCGGTGATGGAATATTGAAGATAGAGGTTGTCCCAAACATGGCAGTATATATCCATGCCTGATGTATACCAAACCCTAGTGAGAGCGTACTGAGCTCTCCTTGGGTACCCATACCCTGATCGTCATCGACCACAATACTGATGCGCGGAAACGTAAGAGCCATGAGCAGAACCTCGCTTTTCCCCCGATTGTGAGGCTTTTATACCCCAAGCGATTTCCCCAACAAGTGACTGCGGCACTGCGTGCTATCGATCGTGAAGGTCTGTTTTTGTACTAAGGAAGCAGACCTTATCTTGAACGTATGTAACTTTTCCTTAATTTGAAACCATACCGGGTGGGCCGGTTCTGGTCAAGGAGAATTGGTTTATTTTCACTTCGAATACGTGCATCAGAGAAATTGAAATAACCTTATTTATCTGGTGTTATAATATTGATACTTCAATAGGGATGACGAAAATCATCCCCTTAGGCCGATGGTTTTTGCTATGAACATTCAACGGGTCTCGGCCGTCCCGAGTTGTGGTTCTCTTTTTTAAAAAATCGATCTCGGAGATTGATGCCTGACTACTAAAGCGTCCCTTGGAGACGATGACCGTCGAGCGGGTATTCCGTACTCTTCGAATTGCGCGTTTCTTGTGCGGTGTAGCTTGTCTTAAAGCAATCTTCGTGCGAGGGACGAGAGGGATTGACGGAAAAGAATCAAGAAAGGAGGAAGGAGCGCGGTCGTTTCTTCCGACTGCAGCACGGTTTTCGGAGCAGGTTTGCGGAAGACGTTCAGGGGCGGCTTTCGAAACTATGGAAGCTTCGGTTATTTCTGCAATACTGAAGCGTCTGTAATTTCCTAGAACTACCGTGCGGTCTTCGGTCTTGCTACTGCGCAGAGGGGAAGCAAAACCAAAGTAGATTGGTAAGCAGTTCAGTTCGCACAATTGAAGCTTGCTTCCAATGACACGAGTTTACCCTGAAGGGGGGACTGATGGATAAAAAAGAGTTCACGGTCTCAGAGGTTATCGACAAAATAGGCATTAGTTCGCATACGTGGGTGGTATTCATCCTTCTCGCGTTCGCCATGATATTCGACGGTTATGACTTCATGATTGTCAATTCAACCAATTTGTTCGTGGCCCATACGTTTTGGCCCGACAATGGAAACCCAGGCGCTCTCATGGGTTCGTTGACTACATGGGGCCTGCTCGGTATGGTTATCGGTGGTGCTGTCGGTGGTATTATGTCCGACAAAATTGGTCGTAAAAAGACACTTATTGCTGCTGTTATGTTCTACGGCTTGTTTACCCTGCCGCAGGCTTTCGCTAATGATCTTGCGTTCTTTGCAGCATTCCGTTTAATTGCTGGTTTTGGCGTTGGTTCGTGTATTCCTGTAGTAACGACGGTGTTTTCGGAGAGCATGCCGTCCAAGCAACGTGGTGTGTTCGTAACGTTCGGCATGGCATTCATGGTTGTGGGCTGGGTATTGGCTGGTCTTATTGCTAATCCTATCTGTAACGCAGCTACTCCGCTTCTTGGCGAGTTTACCAATCAGGTCAACTACGTTACAGCTGACGGTGGCACAGCAACTATGTTTGCGAACTGGCGTCTTTGCTACCTAATTGGCGGCATTCCGCTGATCTACGGTATTGTGCTTATTTTCACCATGCACGAGACACCCCATTGGTATGCCAATTCTGGTAACAAGGCTATGGCATGCAAGCGTCTTACGCAGATCGAGCAAGCTACGCGTCACACGTCGCATGAGTACGATCCTGCACTTCTTATCGTGCCACCAAAGCCTGCCAAGACTGGTCCCACGGTACTGTTCTCAAGTAAATTCATCGTGGCTACCTGTGCTATTTGGTCTGCTTACTTCGTTGGTCAATTCTGTGTGTATGGCATGAATGCTTGGATTCCCTCGTGGTTCGTGGGTCTTGGCTATTCTCAAGCCGACAGCGTAGCGCTTCAAACGTGGAACAACGTGGCTGCTATCGCCTCGAATATTACGGTTGGCTTCGTGTCTGACAAGGTGGGTCGCAAGCGCAACCTGGCTGGTTCGTGGCTATTCTGCATCGTGGCTATTATCCTGTGTTCTCTCTTTGTCGTTCCGAATAACATGGGAATCTGCATTGCGCTCATGCTGCTGTTCGGCTTCGCTCTGAATTACGCTATTACGGCAGTACAACCGTTGATGCCGGAAAGCTATCCTACGGCTATCCGCAATACCGGTACGTCATGGTGTCAGGCATTTGCTCGTTTTGGTGGTTCTGCCTCGTCAATCGTGCTAGGTGGCATTGCTGGCATGGCGCTCTTCCAGACTGCTGCGGGCGCTCCTAATTGGAGTATGGTTGTGCTCGTGCTTATCGTTCCTTTCGCACTTGGGTTTATTTGTACGGTACTGTTCGTGAAGGAGACGGCTGGTAAGAGTATGGATCAGCTTGCGGCCGAAGAGGAGAAGCTTAATGCCTCTGAGGAAGATGGCAACATGCGGCTTATTATTATGCTGGTGATTGTGGCTATTCTTGCTATTCTTTGTATCGTATGCCCGCTGGTTGTTCCCAGCTGGTCGAAACAGCCCTACGCATTGCCACTTATGGCAGTGGGCTTGCTGCTTCCCTTCTTGTACTTCTTCATCTTCGGTGGCGCTCAGCTGGCGAAGAGAAAAGCTGCCAAGGGCAAGTAAACAACCCTAACACTTCAGCGTGGGTGCTGTCCGAAAAGCAAGGCAGCTCCACTCATAGGACAAAAAGAAACTCCCTGGTATGCGGGGAGTTTCTTTTTGTCCTCAGTCTATAAGCCGGACATATACCTGGGTGCCAACTTTGCCGCGAAGCTGATCTAGGGGGCAGCGGGTATGTTGCTTACGCGTGCTGCTTATCGTAGGGGGTTCTAGCGTCTTAAAAGTTCGCTCACAGGGCCTGGAGCCGTCCTGTGAGCGAGTCGTGCTCTACTGTGCGTTGATAGTTACCTTTTCTTCAAGAGAAGGTAAATCCTCATAAGCAATACCCTTGTCAGCTATGAGCCACTTTTTTGCTTTCTGCAACTTTGAAGCGTTTTCGTCTCGAAGGCCTTCGCTCAAGCCAAGGTATTCCTCTTTGATTCCCATGGCGATGACTGCGGCAGTAGCAATGCGTAGTTTTGCTACATCTTTAACCTTAATTTCGTAACACTCACCTCGGTTTTTGAAGTCAACAAGCTGTACGTGGGCATCTTTGTGCAAGTCTTCTTCATTGACGAAGTCGAAAGGCGGGTTACGTAAGCTACCATCTATCTGCCATTTCATCCCATTTACATAGTAATGTTTGAAAAGGTGCAGAGTATGAAAAACATATTCCCATCGTTCTAACTTTAAGTAATAGGTTAATGCTTTTGCATCGGGCTTGATGCAGCCCATTTCGCCACCCATGCGACCAAATATGATTACTTTGTCACGCTCTTTTGACCACGTGCTCTTGATGCTAAGAAACGTTTCTCCATCCGCATACCAGACATCAAAGTCTTCGTGGCGTGCTAGGGCATCTTTCGGAAAGTATACTCGGTTGTTCTTCATGATGGTTCTCCTATAAAAGGGTGTTTTGCACGAATACGAGCATATTTTTGTACGAGAAGATTATAACATTCGGGCGCTAGAATCCTAAAGTTGAACGAATTGTAAATGAGGCATATGAACAGGTGTTTTACTCTTTAACAACCCTGGAGTAGGACGAAAATCAACCCTGTAGGACGATAGGTTGACGAGCAAAATTGTCCTTGTGATTCGATGTCTCCTCCGTGCGGGTCTCTAAGCTAGAGTCTGTCAGCTTCTAGTGGTGCTTTCGATATGCGGGACCCACTAAGTATATGACATACCGCGAGAGGGTCGGGGCGAAGTTGTTGAGAAACGAGCGACTGTCGCAATCGACCGAGGATTTGAATGGAGGCCCCCTTTATGTGTTTCAGACCAGCTGATGCTTCCGCCGGCTCAGGCATGAACAAATGCCCCGAGTGCGGCAAGACCATCCAGATGATGGCCGGCGTTAACCTGAAGAACTGCCCGTTTTGTAAGTGTGACTTCACGCCGTACATCGATGGCACGAAGCCGCTACCGAACGCAGCTCCCGGTGCCCCTGCGGCACCTGCTGCTCCCGGTGCCCCGAAGGCTCCGGGTGCCCCTGCGGCACCTGCGGCACCGAAGCCTCCGAGCGCTTAAGCGTAAGCTCCCGGCGCCCGCGAGGGGGCGGGCGTTTTTGCCGGGGCGGAGGGGTTTGTAAGGGATCACGCGCGATGACAAGCGCTGATTTAAGTTCTACCGTACACGAGCGAGAGTGTAGAAAGAAGGAGAACATGGCATACGGCAAACAATGGCAAACCGTGATGGAAGACGGGACTGTCGTAACCCGCAGCAACACGTGGTCGCCTCCGGGAAGCCACCCGGTAGGATACGGCGTTAAGGTTGTGACGAAGGATGGTGAACTCATCCGCGTCGAGGGCGATGACGACAACCCAATTACCACGGGTCGTGTTAACGCGATGAACCTTGCGTTGCGCGAGTACACCTATGCGCCGGAGCGTATCATCTATCCGATGAAGCGCGCGTATGAGGATCGCGGAAAAGATAAGTGGGTGCGCACAACGTGGGACGAGGCGCTGGATACGATCGCCGAAAAGGTGCATTATTTCCAGGATACCTATGGCCCTGAGTCTATCGTGTGCTTTGGTGGCACCGGTCGTGAGGCGTGCATCTTCTACTATGCACTAACCTTCTCTGTGTTGCAGTCGCCTAACTGTTGCTACACGCAGTCAGGCTGGTCTTGCTACGGCCCCCGTTGCTCCATCTCTGACTATGTATTAGGTGCTGGTTATCCTGAGATGGACTACGCTGGCCACCTGCCGGGCAGCTACCAAGATCCTGCTTACACCGTACCTAAGTGGATTGTTCTTTGGGGTAAAGAGCCGCTACCTTCCAATGGCGACGGTTTCTTTGGTCACTGCTTGGTTGACCTTATGAAGCTTGGCACCAAAATTATCTCCGTTGACCCCCGCATTACGTGGATCGGTGCTCACGACGGCAACATCAACCTTCAGGTTCGTCCGCAGACCGACACCGCGCTTGCCCTTGCCATTATGAACTTGATGTTTGAATCGGGCGAGTACGACCAGGAGTTTGCTGAGAAGTGGATCTATGGTCTTGACGAAATGAAGGCCCGTGCCGCTGAGTATCCTGTCGACAAGGTTGCCGAGATTACTGGCGTTGCAGCTGAGGATATTAAGCGTGTTGCTCATATCATTGGTACCGAGCGCCCGATTGGTTGGGCATGGGGTCTTGCGTTCGATCAGAACAAGAACGGTGTTCAGCTTTCGCAGGCGTTTATCGTCTTGGCTGCCCTTGCTGGCTCTATCGACCGTCCCGGCGGCTTGACCCTTGGTCCTCCGTCTGCTCTTCTGGGTAAATGGCGTATGGAGCAGCGTGGCGCTATGGACGACTCGGTTTGGGAGAAGCGCATTGGTGCTGCTGCATGGCCAGGTTTGTCTACGGGTATGGCTACGACGCAGCCCGATGAGACGCTAAACACCATGGAGACCGATCAACCCTATGCGCTGAAGATGGGCTGGTTCAACAGCTCCAACTTCCTTACCCCCACCTGCTCAGCTCAGCCGAAGCGTTGGCATAAGGCGCTTCAGAAGCTCGAGTTCGTTGTGGTACAGGACCTCACCATGACTCCGACGGCTATGGCTGTGGGCGACTACTTCCTGCCGATGGCCACGTGGGCAGAGCACAACGGCATCGTACTGACACACTATGGTCGCAACACCGTGTTCATGGGCCCCATGAACAAGGCTTTGACAGTGGGCGAGTGCAAGTCCGACGTCGAGATCTGTCTCATGTTCGGCCAGCGCCTCAACCCGTCTTGGTGGCCGTGGTACAAGCCGGCCGACGGCAAGTCGCTTGATCTTGACGCTCTGGCAGTGGCGGTTGAAGACTTCTATAGCGACCAGCTGAAGGAGCTTGGCTTCGACTGGAAGACGTTCCAGGAACTGGGTCTCTACCAGCCTGGCGCACATGGCTTCGAGTACGAGAAGTACGAGAAGGGTCTACTCCGCTTCGACGGCGAACCTGGCTTCAACACGATTACCGGTCAAATCGAAGCTTACTCGATCCTTTATGAATCTTGGGGCGAGGATCCGCTGCCTTACTACGAGGAGCCGAACTACAGCCAAATTAGCAAGCCTGACTTTGCTGGTCAGTATCCGCTAATTACCACTTCAGGTTCGCGTCGTTACAGCTCGTTCCATTCTGAGCATCGTCATGTGCCGTCCCTGCGCCAGATCGATCCGTGGCCTTGGGTGCAAATCAACCCAGAAACCGCTAAGGCTTATGGTATCACCGACGGCGACTGGTGCGAGGTTTACAACATGTTCGGCGAGGCACGCTTTAAGGCCGAGGTTACGCCGATCATGAAGCCCGGAATTCTGAATTGCGCTCACGGCTGGTGGTTCCCCGAGCAGGATGGCGAAGAGCCTAACCTGTTTGGTGTGTGGAAGTCTAACTTCAACAGCCTGGTGCCGCACTTCAACGTTGGCAAGCTCGGTTTTGGTGCCCCCTATAAGGGTGTCATGTGCAACGTCCGTCGCGTCCGTAGCCTGGACCAAGACTAACAGATAAGGAAGTGACGAAAATGGCAGATCAGAAGTACGCTTTGCTGGTTGATTACACCTACTTCTCGGGCAACCATGCTGCAGAGATCGCCTGCAAAGAAGAGCTGGGCCTTCCTCTCGATCAGTTTGGCATCAAAGAGGTTGAGGTCGGTCCTTTCAAGAAGGGCGATAGTGCTGACGGCGATTCGTGGGAATGGTTCTATATTCCCTGCCCGACGTCTATTTTCTCTGAGCACTGGGGAACGGGCGGAGACAAAGCCGGACAGCGTCCCTTGGCTGTTCAGGTAGAGGAATCTGCGTCTATGTACTACGGTACGCTGGAGGATATGACCGCCAAGATGGCTGAGTTTGATCGTCCGATGGTGCTGTTCCAGCTGTAAGCACTTGTTGTTCTTGTTGCGGCTGCTTGATCTGTTAATAGGTAGCCGCAACATTCTGTTGAAGAATCGTTGTGGCCGTTTGGCTTGCCGGTCGGTTGCAACGATACCGTGTTAAAGACCGACAAAGGAGGGTGCAATGACCGAAGACGAGTTTTTGGCGCTCGACGCTCCCGAGGGCGCTGCCAAGCTGAATGATCTTCTGGCTGAGGGTAAGAGCCAGGACGAAGCCCTAGCTGAGTTCGGCCTGACTAAGGCTCACCTCATGAAGGCGCAGATTTTCTTCGTGAAAGATAAGTACATCGCCCGTGCATGGGGTGGCTATACTTCCACGAAGCGTACCGGCAACGAGGCTGGCGATACCGGCAATGGTGTTGGTAGCAGCGATCCCTCAAAGGGTTATGCTGGCGTCTAATTAGTGTGGTTGGTAAAAAAGGGGAGGCTTGTTCTTGTGGGGCATGCCTCCCCCATGCGACGATAGGCATTTCCTGCAAAATTTGCTTAGAAGCAAGGTTTGCAGGCAATGCACGATGCTAAGTCGATCAGGGGCAAGTGCAAGGTGTAAGAATTAAAATCCGAGCATAAGGAGACGAGGCTTTATGGCAACTGAAGAAGAGATCTTAGCTGAAGTGGAGCAATGGGGCCGCTTGACTCCTGAACAGGAGATTATCCTGTACAACATTTCTTTGAAGCAAGATGAATTGGGTCGAGAGTCGACAAATCTGTTACTGAGTAAGGTGAAGGGAAACCCCCTGTACGAGCAAATGATCGAGCGCGAATACCTAACGTATCAGGTGTTTAATCATGGTACCCGGCACGAGATTGCTTGTTTATACGTTACGCTAAAGGGGTTGCGTTATTGCATTATGTTTGCTGACGAACTTTCTACTCGCCGCAAGTTGAACCCTGCGGGCGCACCTTGGCAGGTTGCCTAGTCTTTTCCCTGCAAGGCGAGTGCGTCTGGTTTTTTCTGAAAGGCAGCTTGCGTACTCCCTTAGTTAGCCTGAAGCTCAGTTAGCTTGAAACAAAGGAGATCAACGATGCAGCTTGGTTCTATCATAACCCTTGCGTATACGGGCAAACTCGACGATGGTACAGTTTTTGGCTATGCCACAAAAGAGGAACCTATGAAGTTCCAAACAGGAATGGATATGACTATCGATGGCTTCGAGAAGGCCATTTTGGAGATGTCTGAGGCAGGTGAAAAAAAGACGTTCGTTGTCGATGAGTATGGAGCCTATGGCGAGTATCTCGAAGGACATACGACGAGGATTCCGATTGAGCAAATTCCCGTGGATAATATTGAAGTGGGGAGACGAATTTGGTTATCAAGTAGCGAAGATGGTGCGCCCATGCCTGCGACGGTTCTCGGAATTGAGGAAAACGTTGCTTTATTCGATCTTAATCATCCGCTTGCGGGTAAAAGTCTTACCTTTGAGGTGGAATTGCTCGAGGTGATGGAAGCTCCTGAAGACTTTGTTTCTGCTGCTGAAAAAGCGAAGCATCTGCAAGAACAGACGAAGCTGCTGGGCGGCGATCAGGGAGACGATTTCCGATAAGTTTTGCTTATTCTCGCAATGTCGAGGTGGGGGTTGCCCTCTCCTCGACATTGTCGTATGAAGTATCCGAAGGGAGTGGCAAGGGATGTGCTGGTCGTGCAACCCCATTTGCGGCGGCTGTAGGCCGCCGCGTAAGCGTCCGGTCAAGTGTCCGGAATGCGGAATGTTCAATGCGATCGATCTTGAACATTTTAATAAGGTTAATCCGTGTACCAAATGCGGCTTTGATTTGACCGATTTAGCTCGTCCTGAACCAGTTGCATGCACGATTTGCGGCGAGGTGTGTTACAACCCATGCCGCAAAGGAAAAGAGGAGCAACCTAGTAACGAACTGCGGGTTTGTCAAGTTCGTGTTTGTGTGCCGCTCGGTACGAAGTCAGATTTTTCAGAATAGTATTGAGAAAATAATCGTTGCGGTATCCGGGGCGAATGCTCTACGCCCGCCCCGCACACCACGCACAAGCACTAGGGGCAACAGCAATGCCGCCAAGTGCACTTTCTCGCAACTCAAAGGGTAAAGAGCGCCCAACGGCATCCATCGCAGCCACCGTTTCGTCAAAGTTTACGATATTATCGATATCTGCCAGCGCAATTTGCGCGCAAACCAAAGCTGTAGCGGCTGCGGTGGCGTTTCGCTTTTGACAGGGAATTTCAACTAGTCCTCCAATAGGGTCGCATACGAGACCCATAAGCGATGTTAATGCGTTGCTTGCTGCGGATAGCGCCTGGGTGGGCGAACCTCCAGCCATTTCTACCGTTGCGGCGGCTGCCATAGCAGCCGCCGATCCAATTTCGGCCTGACAGCCACCTTCCGCACCCGAAACCGTAGCATTGCGCGCGATGAGGTAACCTACTGCAGCTGCTGCCAACAAACCCTTTTGCAGTACCTTGGTGTCGTAACCCCGCTCTTCTTCTAAAGCCAATAGTACACCGGGCACGACACCCGATGAGCCTGCGGTGGGCGCGGCTACAATACGACCCATTGAGGCATTCGTTTCTAATACGGCAAGAGCAAACTCCATCGCGCGTCCCGTAAGTTTGTCGACGACAGAAGTTCCCTGTTCGCGGGCGGCGTGCACTTTGCGCGCTTCGCCGCCAATAAGACCTCCCATTGACAGTACGGGTTCACGCAAGGGTTCGGTTGCCGAAGCTCGCATAACAGCTAAAGCCCGGTTGACATAGGTGTAAGCATCGCAGCGACATCCGTCCAACGCATCGAGCGCTTCTTCTCGCGCCAAGAATACATCGGCAAGAGAGCCCTTCTGTTCGTTGCAGCGTGCAAGCAGTTCGGCACCGGTAGTAAAATCGCATGTTGAGAAGCGTCGTTCGGCTTCTTCAGCCGATGGAGGATGGGGGTCCATGAGTTTGCCTGTGGGGCTGTCTGCTGGCACGATGCGCACGTCATGCACGGCCGGATGCCGTTCAATGCATTCCTTCACCGCGCGAGGGAGTGTCCCATCTACTTCGAGCACCGTGTATGCTCCCGATCCGCGTCGCGTGCGAAACATTCGTGCGGTGCCAATGTTTACTTCGTATTCCGATACACAACCAGCGATATGGGCTAGTACACCCGTTTCGTCTCGCTGACGTACCACTAAGCTCGTGTGTTCGCCGGTTATATCTACCTCGATGCCATCAATGCGTTTGATAACAGCAGCGCCTCCACCAATACTGACGCCACGCACCTCTAAGGTATTGCCCTGCTTATCTTCAATAAACAAATCTACGGTGTTGGGGTGATCTACTGCTTTGTCTGGATTGCCTATAAACGTGAAACGTAAGCCAGTTTCATGGGCTCGCTCGAAAGAATTGCGGATGCCTAGATCGTCGGGGGCCATTCCGAGGAGTCCGGCTACGAGCGCTTTGTCGGTGCCGTGTCCCGATTGCGTGCAGGCAAGCGACCCGTACAGTGTAAAGGTCACCTGTGACGGCGGAGCGGCTAAGAGGCTTTTTGCCATGCGAGCAATACGTAGAGCGCCTGCTGTATGAGAACTTGAGGGGCCCACCATGATGGGGCCAATGATGTCGGTCAAACCGAGCGTTTCCATGCGTTTCCTTTCGAGGCAGGTGCCGCTTAGTTCTTAAGGTGGTGCTATCGTAGCGCATGCTTGCGGCCCCTTCCACCGTGCGTTTATGAGATTTTCGACGGCTAAACAGCTGTGGAAGCGCATCGGTTGTTGTACCAGCGCTATACTGGTCGCGTTATCGTTGCAGGCATGAGCCTGTTGGCGAGGGAACCCAACCATCTATAAAGAAAGCAAACGTGCCCTGCGCGGGGCATCAATGCGAAGGAGCGAGCACCATGGCCGAGCCCATCATCGTCGTTGGACACAAGAATCCCGACAACGATTCCATCAGCGCAGCAGTCGGATACGCGTATCTGAAAAATGAGCTGGCGCGTCGTGACGCTGGCGACGGAGAGCCGGAAGCATACGAACCGGTTCGTCTTGGCCCGCTGCCGCCGGAGAGCTCCTGGGTGCTTGAGAGTGTCGGCATTGAGGAGCCTCGTCTTGTTGAGAATGTGTTTACCAAAAGCGATGCGCCGAAGCAGCGCGTGGTGCTGGTAGATCACAACGAGGTACGTCAGGCGGTCGATGGTATTGAAGACGCGGAGGTTGTTGAAATTATCGACCATCACCGCATCGGAGGTATGACCACCGCGAGCCCCATCATGTTTTTGAATCTGCCTTTGGGCTCCACGGCATCCATTGTTACGCTGGAATTCGAGCGTAATGACGTGGAAATGCCTACGTCCATTGCCAAGGTGCTTTTGTCGGCCATCCTTACCGACACCGTTATTCTGAAGTCACCCACGGCTACCGCCACCGATCGCGCTCTCGTGGAGAAGCTGTCCGCTCAGATGGGGGTCGATCCCACGGAGTTCGGCCTTGCGGTGTTCAAACAGCGCGGAGGCGAAGGTACTATGCCTATCAAAGAGTTCGTGTGCGCTGACTCAAAGGAGTTCCAGACGGGCGAAGCTACGGTGCTTATTGCCCAGCACGAGACGGTGGATCTTGCGGCAGCCTTAGAGCGTGAGGACGAAGCTCGCGAGTTTATGCGTAACCTGCGTGAGCAGCATGGCTATCAGTTTGTGTTGCTTATGGTTACCGATATTATTGCTGAAGGTAGTCAGTTCCTTTGTGAGGGTGACTGCGAATTAGTCAATCGTGTGTTCGACATCGAATGCATCCCTGGTGGCGTGTGGATGCCCGGCGTTTTGAGTCGCAAAAAGCAAGTAGCTGCTAAGATTCTTGGAGCTTAGCATGAACCCGACACGTCTACTCGATTTATTCTGCGACCTCGTTCGCATTGAGAGTCCTTCGCGCAGTGAAGGCGCGATGGCGCTACGGTGTGCCGAGGAGTTGCGTAGCCTGGGTTTCTCGGTGCGTTTTGACGATTCGGCTAAGCAAACAGGTTCTGACACCGGAAATCTTATCGCGTATCTTCCTGGCACGACTACAGGGCATATCGTATTGTCGGCCCATATGGATACCGTTGAGCCGTGCGTGGGTGTCGAGCCTATTGTAGTGGACGGTGTTGTGCGCTCGGTTGGTGACACCATTCTGGGAGCCGACGATAAAGCAGGGGTGGCAGCTATTTTCGAGGGGGTACGCTCAGTCCTCGAGGCGGGGTTGCCGCGCCCAGATGTCACGGTACTGCTGACCACCTGCGAAGAGTTGCACCTGTTGGGGTCTAGCGCTCTGGGGGTTGATGAGCTGCCCGTGGGTGCTCCTTGTTACGTGCTCGATGCTGACGGAGCCCCCGGAACCATTATCACTGGTGCTCCTTGCCACTATGCTATGCAGGCGGTATTCCATGGCCGCGCATCGCATGCGGGCGTTGTTCCTGAAGCGGGTATTTCGGCTATTCGTATGGCGGCTGCAGCTATTGAAGCTATGCCTTTGGGACGCTTAGATGAGGCCACTACGGCAAACATTGGCATCATTGAAGGTGGTCGCGAGACAAATGTCGTGCCCGATACCTGCATGCTTGCGGGGGAGTGTCGTTCGCTTTATACGGATCGCATCAATGCTCAGCGTGATGCCATGGCGGCTGCTCTTGAAGCGGCAGCCGCGCGCTTTGGTGGCTCGGTGGATATCGAGTGGGAAAAGAGCTATGACGCTGTACTTTACGATGAGCATGACCCCCTTGTTCAAGCTATCGTTCGCGCGGTTGCGTCTGCTGGTCTCGAGCCGCATTTCCATCACTCTGGCGGTGGTGCCGATGCCAACGTGCTCGCCGCTTGTGGCGTGCGTCCCGTTACGCTTAGCGTTGGTATGTCAAACTTCCATTCGCTTGATGAGTATATTGCTGTTGTCGATCTGGAGAATTCAGCCCGTCTTGTAGAGGCTCTCGTTGCCGAAGGGGCCAAGTAGAGTCGTGCAAGGCGGTACGACAATGAGACAGCAGGCAGACACTAGCTAGTACGCCGACACTAAAGCGGACGCATAGCACAATAGGTTCCGTACGGCTTGATGACTCCCTCCATCAAAGGGTGCTATACTGTATAGCACCCTTTGACTTTTTAGGATGGAGGTACTATGACGGCGGTTCAGATGAACATAAGAATAGACAGCGATCTCAAGCAACGGGGCGACGAGGTTATCGCCCGCAAAGGTTTCACGCCCTCCCAAGTGGTGCGCGCCGTTTGGGAATACGTCGACGAGACGGGCGATCTTCCTGTGCCTCTGCGCAAGCGAAGTACTACCGATGCAGAGGAAGACGCTGAGCGCCAGCGCGGGCTCGCTCTTGTCGAAGAAGGTTCGCACATTTGGGAGAATTTCTTCAAAGATCACGGCCTCGCGGTGCCGACTGCTCTCGAAAGAACGCCCTATAAAGAACTGAGTGAGGAAATGTATGAGGAGATGCTCAACGAGATGATGTCTCGATGAGCGATGTTTTTATGAAGCTTCTTCTGGATACCAATGTGTGGCTTGATTACTTTCTTGACCGTGGCGAAAGCCATGGTCGTACAAAGGAGCTATTAGCGGAAGCGTTTGTTCGGAAAGATGTCGTGCTTTATGCGGCATCGACCACTCTTAAAGATGTTTTCTATCTGATACCTTTGCAGTTGAAACGTTCGCTCCGTGCGGAAGGTATCACCATTACCGAGTCTCTTTCGGCTGCTGCGACCGAGACAGCATGGTCCTGTTTGAGAGTTATGCTCGACGTATCCCAGGTCGTGCCGATGGGAAGGGGTGAGGCGCTGCAATCGATAGTCTATCGGTCGATTCACGAAGATTTCGAAGATAACTTCATCGCGTCTGCTGTTCGACGCGCAGACGCAGACTACTTGGTGACCAGTGACGAGCGATTCTGCTGCCATAGCCTTGTGGCAACGGTTTCAGTGCAAGAAGCCATACGCTTGCTAGAGGCCACTCGTCCGAAACCCTTCCTATAAATAATGTGCTGAAAATATCGTATTCTGTGAGGAACTTGAGAAAATAGCCTCTTCCATCAGCATGAACATGATCCTGTGATAATAGATACTCCCGGGTGCGTGGCGTTTGACAAGCCTGATGGCCGGTGGTAGAGTTCTCGATCGCGCCTTTTATGGGCGTCAAGTTTTCATGTGCGTACCAGCTGAACGCACAGGGAAGCGTATGCAAAAGGCGATTGTCTATCTATATATAGGTAATCGAAGCAAGAGGTAGAAGGAGAGAAGCTTTGCCTACTATTAACCAGTTGGTCCGCAAGGGCCGCCACCAGTCGGTCGACAAGAAGAAGACGCCGGCTCTGAAGGGCAACCCGCAGAAGCGTGGCGTATGCACCCGCGTGTACACGACGACGCCGAAGAAACCGAACTCGGCTCTTCGTAAGGTTTGCCGTGTACGTCTGGTAAACGGCATGGAAGTGACCGCCTATATCCCGGGCATTGGTCACAACCTGCAGGAGCACTCGATGGTGCTTATCCGCGGTGGTCGTGTAAAGGACCTCCCCGGTGTGCGCTATAAGGTTATCCGCGCTGCTTTGGACTGCTCGGCTGTTGACAGCCGTCGTCAGGCTCGTAGCCGCTACGGTACCAAGCGCCCTAAATAGTCAACCACTAAGACGCGCGGGCCGCGAAACCGCAATCGCCCAAAGGGGGATGATCGCGGGGCCTAATGGACGGATTGAAAGCCGTCTCGAAGCGCGCAGGAACATGAAGGAGTAATACATGCCGCGTCGTGCAGCAGCCGTCCGCCGTGAAGTACAACCGGACGCACAGTACAACAACCGCCTTGTCACGCAGCTGATCAACAAGATCCTGCTTGACGGCAAGAAAGCCACCGCCGAGAACATCGTTTACGGCGCATTTGCCATCGTTGAACAGAAGACCGGCGGCGATCCGCTGGCTGTGTTCAAGAAGGCCATGGACAACGTTCGCCCAACCCTCGAGGTAAAGCCGAAGCGCGTTGGCGGTGCCACCTATCAGGTGCCGATGGAAGTTAACTCCCGTCGTGCTACTACGTTAGCCATCCGCTGGATGGTTGATTTCTCGCGTAAGCGCAAGGAGCACACCATGAAAGAGCGCCTTGCCGCTGAGATTATGGATGCCTCCGAGAACGCGGGTGCCTCGGTTAAGAAGCGTGAGGATTTGTATAAGATGGCAGAGTCCAACCGCGCATTCTCGCACTACCGCTTCTAGAGGAAGGTGTGGAGCTTACATGGCTAAACTGAGTTTACAAGATACGCGCAATATCGGTATTATGGCCCACATTGATGCGGGCAAAACGACAACGACCGAGCGCATCCTTTACTACACGGGCAAGACCCACAAGATCGGCGAAGTGCACGACGGTGCCGCAACGATGGACTGGATGGTGCAGGAGCAAGAGCGTGGCGTAACCATTACCGCCGCTGCTACCACGTGCTTCTGGAAGTATCCCGGTGGTGCTGAAAACGGTAAAGAATATCGTTTTCAGATTATCGACACGCCCGGCCACGTTGACTTTACTGCTGAGGTTGAGCGCTCGCTTCGCGTACTTGACGGTGCCGTTGCGGTGTTCGACGCTGTTGCTGGTGTGCAGCCGCAGTCTGAGACGGTGTGGCGTCAGGCTAGCCGCTACGGCGTGCCTCGCATCGCTTACATCAATAAGTACGACCGCGTTGGTGCGGACTTCTTCCACGCCATTGAAACCATGAGAGACCGCTTGGGTGCGCCGGCTATCGCCGCGCAGATGCCCATGGGTGCCGAGGACAACTTCTGGGGCGTTATTGACCTCGTAACCATGGAGGCATGGGACTTCAAGGCCGACGACAAGGGCATGACCTACCCCGAGGTTATGGATGCTATCCCGGCCGAGTTCGCTGAGGAGGCTGAGCTGCGCCGCCAGGAGCTGCTTGAGGCTGCTGCCGATTGCGATGATGCCCTCATGGAGAAAGTGCTTATGGAGGAAGAGGTGACGGTCGACGAATTTAAGGCCGCCATCCGCAAAGGTACTATTGATTGCAAGATTCACCCGGTGTTTGTAGGCTCATCCTACAAAAACAAGGGTGTGCAGGAACTGCTCGACGCTGTCGTGGATTATATGCCTGCGCCGACCGATGTTCCCGCCATCAAGGGTATCAACCCCAACACGGGCGAAGAAGACGAGCGTCCCTCCGATTTGAAGGCGCCGTTCTCTTCCCTGGCTTTCAAAATTATGACGGATCCGTTCGTGGGTAAGCTTACCTATCTGCGCGTGTACTCGGGCCGACTCGACTCCGGTTCGTATGTGCTCAACGCCAGCAAGGACAAGAAAGAGCGTATCGGACGTTTGCTGCAGATGCATTCGAATCAGCGTGTTGATATCGATGGCTGTGCCGCGGGCGACATCGTTGCTGTCGTGGGCCTAAAAGACACGTCCACTGGCGACACGCTCTGCGACGAGAAGAACCCCATTATCCTCGAGTCCATGGAATTCGCCGATCCGGTTATCGACATCGCTGTTGAGCCGAAGACGAAGGCCGAGCAGGACAAGATGGGTGTGGCGCTGCAGAAGCTCGCCGAGGAAGACCCGACGTTCCGTGTGTCCACCAATCAGGAAACAGGTCAGACCATCATCGCTGGTATGGGTGAGTTGCACCTCGAGATTATTGTTGACCGTCTGCTTCGCGAGTTTAAGGTTGAAGCTAACGTCGGTAAACCGCAGGTGGCCTACCGCGAGACGGCTACTAAGCCGGTTTTGGGTGCCGAAGGTAAGTTTGTGCGTCAGTCCGGCGGTCGTGGTCAGTACGGCCATGCGGTTATTAATATGTATCCGCAGGAAGAGGCTGGCAAGGGCTATGTGTTCGAGAACAAGACTGTGGGCGGTTCTGTACCTAAGGAATACGTCACGCCTATCGATCGTGGCATCCAAGAAGCGCTGAATTCGGGCGTTTTGGCGGGATACCCGGTTGTGGATGTGCGTGTTGAGCTCGTTGATGGCTCCTATCATGAGGTTGACTCTTCTGAAGCGGCGTTTAAGGTGGCCGGTTCTATGGCTATCAAAGACGCACTGAAGAAGGGTGGCTCGGTTATCCTTGAGCCGATGATGGCCGTTGAGGTTGAGACTCCTGAGGAGTACATGGGTGACGTTATGGGCAACCTGTCTAGTCGTCGTGGCCAGATCCAGGGCATGGGCGATCGCGGTAACGCGAAAACCATTAAGGCGAAGGTCCCGCTGTCCGAGATGTTCGGCTATGCTACCGACCTGCGTTCCACGACGCAGGGTCGTGCTTCGTATACGATGCAGTTTGATTCGTACGAGGCCGTGCCAAAGAACGTGGCAGAGGAAATTGTCAGCAAGGCCGGCGGGAACGCGTAAGCGCGCGCGACCTGAATAACGGAGGTAAGGTAAGTGGCTAATCAGAAGATTCGCATCCGCTTGAAGGGGTACGATCATGAGATCGTGGACCAGTCCACGAAGCTCATTGTCGATACCGCGCAGAAGACGGGTGCCAAAGTGTCCGGTCCGATTCCGCTGCCGACGGAGCGCAACTTATACTGCGTCGTCCGCGGTCCGCACGTCGACAAAGATTCTCGCGAGCAGTTCGAGATGCGCACGCATAAGCGCCTCATCGACATCCTTGAGCCGACCCCTAACACGGTTGACTCCTTGATGCGTCTCGACCTCCCCGCCGGTGTCGACATCGAAATTAAGCTGTAAAGGGGGTCTGCTACCATGATTAATGCTATCTACGGTAAGAAAATCGGCATGACCCAGATCTTTGGCGAGGACGACCGTGTTATCCCCGTCACGGTGATCCAGGCTGAGCCGAACAAGGTTTGCCAGGTTAAAACCAAGGCGACCGATGGCTACGAGGCCGTACAGATGGGCTTCGGCGCCATCAAAGAGAAAAAAGTTAACCGTCCCATGAAGGGCCACTTTGCAAAGCAAGGTGCCGATGCGGTGCGCTACCTGCGCGAGGTTCGCGTTGATGATGCCAGCGAGTATAAAGTTGGCGACGAGCAGACGGTTGCGGCCTTCGGTGAGACCAAGAAGGTCGACGTCATGGGTACGTCTAAGGGTAAGGGTTTTGCTGGCGTTATGAAGCGCTACGGTCATCATGGCGGCCCCGGCGGCCATGGCTCGCACTTCCATCGCGCTCCCGGTTCGGTTGGCCAGTGCGCCACGCCGTCTCGTGTGTTCAAGGGATTGAAGCTCCCGGGTCACATGGGCTGCGAGACCGTGACCGTTAGGAACCTGGAGGTTGTCCGCATCGACGAGGAGCAGAATCTTATCCTCGTGCGCGGCGCCATCCCTGGCGGCAAGAATGGCATCGTTCGCGTCCGCATGGCTTAAAGCGCGGGCTGGAAGAGGAGTTAGAACTTATGACCACGATTGATATCAAAGACGCAAGCGGGAAGAAGGCCGGCACCGCCGACCTCTCCGCTTCCGTGTTCGGCATTGAGCCGAACGTGCCCGTGATGCACACGGTCGTGCGCTCCCAGCGTGCGGCGTGGCGTCAGGGTACGCATGACACCCTTACGCGCGGACAGGTCCGTGGCGGCGGCAAGAAGCCGTGGCGCCAGAAGGGCACCGGCCGTGCTCGTCAGGGCACCATCCGCGCTCCCCAGTGGGCCGGCGGTGGTACCGTGTTCGGTCCGCACCCGCGCTCTTACGCCTTCCGTGTAAACAACAAGGAAGTCAAGCTGGCTATGCGCTCCGCTCTGTCTGCTAAGTTGGCTGACGGTGAGCTTATTGTTGTAGAGGGTTTCGAATTTGAGAAGCCGTCCACGAAGCTGGCTGTTGCTGCGTGTAAGGCGTTGGGGCTCGAGGGTCGCGTAACACTCGTTATCGCTGATGACGATGTGGATACGTACCTGTCGTTCCGCAACATCCCGAAGATGAATATTGTCCCGGTGTCCGAAATCAACACCTATGAGCTTGTTGACAACAAGAAGCTCGTGGTGACAGCTGAGGCCCTGAAGTACATCGAGGAGGTGCTTGCATAATGAAGGATCCCCGCGAGGTTATCATCCGCCCCATCATTACGGAGCATAGCTACGACATGATGGAGAAGAACACCTACACGTTCGAGGTAGCGAAAGACTCCAATAAAGTGGAGATCGCCCAGGCCATTGAAGCTATTTTTAGCGTCAAGGTGGTTAAGGTGAACACGCTGAACGTGAAGCCGAAGCCGAAGCGCGTCCGCGTGCAGCTGGGCAAGACCCGCGCCTGGAAAAAGGCCATGGTCACGCTGAAGGAAGGCGACACGATCGAGATGTTTGCTTCTTAAGCCTTTTGGTTTAAATTGTTTTTGAAAAGCACCTCGCCTACGCGGGGTGCTTTTTTTATGCCGAAGGGTACGTTATCTGCGGATTGATTAAGACTAGCGAGTACGCCAATAAGATAAAATGAAAAGTGGTGAATATCCTTGTAGTTGGTATAGCTGGTAACGTTGGTGTATCGTAAAAATAGCGTGATCATAGTGCAGAAAAGAAAGAGGTCAAGGGAGTGGCTTTTGTCGAGTTCCGGGATGTGCGCAAAGTGTACACGATGGGTGAGGTTGAGGTGGCGGCCGTCGACGGGATGACGTTCGACATTGAACGTGGCGAACTTGTGGTAGTGGTGGGGCCCTCAGGGGCTGGTAAAACAACGCTTCTCAATATGCTGGGCGGCATGGATTCTTGTACCTCGGGGCGCATTATGCTGGATGGACAGGATATTAGCGCATTTTCTGATAAGAAGCTTACGTACTACCGACGCTATGATATTGGATTTGTGTTCCAGTTTTACAACCTGGTACAGAACCTAACGGCTCTTGAGAATGTGGAACTTGCCTCACAGATAAGTAAGAATCCCTTAGACGAATCCCAAGTGCTGGCACAGGTGGGACTGGCTCATCGCAAAGATAACTTTCCAGCCCAGCTTTCTGGCGGCGAACAGCAGCGCGTGGCTATTGCTCGTGCGTTGGCTAAGAACCCTAAGCTACTGTTGTGTGACGAGCCTACGGGTGCTCTCGATTATCAAACAGGCAAGACTATTTTGAAGCTGCTGCAAGATACCTGTTACGACACCGGTAAGACAGTAGTTTTAATTACACACAATGCTGCGTTTACCGCTATTGCCGACCGCGTTATTCATGTACGTGAGGGACGCGCGGCCGAAATCGAGTGTAATGAAGCACCCTTGTCTGCCGATATATTGGAGTGGTAGGGCAACGGTTTGAAAAGTGCATTCAACAAAGATGTTCTGCGCTCGGTGACCCATTCGCTAGGAAGATTCCTTGCTATCGCGGGCATTGTTGCTTTGGGTACGGGTTTTTATGCGGGATTACGTATGACTGCTCCCGATATGAAGCTGGCAGCTGACGAGTACTACGATGGTACGGCGCTCATGGACCTGCGTGTAGTGTCTACCTTAGGACTAACCGACGGTGATGTTGACGCGTTGCGGGATGTCGAGGGTGTTGAGAAGGTTATGCCAGCGTATGAGACTGACGTGATGGCAACGGTCAATGAAGAACAGTATGCTATTCGTATTCATTCGTTGCCTGCCGCGGCGGTAAAGAGCGATACGAATGATGGGGTGCATGTTGTTTCTCATGATAATGACTACCTGAACCGACCTATTCTGGTTGAAGGGTCGTGGCCTCAGAACGAGGGCGAATGCGTGCTGTCGGCCGATAAGGTTATGAATGCTCCCACGAAAATCGGTGATAAGGTGCAAATCACTGAGGGTACGCAGAAGGTTGATGAGGTGTTGTCAACCCGCACTTATACGGTAACAGGTTACGTTCATTCATCGTATTATGTGTCGTCTGCAAGCATGGGTTCTACCTCACTTGGATCGGGCGCAATACAGCAGTTCATGTATGTGCCGGAGAGCGATTTCTTAAAAGACCAACCGTATACAGAAGCGTTTATAACCGTTTCTGGGGCGGTAAATGAATTCGCAGGAAGTGATGCCTACGCGGAGCGCGTTGCAGCGGTGCAGAGTCGTATTGAAGCGCTCGCTCCTGCGCGGGAACAAGCGCGGGTAAACCAGCTGCGCATTGACGCGCAGAAGGCGCTAGACGACAAGCGTGCCGAATTCGATCAAGAGAAAGCTGATGCATTAAGGCAGCTTGACGAAGCAGAGCGTACGCTTACGGAAGCTGCTGCGAGTATTTCTGAAAATGAACAACAACTCGATCGTGCTCAGGATCAGTACGATAGAGGAATAGATGAGTTGGCCCAGCAGCGTAGTGCGGCTGCCTTGCAGCTGGAAGCGGCTGGGAGACAGGTAGCTGAAGGCCGTGCTCAGGTAGAAGCGATGCGGCCGGCGATAAGCGAGGGTCAAGCTCAGCTGTCGGACGCATGGGCGCAGTGGTGGACGCAATCTGAGGGGCTGGCTGAGCAATGGGCAGTCTGGCACACACAGGCCGATCCGCTCTATGAGGCGATCGGTCGGATGCAGCAAGGTATCGATGGATTGAATGCGCGGATTGCTGGTCTTGATCCGAGTGATCCCGATTATGCCGTCAAGAAGGCCGCGCTCGAGCAGCAGCGTGATGTGCTTGTGCAGCAACTCGACCAGTTTCGGCAAGATCATCGGGCAGATATAGCGGCACTCGAAGTGACTCGACAGCAACTTGATAACGGTCAGCAGCAACTCGATACGGCCAGGCAGCAGCTCGAGATGCAGCAAGCCTCCTTCGATAACAAGAAGGCAGAATTTGATGCGGCTGTAGCGCGGGTGGAGCAAGGAGCCTCTGATCTTGCATCGGCGCGTGTGCGGGTTGATATGCAGATCACTGCTGCTCAGCAGCAGCTCGACGATGCAGCGGCTCAAATTTCGACGGGACGTGCTCAGCTCGAGCAAGGCAGAAGTAACTACGAAAGTGGGCTTGCTGAATACCAGCGGAACAGGGTTGATGCCGATGCTCAGTTTGCCGATGCCGAGCGTCAGATGGCAGATGCTCAGAAAAAGATTGATGATTTAGGTAATCCGACATGGTTGGTTATGAGTCGTGATCAAAATTATGGTGTGAATAGCTTTAACTCGGATGCCAATAGAGTGGATAGTATTGCAGCCGTTTTCCCCTTCATCTTCTTTTTGGTGGCTGCTTTAGTGGCACTCACTACTATGACTCGCATGGTGGAAGAGCAGCGTGTGCTTATAGGTACCTACAAGGCCCTTGGCTATGGTCGTGCACGTATTTCTTCTAAATTTCTGCTCTATGCAGCGGTTGCTAGTACGGCGGGTAGCGTTGTGGGTATTGGCGTGTTGTCGCAGGTGTTGCCAGCTGTTATTTCGAAAGCCTATGCCATTATCTATTTTGTGCCGCCGGGTCCTCTGCCCATCGATCTGAAGCTTGCTGGCTTGGCGGCAGGGCTTGGCGTGGGTGTGACGCTGGTTGCTACCTGGGCTGCAGTGTTCGCTACCTTGCGTGAGCGGCCGGCTACCCTTATGCTGCCCCGTGCTCCGAAGGCGGGCAAGCGTATTATGTTGGAACGCATTGCTCCTGTGTGGCGTAGGTTGTCCTTCTCGTGGAAGGTGACCTTTCGCAATCTGTTTCGCTATAAACGCCGCTTCATTATGACGGTTATTGGTATAGCGGGATGCACGGCGCTTTTGCTTACCGGATTGGGTCTTCAGGATGCTATTAACGATATCATCGACAAGCAGTACGGCGAGATTGTTCATTACAACACCGTTGTTACAACTGAAGACGATATCTCCCCGGAGTCCGAAAGCGAATTGGAAGCGATAATGGACGATCGATCGGACGTATTTTCCTACGTGCGCGCTCACGATGAGAGTATGGTTGCCAGCGGGCCTGACGTGGCGAATATCCATACATCAATCGTAGTGCCCCAGGGGGATGAAGCACTGGGCGATTTGCTAACCTTGCGAACGCGCGTGGGTCATGAAGAACTTACGCTGGGAGCTGACGGTGTTATTCTGGCCGAGAAACTAGCGAATCAATTGGGTGTGGGGGTTGGTGACGAGCTGCGCTTGGCTGAGCAGGATGAGATGGGAAACGCGACATCTGCGACCTATGATCTTGTGGTCACGGGCATTATGGAAAACTACATCTACAACTACGTATTTATCGGCCCCGACCGGTACGAGCAGCTAACGGGGCAACGCCCAACGTTTTCAACTTACTACGCAGCCGCAAGCTCGGATGCCGATGTACGCACTCAGTTTAATGAGAGCGTGCGGTCTATCGATGGCGTAAAAACCGTGGCGTATAACGACGAAGTTATCGATGCCTATAAGTCTATGTTGAAGAGCGTGGGTTTAATTGTGGTGGTGCTGGTGGTGGCCGCTGCGGCTTTAGCGTTTATCGTGTTGTATAACCTTACGAACATCAATATTACCGAGCGACAGCGCGAAATTGCTACGTTAAAGGTGCTCGGATTTACTCCGCGTGAGGTGAGCGCCTATATCTACCGTGAAACGATGTTGCTGTCGGTTATAGGGTGTTTGGTGGGTTTAGTGCTGGGCGTTTTTATGGAGAGTTTTGTTGTAGTGACGGCAGAGGTTGATCAGGTTATGTTTGGTCGAACTATCCATCTAGTAAGTTTTGTATTGGCATTTTTGTTGACGATGTTGTTTACCCTATTGGTGATGCTGGCTATGCGGAAAAAGCTTGCGCGAGTGGATATGGTTGAGAGCCTGAAATCAAATGAATGACGCTGATGAGATTTGCTGGTGATTTGTCCTTTTTCTTCAGGTAATTCGTCGTGCGATGCAAAATCGATATGCACTGTTGATGGTTGCGCATTGAGAGTGGTAGTTGAAAAGCTGTTTTGATTCTATTGTATCGTGCCTGATCGAGAGTTTAAATCAGACGGGAAGCATTAGTTGTTTGACGACATTTAAGCGTTTGTGGGGGATGCGTCTAGGTGGTTTGAAGGCGTAGGGTGGAGATACGTGATGGGGGAGTTGGGTTCTGCCGAGAGCGGTGACGAACAACCCGTGTCATGGTGAATGCTTTTTCGAAAGAAAGGATTTCCACTATGTGTTTCAGACCAGCGGCTATTGAGGCGGGTCCCGTAAAGTGTCCCAAGTGCGGGGCTGAGGTTGACCCTACTTTAAGCGAGTGTCCAAGTTGTGGTGCTAAGGCTACTCCAGCTCCGGGTATTCCAGGAGCTCCGGGTGCACCGGGTATTCCTGGCGCTCCGGGTGTGCCAAAGGCTCCTGGCGCTCCCGGTGCTCCGAAAGCTCCCGGTGCTCCGAAGGCTCCGAACGCCTAACGTCGTTAGGTTGTTGGTATCTTTATTTGCATGCAGAGAACACAAGACCTCAGATTCTATTTTCTGGGGTCTTGTTGTTGGTGCATCTATAAAGCAAAAACTTGCTCAATAGCAGTTTTTTGGAGACGTCAGACGTATTGGGTTAATGAGAGGCGCGCAAGCGGCTGGAGGTTGAAAGTGGTACGGAAGGTATGAGGCTTACAAGCGAAAATAGGACTATTGGTATAATGTTTTGTGGTAGGTATTCTTGTATAGTGCAAGGCGTGCTGCACGGGAGGCACCGCGAAGGATCATCGGTCTAACCCCCTGAATAGACCGAAGTTCCTATCTCCCCTAGGGTATTGCGGAACGCTTGCCGTGCAGCTTCTTATGGGCAAGTTGCGCGATGCCTTTGATGTCTTTTGGAGGCTTGTAACTTCGATGCGCGTCTGTCGTACTTATTGTGGCGGTCTCGTCACTGCGGCGTGCGATGTGCGCTACAATTGCTAGTTGTTGCGGTCTATTAGGGGACTGGCGCCAGTTGTTACGGCGCCCCTGCGAAGGAGACGGAATCAAGATGAAGGTAACGCAGAAGAAGCTTGACGACGGGAAGATTTCGGTCGAAGCTGTCGCATCGACAGCCGAGGTGAGCACCGCGCTCAATAACGCTCAGATAATGTTTGCACAGCAGATGGGTTTGCAGCCCGAGCGCGATAAAACGGTGGCGCAGGTTTGCGAAGAACGTATGGGCATTAAAGATCTCGACTCGGTTGTCGAGGCTCAGGCTGTTGAGGCTCTCGTGCCATTTGCGATAGATAAGACTGGTATTATTCCAGCTTATCCACCCCAGCCAATGCCGAAGTCGCAGCTTAAACGCGGTCAAACCTTCCAATTTGGACTAGTGGTTGCACCTAAGCCCGATTATAAACTCGAATCCTACGAATCGGTTGAAATTACCGTACCAGAACTGGTTGTGGACGAAAAAGAGGTGGATAACCAGATTGCTCAACTGGCAGAGCGTTATGTTGAGTACGTAACTGATGAACCGCATGTGGTTGGCAAGGGCGATGTTTGCATGATCTCGCTGGAGTCGTTTATGGACGGCAAGAAGGTGCCTGGTTTGACAATGGATGGCCGCACCTATGCAACTGGAGCGGGCCTTATGCCCGATGGTTTCGACGAGAATATTATCGGCATGGATGTAGGCGAGACGAAGACGTTTACGTTCGAGGGTCCTGGTTTGGATGATGAGGGTAACGAGATTGTTGAGGTTATTGAATGTACCGCAACGGTCAAAGAAATGCAGAAGAAGGTTATTCCGGTTATAGATGATGCTTGGGTAAAGAAGAACATGCCCATGTATGCCGATGCTGAGGCCCTGCGTAAAGCTATTTCCGACAGTATTAATCAGCAGCATATGGGTGAGTATGAGAACTACAAACGTAATTTAGCGGTAACAGAGCTGGCGAAGCGTTTTCAGGGTAAGATTGCCGACGAAGTGTACGAATCTATGTCTCGCAACCTTCTGAACAACCTGCGTGGTCAGGTGCAGCAGCAGGAAGGTATGACGTGGGAGCAGTTCGTTGAGCAGCAGGGCGGCGAGCAACAGTTCAATATGATGATGATGATGCAGACGCGTCAGATGCTTGTGCAGGGCTACGCACTCGATGCTCTGTTCAGTCATGAAGGACTCGTGGTGGGCGAAGAAGACATTATGGAAGCTTGCGCTTCTATGAATCCGCAAAATCCCAAGGGAGCCCGTCGTCAAATGGAAGAGTCGGGCCGCGGTTTTGCGTTGCGTGAGGCCGCTGAGCGTATTCGTGCAAACAAGTGGCTTTTGGAACACGCGAAGGTTACGGTTAAGGAGAGCACGCTGTAAGCATCTGCTTGACTTGGTAAAAGATATGTTCTTAAAAGGAGCTGGCTTGCGTCAGCTCCTTTTGTAATCAGAGCAACAGGCAGCTGGTGTAGGAGATCGTGCCTTTGCCATGGTAGTACGGGATATGCGCCGCTTCGCACGTTGCCGACACGAGCAGTCCTGCGGCCTCCATGGATACCTGCGCGCGGTCGGGGAGGCGGCACGGCTGGTCGGGGTAGCTGCACTGCGCACAGCAGGTGCATGCCCCGGCGCCAAGCGCGAGCGGAGAAGGGGCTGCTTGGCCCAGGAGCCCCTTCGCCTCTTCGACGAAACGGCCGAACCGCTGCTTATGGAGGCGTTCGGCCTCCTGCATGCCCTCGATGTCGAACTCGTCCTCGAGGGCGAAGACGGTCTGCACGATAACGCAGGCGGCGAATGAACGGAGGGTGTCCGCGTAGTCTTCGAGGGTGCCGCAGGCGGGCGGGCAGGCCCAACTCTTGCCGTAGGAGCGGCAGTGGTCGGCGGCGCACATGGCCCGAACCTCGGGGTTGACCTCTAGGAGGCGGGCCGGCAGCGATCCCCAGCACTCGAACCCCTCGTCCTTCGCCGCACCGAACACGGCAGAGGTTGCGGCAGTCATTGCAGTTTCGTCCATGGTGCCCTTTCTTGCCGAAGCGGTATGCTCGCTCAGGGGATGGTAGCATTGCCGCCGGTCAATAAGCAGCAGCCGCGGCACCTTATTCCCAATATAAGCATTCTCGCCTCATGTCCTGACAAGGCCTTTCCCTTAGACTGGGGGCATGCAACGACCCTGCGGCGAAATGGTCTCACCATTGCGGCAGAGTCGATAAGGATACGCATAGAGCGAAGGAGCGTCCATGTCGAAGCAATCGCTGCTTGACTTTCTGACCTGCCGGACAAGCACCTACGAGAAGATCGACGAACTGTCGCTGACGGGAGGGGGAGGCGATTTCCAGATGCTGTTCTCGCCGGTGTGTGAGCGGCCTATCTTCCATACCGGCTACGACGTGTTCGGCGTCCACTGGACGCAGGCGAAGCCGACGTCGCATTATACGCCGGGGCAGGAGCCGGTCATCGAGGACATCGAGGATTGGCGCGAGCAGGTGCGCTTCCCCGTGGTGGACCGTTTCGACTGGGGGTACGTTGCCGAGCAGGCGAAGCACCTCGACCGTGAGAGCAAGGTGATAACCTGCACGCTGGCCATCGGCCCCTTCGAGCGGGCCAGCTCGCTCACCACCTTCGAGGACTGCCTGGTGAACGCCATCAGCGAGCCCGAGGACTTCGCCGACCTCATCGGTGCGGTGGTTGACTACAAGATAGACATCGTCCGCCACCTGCACCAGCACGCCCGCCCCGACTTCATCAACCTGCACGACGACTGGGGCACGTCCACCAGCACGTTCTTCAATCCCGAGCTCTGGCGCGAAACCATCAAGCCGCACACCTTGCGGCTGTACGACGCCATCCATGATCTGGGCATGCTCGTCGGCCAGCATTCGTGCGGCAGGATCGAGGCTATCGTGGGCGATATGGCGGAGATCGGCTGCAATGCGTGGGAGGCCCAGGAGAACTGCAACGACATCCCGCTGCTGCGCGAGCAGTACGGCGACAAGCTCTGCATTATCGCCCCTCCGCCGCCAAAGGGAGACGAACTGGGGGAGAACGAGAGCGAAGATGCCTCCGCCGCCCCCGATCCGGCGACCATACCCATGAACTACCGGCCTTACGCGTGCGTGCCCGCCTTCCTGTACGCCTAGCGGGAAGAGGCCGATCCAGGGGGCAGCCGCATGCCGGCACCCGACAACAGAAGCAGTCGCGGCACGTTGCGTGGACGTGCCGCGTCCCCTCAAGGAAAGGACATCGCTATGCCACTACTCGAAGATATCTCGTCAGCCGTACAGCGCGGCAAGAAGAAGGAAGTCGTGCCGCTGGTGCAGCAGGCGGTCGACGAAGGGGTCGAGCCGGTCGAGATATTGAACACGGGCCTGATCGACGCCATGTCCATCATCGGCGACAAGTTCAGCCGCAACGAAGTGTTCGTGCCCGAGATGCTCGTCGCAGCCCGCGCCATGGCTGCCGGCACGGCCATCCTCAAGCCGCTTCTGGCCGAGGAGGGCGCCAAGCCGCTGGGCAAGGCCGTTATCGGCACCGTGAAAGGCGACATGCACGACATCGGGAAGAACCTGGTGCGCATGATGCTGGAGGGCAAGGGCATCGAGGTGGACGACCTGGGCGTGGACGTGGCCCCCGAGACGTTCGTCGAGTACGTGCAGGCCCATCCCGACTGCCAGATCGTCTGCTGCTCCGCCCTGCTTACCACGACGATGCCCATGATAGGGGAAGTGGTGAAGGCGCTTGAGGAGGCGGGCGTGCGCGACCAGGTGAAGATCATGATCGGCGGCGCGCCGGTGACGCAGTCGTTCTGCGACGAGGTCAAGGCCGACTGCTACACGCCCGATGCCGGAACAGCTGCCGTTGCGGCGGCGCAGATACTCGCCGCGTAAGGAGACGCTATGGATATGAGGCAATGGTTCGCCGACACGATTGCGGCCGACCGTAAAAAAGCCCTGCCGGTCCTCTCCTTCCCTGCCGTGCAGCTTATGGGGATATCGGTCAAGGACCTTATCGAGTCGTCCGACTACCAGGCCGAGGCGATGACCCGCGTGGCCAAGCGCGTCGATTCGGCGGCATCCGTGTCGTTCATGGACCTCTCCGTCGAGGCCGAGGCCTTCGGCTCCCAGATCCGCGTGACCGACGACGAGGTGCCGACGGTGCTGGGCTCGCTTATCGACGAGGACACCGACCCCGATACTGTCGTCGTGCCCGAGGTGGGCGCCGGCCGCACGGGCCTGTACCTGGAGGCCGTGCGCACGTGCGCGCCCAAGATCGACGACCGTCCGGTGCTGGCGGGCGTCATCGGGCCGTTCTCGCTTGCCGGCAGGCTGATGGACGTGTCCGAGGTCATGGTGCTGTGCTACGAGGAGCCAGAGCTGGTGCACGCGGTGCTGGACAAGTGCGCCGGGTTCCTGGCTGCCTATGCCCAGGCCTTCAAGGATGCGGGTGCCGACGGCGTGGTCATGGCCGAGCCGCTGGCCGGCCTGCTCTCGCCCGACCTGTGCGGCGAGTTCTCGGCGCCCTACGTCAAGCGCATCGTCGATGCGGTGCAAAGCGACGAGTTCGCGGTGGTGTACCACAACTGCGGCGGCGGGGCCGTCTCCCAGATCGAGCAGATACTCCAGGCGGGCGCCATAGGCTACCACTTCGGCAACGCCATCGACATGGCCGACGTCATGCCGCATATCCCCGCCGACGTGGTGGCCATGGGCAACGTCGACCCGGCAGGGCAGCTGCGCAACGGCACGCCCGAATCGGTGCGCGCGGTCACGCTCGAGTTGATGGAGAAGTGCGCGCGTTATCCGAACTTCGTTCCCTCGACCGGCTGCGATGTGCCGCCGCTGTCTCCCTGGGAGAACATCGACGCGTTCTTTGCCGCGGTCGAAGAGCACTACGCCCGATAACGATCGGGCGCTTCGCAAACCGGAAGGCCCGCAGCGTATGCGGGCCTTCGTGTAGGAAGGGGCTGCCATGCAGTACCAAACGCTGTTCGAGCCGGTGAGTATCGCGAACGTGAAGCTGCCCAACCGCTTTGCCCTGTGCGCCATGGGGCCGGTGGGGCTGGGCGACAAGGAAGGGGGCTTCACGCAGCGCGGCATCGACTACTACGTGGAGCGGGCGAAGGGCGGCACGGGTCTCATCATCACCGGGGTGACCCACGCTGCAAACAACGTCGAAGTGCACGAGTACCCGTCAACGCCGTCGGCCACGGTCAACCCGGCCCATTTCGTGCGCACGGCGCGCGAGATGACCGAGCGCATCCATGCCTACGGGTCGAGCATCTTCCTGCAGCTGTCGGCCGGGTTCGGCCGCGTGTTCGCCGAAATGGCCGAGGGCGAGCCGCCCGTGTCCGCCTCGCCCATCCAGAGCCGCTGGATCGACGAGGAGTGCCGTCCGCTTACCGTGGACGAGATCGCCGACATCGTGCGCCAGTGCGGCGAGGCAGCGGGCATCGCCAAGGAGGCCGGGTTCGACGGCGTGCAGATCCATGCGGTGCATGAAGGGTACCTGCTGGACCAATTCGCCATCTCGTTCTTCAACCAGCGCGACGACGAGTACGGCGGGTCGCTCGAGAACCGCCTGCGGTTCGCCCGCGAAGTATGCGAGGAGATCAAGCGCGTCTGCGGCGACGACTACCCGGTAACGGTGCGCTATTCCCCCAAGAGCTTCATCAAGGACTGGCGCGTGGGCGCCTTGCCGGGCGAGTCGTTCGAGGAGAAGGGCCGCGACGTTGCCGAGGGGGTGGAGGCCGCACGGCTTCTGGAGCAGTACGGCTACGACGCGTTGGACGTGGACGTGGGCTGCTACGACGCCTGGTGGTGGAACCACCCGCCGATGTACCAGGAGAAGGGCCTGTACCGACCCTACGCCAAGCTGGTGGCCGAAGCGGTGGGCATCCCGGTTATCTGTGCGGGCCGCATGGACGACCCCGCCATGGCTGCGGCGGCGGTGGGCGATGGAACCTGCGATATCGTCGGGCTGGCACGGCCCCTGCTGGCCGACCCCGACTACGTGAACAAGCTGCGCGCCGACGACACGGCCGCCATTCGCCCGTGCCTGTCCTGCCACGAGGGGTGTCTAGGGCGTATGATCCACTACAAGAACATCTCCTGTGCGGTGAACCCCGCCTGCGCGCGCGAGCGCTACGCCCGGCTCGTGCCGGCGCTTCGCCGCAAGAAGGTGGTCGTGGCCGGGGGAGGGCCTGCCGGCATGGAGGTTGCGCGCGTATGCGCCGAGCGGGGGCACGAGGTCGTGCTGTTCGAGGCGAAGGACCGCTTGGGCGGCAACCTCGTTCCCGGAGGGGTGCCCTCCTTCAAGGAGGACGACCATGCGCTTGCGGCATGGTACGAAGAGCAGTTGAGGCGCCTCGGGGTCGAGGTGCGCCTGGGTGCGATTGCGACGGCCGAGCGGGTCGAGCACGAGGGGTGCGACCACCTGGTCGTTGCCACGGGGTCGCATCCTAAGACGTTTCCGTTGGGCGAGGCGTCGCAGGTCCATGTGGCCGAGGACGTGCTCATGGGCGTGTCCGATCCGGGAAGCGACGTTGCGGTCATCGGCGGCGGATTGGTGAGCTGCGAGCTTGCCTTGTGGCTGGCGCAGCAGGGGCGGCGCGTCTCCCTTGTGGAGGCGCTGGACGATATCCTGAAGCTCAACGGCCCGCTTTGCCCCAGCAACTTCGAAATGCTGCGGCTGCTGTTGGCATCGAGCGGCGTGCAGGTTATGACGAATGCCACGGCCAAGGCGTATGACGGAAAGCGCTTGCTGGTCGATACGCCCGAAGGGGAACGTGCCCTGCCTGCTACGGGTGTGGTGGAATGCGTCGGCTACGCCTCGAACGACGCCTTGTACGAAGAGTGCCGCTATGGGGCTCCGGTCGTCCATAAGATTGGCGACGCGCGAACCGTCGCCAACATCATGAACGCGGTCTGGGACGCCTACGAGCTGGGAAGCTCTCTGTAGGGACCGAATCGGGCGTGCCCGGGGGCTTCGGCCGGGGTGCGACGGACTTGCGGGCGGCTTTCGGGGGTGTGCGGGCGGTTGCGCTCGCACACCCCCGGTTTGCTGTTGTGGCGGGCACCGCGTCAGTCGTCGAACCCCATGGCGTCGAGGTAGTGATCGTTGAAGGCCCTGCTCGAGGAGAGCTCGACGTACCTGCAGGTGCGGGCGATGTGCTCGAGGGCGGCGCGCCCTTCGTCGAACAGCGCGGCAACGGCACCTTGGCCGGCTGCGTTTCCCCATTGGCGAACCCGGTTTTCCAGCGCGGGCGGGATAAGGCCGATCCGCGCGGCGCTTGCGGGGTTCAAGCGCATGCCGAACCCGCCTGCCAAGGCCAGCTCGCCCACGTCGTCGTAGACGGCTCCTTGCTCGTCGAGCATCGTCTCCACGCCTGCGCGCAAGGCGGCCTTGGCCAGCTGCACCTGCCGCACATCGTCTTGGGTTACGTAGACGTTTCGCTTTGCATCAAGGTAGCAGGCACTTTGGCCTTGCGCGGTTCCCAGAAGGCTTGAGAAGGGCCCTTCGACCTCGTCCGGCGAAGCCATGCGGCCGGTCTCGTCGACGAGGCCCGCTTCGAGCAGGCAGGCGACGGCATCCAGCAGGCCCGAGCCGCAGATGCCCAGGGCGGGCAGGCCGTCGATGGTGTCGATTTGCAGCGCCTGTCCTGCCAGGCGGACGGCGCATACGGCTCCCGGCAGGGCTGGCATGCCCAGCGCAATGCTGGCTCCTTCGAACGCCGGTCCCGCCGCAGTGGCGCAGCATATCATCCCGTCCCGGTTTCCGAGCGCCATCTCCCCGTTGGTTCCGATGTCTATGAACAGCTGCAGCTGCTCCCGGTCGGCCATGCCTGCCGCATGAAGCCCTGCCGTGATATCGCCGCCTACGTAGCCTGCGATAGCGGGGGCGAAGTAGGCGCGCTTGCGGGCGGCTCCCGTTGGCGCATGAAGCTCGAGGGAGGTGCCGAACAGCGAAGCCGGCGTAAAGGGGGCCACGCCGATAGGGCGCGGGTTCAGGCCGGCTGCGAAGTGCTCCATGACGGTGTTGCCGGCAAGGACCAGGCGCTCGATGCGCAGAGGGTCGACGGCTGCTTGCTGGCCGAGCGTGGCGACCAGCTGGTCGATCGCCGTGCGGAGCAGGTCGCTGAGGGCCGCCCTGCCGGAAGGACGTGCGGCTGCTTCGATGCGTGCGATAACGTCGCTGCCGTAGGTTGCTTGCGGGTTCACCTTGCCGGCGGTGCCGAGCACCTGCCCCGTGGCGAGGTCGACCAGGTAGGCGGCCATCGTGGTCGTCCCTATATCGATGGCTGCGCCGAGCGGATGGGCTTCGTCAGGCGCTGCGGTTTCCGCTTTCGCGTCCGAGGAGGGGTTTGCCCCGCGTTCTTGGTGCGCCCCCTCGACGTGCAGGGCGCCGAGATCTTCGAGGATGATCTCCTGTCCGTCCTCGGCAGGGGTTTGGCAGGCCAGGCGGTGGCTTGTCCCGGTCCGGTCGCGCACCAGCACCTGACAGCGCCCGCAGGTCCCGGTGCCGCCGCAGGGGGCGACCGCCGTTTCTCCTGCGGCTTTCAGCACGTCGATAAGCGATGCCCCGGAGGCCGCCTCGAAGGGCCTTGCAATTCCGTTTGGGGTGTGGATAACCAGCTGCATGGATAGGCTCCTCGCCTCGGGTGTGTCTTTTATGATAGCGTACCCGGGACGAGCCCTGGGTAAAGATAAGCATCCGCCTTTGCCCGTAAAGGGAAAATAAGGCGCAGCGCCTTATGACGCTTCACCTTGCCATCCGTACAATCGCAAGTACCTTATTCGTTCGCTACCGTTAAGGAGGCGTACATGATCGGCGATAAAGAAAACGTGCTCAGGTACCTGAAGGGGCAGCGCTACGAGCGCGACCCCGGCATCGTGCTGATGACCGGCGGCGACTTTCATACGGTGGAGCATGTGGAGCTTCCGATTTGCGAGCGACCTATCCATGACGAGGGTTACGACGTGTTCGGCGTGCATTGGACGGCCGCGGTGCCCGCGGCGCATTACACGCCGGGGCAGGTACCTATCTATGACGATATCGAAAACTGGCGCGCGCAGGTGAACATCCCGCGGGTCGACCGCTTCGATTGGGTGGGGTTCGCGGCCAAGGCTTCCCAGGCTGATCGCGAGAACAAGATCGTTACAGTCGTTTCGACCGTGGGCCCCTTCGAACGGGTGAGCTGCCTCACGTCGTTCGAGGACTGTCTGGTGAACTCCATGGAAGATCCCGAGGAGTTCGGTGCGCTCATCGGCGCTCTCGCCGATTACAAGACTGAGGTGATCGCGCGTATGTACGATGCGGCGCATCCGGAGGTATTCATGTTCCACGACGACTGGGGAACCTCTACCAGCACGTTTTTCGCCCCCGACACGTGGCGTGCGCTATTCAAGCCGCATGTCAAGCGCATCTGCGATGCCGTTTTGGATCGCGGCATGGTGTGCGGCCTGCATTCGTGCGGTGCCATCAGCCCGTTGGTGGGCGATATCGTGGATATGGGCATAAGCTTCTGGGAAGCGCAGGGGGAGTGCAACGACTTCGATGCCCTACGCTCCCAGTATCCCGAACTCGCCATCCTGGCAACGCCCCCTTCGAGCATGGTGGGAGGCTTCCTGAAGAGTGGGGAGTTGGGGCCGTGGAACCCGGCGAAGGGCTATGCCGAAAAGCCGGCGTTTCTCTGGGAATAAGGTTCGCGGTCAAAGCTATACAGGGAAGGAGAGGGGTCGGGCACTGCGCCCGACCCCTCTCCTTCCCTGCGGGTCTTTAAAAGGTGTTCTCTACATAAATACGATCGTGATGTCCTTGCGGGCTGGTTCCTGCCCCTTGTCGAGGTAGGCCTTGCCGCCTCCTAGCTGTGTTCCCTGCGCATCGTAGGACATACAAACGCCCATGTACGGCTTGACGTGCTCTTGCCTGTCTTGGGCCTTGTCGGCGGCGAGTACGTACTTGTTCGCCCTCTCGTCGGCGAGGAACTGCGCTTCGAGGTCCTGTTTCGCCGCCTCGAAGTCGATGGTGGCAAATTCGTCGATGAAGGCTTGGAATTTCTCTTCTCCCCTGATGACAAGCTTTACTTCCATAACGCATCTCTCCTGGATCGAATCGGTGACGGTGCCTCCCGGATGCTGCTGGCTGCAGCATCCGGGAGGCGCGTATCGTGCCGACGCAGCGCGTCGGCACCTTAGCGCTCGGCGGTGGTGTAAAGCGCCCAACGCGTTTTGCCGTCCATCTTAGCCGCCAGCTCCTCAACCTTGCCGTAATACAGGCACCATGCCTGGCAGGCCTGCACGCAAGCGGGCAGCTTGCCCGTGGCCGTGCGTGCGCTGCAGAGGTCGCAGGCCTTCGTGACGGTGGGGTTGTATGTCCATTCGTAGGGCGTTTCGGTAGCGATGTCGGTCTCGTAGCGATACGGTCCGACTTCGGTCAGCTTGATGCCGAATTCTCCGGCTTGCAAGCCAAGTTCGTTTCGGCAGGCTACCTCACAGGAATGGCATCCCGTGCAGTATTCGTAGTTGATTAGTAAACCTTTCATGTGGAATCGCCTCCTTTCTATTTGATGACGGTAACGACTGGCTCTTCGACCGGTTCGTAGGGCTTTCCGGGTTCATAAGGCGCGAAGTCGCCCTTTTCGGCGATGATGTCGTGCGGCAGCACGTCGCTGTCTTTGCAAGGGTAGATCTTGCAGAGCATGCTTTTGATGGCGCTTCCGATGCCGCCTTGTCCGGTGCGGAAGGCTTCAGTCATGTTGTTGAGGTTCGAATCGTAGGTACCGTAGAAGTTCGGCTCGGCACCGTCCTGCTCGGGGAACCACCAGCCGTGCTCAGCGTGCACGCGACCAGGCATAACCTCGATAGTGGCCTTCACCTTCTGGCGGAAGCGCGCTCCGCGGCTGTTCTCGACCCAGACCCAATCGCCGTTGCGTACGTCGTAGCGCTCGCAGTCGGCCGGGTTCACCATAATAAGCGGATCGGGGTGGAACTCGCGCATGGTGGGGAGTTGCCGGTGCTCGGAGTGGAAGAACTCGAACGAGCGCCCACCGCCGGAGAGGATGATGGGGAACTCCCGGTAGGTTTCGGGCGTGGAAAGCGGGCTCTCGGGCGGCTCGATGTGATAGGGCAGCGGATCGACGCCCCAGTGGTCGTAGCCAAACGACCACAGTTCGATACGCCCGGTGGGCGTGTTGAAGCCTGGTTGGCCGTCGGGGCGCAGCATACCCTTTTCGTACTTGCGGTACGTGGCGTCCCAATCCCAGTAGGCCGTGCCGTTGCAGCTGGTATCGCTGGGGTTCTCGACGGTTTCCTGCCAGGTGCGGTCGTACTCGGTGCCGTTCGGGTTTAACTGGTCGGTCAGATACCAGGTGCACCACTCCTTGTCGTCGGCCCACGGCCAGTGTTCAGGCTTAATGCGCTTCCCCAGTTCGAGGCAAATCTGTTCGTCTGATTTCGCCTCGTAGAAGTCGGTTACTTTCACCATGGTACGTACGGGTGTCCACCAAGTACGGCACGAGTTGCGCTCGCAGCTCATGGCAACGGGTAGTACAATGTCGGCCACGGCTTGGGCGGTGGGTGTCATGAACGGGTCGGCCACCACGATGAAGGGTACCTTCAAAAGTGCGGCGCGTGTACGTGCTGGATCCATCGATGCGCAGGCAAGTGCGTTTGAGCTTTGCACCCAGAACATCTGGATAGAGTAGGGTTCGCCCGTCTCGATGGCAGCTAGGATGGCATCGGTGTCGGCGCACGACACGATGTTGGACTCGTTGATGCCAGAGGTGGCGGGAATAAGCTTCTTGGCGTACACTGCGGGATCGATGTACTCGTCGCCCAGGCCGTAACGTTTTTCTATGAGGAAAGCGCAGCGGTACAGCGCATTACCGCCCGGGTTATCGATGTTGCCGGTGATAGCCATGAGATCGGCCACGGCCTCGGTTACGCCGAGTGCGGCGATCTGCTGTTCGAAGGCGAGTCCCCACTGGCAGGCGCAGCTTGATGAAGTGGCGATGAGACGTGCGGCTCCTCGTAATGTCTCAGGGTCAACATCACAGAGCGGGCTTGCCCATTCGGGCGTCTTGTCGGCTACGCGTTCGGCTAGCGCATCGAAGCCGTATGTCCAGCAGTCCACAAACTCGTGGTCGTAGAGGTCTTCGTTGATAACCACGTTGAGCAGTGCCATGGCGACGATAGCGTCGGTACCGGGGCGTACGGGCAGCCAGTGGGCTGCACGCGCTCCCCACCAGGTCAGGCGTGGGTCTACGGAGATGATCTGCGAGCCCATCTGTACACACTGAACCAGCCAGTGACCCAAGAAGCCGTCGGCATTCGACTTGATGGGCTCGTTGCCCCATATGAGAATGACACCGGGGTGCTTCCATTCGGGATTTGCATAGCGGTCGTGATGAGCTTGTGATGCGTCGACGATAATCATGTCGCCGTACTTCGCCGACGTGCCAATCATTCGTGGTAGATAGCAGGCAAATCCAGTGAAGCCAAACGTGGACACATTAGGGGTCTCCATGCAGGCAGATGCGAAGTAAGGTACTTGCCAGCCGATGTTGCGGCCGGTGCCGTGTACGACCACGATGGATTCTGATCCGTACTCTTTTTTAATAGAGAGCACTTTCTGGGTGATCTCGTCGTAGGCTTCGTCCCAGCTAATGCGCTCCCACTTGTTCTCGCCGCGCTTGCCGGTGCGTCGCAATGGATATTTTAAACGGTCGGGATGGTTTACTGCTTCAGGTAAGTCTAAGCAACGCATACATAGCTTTCCGTTAGCTACTGCGTTGAGGGGGTCGCCTTCCACCTTCTCAAGCTTATTATCTTTGGTATAGAGCAATACGCCACAGCCCATGTGACAGCCAGGGGGGGACCAGTGCGTTGTGCGCGTAACGGTGAAATCTCCTTCTTGCCACTGCCATTCTCCTTCATGATAGGCCTTGCGATCGAGCTTCTCGAGAAACTCTTTGTAGTCGGCCATGGTGCTCCTTTCTCATTGTGGTAAACCCACTCTGGGTTCTCGCCTGTTATGGATTTTAGGGGGGTGTTGTAATAAGGGCATGCCGTCAGATTCCCTATTTACGAGGTAGGCCACCGAAAACTATGGGGTGTCACGACTAATTTGGGAACGTGTACGTACGGCTATGAACTTCTTTGGGGTGGCAGCAATCCATGGCTTGCGAAAGCCGGCTTCGGTATGCGAAATAACACCTTATCTTCGTGAATAGCCTAATACTCCACGCCCTATCCTTGTGCCATGACATCACGTTTTGTTCTATGCTGGAAAGGTGAAAGATAGGCTCCGTAAGCAACGTATTCGATCTTGATGACCTGTTTGCGGAGGATTGAGGAGGAGTGATATAAAAAGCGGACGCGTTTGGCTATTCCATTTCTGCCGATCGTACATAAGCGCGTCTTACAGTTCTGCTCACAATATTTAGCGATAACTTTTCAGGGGGTTGAGGATCGTTGAAGACGGATCATGACGCAGAGTTGATGCACGAGATAATCGCGGGAGATGGTGGCCGAGGGGAATGGCTTTTGGTGAACCCACGCATGCTCGTAGGTCTTGTTGGAGCCGTAGCCTGTTACGCTTGGTTGTTCCTCATGGTAGGAACTTCGGCGTTTGTGCCTTATGTGGACGAACGCAGTGCGGTTATTGGCGGTTCCCATTTCGGTTTTGTTGTTGGTGTTGCTGCTTCTCTTGTGACTACCTGGTTGCTCTCGGATTTCTTCGCTCGCCACAAGCTACTTCAATTTATACTTGCCGCTGTCCTTACGGCAATAGGGTGCCTGACATTGTGGCTGTTCCGTCTCAACTGGGAGTGGCTGCCATATGCAACGTTGTTCACGGGGTTGGGTTTTGGGCTACTGTACAGCCTCTACGGTGAGTTCGTTTGTCTATACTTTCATGCTTCGATAAAAGCCTATGTATTGGGTATTTTTCTAAGCGCTGCCTTAGCGTGTGCGGGTTTACTGTTTTCCGGAGCCGAGACAAGCTTTTTCTTCGCCATTGTATTTCCCCTGTTGGCGTTTGCGGCTTATGTCTGTGTGCTTGTATTTTTCCATCTTGACAGGCGTACGGTGATTGGGCATGAAGTTTCGGATTCGCGACATCGTGTCGTGTGGCGTTCATATTTGGCCACGTTAACGGCGGGTATGGCGGCTGGCTATGGGTTGGGTTGTTTGTTGTCGAACGAGACCGTGCAGTCGGGTGCTTACGGATTGGCTGAGGCGCTGGTGGTATTGACATGCGCGGGACTACTCTTCGATGCTTGTCGCAAGAACCGTATTGGTGAGACGTTGACCATGCGGTTTTTCTTACCGTTTGCAGCCGTTGTGGCCTTTCCTCTTATGTTCGTGTCTCAACCGGGCAAGTTTGTATTCGCTATTTTATTGTTGTGTGGTTCGATCTTCCCTATAACGTGCTCACTGTCGGCGATGTGCAAGCATGTCGTTTTGTGCGATCTTGCTCCTATCAGGGCATTCTCTTTTGGGCGGTTTGTGTGTTTTGTCGGTATTGCGCTGGGTATGGCCTTGGCGTTTGGGGGATTTCTCCACGATGGATGGGGCGGCTTTTCGTATGAGACTACGTCCACTGCCTCGGTTGTTGTGTTTATGATTTTAGTCATCTTCTCGGCATCTTTCGTTATGATTGAGGATAACTACCCCGATGAGGCGCGGATCAAGCGTACAAAAACTTGCGCTGCTGGTAATGCTTCTGCCCTTGAGGTTGCTCCAGGTACACCGATCCGACTGATTGAGGGGGCTTCCGACGAGCCGGAGCAGGGGAGTACGGATCGTGCGGCGCGTCCGGGGATATTTCATATTAAGTGCGAGATCGTGGCAAAGCAGTATGGGCTCTCTAATCGTCAGCGTGAAGTATTAGGCATGCTGGCGAAAGGGCGTAATGCCGATTACATAACCGAGAAGCTTATTATATCGTCTCATACGGCCAAGGCGCACATTTACAATATCTATCAAAAGACAGGAGTTCATTCACGCCAAGAGCTCATGGATCTGGTTGAAGATACTGATGTTTCCGATGGTGGTTCGATGGTTCGCGATATCCTCGCAGACTGGCGCTAGCGTATATTTGATCGGAGCTGCCGTCATTTCGACGAATGGTCGCCTTCTTCTTACTTACACTAATCCTTTACGCCTTACTTTTGTAAAGTAGCGTTTCACACCCCATGAAACCCGTTTTATTCTCACGTACCTTAGGCGATGCAGGCGACTAGCCTGTACCGCGCTGCTGCTTTCAGGCGGCAAGACGAGAGAGGAGACGAGGCCCATGCTTTTCGATTATCGAGAGTTTCTCGACGGCGTCGATCGTAGGGCATACCACGAAGGGGAATGGCAGTGGGAAGAAGATGGCTATACAGTCACTCGCACGTATTCCTATTCTGCGCCAGGATGTCATGACTCGTGCGGCGTGCTTATGTACGTCAAGGACGGCAAGTTAGAGAAGGTGGAGGGTGACCCACTGGATCCCTGCGCCAACGGTCGTTTGTGTATGCGTTGTTTGAACCTTGAAGAGGCAGCGAACTATCCCGACCGCCCGAAGTATCCACTTAAACGGGTGGGAAAGCGCGGTGAGAACAAGTGGGAGCGTATTAGCTGGGAAGAAGCGCTTGACACGATTGCCACTTGGATCAAGGAGAACCTTGATGATGCGGGATACGGGCGTGAATCTATCTTTGTAAATCATGGCACCGGGCGCAATATCTCGTCATGGGTACCGTTTCTGGGTGGTGCGTGTTTGGGTACTCCAAATATTGGTGCCATTGGGTTTTCGGGATATTCCTGTTATCTGCCGCGTACATGCGGCACGGCAGCCGGCATCGGGGATTTCCCGATCGTTGATGCCTCAGAGGGGCATGAGGATCGTTACGCGAATCCCGAATGGGAGCGCCCCGACGTAGTGGTTGTTTGGGGTTGTGAACCGCTGCGTTCGAATGCAGATGGATACTTAGGGCATTGGTTGAATGTGTGCATGCAAATGGGGACGGAGTTTGTTTCCATTGATCCGCAACTTACGTGGTGGAGCGTGCGCTCTGAGTACTGGCTTCCTATTCGTCCCGCTACCGACCTAGCTCTTGCGTTGGCATGGCTGAACGTCATTACGACCGAAGATCTTATCGATCATGAGTTTGTAGACTGCTGGTGTGCTTACTATGACGAATTGAAGGCCCATGTGGCGCAGTTTACGCCTGTCTGGGCTGCTGAGATATGCCAAGTTCCGGCTGAAGATATAGCCGCTGCGGCGCGCTTCTATGCTACTGCTAAACGCGGAGCGATCCAATGGGGCTTGGCCTTTGACACGCAGGTGGACTCTATCCAACTCTGTCAGACGGTGAGCAACCTGATGAGCGTGTGTGGCAATATCGATCGTCCTGGCACAAACATTCTTGTGCGCAACGGCTTTGAGATCAATCCCGGCTATGCTACCGCGCAGCTATATTGCGACCCCGAAACGTTCTCGAAAAAGTTGACGGTGGATTTAGTTCATCCCGGATGCGTACAGTTCATCGGTATGGCCGATTGTGATGCTGTTAACCGCGCATTCGAGACGGGGGAGCCGTATCCCATCAAGATGTTCTGGTCTCAGGGCTCCAATGGTATCAGCTGTTCGGTGACGGCTGCGCCCCGTGTGCACAAGATGCTTGAAAACGTTGAGTTCTGCGTGGTGGCTGATCCGTATATGACGCCGACGGCAGTTGCCTACGCCGACATCTTCCTGCCCCTTAAGACCACGGCAGAGCGTGATTCTATGCGTGTGTGGTGGACACCCTTGCGCGCCATGAAAGCTGTAAGCGAATGGTACGAGGCAAAATCTGATGAGGAGCTTATTGTGGCGTTGGGAAACAAGCTCAACCCGGAGCTGTTCCAAAAACGCTGGCCTACACTCGAAGCGCTACTCCAGGATTATCTGGATGTTGGCTTTAATCTCTATGATCCCGACACCGGCAAAAGCTACAAGAGTGCTGGCCGCTCAAAGTCGGGCATGGTTGAGGTGGAGGATGTTCACACTGACTATTGGAAACGCCATCATGCCGATGGTACCTGCAGCTTCGATGCGCTCGTGGCCAAGGGCGGCTATGAATATGACGACTTTTGCGCCACCTACCACAAATACGAGAAGGGCTTGTTGCGTCCTGATGGCCAGCCGGGCTTCGCTACACCCAGTGGTCGTATTGAACTGGTGCCGTTTGTCACGTTCGGGGCATGGGGTATCCCTCCTTTGGCTGAGCATGTGGAGTCGCTGACGGCCGAGCGGTGGTTGCACGACGAAGAGTACCGCAAAGAGTATCCGTTTATCTGCATGAATGGTTCTCGGTCCTACGAGTTCTTCCACTCTGAGAACCGCCAGCAGAAAACTATGCGTGAATTCCATCCCGATCCGTTGGTTAAAGTGAGTGTGCAGACGGCTGAGGAATACGGACTGCATGAGGGTGACTGGATCTGGCTTGAGAATACCGAAGGTCGCTGCCGTCAGAAAGTTACTGTCGACGCGACCCTTAATCCTAACTATGTGCATGCCGAACATGGCTGGTGGTTCCCTGAGCAGGAGCCAGCCTTTCCTCACCTGTACGGCACGTTTGACTGCAACATAAACAATTTGACGGCTTCCTACGAAACGGGCTTTGGTGGCATCGGTAATCCACTAAAGAGTATCTGCTGCAAGATATACAAGTGTGCTGACGATGAGGTGGAACCCACTCCGGGCGAAGTGGTTACCCGGCTCGGCGGATTCCGCAGCAATTATGTGGCGGGACAGCCTTTTGCGTGGACGACCGACAACACGACACGCGAGGGAGGACGATTCTAAGATGAAGGGCATTCTGATCAACTACGAGTTCTGCACAGGTTGCCATTCCTGTGAGGTGGCCTGCAAGAAGCACCTAGGACTGCCCGAAGGCGAGTTCGGCATCAAGCTGACCGAGACGGGCCCCTATGAGTACCAGGGCAAGACCGGCAAGGAACGCTGGGAGTGGACTTGGCTGCCTGTCATGACGAAGGCATGCGATATGTGCACCGACCGCGTGGACCAGGGTAAGATGCCCATGTGCGTGCAGCATTGTCAAGCTTGGTGCATGTACTACGGCGAAGTGGGGGATCTGGCGAAGAAGCTAGACGGCACCTCGCGCTGCGCAATTTTTACGCGCTGACGGTTTGTCTTTGTCTTTTAGTAGGGATACGTGGTTTGTGTGCTACGTATCCCTACGGATGAATGTGGTTCTCACGTATTTTTTCACAATGATCGAAAACCTGATGAGAGTTGCTTTTACTACCTCAGTGCTTAGGTCTAGAGCCTAATTTTGTAGGTAAAAAGCAATATAGGTTGTCCTGCCTCATGAAAAACCGGACGTATGAAGACAGAATCGTGCCGTCCTCTTCGCCAAGGGCGTGAAAATCGTGAAGAGGACAAGGAGACGTTGTGAGAAAGGGGTTCTTGGGGCAGCGGGGAATGTTGCCGGTTTTGTTTGGTAATTCAACAGAAAGGTACCAAGATGGCTGAAGAAAAGAAGGGGATACATCGGGCTTGGCTCATCTTTATCGGCGTATGCATGATGATGGCTGGCGGCATGGGTCTCGTGCTCAATGTTATGGGCAACTATTTCGCGCCCATGGCGATGGCGTTCGGGCTAGTAACGCCCGAAGGCAAGCCGGATGTAACGCAGGTCACGCTCCTCATGACCGTGTACTCGTATGTGATGTTGGTTTGGCTTCCGTTCGCTGGTCGCTTGTTTGACAAGGTTGACGCGCGTATTTTGTTTGGCGTCGGTGGGGCGCTCGTGGCTGTAGGTGTAGCGCTTTTAGGCGTATGGACGCAAGTATGGCAGATCTACATTTCGGGTGCTATGTTCGGTTTGGCTGGTCCGATGATCTTTCTCGTGGGGCCCTCTGTGCTTATTAACAACTGGTTTGCTCCTCGGCAGGCGGGCAAGTTCCTTGGTATTGCCTCGGCATTTACGGGCGTTGGTACGTTTGTGTGGTCTCCGCTTTTCGCCGGACTTATCAAGTCGAACGGTTACCAGACCGCGTTCTTCATTGAAGCTGCCGTGGCTGCTGTGCTTATTCTCATACCGGCGCTGTTCTTTTTTCGAACGCGTCCCGAAGACGTGGGTTTGAAACCGTTCGGTATTGAGAAGGAACAGGCTATCGATGGCGAGGCTCCAAAGAAAAGCGGCGTGTCGGGTAAATTTGCACTCGGTACCGTGGCCTTTTATTGCATCTTCGTGGCAGCATGTCTCATCTCTCTGGGAGGCGGCTATAAGTCACTCATGCCTACAGCTGTACAGTCTGTTGGTGGCCCCGACCTTGCCATGCTCGGTGCGAGTATGATTTCTGCTGCGGCGGTTGGCAATATTTTAGGCAAGATTGTGCTTGGTTCGCTTGCTGACAAAATCGGTATCAAGAATTCCATGGTCGCTTTTGCTGTGGTAAGCATGATTGGCTTCGGCATTATGGTTGCTATGCTCGGTGCCAATGAGGTGGCTATGTTGGCGGCTGGTTTCTGTATCGGTACCGGTGATGCCATGATGTCGGTCGGACTACCGTTGCTTACGCGCTCCTGCTACGGCGATCGTGATTATGCGAAGATATATTCGTACCTTAACATGGGTATTGCCGTTCTTGGTGGTCTTGGCGCGACGTTCGTGGCTTTTGTGGCCTCTATGACGGGTGGGTTTCAGGCGGCTTATGGTTGTGGCATTGTTTTCGAGGCAGTGATTGTAGTAGCAGTTATCGTTGCTGCTATTACGGCTAAGAAGTTCAAAGATAAGTGGACCGCCGAAGGTGAGCCCGAGAAATCTCGAGCATAAGAATTACAATTCGTTCACTGATATGTTGACGGATGAGAAAATTGTTGAGCATAAGATGCCGCCGGTTGTGCGGGTGGCATCTTATGTTTTAAGCGGTGAACGTTTGCGGCGATCCCAAGAGAAGACATATAGCTAATGAGGCTGTGTGTTAAAGACGGGTTCTGTCGCAGTTCGATCGATCTATGTAGGATGCACGTTTGCATCGCGCGATAGATAGGTGATCATATGCAAAAGACTAAGCCCCGCATGCATTATGCGTGGTTGATTCTCATCGGCTGCTGTTTCATGCAGGCTGGTGGGCTAGGCGCCGTGCTCGACGCCGCTGGTGTATTTTTTGTCCCAGTTTGTAACGACCTCGGGTTCTCTCGTTCCGAGTTGTCTCTGTACCTGACGTTCTATTTTATCGCTACCATATTCGCTATGCCCTTTGTGGGAAAGTGGATTACAAGGTTTAACCTTAATAGACTGCTTAGTATTGCATTTGGGTTGGTCGTGTTAGGCTTGGCGCTAATGGGTTTGTACGACCAGCCCTGGCAATGGTGGGTGTCTGGAGTGATATTCGGTTTGGCAGGTAGTTTTATTTTTGTTGTACCCACTCCAATCCTTATTGATAACTGGTTTGCTAAACGCAAGGGTGTGGCGTTGGGTGTTGCTATGTCGTTCTCGGGTATTGGTGGCGCAATTCTGTCACCTCTGTTCACTCTTCTTATTCAGAGCTTCGGATGGCGTAGTTCCTATTTCATGGCCGCAGGTATGATTGCTTTACTGGTTCTTCCTTGGACGCTATTCGTTTTTAAATTGCATCCGAGCGATATCGGTCTCAAGCCTTATGGATGGAGTGAACAGAGCGAATTCGCCGAGCATCACGGGCAAGTGCAAGGTAGCCTTGCGGGCGTACCGTTAAAGAAGGCGCTCAAAACTATACCGTTTGTGTGTATGTTCCTCTTCTCAGGGCTGATTGCGTATTTCGCTGGGTTCAATGCTCATCTGCCTGGTTTTGCGCAGTCTGTCGGGTATTCGGCCCTACTGGGTTCGTCTCTTCTGACCGCCGTCATGGTTGGTAATGTGGTCGAGAAGCTTGTCGTGGGGTGGTTGAACGATCGGGTTGGTGTGCGGCTCACCGTGAATATCCAGTTGGTTATGGTGGCGTTTGGGTTCTTGGGATTCATGTTCGCGGGACAAAACCTTGCTTTGTTGTACGTGTCGGCCTTCTTTTTCGGGGCGCAGAACTCGCTTGTGTCGGTGTCAACGCCACTTTTGATAAGACACCTATTTGGAGAACGTGATTTTGCACCCATTTTTACCTATGCCCGTATCGGTACTGGAGCTATTGGCTGCTTAGGTCCGGTGAGCGTGGCAGCCATCTTCGATGCGACCGGTAGTTTCATACCGGCATTCGGCCTGGGAATTGTAATTACGCTGTTTAGCTTCATTGTGGTCAGACTTGCTTATACGTTTCGCTCAAGGATGCCATGGGTGGAAGCAGACCAGCCTTCCGGCTCGGGTGAGGGCAGAACGAATTTGACTGGCGATCGATCCGCATAGTCTGTAAATTACCTGATAGAAATTTTGTTTTATAAGGCGAATCACGTCTAAGGTGTTTCGCCTTATTTCGAACAATCAGTATCCGTACGGCATGCGGCTGGGTGACAAGCAGCTTATGGTCGTATCCGACGTTCGAAACGGACGTACTCGAGAGAGAGGAACGGTATGGAATTCAAGAACGATCTAGGCCGGCCGTGGAAGTATGAAGACGGTGATTTCACTGTGGTGCGCACCTCGATGTGGTCGCCTCCTGGCTGTCATCCGGTGGGGTGCGGCCTCAAACTCTATGTAGACAAGGAAGGGCGCCTTGACCATATAGAGGGCGACGAGAACAACCCTATTACCAAAGGCCGCCTATGTGCTCGATGCTTAGCGCTCAAGGATTATGTTTACAATCCCAGCCGCGTGATCTATCCGATGAGGCGCGATCCGGCGCATCGTGGTGAGCACGATAAGTGGGAGCGTATCACTTGGGACGAAGCCTACGCTCTTATTAAAGAGAAGCGCGATTATTTCCGCGACACGTATGGCCCGGAATGTATGGCCGTGTTCTCTGGCACGGGCCGTTCTGGTGGCATCCTCGTGGCTGACATGGCTCAGGCTGTGCTGGGTACACCAAACGCCTGTTATACACAGTCAGGCTACGCCTGTTACCAGCCGCGCTCGATGTCGTGCTCTCACGTGCTTGGTGCCTATTATCCAGAAATGGATTATGCTGGCGGCTTGGAAGGTACGTACGACAACCCGGTGTATCGCGTTCCAGAAGTCATCGTCATGTGGGGAAAGATGGCTCTAGCTTCGAACGGAGACGGATTATGGGGTCATGCCGTAATTGATCTCATGAAGCGGGGTGCTAAGCTTATTAGTATTGATCCGCGTGTCAACTGGCTTGCTACGCGCGCTGAAGTGCACCTGCGCGTGCGTCCTGGTACCGATACCGCGCTAGCCATGGCGTGGCTTTGGGTTATCATCAATGAGGATTTGTACGATCATGACTTTGTGGAGAAGTGGACGTACGGCTTTGAAGAGTTCTCGGCGCGTATCAACGATGCTGAGATGGGAATGACGCCCGAGAAGGCAGCCGAGATTTGCGAGGTGCCGGTCGAAGAGATATATCGCGCTGCGCGTCTCTATGCGCAAGCCAAGCCGGCTTCCATTGCATGGGGCCTTGCATTTGATCAGAACCAGAATGGCAACCAGGCGGCTCATTGCGTGCTTGCCCTTATGGCTATCTGCGGTAATGTTGACGTGCCTGGTGGGCAGATTATTGCCGAGATTGATGCTGCGCCGGGTGTTGAAGATCGTGAGGATGTGCACCAGCAGGCGACAGAGGGTGAAGGCTCCACGCTTGACATCGACAAGGCTGACGACACTTCGGCCGAGGATGCCGCCCGACCGCAGCGCCGTATCGGTTGGGACAGCCTGCCTGATGATCTGCGGGGTAAGACTATTGGTTATGATGAGTACCCGTTGTATGTGGATAATATCCGCAATGCTCAAGCTGACATGATGTTTGACGCGGTGACAAAGGGGACTCCCTATCAGATACGCATGGGATGGATACAATCCACAGCCCTACTTACCCCGACCTGTTGTGCGCAGCCGACAGGTTGGTATGAGGGATGTAAGAACCTGGAATGGTGCATGGCTACCGACTGCTTCATTACGCCCGCTATTGAGGCGTTCGCAGATCTTATTCTTCCGCTGGCGTCTTGTGCCGAGAAGGATGACGTTGTTATGACGCACTATGCAGGATCTCCGGTCACATTAGGGTCGGTCAATAAGGCAGTCGATGTGGGAGAGGTCAAGTCTGATATTCAGATACTCATCGAATTGGGCGAATACTTGGAGATGGATTGTCTCAAAGACGAGAACGGGGAGCGCTTGTTCAAGGACGAGGAGGACTTCCTGACTCAGCGCCGTGCGCGTCCGGCGAAGATGCCTTTCGAAGACTTGCGTGACCAAGTGGTGTTTCAGCGCGGTGTGAACTATCGTAAATACGAGACCGGCAAGCTGCGTCCCGATCGCAAACCAGGCTTTCTTACCCCTACGGGTCGCATTGAACTGTGGTCGACGGCTTACGCGCACTATGGCGAGGACCCGTTGCCATACTACAAGGAACCGGCTTTCAGCCCCCATAAGGACCCAAAGTTGGCAGAGAAGTATCCGTTCATTTTGACCACGGGCGCGCGAAACTATGCTTCTTTTCATGCGGAGCATCGCCAAATTCCTGTACTGCGTGAGTTGCATCCCGACCCGCTTATCGAGATTAATCCTGAAGATGCAGTTACTGTGGGCGTTGCAGATGGCCAATGGGTTGAGATCAAGAACGACTACGGTCGTGCGAAATTTAAAGCCGTTGTATCGCCCATTGTGAAGAAAGGTGTCGTGCAGACAGATCATGGCTGGTGGTTCCCTGAACGCCAGGCTGATGACGATGCGCGCAACAAGATTATTCCCTTGGGTGAGATTGTTGAGGATAACGAGGTACAGGCGGTCATCAACGGCAGGGAAATTAAGGACGGCTTCGTGAAAGTCGACCACGCCGATGAGAAGAGCCTGTATGGCGTTTGGCAGTCGAACTGCAACGACCTCGTGTCCAACCATTACAATTCCAAGCTCGGCTACGGCGGTCCTTACAAGTGCAACTGCTGTAGTGTTACCCCGTTGCAGGAAAGTTACGACACAGACATGAGTCTGGTTGTCGAGAAATTCGGAGAGTTGGTGTAACCCATGGCTGAATACGGATTGCTGGTTGACTACGAGTACTGCACCGGTTGTGAAACATGCGTCGTTGCTTGCAAGGAAGAGCACGGATTCCCTGTAGGCAAGTGGGGTACTCGCGTGTTAGACGACGGGCCTTGGCAGAAGGATGATTCCGGTGAAGGTGGGAATTGCTTCAACTGGAATAAAATTCCTGTGCCCACCGACCTTTGTGACCTGTGTGCTGACCGCGTTGCGGCGGGCAAAGATCCCACTTGCGTGCACCATTGTCAGGCGTTCTGTATGGAATTTGGAACTATTGAAGAGCTTGCCAAGAAGTTGGCATCCAAACCCAAACAGGTGCTTTGGTCGCCCTGCGAGTAGTACTTGCTTGTTTTTTGATGACGAGGGTCTTGAGATATGCTCGAGACCCTTTTTGACGAAGGGGATCTCTGGCGATACTGGAGATGCCCTCCCTGACAAGGGAGACTATATGTGTTATTGCTGCAACTTGTGCAACCGGTGTGGTCGTGCCGACGAGATGAAGGACCGACTGGGCAAGCGGGAATGTCCCGCATGCGGCGCGTCGGCACCGGACAACGAAATGCGCACCTGTCCTGCTTGCGGCGCAGCGTTGCCACCGCCGTTTCCTCCGCTCACAGAAGACGCGTTGTTAGGTTGTTCCGGCGAGTGATTGGTTGAATTGCAAAGTCAGCTGAACATCCGGGATTAAATTGTCGTTATCGCAGTTAGCTGAACAGTTTTCATAGGAACCTGATCATCTCGCTATCCGCTGATCAGGTTCTTTTCTAGTTGATCTGTCTGTATAGATAGGTATAAGAGCATGGCTTCGCCATCCCCGCAAGGTCTGCTCGCAGACTTATCTATACGGGTGGTTAGTGTCTGTTCAATTAGTGAATAGGTTTTAGATTAAACCAGATAATCCTCGCTTTTTGCGGTATTCATTGATTGCACCAACAGTAAGGTTTAAATCCCCGTAGGAGATGTCTTCAATACCAAGAGCATCTAAGAGAGTTTTGGCATCATCTGGCATAGCAGCTTTCATGAGTTTTATGGGAGAAAGCCCTGCGTACTTGCCTCTCGGCTCGGAGTTGAGTTGGCTCATGACAGACTCCATGTCCCGCCCGTCCAAGTCGTCGAAAGATATGCCGCGGCCCTTTGGCAGCAGCTTGCGCAATTCCACGTGGTTTCGCTCGCATCCTGCCTTCTGCTGAGACTGGCGCACGTCGCAGTAGTACACTTTGCAGCGAGCAGATTCACCTTTCGTTGAGCGCTCAAGGGCCTCAGTGTCGGCGAACTCCGCTCCATTATCGGTCAGGATCACTCCGAACAATCGGCGAAACACTTCCTTTCCGATGGCCTGTTCTAGCATGTCGAGCGCGGCGGCTACCGCGCTCGACGACTTGTTTGGCAAAAGCAATGCGATTTGTACCCCGCAGGATCGCAGGTAGAGTGTCAGGATGCATTGCGTATCGCGTGCGCGTCCGATCACAGTATCCATCTCGCATGCTGTGGTACGCGTGTCCTCATCTAACTCGCAAAACGCCTGGTAGGACCTCTCCTGTCCATGAGAGGTCTGTTTGAGTTCGTCATTTTCCTTGCGTGGCTTGTAGCCAACCTTTCGGCGAAGCTCTGCATTTGACATGCCGCCGTATCCCTTCGCTATCCAGCGATAAATCGTGGAGGGATCAACCTTGAACTCACCTGCATGTCCACAGGCGATCTGTGTCGGAGATAGCCCTCGGGCAACGTCCACGCGGATCTTCGCCATCATATCTTCGAAGCTTTCCTCACACGCATTGACTCCGCACCTAGCGCTTGCAAGCAGGCTATCGGCAAGTACTTGGGCACGTGCGGTGGAGTACTCACACCTCCACTTGTACGTACAGTGGTAGCGACGAAGCTTGCACCCGTTGCACACCCACGGCCATGCTTCGAGCTTCGGGCAGATTTTCTCTCCTTCAGGAGTCATATCGACGCGCGAACCCTTTCCTGGACCCTTACATACCGTGCGGTTGTGCCTGATTTCTTCTGTGATCGCCGAGGGCGCACGACCTAGGTCTTTTGCGATGCTTCGACCGCTCGATCTACTGTCAAGTCCTCGCTCGATCGAGGCGCGCTCTGCCTTTGTCATGCGGAAATACTTCTTGGGGGATTTCTGGGACATAGTTTTTCCTTATCTCTCAGTCAGGCCCCTTATGGGCCTGTCTTCCAGATAAGGAATTCTCGTACTCAACTGGTCGTGTACGGCTGGGTATGAGAGTAAAAGTAAAGTGTTCAGTTCAACTTGCGAATCAACCCCGGCGAGTGATTTATCAAGTTGGGTAAATACCCCTCTACCTCAGTTCGTCATCTTAGTTGCTTCGTGCTACTATAGGCATCGGTTCACTAACGGAAAAGCGCAACGTGGGGTGCGAAGCGATTAATATCCGACAGAACCGATTTTGGAAGGGGATTTCCCCATGAATACGCCTTTGGATGCGTTCGTTAAAACTGACGGCAATCGCGAAGCGTTTTATCGCATCGTTTCCCTTACGCAACCCCACGACAAGCCCGAAAGGTTGTTCCTTGTTGGGCCTGAGCAATCGGGTAAGACGACATTGGTGCGGGCGCGTCAGCTTGATAAAGATTTGTTATCTACAAAACGGGTGCTTTATCGTCCCTGCGCTGAATTGCCCAAGGCTATGCGCGCTAACGTCTACGACGGCTTCTTTGAAGATTTGGGCACGCACGAAGTGCTGCTTTTGGATGACTTCGACGGCTTCTTCGAAGATGAGGAGATCGGCCCGAAGCTGTGCCAGTTGCTGTTGGCGGAACGCGAGAGGCATGGTTTGGATACCGTTATCACCTCGCGTAAGCCTCTCGCTGCATACGACTTGAGCCTATTCGGGGGAGTACTCGACAAGTTCGAAGAAATTACCATGGATGAGCTGGATGCTGATGGCCTAGAAATCTATGTAACCGAGCTTGTTGGTGCGTATACTGAAGAGGGGAGTAGTCCGGTACTTTCGTCAGAAGCAATTTCCTATATCGCTCGCGATTTGGGAGAAAAACCTGACATGATGCGCAAAGCTGTGAGTTTCCTTATGACTCAGTATGAAGGTGAGCCCGGTGTCGAGTTGGGTCGCAACGTTGTTGCTGCAACGTTGGCGTAATTTTTGTATCCTGCTGTGATTTGGGATTAAGGGAGCTCGTCAGGTGCGTTCTTTGTCTTAAGTCGCATCTAACTTTCAAGCAGGGTGGTTCATTTGTTGCCGATATAAAAAACCGGGCCTAAAATTTTTAGGCCCGGTTTTTTCATGCGTTGTTTTAGTAAGTGATTTATCTCTATTTGCCTGCTTCAATCGCCGCTTTGCTGCAACGTATCATGAATACGATAGAGCACAGTAGCCCAAGAGCACCGACAATGCCAAGCGGTGCGGCTACCATAGCCCAGCTGCCTGTCGATTCAACAATAGCGCCCGCTATAGGGGCCGCGGGAATGCCGCCGAAGTTCGCGCCGATAGGAAGTGCCGCCATGACAAGGGCCACTCCAGCTGGGGTCTTTGCTGCCCACTGTGCATTCGAAAACAATGCGGGGGGAACAATGTTGGTAAAGAGGCCAACCAGTACAGCTACAACGACAATCATCGCTTGGTCGGTAAAAATAAACTGGATGATACCAGCGACGGTACACAGCACCATGGTTGCCACTAAAACCAAGGGTTGATTTTTTATCTTGCTTAAAACTACGCCGATAATCAGTGAGCCAACGATACCGGTAATGGTGGTAATGGAAGACACGGAGTTGGCGGCCGCCATATCCATACCCACCAGTGGGGTTTGTAAATAGGTTGGCGCCATGGCTGACCAGACGGAGAAAATGAAGGCGAAGCAAGCGAAAATTATGACCAACAGCCAAGAGTTTAGAGAGGTGAGTCCAGCCCATGGCTTAACATCTCCTCCGGTGGCTACCATGGTCATCTCCTCGGTGTGATTGATGCGAATTCCAAAAATAGCCACGACAAGAGCAATGGCATTAACGGCCAAGCAAAACCACCACACACCTTGCCAGCTTCCCGTTGCTCCCAGAATGGCCGCAAAGGCGTTTAGCATGATGAGTGATCCGGCGGCTGTCCAGCAGGCCCATATTGAGTTAGGTAAGCTGCGTTTGGCGGGGTCTTTAAACAAGAGTGCAATGAGCGTGGGGCCGGCTGTAGCAAGAAAACCATTGCCGAGGCCACCTATGAAGCGGGATGCGATAAACACCTCAACACTGGGTGCAAGTACACCTACAAGTGAATCGAGTGCCATGCATACCAGCGCAGCGATAAGCATACCCTTTGGCCCGATTTTTGTTTGGATAGCGCCGGTAACAAATGCAATGACAGTGCCTGCAACCGAGCAGGCGGACATGAACCAACCTGCTTCACCTAGTCCACATTGGAAGTATTCCATAAGGCTTCCCATGGCGGGCGGCACCTTGAAAAACCCGACGGCAAATATGGCTCCCATAATGAAAATGAGCACGAAGTTAACCCATGCGTTTCCGGTCTTGCTTTTTTCTCCCATAATCCTCTCCTAAAACGTTTACGACGAGTTCCCCTTGTTAGAGCGGCAGTCCTCTCTTCTCCTTAGTTTTGGCCGGATGCTCCTGCGGCTCTCGGGGCTGTCGGCGCCCCTGGCGCTCCTGGAGCCTTAGGTGCTCCCGGAGCACCAGGGGCCGCAGGAGCACCAGGGGCACTGCCGGGCGTACCCGGAAGAGAGGGTCCGCTAGGTAATTCCATCCCACACTGGGGGCAGGTAGTCATACTCGGCTCGCAGGAATGTCCACATCCGGTGCATTTCTTGTTGAGCTCGACTGCTGTTGGTCTGAAACACATGATTAAAACCTCTTTTCACGGGAGTCCAATATGACGCGGTGTCGGCTTCAAGGGGGTTGAAGCCATCCAGTTTGGTGATGCGTTCTAGTTCGAAATCACTTTTCGAAAACGTACGGTACGCTTCTGCTCACCACATGCTGAAGTATAGAAAACGCCTTGTTTTGCAGCCTATGGAGGAACTTCCAAAAGTCTTGGCATCTTTTTGGAGGTTCCTCCGTTTCGTAATCACAAAGACGCTCTTTAAAATGGCGTTGTTCGGTGAGCGGCATTTTTATTTGGATACATGGCTCCATTTTGCTAGCGGTTGGAGTCGAGAGGGATTGGATGAAAAAATTCGGCGCGATTGTCGTGAATCTATACCAGGAGTCACGTATCCAAGAAGAGGCACCTTCGAACATCCCATATCAGAGATGGGCGCTATGGCTCTGCGAAGCAGTGGAGACGCGCGCTTGGGGATCTCATAAGACGAGGTAAGAGAGGAATAGGTATGGAGTACAACAACGAGTACAACATGGACCTGTACCCAAAGCAGCTGCACTGGAAGGAGGGCGACCTCACGGCAACACGCACAACCATGTGGTCGGGCCCGGGCTGCCACGAGGGGTGCCAGATCATCTTCTACACCGACGAAGACGGCAAGCTGGTGAAGACTGAGGGCGATCCGAACAGTCCGTTCAATCAGGGCCGTCTCTGTATGCGCTGTCTTGAACTGCCTGAGTTGGTAAATCATGAAGATCGCCTCAAATATCCCATGAAGCGCGCGGGAGAGCGTGGCGAAGATAAGTGGGAACGTGTCAGCTGGGATGAAGCCTATACAATCATCGAGGAAAAGGTTCGTCAGTTCCAGCGCGAGTCCGGTCCAGAGTCTATCATTTCTATGATTGGTACCGGTCGTAATGTCTCCCAGGTCATCGCGCATAACCAATACGCGAACTTCGGCGGCCCCGACCTTACGCTGTGTTTTCTCTCGGGCGATTCGTGCATGCTGCCTCGCACGGCTTTGTGCTACGTGGTTATGGGTAACCAGTGGGTGGCAGACATGTCCCAGTTCCGCGAAGCACGTTATGAGAATGACCCCGAGTGGATAATTCCTGAGTGTGTGGTGCTCTGGGGTACGAATCCGGTTGTGTGTAACTCAGATGCGTTCTTGGGTCACTGGATTGTTGAGGCCATGAAGCGTGGCAGTGAGCTTATTACTATCGACCCTCAGCTTACTTGGATGGCCGCAAAGTCTAAGTACTGGCTGCGCCTGCGCCCCGGTACCGATGCGGCGCTGGCCCTTGGTATGATGAATGTGATTATAAGCGAGGACCTGGTCGATCACGATTTTATCGACAAGTGGACGTATGGCTACGATGCCCTTGCTGAGCGTGTCAAGGAATATCCACCCTCGAAAGTAGCCGAGATATGTTGGATCAAGGAAGATCTTCTTGTAGAAGCAGCACGATTTTATGCTAAAGCTCAGCCGTCCACTATCCAGTGGGGTCTTGCGGTTGACATGTCGAAAATTGGCACTCCGACCGCGCATGCCATCGCCTGTCTTGCAGGCATCACGGGAAATATTGACAACCCTGGCGGGAATATTCTTATTGATCAAGCTTGCGGTCTTGAATTCGGCTATAACTCTGGCATTGAGTATCTCAAAGAGGGTATGGTTGAAAAGCGTCTCGGTAACAGTAAATACAATCTTAAGAAGTATGGTTTCACGGCGTCGTCTCAGTCGGACTCCATTCTTGAGGCCATCGAGACAGGTCTCGACGAAAAAGGCGATCCGCGTCCCGTACGCATGCTGTGGATACAGTCGGCTAATCCTATCGCGAACATGGGACAAGATGCGCCGCGTTTGTACCGAGCTATGGATAAAGTGGACTTCATCTGCGTCGTGGATTTGTTCAAGACTCCTTACATCGTAGCGTGTGCCGACCTCGTGTTGCCGTGTGCCATGTCAAACGAGCGCGACTGCATCCGCGTGTGGTTCGATCCGGTACGTTCACTTACGAAATGCTCAAGCTACTTCGAGGCCAAGGAAGACGAGCAGATTATGATCGACCTCGGCCATCGTTTGGCTCCTGAGAACTGGCCTGAATGGGTCAAGGAGCCGCGCGACTACATGAACTGGCGCTTGCAGGTGGGCAACTGCGGCTTCACCATGGAGGAACTCGAGGATAAGGGTGGCATGATCTACAACGATTTCCGTTACTACAAGTACGAGAAAGGGTTGCTACGCCCCGATGGACAGCCCGGCTTTATGACGCCGACAGGTCGCTATGAGTTCTACATTAGCTTGTTTGACAGCTGGGGGGTTGATGCACTGCCTTTCTACGAAGAGCCGCCTACTAGTCCCGTGTCCACACCCGAACTTGCCGAGGAATATCCGCTTGTACTCACCACGGGTAAGCGTTCTTTTGAGTTCTTCCACTCTGAATGGCGTCAGGCTAACACGACTTCGCGCGAACTGCACCCGGTACCGTACTTCGATATTCACCCCGATACGGCGGCACGCTACGGCGTTGCCGAGGGGCAATGGACTTGGATCGAGAACCAAATGGGCAAGTGTCGTCAAGTCGCTCGTTTCAATAAAACTCTCGACCCGCGTGTTATATCAACGGAACATGGCTGGTGGTTCCCTGAACAAGAGGCCGCCGAACCTAGCCTGTTTGGTGTGTTCGACTGCAACCCAAACAACCTTATTCCTATGTGCGAAAACGGCCCATCTGGATACGGTGCACCCATTAAGTGTGGCATGGCTAAGGTTTATCCGGCTACGGCCGAGAATATGCGACTCGAGGACCAGCCCACTTATCAGGTTACGGCTACCAATGGCTATACCCACGGCCCGTCTCATAAGTCCGACACGCCCAGCTTCTACGACCAGAACAAGTAAAGGGGGAGGAAACATGGCACAAACCGGTGAATACGGTCTCCTGATTGACTACCAGTACTGCTCGGGCTGCCACGCTTGTGAGGTAGCCTGCAAGAAAGAGCACGATCTGCCCAAGGGGGACTTCGGCATCAAGATACTGCAAGATGGTCCGCGCCAGAGTTCAGATGGCGTTTGGGAGTACGATTACCTGCCGGTGCCCACGCACCTATGCGACTTGTGCGCCGTACGTACGGCGGCCGGTAAGCTTCCTACCTGTGTACACCACTGTCAGGCAGGCGTCATGGTCTACGGCACCCTCGAAGACCTGGCTGCTAAGGCAAAGGCGGCCGCAAAGGATAAGATGGTAATTTTCGCGAAATAGCTCGCAGGTCCGGATCACAGAGGTGTGGTCCGGACCTGCTTGTGATCACGGTAGCGTATTTGACGCTCGGTGGTCGCAAGTAGGGCGATCTAGTGTTTTGTAATTTGCGTCACCTGAGATTGGCTGGTCGGTAAAACGGCCGGCTGGTGGCATTTCGACCGGCAACCCCGATGGGTTCTCAGTCGGCCCGGTGCGCATTAAGCTTGCCGGGCATCCAAACTTTCTACAAGGGGGTGGAAAATGAAAGAAAAGCTCTATCCTTGGCGATGGGCCATCCTTATAGGTATGACCATTTTGCTTATTAGCTTACAATTTTCGTTTATCGTTCCTGGGGGTGCTGCTCTTCTGGTTATGCAGGAATATCAGTGTGAACCCATGATGTTCTCCATGATCATGTCTATCCCGTACTTTTCGGGCGTTTTGTTTTGCATGGCAGGCGGTGTTCTTGCCGATCGCGTGGGGCTTGGTAAAGTATTTGCCTTCGCGTTTGCTGTATCTCTTATCGGGGCACTGGCCCGTTGCTTCTCAATCGACTACTGGACGCTGTTCCTTTCAAGTTTCTTTATGGGTATGGGGGTGGCCGCGCTCAATGCTAATTCGGCAAAGTTGCTGCGTTTGTGGTTTCCTGGTACGTCGAATTCGTTTGCCATGGGCGTCTATACTGCTGGTATGTCTGGTGGGGCTGCCCTTGCCATCTGGTTTGGCTCACACGTGACTGTTGTCCAAGATGCGTGGTGGTTTAGCTTTGGGCTTATGGCTGTTGGTGTGGTTGCTTGGTTTGCGGTATATCGCAAACATCCCGACGGAGAACATCGCTCCGTCGAGCCGGTTGGTCAGTACCTGCGCGTTGTTGTACGAAATAAACACGTGTGGGCTGTTGCTGTTGTTGCCTTCCTCGTGTTTGGTATGACGAATGTCAACGGCTCCTACATGGTTGCTGCGGTGACGACGCTCATGGGTGATCCCGCTTTAACGAGCATTGCTGGCGATATGTCAACCTTGAATACGATTATTGCCTGCGCTGCCTCTATGGCCCTGCCGGTTATTTTGGCGAAGGTGTTTAAGAACATGCGCGCGCCGTTTATCTGCTGCCTTGTGGGTACCGCGATCTGTTTCGCGCTGGTGTTCTTTCTTCCGTACGGACCTCTCACGTGGTTTCTCTTCTGTATGCAACCGATTCTTATGGCTTCCGTCATGCCGTTTACTAAGATGCTCCCAACACTGCTTCCTAGTGTTAAGCCCGAGCAGTACGGTGTGGTCGGTGGTATCCAGGCTACCTTACAGAACTTCGGCATGTTTTTAATCGCGTCCTATATTATTTCGCCGCTTGCTATTGCGGTAACAGGCGCGGTTGACGGCGTGCCATACTACCAGGGTGTCTATGTAGCTACTGCGGTGCTGTGCGTAATTGCGGCGTTGTCGTTGTTCTTGTTCCCAAATGTGCGCAGTTCCGTTTCGCGTAAGATTGCCGATGAGACGGCCGGGGATGCTGAGTGAGTAAGGCAAGGGTGTAACCAGTAGGGTGTGGTGCTTTCGATTGTCTTAAATATCGCAAGCACCACTTTTCCGAAAGTTTCCATCCTTTAGCGCGCGGATATGAAAATCTATCAAGTTTGCCAAGAGGGATTATGGGTAATTGTCATTACTGCATGAATTGTGGGCGCTGTCGGGGAGAAAAGGCGCCTTCAATTTTGGTGCGCCGTTGTCCAATATGCAATCATATGAACGACCAGGGAGTCAACGTTTGTGTTGCCTGCAAGGCATCGCTCGTTTTGCAAGCGGGCGAGACTAGCCTTACTCCTGGTCTCGCGTTTCGGCAGCGTCAGATTCCCGAGAGTCAACCAGCGCCTTCTTGATAGAGTCTTTTCCGTTGTTGAGGAAGAACGCCTTAAAATCAAGCAGCATGCGTTCGCGTGGGCCGGGTAACGAAAGATCGAAATCGAAGCGTTTCTGGATTTTTTCGATGTGGTACAAAACGGTGTTGCGGTGCATATGTAGTCTTTGAGCGACCGCGGTGGCATTACGCCCGCTGTTTAAGTAATGCCAGAAGAGCGCTAAGTAGTTAGTGCCATTACGTTCATCCTCTGCATGTATTTTTTCAACTACGGTGTGCGAGAAGCAAAAACGCATGAATCGTTCATCTTTGTCGGCTTGACTTACCAGAAAGTACATGAGCACGTCTCCGAACAGGAATATGCCCCGGTCAATGTTTTCATCTGCTGCGAATTGTAGGCGGACGATCTGACGTAATCCGAGTGCAATCTTTGCCTGTCGGTATGCTAAATCGAGGTTAGAAATATCCTCAAATATCTCAGATACGCCGCAGGTGATGCCGAGAGGTTCAACTATGCGCTCTTCAAGTTCATCAAGGGTGCGACGATGAGACAGAGCACTATCGCTTGGTGGCGCGTACATAAGTGCCAATACCGCTGAGCGGTAAGCGAAGCAGAATACGCTACCTTGGTTCAGATGAGTGGCAGCCTTTGCGGCTCTCGATGCCCGATCAGGATCGACACTCTCGTCCACTTCGAATACTGCTAACTTGTATTGGGTATCGCCCGTAAGTCCCGCCATTTCAAGTTGCGTTTCTAGGTATTCGTTCGACACAGGTTCGTGTTCAAGAAGTTTTTGAAAAAAGAAGTAGTGCGGTATATTTAATTTTACCGCCGAACGCCACTGATATTCACAAAGAGGCATGACATGTCGCATCAAAAGAGAGAATAGGTCCTTTAGCCCCTCGGTTAAAGGTGCTGTATGGCATGACATAGATAGCGATCCAAAATAGGTATGGTTGATATACAGTGGACGCGACAGCCGTGCATAAGGAGTAAGAGAACAGGGCTCTTTGAGGTAAAACACCTTTTCAGGTAGACGGAATCGTTTTTCGGCAATCATCTGTGGTGAGAGGCAGCCAGTTTCTACGATGCGCCGGTGTAGGTTATCGGGTGGTTCGATATCTGAAGTGCGCGCAATCACATTAAATTCGTTGTCTGTTACGAACATAAAATTCTTCAATAGTGGTGCGCTGGCATCGAGCGCTTCGGTTAATGAGCCGTGATGCAGTACGATGCGATCAAGTTCACCTTCCCAAAGCAGGAGCTGCATAAAGTACGATTGAATAAGGAAGATGAAATAGGAAAACCGATCTTGTTGGCGTATTACCAGTAAGCGTTCGGATACCTCGCCTATGTCTTGAGGAAGGGTCTCCTCGTTGTCTGCCAACGCTAGGACGAAAACTGTTGGCCGCTTTTTCAGGATCTCATTAGCAACACTGAGTCGACATATGAATAGTGTACGTGCGTCATCGAGGTCATGCGGTGCTGTGTTTGTTACTTGATTGTGCGATACGGCTGCAAACCAGCGGAAAACTCGGCGAGATGATGTTGGTCGGTGTAGAATCTCGCAGCTCGATAGGAAGTCTTCGAGCATGGATAGCGTTACTGAAGGAAGACCACCTCCTGAAGCAGGAGCAAGTAAGGCATCATTTCCTGAGCTAGGCAAAGTCACCTTGAATCCCTCCATTCGGATATGATGGCCGAGACCGATTGGGCTTCAGACGTTTACTTAGTATAACAGTATGAAAGAAGCGATCCGGTAGTTTTGTCGCGATGATATCGATCGGCCTTTTGGTGTGTTTGGCGATGGCGTTAGAGCAGGGCTCGCTCACTTTCAGCTATCACGGCAGCCGTCTCTTCGGCTGGAAGCGGGCGTGAGAATAAATATCCCTGCATAAGGTCGCAGCCGCATTCTTTTAGAAAGCTATGCTGATCGCGTGTTTCCACCCCTTCAGATAAAATCATCGATCCGATGCTCTTGAAGCAGGCTATGAGGTGCATAAGGAAAGGTTCTGGGCTGTCCTTTGCTGTCGCCGACCAGAGAATGCTCTTATCAAGTTTCACTACATCAAATGGCAACGCAATCATGGTCGAGAGGCTTGAATATCCAGTGCCGAAGTCGTCCAGATAAAACCATACTCCGTGTTTGTGCATAACTTCCATAAAGTCTTGGACAACTTGGGGGTTGGCGATGATGGCACTTTCGGTTACCTCAATGCGAAGAGAAGATGCTGGAATTTTGTTACGCTCCACAATAGCCAGTACCTCATCGGCTAAGCCATCCTGAATGAACTGTACGGAAGAAAAATTCACTGACACGCCGCGAAACGCCGTACCAGGATGTTCCTCTCGATAGGTTCTAATAAAGGCGCATGATCGATCGAGTGCGATGCGAGTAATGTCTGATATGAGGCCGGTCTGCTCGGCGATGGGGATAAACTCGTCAGGGGGAAATGGCCCCGATATTCTCGTCGTTTAACCGGCAAAGTGCCTCGGCGGTGACGAAGCACTTGTTGCGCTCAGACCAAACGGGCTGGAAATACACCTCAAGACTTTCATTGTCAATTGCTCTGCGCAGGGCGTCGGCTACGGTGTTGCGTTGATGAATGGCCTCCATGATAGCGGGCGTGCAAACGCAGGGGCTGTTTGCTCTCAGGTTTTTTGAGTCTGCTGTTGCATATTCCAGTGCAGCTACCACATCATTGGGGTTATGTGCGATGAAGGGGTATGCTACCGATCCAATGGCGGCGTTTACGGTGTAGGAATGACCATCAATCGTCCAGGGTTCTTCGAGACGCTTTTCCACCAAATCTAATATTGCCTCTGCTGTTTTTTCGGTTTGTTCTGCTGTGGGTTCTTTGGTTTTTATGCTTACGATAAGTGCGAATTGATCTCCGCTGTAGCGGTAGAGAAGCGTGGAGGGAATTGTGTCAAGGAATAATGCAAATTCGCGCAGGAATCGATCGCCGTTTTCATGCCCAAACTTGTCGTTGATGAACTTAAAGTTTGAAAGTGATATCAGCATAGCGGTGAACGGCTGGTTCTTTTCGTGGTGGAGGGCGATCATCGAGAGGAATTCTTGGCGATTCGGTGCGCTTGTGAGTTGATCGACCGACAGACGCTTGTTTTGGAGATAGAGATAAATTATAAGCAACGAGCAGGCTGCCGCCGATCCTGAGAGTAGGTATGATGGAAATGCTTGCTGCACGGCTATTACACCAACAGCAAGGAGAGGAAATACAGCCAGAATGCGTTTGATGGTGCGATCGATGGGCGCTCGGGTAAGCACAACCAGAGCAAAGCAAGCTACGCAATAAAAGTAAAACACGAGATAGGTTGAGAAAATAAGGGGACCTTGATGGTATCCTCCGGTGTCATCGAAAAAGAAGAGACATCTTGTTGGTATGTTTGCGATAACGAGCGCCAAATATATAATACAGGGTGCAGATGTTGCGAGGGTAAATCCAAGGCTTGTGGGGCGAGCTTCGCTCACAACAGCAACAGCGTAATAGAAATATACCGTTCCCAACAGCGGTGTGAGAATAAAATAGATTATGGTAATAAGCCAAGTGAGAGGCAGTAGGTACGTTGGGGCAAAGGCTATCATGATCGTCGAGGCGAGATTGGTGCCGATGGCTCCAAGTGTCGTTGCTAGACATAGTCTGAATACTTGGTTTTTGTTTGAGGGTACCGCATGGCTCTTGTATGAGTACACTACGATGACAAGAACGATGATGAAGGCGATAACTTCAGCCGATAGATTCCATCCCATAATCGCTAGCCGCGGTGCCTTTCGAACGAAACGGGGGTGCGGCAGAAAGTTGGACCGCTGTTAGGCGGTCCACAACCGATCGAGTGGCCTCGTAGGGGCCGCGAGGAGGGAGCTGCATGTACACGGAAAGAGATAAGGTGCGCTATGTCGAGATGATGTGGGCCGAGGGGCTC
>JAYFOQ010000004.1:0-73736 GCA_034932485.1 Gordonibacter sp.
CTAAAGAAGCTCGAGGGGCTTTCTTATACCTTCATTCGGTGGGCGTTGAAGATGCTGCAATCCTGGCCGTTGTTATTGGTAGGAGATAGGGGTCTGCAGCGGGCTTGAAAAACGGTTTGTTATGGAGCAGACCCTAGATAACATTCCTTTTGTAGCCACGATGATTCCCATTCTCATTGCTATGGGAGCAACCGGCATGGATGTTTCTCCTTTGTGGTGGGCCGTTTCGCTAGGGGCCTGCCTAGGCGGAAACGGCACACTCATCGGCGCCAGCGCCAACGTTGTATTGTCTGATATCAGCAAAAAGAATGGCTACGAAATTTCCTTTCTCCATTTCCTAAAAACCGGGTTTCCCCTTATGCTGCTTTCGGTTGCGATCGCTGGACTATACCTCGTCTTACGATTTCCCCCGATGTAACAGCAGTGAGTAAGTCTTTTTGGGTCTTGGACGAAACGAGAAAAATCAGACAAAACGGAAACCAGAACGAATTACCGCCAACATAAGAATCGACAACGTAAATTCCGAAGGCCAACGCGGGCAGACGCGATACGCAGACGCACGAGTAGACGAACCCTGGCAACCCTTGACTCGCGGTACCTCATGGAGCATGAGAGAAATGTGATTTGCGCCCCTTGCGGGTCACAGCGCCTTTCGGTATACTACCGATTCGCGCTTCTCTTAAAGAAGCCGTTTTGCCAACGTGGCTCAGCTGGTAGAGCAACGCACTCGTAATGCGTAGGTCAGCGGTTCGAATCCGCTCGTTGGCTCCATGAAAAAGTGCAGGTCATCGGAGTAAAACCCGGTGGCCTGTTTTGGTATAAAACCACCTCATACCCAATTTTCGCCCAATTCGATCGTCCTGAGAAGAATTGAGTGTTATTATGCTCGTTATTTCCTCAACCTGCGGCAAAGACAGGATGAGATATACAAGGAGTGCAGGGGGATTTATGCAAGGCTTGGACCAATTCTTCAAAATATCAGAGCGCGGCAGTTCGGTTTCCACTGAGGTTATCGGCGGATTGACGACATTTCTGGCAATGTCGTACATCATTGCGGTAAACCCCGCAATGATGGCGGTGGCAGGCATCCCCTTTAATGCTGCGCTAACGGCCACGTGCTTTGGCGCTGCTATTATGACGGTAGCAATGGGCGTATTTGCCAACCGACCGATCGCTCTTGCATCAGGCATGGGGATTAACGCCATTGTTGCTTATTCACTATGTCTTGGCTTAGGCGTCGATTGGCGCGTGGCGATGGGCGTCATCTTCCTTGAAGGCGTAGTAATTCTGATTCTCGTGCTTTGTGGACTACGCAAAGCGGTCATGGACGCAATTCCTGTCTCGCTTCGACGGGCTATCGGTATTGGTATTGGCTTGTTTATCGCGTTTATCGGCCTCAAGGGCGGCGGATTCATTGCAGCTGACGAATCGACGTTTATTGTTCTTGGAGATTTAACGAGCCCTGTCGCATTTGTTTCCGTCGTATCCATTATTGTCGCAGTCGTGTTCACCGCCCTTAAATTTAAGGCTGGCTTGCTTATATCCATTATTGTGGCGACCGTTGTAGGCATTCCTCTGGGAGTAACCCCGCCTATCGGCGAATTTACCTTTGCACCTGATTTTTCTGCATTTGCAGCACCGTTTCAAATGACACCTAACGGTGTTATGGGAATTATCGAGGTTCTCACACAGCCCGTCCTGCTCCTCTTCGTATTCAGTCTGCTCATGAGCGACTTTTTCGACACGATGGGAACCGTGGTTGCTGTGGGCAGCCGCGGAGGCTTTGTCGACAAAAACGGCGATGTAGAGAACGTGAAAGCTATTCTTACCGTGGACTCTGCAGCGGCGGCTGCAGGTGGTTTTTTGGGAGCAAGCTCCATTACATCATTCGTTGAGTCGGTTTCCGGAGCTGCTGCGGGTGCTCGAACGGGCTTGTCTAATATAGTCGTTGGCGTTGCCTTTGCAGCCTGCGCCTTCTTGGCTCCCGTTATTGGCATGGTTACCGGATCGGCTACATGCGGTGCTCTAGTAGTTGTGGGCTACCTTATGCTGACTGAAATCAGCGAGATAGACTGGTCAGACATTTCGACCGCTTTCCCCGCGTTCATCACCATTATCGGTATACCGTTCACCTATTCTATTGCAAACGGTATTGGATTGGGATTCATTTCCTACTGCATCATCAAGGTAGCCCAAGGCCAGTTCAAAGACGTAAAACCTCTCATGTGGTTTGCGTCGCTAGCCTTCTTGGCGGCATTTATCTTCGCGTAAACCTTCCATATCCGCGATACCTGAAAGCTTAACAGAGACTCAAGCGTTGAGATTTGCTTCATTCGCCAATCTCAACGCTTGAGTCGTTATAACAACAAAGATTTCGTTCTGAATTGCAGGATGTGTTCATGTAGGAATTCTCATTTTCTACAAATAGCAGTCCAAACTCTCTAGAAATTCACCTAAAACATCCTCTGAAGCATGTCCTTTTGTGGTCGGGTGTTTCGTCTTCGTAAATTACTGCATATCCAATACGATTTTTAATTCATTGTCTTAGAATAGAAAGACGTTTGGAGAATGGTTTATTTACTTCGGGCGTGCATTTCGTCTGGGGCAAAAAGCCATCTAGCCCCCTGCGCACGCACAGCACCTGATAAGGAGAACCATGGCCAAGCATATTTTTGTAACGGGCGGCGTCGTTTCCTCTCTCGGCAAAGGCATTACCGCAGCCTCTTTGGGACATCTGCTTAAAGCGCGCGGATACCGGGTAACCATGCAGAAGATGGATCCTTACTTAAACGTCGATCCAGGTACTATGTCACCGTTTCAGCACGGCGAGGTATTCGTGACGGACGACGGTCATGAAGGCGATCTTGACCTGGGGCATTATGAGCGATTTATTGACGAGAATCTTTCGCGTGAATCCAATTTTACCCAGGGTTCAATCTACCAGAGCCTTATCGCTCAAGAGCGTCGTGGCGATTTTCTGGGGGGCACTGTACAGGTTATCCCACATGTAACCGAAGCAATCAAGGAACGTTTACGTCGCATCGCCGAACAATCAAGCGCCGATATTGTTATTTCTGAAATTGGCGGCACCATTGGCGACATAGAGTCGCAACCTTTCATTGAAGCAGCGCGTCAATTCAAAAAGGAACGTCCCCTTGGCGACGTGCTGTTTGTGCATGTAACCCTTGTTCCCTACATTGCTGCGGCCCATGAGGTTAAAACGAAACCCACTCAGCACTCAGTAAAGGAACTACGCTCCATGGGCGTGCAGCCCGACTTCATCGTTTGTCGCAGCGATCACGAAATAACCGATCAAGTGCGCGAGAAGATTGCGCTGTTTTGCGATGTACGCCCCGAAGAAGTCCTCGCATGCGTAGATACACCTTCTATCTACGAGGTGCCCATCGGACTGTATGACCAGCAATTCGATACAAAAGTGCTCGCACGTCTAGGGCTGGACGAGCACGAGATTGATCTTGCGCCGTTACGAACATTTTTAGATGCGTCAGCGCACTGCAATAAGCAGGCAGATATTGCCGTAGTAGGTAAATATGTTAGTCTGCCTGATGCATATCTCTCTGTCATCGAGGCATTGGGACACGCTGGCGTGCACCATGGATGTCGCGTGAATGTTCACTTAGTAGATGGTGAAGAATTGACGGAAGAGAATACCGCAGAGATTTTGGGCACTATGGACGGGATTTTAATACCGGGAGGTTTCGGCCAGCGCGCCTTCGAAGGAAAAATTGCCGCCGTGCGCTACGCTCGCGAAAATAACGTGCCGTTTCTGGGTATTTGCCTTGGGTTGCAGGCGGCAGTATGCGAGTTTGCCCGCCATGTAGCCAACATGCCCGGCGCAACATCCTCTGAGTTTGAAACCGATGCCAACTATCCTGTGATCGATCTAATGCCTGAACAAGAAGGTATTGCGGACAGAGGAGGCACCATGCGTCTAGGTGCCTATCCGTGCAAAGTTTCGCCCGACACAAAGGCTTTTGCTGCATATGGCGAAGAAATAATTTACGAACGGCATCGCCATCGTTATGAAGTAAACAACGCCTATCGCGAACGCTTGATAGAAGCAGGGCTAATAATATCTGGCATTTCGCCAAACGGTCGATTGGTCGAAATGGCAGAACTGCCCGAGCATCCGTGGTTTGTAGCAAGTCAAGGCCATCCCGAATTCAAGAGCCGCCCCACACGGCCGCATCCTCTATTCCGCGACTTTGTTGGCGCAGCAATTAAGCAGCGCGGATAATAGCGAGCGGGGACCACTCATCCCCGCTTACCCCCTACGATGTCTTCCAGAAATCTCTTGTGAGTTCTTGGCGATTGGCATGACCTGTTTTCTGCAAGATATTATGAACATGCACCTTCACGGTGCTTAGAGCTAAATTCATTTCAGAAGCGATGTTCTGGTTATCTTTGCCTAACAAAACCAGGTGCAACACCTGACCTTCTCTTTCGGAAAGTTGGTAGCGGCGACAGTACGGCAGCAGGTTATGATCGATAGATGCTCGCAGGGGTTCGCTACCATGAGTAGGCGGGTTTTCAAAACGCAACGCTAGCAAGCGGCACGCATCTCGGCACGCAAAAAATGCGCAGCAAAGTGCTAGCAAATTCTCTGCGAAGTTGCGTTCAGGAAAGAACGGCAACACATCTACACCGGGATTCGCGGCCATAACAGCAGCCGGATCGAACAGCACCTGAAAATACACGTTCTCAACCAGCACAGCAAACCCCAACACCCACACCAGTAAGTACAGGCGACGGTGACGCCACAGGCGATCACGCTCTACTTGGTCGCGCGCAATAAAATAGCGCGCTGCACAATAGCCAAGCATCCAAAACAGCATGAGCGAACGCATACTATAAAACAAAAATTCGTGCCACTTCCCTGCTGGCACGAACAGCATGATCACTACACTACCAACCACAAACACTACGCCAGGAAGAACAACCATCAGCCGACGATGCTCTCCCATAAATTCACAAATAAGTAGCCAGAACGACATGAATAGTCCAGCCCCTATAACAATAGAGGCAAGCGGACTACCAATGGCATAAAAAGATTCAGCTTGGTTTACCAAATGACCCGAGAGAAAATCATCTTGAAAAACCAACGCCACATCAAAGAAGTAGAACAGGAAACCAAGGAACGCAAAAAAAGACGTACGCTTGCGTGCCACAAGGAAGGCTGACAGACAAGTTGCTGCAGCCAAGATAGATACCAGCAGCACAATAAGCGTGTAATAGAAGAGTACGATCCCCACGACCGAACACCTTTCTCTCTCCTGCCAATCGATACATAGTACACGAACACGCGCCAGATTGCGCGCGCCGGATTGCGGCAGTTCACCGACAACAATGCTTGCCAAAAGTCTTAACTTCTCATCATGTGGGGTTTAGTGAAGGTTTAGCATCCAAATGAGCTTGTTACACCCACAATCCACCTCGGGTACACCTGAGTTATATCTTCCGATTCGTAGACCGCCTACGCACACTGCAGACAAGACGTTTGTGGCGGCTAAAGGAACCGCCACAAACGTCTTGGCGAAGATAGTCGAAAGCTGTCCGATACATACGAGGGAAAGGGGACGTCTATGGCAGCATCCGTCACGACCATGGAGGCGGGGGTGAAACCGCCCAACGAAAAAAAGCAACGAAAGTTCAAGCTTAATTTTCCCACGGCATTCACCATCCTATTCGCTATCACCATTCTAGCTGTTATTGCCACGTGGTTTGTGCCTGCTGGCTCCTATGCAAAGCTAGCCTATATCGCAGATACCGGTACGCTACAAATAACAAGCCCGCAAGGCGAGGCTACTGAACTGCCCGCTACACAAGAATCGCTCGACCAGATTGGCGTGAATATCGATATCACGCAGTTTACCTCGGGCGCACTGAAAAAACCTATCTCGGTACCTCATACCTACGAACGACTGGAACAACAGCCCAAAGGTATCGGCGATATAACCGTTAGCATGGTCTCCGGCACTATCGAAGCTGCCGACATTATGGTGTTCATCTTAGTACTAGGCGGTCTTATTGGCATCGTAAACAAAAGCGGCGCCTTCGAATCGGGCTTAATTGCTTTGACGAAAAAGACCAAAGGACGCGAATTTCTACTCGTGTTTCTCGTAAGCGTCCTGATGGTGCTTGGTGGTACAACCTGTGGTCTGGAAGAAGAGGCTGTTGCCTTCTATCCCATTCTCGTGCCCATATTTTTAGCACTTGGATACGACTCCATTGTGTGCGTGGGTGCCATCTTCCTTGCTGGCTCAATGGGAACCACCTTTTCTACCATCAATCCGTTTTCGGTGGTTATCGCCTCGAATGCAGCAGGCACGGTATTTACTGAAGGCCTCGAGTGGCGCGTTGTCGGCTGTATCGTAGGCGCAATTGTGGTTATCGGTTATCTGTACTGGTATTGCAAGAAGATCAAGGCGAACCCCGCGTTCTCTTACACCTACTCCGATCGCGAAAAGTTCCGCGAACTGTACTCAACCGGCGCAGAAGGCCCCTCGCCCGAGCAGGGCAAATTCACCTGGCGTAAAAAGGTTATCTTGGTATTGTTCGTAATAGCCTTCCCCATTATGGTGTGGGGCGTTATGAGCCAGGGTTGGTGGTTCCCACAAATGGCAGCTTCGTTCCTTGCTATCGCCATCATTATCATGTTCTTGTCGGGCGTAGTGGAAAAAGATGCCGTCGATGCATTTATTAAGGGAGCATCGAGCCTCGTTGGCGTATCCCTCATCATCGGATTGGCACGTGGCATCAACCTAGTTATGGAACAGGGAATGATCTCTGACACACTACTAGACTGGTCGTCTGGTGCCGTTGCTGGAATGACCGGACCCCTGTTTATTATTATGCTGCTGATAATTTTCTTCTTCCTTGGCTTCGTGGTGCCATCGTCATCGGGCTTGGCAGTGCTCTCCATGCCTATCTTGGCACCCCTCGCCGACACGGTGGGTATCCCGCGCTTCATCATCGTGTGCGCCTATCAATGGGGCCAGTATGCCATGTTGTTCCTTGCACCAACAGGACTGGTGTTGGCAACACTAACCATGTTGGATATGAAGTACACGCACTGGCTGAAATTCGTTTTGCCTATGGTTGTGTTTGTACTGGTATTCGGTGGCGCAATGCTGGTGGCGCAGGTACTTATATACGGGTAACGAACTAACTCAAGCGAGTCCTCCTTCACATACCCCGGGTCACGAGTTGTGGTCCGGGGTATGCCGTATTCGCGAACGTCCTTCCATCGTAGAACTCACCATTAAAACTTCGAACAACGCACTCGCCGAACTAGCTGCGCGGCAGATGATGCTTGCGATTATGTGTCGAGCTAATCACAACGACCAAAGCAGCCACGCCCACCACAACGAGCGAACCTATGCCTGCCTGCAAATTTGCCAAGTGGAGCATGGGCACACCCTGCAAAACACCCAACGTGTACGGCATCAGCCAAAACAGCCACACTACAATGCTGAACGTATGGAAGCGCTCCTTCGCACGCTCGCTACCACGCACATACGTCACCGTCGCCCACGTTGCATGGGCAGCCATAAGAATAATGGCCAGTACGCCAGAAGCCGCATGCATTCCTAATGCCATTGAACCTCCGTCTTGCGCCATCATCGTCATAATGGTGGTACCCGTTGTGTCGAACACAAAGCCAGTCCAGAACAGAACCAGATTACGCTTGGTAAGTGAATGCTTACGCTCGTCGAACACACCGATGGTATAGAACACAAGCGCCAAACTAATTGCCGTTGTTGCCAGCACCAATTGAATGGACATGATTGTCGCTTCCTTTCGTTTGAAGAACTAAGGTACGGAACCTCTCTCTTCAAGTCTCACGCTCTTCCTTCAAAATGAACACTGTTCATTTCCTTAATGACGCCCATTATAGGCACCCTCAATCAGAATGCAAGTACTTTATGAACATTGTTCATTTTGCTTCACATACCAAACAAATTCTCATGAGACCCCAAATAGCAACACCGTTCTTGCATGAGTTCGGACGACCCCGCATAATAGATGGTCGCCAATGCCCACCTTCAAGATAAGTGGGTGTCAAAAGAGACACATCAACCGGGGGATTATGAAAAAAGAAAACCTACGTAAATTATTCGTCGTGTTCACAGCGTTCACTTTGGCCTGCTCGCTGTTTGGTATTCCCTTTGTGGGATGGGCAGCGCAGCCCTCCCTAGAAAATAGCGCAAGCAGTAACGAAGAGACCGAAAGCAGTAACACTTCCAGCCCCAGCGAACAAGCAGACACAAACGCCAAACAAACCAATGACGCTAAACCCATCGTTATCTTACACACCAACGATGCGCACTGTGAAGTAAACCAAACGCTGGACACCCAAGGAAAAACTCAAACCATCGGATACGCCGGCGTTTCTTCCCTCTTAAAAGAAGCTGAGACTTCATACGGAAAGGAAAATGTTACGCTCGTCGATGCGGGCGATGCCATACAGGGCAAGCCCCTGGGCACTCTCTCACAAGGCAGCTATCTTATCGACATCATGAAAAAGGTGGGCTACGACATTGCCGTTCCAGGCAACCATGAGTTCGACTACGGCATGGAACGCTTTATGCAACTAGTCGATCAGGCAAAATCTACGCAAGCCGACATGTCGTCGTTTGGCTATGTGTCATGCAATTTTAAAGACTTGCGCACAAATAAAACCGTACTTGACCCTTATCAGACAATCGATTATCCCGACGCGGGCATCAAGGTGGCTTACATAGGTATTTCAACGCCCGAATCGCTAACCAAATCGTCTCCTGCCAACTTCAAAGACGAACAGGGTTTTTATACCTACGGCTTCTGCGAAGACGAGACGGGCAGCGCCCTCTACGAACAAGTGCAGGCAACCGTAGATGCGGCACGAGCAGCAGGAGCCAACTACGTAATTGCCGTCGGACATCTCGGCGAAACGGGCGTAGCCACACCATGGCGTGCCGATACGGTTATCGGAAACACTTCAGGTATCGATGCTTTTATTGACGGACATTCCCACGAACAGTACGAGCAAACCGTTCAGCCCAACACGCAAAACATCATGAACCGCACAGGCACTATGGTGCCGTTAGCACAAACGGGCACTCAGCTGCAATCCGTCGGCAAAATAGTTATCGACCCAACGAACAACACGCTTACCTGCAACCTCATTACACCTCCCGTAAACCAGGATACGGAAACCTTGGACTACCTAAAGGGCATCGAGGATGACCTTAGTGCGGTGCTTGATGAAAAAGTTGCGCATACCGCGGTCAAGCTAATCGCGGTTGAAGACGATACCCAGAAGAGCTGGGCGGTACGCATGCGCGAAACAAACCTCGGTGATCTGTGCGCCGATGCCGTGCGCACTACTCTTGATGCCGATGTTGCCTTCGTAAACGGAGGTGGCATTCGCTCAGACGTGGCTATAGGAGACATAACCTACGAAAACGCTATTTCCGTAATGCCCTTTGGTAATTCACTCTGCAAAATCGAGACCACCGGGCAGGCTATTCTCGATGCATTAGAAATGGCAACACGTCTATATCCCCAACCTAGCGGCGGCTTCCTGCAGGTATCTGGCCTTACTTACGAACTGCGCTCCGATATTGCTACCACCGTTAAACTCGACGACCGCGGCAACTTCATCGGCGTCGAGGGCCCTCGACGCATACAGAATGTTTATATAGCAGGACAACCCCTCGACCCAACAAAAACTTACACCCTCGCAGCTACCCCCTATCTACTTAAAGACGGTGGCGACGGATTCGTCATGTTTAATAACAGTACGGTTATCCAAGACGAACAGGGGCTCGATTACGAAGCGCTCATCCGCTATTTGCGGGACGACTTAAAAGGCATCATCAGCACCGATTCCGTCTATGCAGAAGAAAATGGCGAGGGGCGCATCCTTGTGAAGAATGGACCCGATCCCCTACCTACACCAACCCCGGTTCCTACCCCCACGCCAACACCCTTACCAACACCTAACGAGCCCGCTGCAAATCAGCTTGCGGCAACAGGCGATTCCTTATTGCCAGCCTACGCCACTGCAAGTACCCTTGCCCTTTGCAGTTTTGTCGGAGTTGCGTGCGTAACCTACGGTTTAAACCGCAAAGGAAAGCCTGAAGCCAAACCACTGTCGTGAACCTGTCAACACGTACTGCCTTGATGCTGATATACTGACAAATTGAGTCTACGTCCCGATGGATGTCCGACGAAAAGAGGAAACTATGCTTTACGACAACATTCTAGTGCCCTACGATGGATCCGAATCGGCCCGCGCCGCGTTAGCAGAATCTATCAAGTTCGTGCGCGACGACCCCACTCTTACCCTTCGCATCATACAAATTGTCGACACCGAACAGCTGGTTATCAACCGATTAGAAGCCCAAGGTCGTACCCGTGAGGCCCTCGAGTCTTCTGAAGAAGTGCATGCATTGTTTGAAAGTGTAGTGGAAGAAGCAAACGGAACGCTGCATGAGCATATTGATGCGCTACTTAAAGGCCTTATGAGCAGAATTATTATCGAGATGCTGGAAGAAACCGTTCCCGCCGAACAAATTGTCGCCTACGCGAACGAACACAATTGCGACCTCATTGTTATGGGTTCACGTGGACTGGGTGCACTACGTGGCATGCTTGGTAGCGTGAGTAATTACGTTTTACGTCATGCCGAAATGCCGGTGCTTATTGTTAAGCAGCCCGCCGAAGAGTAATCCGGCATCAAAGCCCCATAACATGCTTGTATTCTGCTTGTCTTTCAACAGAGTCGAAACAAATGCGCTCTTATTGAGAAGAATTATCAATAAGAGCGCATTTTAGCAGACATTGGACCTTTTGCAGAGTAACATGTGCCTCAAGGTGAAGGAAGCAGCCGTACAACTACCGTCCTCGAGCAACCGAAAGAGCTGCACAGGACCCGTCAAACGGCTCATTGAGGAAAGGGAATCTTATGCCAAGCTTTGCCAACCCGTTTGCAGGAAATGTTGACCGTAAAATGTCTAATGCCGAACTCATGCAGGCTCTACGCCTCGACATTGCCGGCGAACTCGAAGCAATTTACCTGTACGAATCTCACTATTTGGCCACCGATGATCCTGCGGCAAAAGCCGTTCTGGCCGACATCCGCGACGAAGAAAAAGCCCACATGGGAGAACTCATTACCCTCATGCGTCATCTCGACCCCAAAGAAACTGAATTTTTCTTGGACGGCGAAGGCGAAGTTCAAGAAATGTTGGGTGATTTGGGAATCAAGACAGACGGAGAAATTGCACCTGCCTCTGGCCCCTCTGTCGGAGATTTATCAAACTAAAAACCGTACTTTTTCTCGCCACCTAATAAGAAAGGTGTTCGTTATGGATTATCTCGCTCGAGAATCGGCCGATTTATCGGACGAATTATGGAACCGCATCGATGAAGCCGTTATTGGAACGGCCCGCAAGCAGCTTACCTGCCGTCGTTTTCTGAAAATTCATGGGCCGCTAGGTGTAGGCGCCACAACCGTAGCAATGGACGGCGTAAATAAAGAAGAAGTGCTTGAGGACGGCATCGGTCGCATTGCTGGCCGCGTGCAGCTTGAACTCCCCCTGTTTTTTGAGGATTTTACCCTGCTCGGCCGCGATATGGACCTAGCTGCACGCACGGGCATGCCCATTGATCTTGCGCCAGCCATTGCCGCCGCGAAAAAAGCGGCTCGTCGGGAGGACGACCTTATTCTGAACGGCAACGCCGCCCTTGGCAGCACGGGTCTTCTCACCGTGAAGGGTTCGAACAAGCTAAAGAAGGGCGACTGGAGTAAAGGTGAAAACAGTTTCACCGACATAACCGCCGCAGTATCTCAACTGGCAAAAACCGGCTATCTGGGTCGTTACGTGTTGGTCGTGTCGCCCGATCTATTCTTAGACCTGCAACGTTTACAGCCAAACACTGGCCTTCTGGAGATCGACCGCATCAAAAAGCTTATCGGCGACAACGTCTATATGACAAGCGTCATGGGCGACAGCAAGGCAGTATTAGTATGCGCCGAGCCGGAGTATCTCGATTTGGCAGTTGGCCTCGATCTCTCTGTGGGATACTCAGAGTTTGTGGACTTTAACCACCACTTCCGCATCATGGAAACAGCGGCTCTGCGCGTCAAAGACCCCGCCGCTATTGTTGTAATGGCATAAGATACGTAGCTACTAAATACGCTCTACAAAAGCATACCTCTGAACTGGACCCCTACTTGAGGGGGTCCAGTTCCTTTAAGGTAAAGTTCCGGGTATTTATTCCACCTTTTCATCGTTACGCTGCTGATGGCGAGTAAGCAAGGTGCGCCAAATAACATAGACCCCCAAAATAAATGCACCCAGATAGCCCAGCACTCCCAGCAGTGGCACCTCCAGAAACTTAGGTTGCATATTCGTCTGCGAGATAAGGCTTGAACCAACAAACAACCCGGCCGATATCAAAGCAAGCGAAACCGTCCCCGCTACCGAATAGAGGGCCGCCACCAGATCGCGAGGGATGCGCAAGTCGGCGCCCACCTTCACTTGTCCGCGATCAAGCATCTCCAGAGTGTTTGATACCTGCAGAGGAAGGTGGGTAAATGCCTCGGCTGAGGCCGTCGAAGCAGCAAACAATTCCTTCGCTTTCGCCTCAAGCGCATCCATCCTCAACGTTTGGCGCTTCACGTGATCTGAGATAATGCCCACCACGCTGGCGTCTGGGGCAATGTCCACCAACACACCCTCGAGCGTCATCATGCCGCGCGCCAACATAGTAAGAGAGGGCGGCAAAGTAAGATTCTGGGTGCGCAGCACTTCGATAACATCCAGTAGTGCCGTACCCACATTTATATCGGCCAAATCTGCCGATGCATACGAGGCCATCAGTGCACTAATCTGTTCCAGAAGCCGCCCATGGTCAACCGGGCCATGTTCTTTAGCAAGCGCCAATAAAGCATCTTTCAGCGCAAACGCATCACCCTTCGCTACCGAAACGAAGAGCTTCCCAACAATAGTCCGCTCAGATGACGAAAGAGACCCAGTCATGCCTAGGTCTATCCACACGACAGCGTGATTGCTCACCAAAATGTTTCCTGGATGCGGGTCGGCGTGGAAGAATCCGTTATCGATAACCTGAGTCACATAACTTTCGGCTAAACGACGGCCAAGCACAGCCGGATCGTCACCCTGAGCGCGCAGTGCTACAAGATCGTTAATATGCGGTCCGTCTACGTATTCCATAACCAGCACCTCATTGGTGCTGAATGCAGCATAAGGCCGCGGGCTTTCCACCTGAGGTTGATCGGAAAGATCGCGCCCGAAACGCTGTAGGTTGCCCAACTCTACGCAAAAGTCCACTTCTTCACCCGTAGTACGTGCCAGTTCGTCTACTAACTCATCGAGGGTCAGCATAATGCCCCCCGGAACGTGCGCCAAATCGGCCAGAGCCAACACGTGCTTAATCAAGGTAATGTCTTGAGCCATCTGTTCTACCACGTTGGGCCGCCGAACCTTTACGGCAACGAAGGGGGTTCCTTCATCCACTGCTCCATCCGTAGGTAACCCATTCTTCGTCCAATCAGCAGAAGTTAATCCATCCGTAGCTACCCCCACAGGGTTGCCTAAACCTTGCGCCAATCGAGCACGGTGCACCTGCGCCACTGAAGCCAAGCCCAAGGGTTCTTCTTCAATCTCGGCAAACGTTTCTTGCCAAGGATGTCCTAACGACTCTTCAATCGTATTTATAATTACAGAAAACGGCACCGGTGCTACGTTTGCTCGCAAAGCCTTGAATGCGTCGGCATATTCTTTGGGAATAATATCGCTGCGGTTTGAGGCAATCTGCCCCATCTTTACAAAGGTAGGTCCTAGATCCTCTAAAATTGCGGTAGCCTTCTGGGGAGTAAGCCCCGAATAGGCATGATGCTTACGCAGTATCCGCTCAATCTCGCGCATACGCTTGCCCGAGGTATTGTCTTTGAAGGTAACTTCCGCAACCTTCATCACTTCGCGGAATGTAGGCATAGCTCGGCTCCTTATCGTCACTATTCCTCTTATCGTAGCATGCTCTAACCCTCTCCCCGCTTCTCTCGCTCTATCGTTCACCAGATCGTAGGCAAGAAGCATACCGTCGCTCAACAAGTGATATCCGCAGATTTCATCTGGTAAAACGCAACGCAATCCTCCCTCCCCTGTTTTCGGGTATTTGCATCCCCCTCTGACACATAACCCCAAAATACCCGCATTCGCGCGATGAAAGACCCTTTTACCCATCCTATGGTTCACCTATTCGGATGGAGGGCGAAGGTGCGACCCGTCCGAAAAGCCATCCGAGGTATTTCACGCAGACCTATCTCGGGTAAAACGAATACAGGAGGAGGATTTATTATGGGAGAGAACATTAGCCGTCGAGGCTTCCTGGCTGGTCTTACCGCAACCGGAGCTCTCGCGGCAGCCGGAGCGCTCGCGGGCTGCGCGCCGCAGGCTGCAAGCAAGTCTAAGGACGACAAAACAACCCCCGTCTCGTGGCGTGATAAGCCCGAGCCTATCACCAACATCACCGAGACCGTCGACGCCGATATCGTAGTTATTGGTGCAGGCAACGGCGGTCTTCCCGCTGCAACCACCGCCGCGCAAAATGGCGCCAAGGTAATTGTGTTGGAAAAAGGCGGTAACATTGCCGCAGCTCGTGAGGCTATCGGCGCCCTCAACTCGAAACTAGAGCCCGATCATCACGAAGACGTTCCCAAGCTGCTTAATCACGCAAACATGACGCAAAGTGGCGATGCCAACATGCTGCTGTATAAAACCTGGGCAGAGAAGTCCGGCGAGATGATGGAGTGGATGAAAAAGACGCTGGAACCCAAGGGTATGTTGTTCCCCTTCGAGTGGCACTGTCCCGACCCTTCTGTTGCCCCCGAGGCATACTACCCGGCCATGTGCTACAACCCCTGCCTTGATGAATACAACCCCGAAGGCCCCAATTACGGAGCCTACATGCATCTGAAAGTGATGAGCGAAGTGCTAACGGAGCTCGGTGGAGAGATTCGATTACTCACGCCAGCAAAACAGCTCATTCAGGACGATTCGGGCAAGGTTACCGGTGTTATAGCCACCGATAATGACGGAAAGAATATTCAGTTTAATGCTACCAAGGGAGTAATTATCTGCACGGGCGGCTACGGCGCCAACGAAGCGATGCTAAAAGACCTCGTACCCGTTGCCTCTGAATACTGCGTACTCGGCGACAGCGTCACGGAAGAGGGCGATGGTATTCGCATGGCGCTTTGGGCGGGCGCCTACCTCGAGGCCGGCGGATCGTGCATGATATGGAACCGTGGCCTCATGAACGACGACACCGAATTCGGTCGTCCTTGGCAGGGTCAAATATTCCTTCCCGGTAGCCAGCCGTTCTTGCACGTAAACGCCAACGGAGAACGCTTTATGAACGAGGATCAGTGCTACCCCATGAGCTACGCAGGCGGCTTAAACCAGCCAGGCCATTTCTCGTGGGAAGTGTGGGATGCCAGCTACTGGGAAGATATCGTAAAGTTTGACACCTGCGGCTGCTCTCGTCTTGCCCCCGCGCCGGCCGGCACTGCGTTCAACGCAGACGTATACGACTGCGAGGCCATGTCTAAAGAACATCTCGACAATTTCTGGTTCGCTCCGAATTTGGAAAGCGGCGCCATCAAGAAAGCAAACACCATTGAAGAGCTAGCCAAGGCCATGGGTTTTGATGCCGAGAAAACAGCCACCTTTGTAGCAGCCGTCGCGCGCTACAATGAAATGGCTGCCGCAGGCAAAGATACCGACTTTGGAAAAGAATCATTCCGCCTGAGTGCCGTAAATGAACCGCCCTACTACGCTGCACGCATTTCTGGAGAGCTACTGGTTACCACGCATGGCGTTGTAACGGATGCTAACAGCCAGCCACTGCGCGAAGATGGCACCATTATCGAGAATCTGTATGTATGCGGAAACGACCAGGGTGGCTTCTATCCACACAACTATCCTAGCAACTTTACCGGCATCAACGCTGGCCGCACGGCCACTTTCGGCCGCATCGCCGCCAAGCATGCCCTTGGTGTGGCATAGGTAAGTACGCTTAACCCGTTCAATATCGCCTTACGAGCTTCCCCTCCCCAGAGAACTTATCGACCTAGTGCACGAGGTCGATAAGTTCCTGTCGGGAATGCACTTCCAACTTAACGTAGATGTGCTTAGCATGCGTAGCGGCGGTTTCTTTCGAGATAAAGAGAGCATCGCGCACATAAGGAATCGAACGCCCTCTCGCCAATAGATCGAACACCTCGGTTTCGCGCGGCGTAAGCCCTCTCTCGACAGCAAGTTCGCGAATACGAGCGCCCAGTATATCTTCCTCGGAATCGGCTGCGGTAGAACCCTCTTCTGCCGATTCAGTAACAAACTCCTTTGCCCATGTGTTCGCGCATCCCCTTGTTTGGTTCACCCCAACAACCACATCGCCCACGCGTCCATCAAGCGAGAAGCTTTTACGATTAAGTACAAACATAGTAACCACCACCAGCACGGCAATAGAAACCGCCGCTACTTGGTCAAGCGATATAGCTCCTTCAGCCATAAAGCGCTTGACTATAATCATCGTTATCACACCTAAGAAGTCTCCCAAATGCACAAATATCCAGCCTAAACCAAACGACTGAACCGCCGTAGCCTTACCCGACGATGCATAGTTGGAAAAGAACATTTGCGTGATAACGCAGAAGGCAAACCGTGCCGCAATGGATATTACATAGGCAATATAGCTACCCGCATCGGGGCTAAACACGATAAGAGCAACAAAACCCAACACCAGCGCGGGACACATCCAACGATAGAGAAACGGGATAGATATGCGGTGAGGGCCTATCGTAGAGAAGAATGAAACAATGGCCATAAAAGCAATACTCACCAACATAACTAGTTGGAATGCCATAGCATGAACATCGGGGCTCAGCCAAAAAGTTCCCTCTAAGCATACGAACAAACATGCAACTATCAGCCCGAGAGCAACGCGGCCCATAGACACCAGCACAACAGATAAACTATTTTTCGCCCGATTATGTGCCGTAGTGTAGGCTTTTTGCTCAGCTAAGCCGGCATGTTCAACAGATGCGCCACATTGCTTTACCTCTTTCCACGACAAAGCAAAGCATAACCCGGAAAGCAAGGGCAACACGGTTACAAATACCAGCGCTACCCATCCACTCATGGACGATACCAATAGCACCAAAAGCGCGGCAATAATAGCAGACAGGGGAGAAAGAAACTCAACGTCTTCTTGCGATATGCGCGCAAAATACTCGCCCCACATCACCCACATGACGCCACTACCAAAGCCTGTTAGTAAGCTGCCCAGAACAAACAACATAACCATAGCGTCCGCGTTAGGTGGCGCCCAAAACAAAAGAGGCGTCGATACCGCCGTAGCGACAGGAGCCACACGCAATAACATCACGTGATCGGCGGGCGAGCCAAACGTACGCTCGGCACCCACGATAGCAATAAGAGTTAACACCGACATAAGCACCGGGAGGCCTGAAAAAAATAGCTGCTCAAGCAGTCCGCTAAAACCAAACCATTCGCTAGAACGGCCCACATAGCCATCGACCACTTCGGTATAAAATACGCAGAACACCCACGCCAGCAGGAAAGCCCATCCGAATCGCCTCATAGGAACAAAGCGAGCAATTACGCTCGCAAGCGATTTCTCTCTTTTTTCCATCATCCGCGTTTTCGCCATAGTCGCCCCTACCCACCTTATTGCGCACCTTAAAAGCGGCATACAAGCGCCGCAAAGGAGTTTATTATAGCGGCCCCGCATGCAGTAAGCATGCGGGGCCGCCTGAAAACGACGTACGAAGCTGAGGGAGGGAAAGGCTTCGTAACGTCAAAGAATGGAGGAAGGTTAAGCTACAGAATCCCCAGCCGCATACATACCTGCCATACGACCCCCGCTATACGCGCACATGAGAGAGTAGCCTTCATAGTCGCAATATGGAGCACTCATAAGCGTTCCGTTATCGGCTCCCGCCACATACAAGCCCTCGATAGGCATACCATCGCTGTCGATGGCCTGAAGACGATCGTTTGTGCGAATGCCGCCGATGGTTACCCATGCACTCGGCTCGTAGGTAAAGGCATAAAACGGGCCAGTTGCCACAGATCGCAAAAAGCATGCCGGCTTATAGAACTGCTCGTCCTTACCACCTGCGCAATACGCGTTGTATTGTTCAAGGGTCTCTACCAGATCGGGTGCGTTAATGGCTTCAGCCAGTTCATTGATAGTGTTTGCCTTATACGCCCAGCCCGCCGAAACAGCTTTGTCTATATCGGCCTGCACATTCTCCAACGGCTTACCCTTAAGCGTCATCGCACCCGTACGCCAATTCACCTCATCGGAGCCACATAACGTCCAAGCATCCATGCCCGCATTTAATCCATCCACATAAGCCTGATCGACCACTGCGTAATACTGGCCACCCACCAGCGAGATAGCGCCGCCCAAAGCAAGCGGCAGATTCGCAAACTTTCCCTCATTCGAAAAGCGACGACCTTGGTTGTTTACCAGCAGTGTGCCGTAAATGCCAAGAGCAAAGGCGGCGTTCGACCGACCCCAGATTCCCTCGGCTTCCTTGTTTGAACCGGAAAACTCGTTACCCGCGATACCCCACTGCGTGGATATCTGACCACCCGCAGCCTGCACCATATCGATGCCCTCACCCGTAGATAGCACGCTACCCAGCGGATTCACGAACGTTCCAAAACGCTCCTGCATCTTCTCGACACTTCCCAAGAAGCCACCAGTAGCAACAATAACAGCCTTCGCCCTTACATCCAATACGCCGTCACCTTCACACTGAACACCTTTGCAGATGCCATCCTCAACAATAAGGCGCTTTGCTGCAGTATCGAACACAAATTCGCCGCCCTTTGCCTCGACCCACTTCTGTAAAGGACCCATACGATTCTCGCCCTTTGCTTGGGTTTTTGAATCTTTCGGATCGGATTGAAAATTCGCGCGCACCGAAGCATGTCCAGCCCCATAGTTGTCGGGGCGCAAGCCCGTCGCTACGCCAAACTCATCGGTAAAACGATCGATGGTATCTCCCGACAACTCAACAGCCGCCTTAACTGCCGCAGCGTTTGTAGACCAGTGCGCGTATTCCATAATGTGGTTAAACGCCTCTTCTACCCCAAAATCAATACCAGCCTGCTGCTGCAGCTTCGACCCCACCATAAAAGGGCCCCCTGCAAGCGAACCATTGGACACGCCAACGCTGTTACCCTTCTCAACCACGATAACGCTCTTGCCAGCGCGGGCAACCTCGACAGCCGCCCACATACCAGCACCGCCCGCACCTAAAACCACCACGTCACATTCCTTGGTTTGATCGGCTGTTTTCATGGCTTCAACAGCGCCGGCCGAAGCGACCTCTTTTGTATCAGCCTTGTCAGCTGTCGCCTTAGGTGAACACCCCGCGAGCGCCACCGCACCACCCAGTGCGGCCACACTGCCCCACGTCAAAAAACTACGACGGGAAAGACCATTCTGTATATTCTTCATATGAACTCCCTCCTACAGGATTCATCGATAAGCCTCGAAGTATCTTACTAGTCCGAGGCTGCGCGCCTTCCCAAGGCGCTGAAGCTATCATGCGTTCCACGAGGGTATTTGTCGCGGGTGAACCTGCTAGAGCGCGGGGTGAACCACAAATCACCCCTGCACTCACCCCTCCCTTTTTTGACTGGTCGTTTTTTTCTTATCCAGGGCCCTCACCTAACCTAAAAGGAATCCACCTGTTAGATATCTCATGGGAGTCTGTAAGATATTGCGCGGCCTTATGGTTCCTTACATGGCGCACGACCTCCCCATCCTCCCCCGTCTCTTATCATCCCCCTGTTACAATATCTTCACCGAAAAGGAGGTGAAGATGAAATCAAGTGACGTAGTGCGAGCGCTTGCACCAGAAGACCGCGCCACCAACGAAGAGCCACTTACGGCGCTACTCTTCCCGTTACGCTTCTTAGGTATGGGCCTCCTTATCACGTGGCTTTGCTGCACGCATGTCGTTTCCATCTTCCCTGGAGCCGGATTCGACCCTGCGCTACGCAGCACATTCGACTACGGCATGCGTTTTGGCGACATCGGCAGTTTTTTACTCATGGCCATATTTGCAAATCGCATTGGACGGTTAGGACGTCGGCCAAAAGCGACAGCTTTCTGCGTTGCACTTACGGTACTGGGAACAGCCGTGGTGGGTCTCATACTTATACCGATAGGAGCAGCAACTCCTCTTATATTCGTAGTGGCCGTGCTTACCGGCATTGGAGGAGCTGTCTTATTCTGTCTGTGGGCCGAAGCGTATAGCCAGATGGGAATGACGCAAACCGTTATGTACGGGGCTGGTTCCTGTATCGTCGCCGCAGTAACCGCTTTTCTCATCAGCACCATGCAACCTCCCTACGCCGTTGTAGCCACCGCACTGCTACCTTTGGTTTCGCTTCTCTGCGCACTATTAAGTTTTCGTCTCGTACCGCCGGAGCGCCCCCAGCCTGCCGGAATTCGTTATCCGTTGCCGCTCAAGCTTTTGGGTATGATGTGCCTTGCTGGACTGTTATCAGGCCTTGCAGGGTCGCTATTACCTAATCCCGATGGCCTTGGAGCAATCCATCGCATTGCCGCCACCGGACTCGCTGGTGTGGTTATCATTACCATGATGCTAAGTCGAAAAGAACGCATTGATGTGCGGTTTTTGGCAAAGGTTGGCCTCCCTCTGTCCATTCTTGCGCTTGCACTTATTCCTTTCGCCGGACCCCAATGGGGCTATGCGGTTTCATTCCTAATCAAGCTTGCCTATGTATGGTTCACCTTCTTCGTACTCCTTATGCTTGCAAATATCGTGTTTCGCTTTGAGGTACCGAGCCTGCGTTTGTTTGCTATCGCACGTGCATCGAGCGAAGCGGCTATTTTCGTGGGTGTTGCAGCACGACGCGTGCTACAACAAAATAACGCCTTCGTCGAACCATCCGTTCTTATAGGCCTATCGTTGGGAGGCATTGTTATTGTTTTGCTTTGTGCGCTTATCTGGAAAAGTGAGACATCTGTCAATGGCGACTGGGGTGCTTCGGGCATATCCTTGGTAGACAAGCTACACGTGCCTGGTCCCCGCGAGCGTTTTATGGCTCGCTGCGACGAACTTTCAGTCTGTTATAAACTTACGACACGCGAAACGGAAATTATGGCGCTTATCGCACAACGCAAGAGCCGCTCAGAAATCGAGCACGAACTGTTCTTGTCGCAAAATACCGTGAAGACTCATGTTCGACACCTCTATGCCAAGCTGGACGTCCGCTCAAAAGCCGACGTTATCGCGCTGTTTGAGCGATAGCAAGGGTATCCAAGAGGAATTGCTCCCAGCCCACAAGTTTCATCAAAAACATTGGCCAGAAAGCCCCCTCGCCTGCTACCCAAACAGGCCACGCACTTCACACTCAACCGATTGCTTCTCGTTCTTAACAAGGTTGCATCACCTTAATAATTCATGACGATTGCGTAAAGGATAGCGTAGTCGTACAGGGTTTATGGCAAGATGGAACATTGCATAGTCATATGCAGCGATACGCGACTATGTTAGTCGCACAACCGCTGCGTGCGACCCAACGAAGCGAACGTGCAGTAAGTGGCGGTGGAGCACCGCACCACAAGCACTCAGGCAAATAAAGGAGACCGGCGATGGGCTTTTTCTCAAAGTTCGAGGGTAAGATGGAGGACGCGTTCGAAGGTGCGGCAGACCGCATGGCGAACTCTCCTATCTCCCCCGTACAGATCGCCAAAAAGGCCGAAAAGCAGATGCGGCGCGAGAAGATGGTAGGCGCAGGCAAACAGTACGCACCCACACTTTACACCGTACTGGTAAACCCCGACGACGATCAACGTCTCTTTGGCTACTACCCTACATTAGCAGGCGAAACCGAGACGTACTTGACGGCGAAAGCTGCTGACGAAGGCTTAGTTATGGACGGTCAGCCGCTCGTGCGCTTCATCGTAGATGATGGATTGAAGCACGGTAAGTTTGACGTTATCGCAGAAGCAGTGGCAGCACCCATCATCGCACAACTTCGCGCGGAAGAGATGCAGCGCTACGGACTGGGCGGCTCGGGGCAAGCAGGCGCTTCCTACGGTGCCGGGGCCCCCGGCTACGGCGCACCCATGCCAGCACCTGCCCAATCCTACGACTACGGTCAGCCTGCCAGGGGCTACGCTCAGCCCGCTGGAGGATACGGCGCCTACCCCGAACAGCCGTCATACGGCACACCCGTCTACGAAACACCCTCCCCTTACGCCGATCCGGCAAACCAACCCTATCGCGACCTCGATGCTAATTTCGACGAGAGCAACGCCTCATTCGACAACTACGACGGCACCCCTAAGCCGCCACTGCCTTACGTTCCCGAAGACGAGCTCGACTACTCCATCGATTACGGCGAATACACGTTCGACAGCCAAAATTTTGATGACTACCGCGAAAACGGTCGTTCGCAAGGTACTCCCCTAGCAAATGCTGGTGTTGCCGCCGGAGCTGCAGGCATAGCCGGTGCAGGAGTAGGTATGGCCGGAGCAGCCGCAGCAGCCGCAGGGGCCGCACGCGCGGGACATCCAGAAGCCTACGGGCAGGCAGCAAACCCAGGCCGAGTGGTTTCGGCAGACACGGTGGTGTTTGCAGGCGGTGCCGGACAGGCAAACCCAATCCCCAACCAAAATGCCGTCCGTGCCAGCCTCATCGACACTGCGAACAACCGCGCTTATTCGCTCGCTTCAGGCCGTCTACTCATGGGTCGCGAATCAAAGAACGATATCGTTGTTCACGACATCAACGCCAGTCGAACACACGCGGAATTACGCTTTGAACCTCAAGGAGTTTGGACCATCACCGACTTAGGCTCCACTAATGGCACGTTAGTAAATGGTGCGGAAATTGCCACGAGCCCGCTGCGCGAAGGAGACCGCATTACTATCGGCATGACAAACTACGTGTTCACGCAAACCCAATAACACAGAGTACGATGGACAAACACGTGAGCATAACAAGCTTCAACCGCATAGAACCAGAGGTGTACTCGTGATCGATATCGTACTGCTGATAGGGCGCTTGCTGTTTGTTGCGCTGTTGTATCTGTTCCTGTTTGCCATTATGAAAACGGGTGTGGGCTTGGTGCGCGGCCAGCGCAAAAAAGAACGTACCTGGAACCTATCGGTTGAACGCGGTCCCAAAGAACTGCGCGGCGTATCTATCGTCGTACGCGGCCCCGTTATCGTCGGGCGCAGCCCTGGTGCAGATATCGTGGTAGGTGCCGGCTACGTATCGGGACGCCACGCACGTTTTTCGCTTATGGGACAGAACTTGTTCGTAGAAGATTTAGGATCAACCAATGGAACTGCCGTAAACGGGCAGGTTATTGCTGAGCCGGTTGCGCTCAAGAATAACGACGTAGTAAACGTTGGCGACGTGGCTATACGCGTGAGGTTTGCATAATGGCTACCGAACGCTCATATAAGTCGACAGCTCACACCCGCAAGGGTGCCACTACTACTTTTGGTAGCCGCACCGATATCGGCTGCTTGCGCGACCATAACGAAGATAGCCTCATTGTTGCCCCACCCCTCTTTGCTGTCGCCGATGGCATGGGAGGACACGCTGCAGGCGAAGTGGCTTCCGAGATTGCCGTAAACGTGCTTGCCGAGCGCGCTCCAGCCCATCCCGACTCCGAAGCACTCGGCCTTGCCGTAGAAGAAGCAAATCGCGCCATTATTCGTGCAGCTCACGAAGGACGTGGTCGAGAGGGCATGGGCACTACCGTGACCGCTGCCATGTTAGAAGGCGAACGCCTTATTATCGCCCAGGTGGGCGACTCTCGAGCATACTTGCTACATCAAGGGAAAATTCAACAGCTTACACGCGACCATAGCCTTATGGCCGACATGATTGAAGCTGGACAACTTACCCCCGAGGAAGCTCGATCACACCCCAATCGCTCGGTTATTACCCGCGCGCTGGGCAGCGATCCGCACACTCAACCCGATTTGTATGAGATAAACGTAGAAACCGGCGATCGTCTGCTGGTCTGTTCAGATGGCTTGTCGGGCATGCTACGTGACCAAGAAATCGAAGCAACACTTGTCCGTGTCCGAGACCCGCAACGATGCGCCTCCCAACTGGTGAATGAAGCTATCGCTGCAGGAGGCCACGACAACATCACCGTTATCGTGGCTGATGTAACCGGCTTTGCTGAAATACGCCGCAAGAAAATAGCACGTAAGACCAAGTTCGGTATCGCTCTGGTGCTTGTCTTGTTTGCCCTTATTATGGTGGGAACAGTATGGGGCACAAACGCCTACCTTCACACGGTGGCTTACCTGGCAAATGACAACGGGAAAGTAGCTATTTACCGAGGTATCCCAGGAAATGTTTTTGGATTCTCCTATTCTGAACTGGTAGAGACCACCTCCGTAGCAGTGGACGATCTGCAACCCGGATTCGCTGAACGCTTGAAAGATGGTTGGCGCGTAGATAGCGTCGCAGCAGCCGAGGCGCTTGTCAAAGAGTACCAAGCAGACATCGCCGCGAACAAGCAGTCTTCAACCGCAAAAGACACCAACCAAGGTGGTGCCGCATGAAACGCCGCACCATAGAACTAATTCTTCTGTGCGTGGCCGCCCCTTTCGTGGCACTGCTCTTTGCTATGTTGGCAGTGAACGCAGGTCAAACACTCGATTTCAATACACTGGGCGTGCCCATTGGCATCTTTGTAGCATTTGTTATAGCTCACTTAGCGGTGCGTAAATTTGCTCCTGGTGCCGACCCCGCCATCCTACCTATCGTGTTCGCCCTTTCAAGTATCGGCATTTGCTTTGTGGAGAGACTTGCTCCAAATCTTGCTATGACCCAAGTTATATGGCTTTTTGTAGGCGTTGTCTGCATGATACTGGTGCTGGTTTTTACGCGAAACTTGGAAAAGATAGCCAATTTCAAATATACGTTTATGATCGTAGGCTTCCTTCTCCTGCTTTCACCTTTGGTACCAGGGCTTGGTCAAGAGATATACGGCAGTCGCATCTGGTTAAGCGTCGGTCCCTTCTCGTTTCAACCAGGCGAGATTGCCAAAATCGTTATCGTATTATTCTTGGCAGGATACTTGGCTTCAAACCGTGAGATGCTCTCGGTATTTACCTGGCGTGTAGGCCCGTTTCACTTCCCCGACCTGCGCGTGCTGGTTCCACTTTTGCTCATGTGGGTTATTGCGTTGCTTATCGTTGTGTTCGAGAAGGATTTGGGCAGTGCGCTCGTATTCTTCTTTGTATTCATTGTTATGTTGTATGCCGCAACCGGAAAAAAGTTCTTCCTTGTAGTCGGCTTGCTGCTTATTGCGATAGGTGGCGTGGGCGCATACCTAGCGTTTGGTCACGTACAAGTACGTGTACAAACCTGGCTCGATCCCTTCGCCGATGCGCAGAATACGGGCTATCAGCTAACACAGGCAATCTATTCCATTGCTGATGGCAATTTGTTCGGACAAGGTATTGGCCGCGGACTTGCGGGCAATATTCCTGTCGTGGAAAGCGACTTCATTTTTGCTGCCATTGCTGAAGAGATCGGCCTTCTGGGCGCTGCAGGTGTTTTACTTCTGTTCTTATGCTTTGCTATTCGCGGTCTGGTTACCGCAGCGCGTGCGAAGAGTGACGTTAGCTCGTTTGTGGCGGTGGGTCTTACTTCGGTTATCGTACTGCAAGCATTTATTATTGTTGGCGGCGTCACACGCCTTATTCCCCTCACGGGTCTCACCTTGCCTTTCATTAGCCAGGGCGGTTCATCTCTTTTAGCCAGTTTTATCATTGTGGGCTTCCTCTTGCGCTGCGGAGACGAAGGCACCGGTGTAGGTCAGGAAATAACCAGCGCTACGAGTTCGTTGCACGCGAACAGCGTACTGGGGCGTGTGTCTTTGGGCAAGCGTCTTACCCACACTATGTTTATCTACTCGACACTGTTTGCGCTGTTGGTAGCCAACCTCACGCTTATTATGGTTGTGCAAGCCGACCACTACCAAAGCATGCCGGGAAATAATCACACTATGGCAAAAGAGGCGCGCACCGAACGCGGAACTATATCAACTTACGACGGAACGGTTCTAGCACAAAGTGTCGAGCAGCCCGACGGCACCTACGAGCGCGTCTACCCTGCTGGCGATCTGGCAAGCCATGTGGTAGGTTATGCGTCCACGCAGTACGGCACCAGTGGTATCGAAGCAGCCGAAAACGACACCCTCAAGGGCCAGCAGAATTTTGCCAGCTGGACTGACGTGTTAAATTCAATGGCTGGCATTAGCAGCCCCGGCAACGACGTTACCCTCACCCTGAACTCTAAAATACAGCAGGCAGCCCAAGATGCGCTGGCTGGATATTCAGGTGCTTGCGTCGTCATGGACCCCGACACGGGAGCCGTACTTGCCATGGCTTCGTCACCCACTTACAACGCAGCCGACGTAGAAACCCTTATCAAGCAGGCCTCCGACAACCCCAGCAGCGGAGACAGCACCCTACTAAACCGTGCAACCCAGGCCCTTTACGCACCAGGTTCCACGTTCAAGATTGTCTCGCTGGCTACCGCCTTAGAAGACGGGGTAGCAAAGGAAAGCACGGTATTCTCATCACCAGGCACCATGGAGATTGGCAACGCCCCTGTCACCAACTTCAACAAGAATAGTTATGGCGACATTACCTTAGCCCGCGCCACCGAGCTATCGTCCAACACCGTATTTGGCCAGCTTGGTGTTGAGATGGGGGCCGATAAGCTGGTAAGTGGCGCCGAGAAGTTTGGTTTCAACAAGCGTATTGAATTCACGCTCGACACCGTTATGTCACTCATGCCCGAGCCCGGCGAAATGAAGCCCTGGGAAACAGCCTGGGCCGCCGCCGGCGAACCTGTTGGCACGGTAAATAGCACCAGCCATCCCAGCCCTGCCGGCCCGCAGGCCACCGTTCTCGAAATGGCCCTTGTCGGTTGTGGCATTGCGAACGACGGCACCATCATGAACCCCTACTTAGTGCAGGGCATCTACAACGCCAACGGCGAGCGTAGCTTCACCGCCCAGCCCAACAAATTCTTGCAAGCCGTAAGCAAGGAAACGGCCAACCGCGTAAAAGAGGTACTCAAGGGTGTCGTTACCGACGGTACGGGCACCGCAGCGGCCATTCCCGGCGTAGAGGTGGCGGGCAAAACAGGCACCGCAGAAAAACCGAACGGCAACGATAGTTGGTTTGTGGGTATGGCACCCGCCGACAACCCGCGGGTCGTAGTGGCCATCAACTTGGAGCTTGCCGAAGAGGGTAAGGGTAGTGAGCGAGCACAAAATGTGTTGAAAACGGCTTTGCAGGTACAAGGACTTTTGTAGTTAAGGTATGCTGGTGGCACTTGTAATTCAAACGCAGCACGCGCCTAAGCATGTGACCTAAAGGAGCATAAACGTGACCGGAAACATGACAGGTAGGGTATTTAATAACCGCTACCAAATTACCGAGCGCATCGGCATCGGAGGAATGGCCGAGGTATATCGCGCACAAGATAACGTGTTGGGACGCCTCGTCGCCGTAAAGGTGATGTTGCCGCAGTACGCCGCCGATCCTAACTTCACCGCTCGCTTTAAGCAGGAGGCGGCAGCTGCTGCCAATCTGCAAAGCCCCTATATCGTTAACGTATACGATTGGGGTCAAGATGACGGCACCTATTACATCGTCATGGAATTCGTACGCGGAAGCGACCTCAAAACAGCCATCATCGAACGTGGTGCCATTAATCAGCGCAAGGTTGCCGAAATTGGCTCTCAGGTATGCCAGGCTCTTTCGGTGGCACACAACCTAGATATAATCCATCGCGACATCAAGCCGCAAAACATCATGGTGCAGCCCGACGGCAACGTAAAAGTGATGGACTTTGGTATTGCGCGCGCCAAAAATTCCGTCATGACCCAAACATCGTCGGTGTTGGGCACTGCTCATTATATCTCGCCCGAACAAGCGCAGGGTAAGGAGCTTACGGCCACCAGCGATATCTACTCACTGGGTATCGTATTGTATGAGGCCGCCACGGGCAGACTGCCCTTCGATGGTCCCGATGCGGTTAGCGTTGCTATGAAGCAAGTAAACGACCTTCCCGTTTCCCCTCGCGAGATCAATCCCGATATCGATCCAGCGCTCGAGGGCATTATCATGCACGCCATGGCAAAGAATCCTAACGACCGCTTCGCCACTGCCCAGGATATGCGCTATGCCCTAAACGACTATCTAGCCGGGCGCCCCGTGAGCGCAGGCATCTTTACTAGTGCGCAAACCGCTGTTATGGGCGGTGCTATTCCTCCCATGGCGGCAGCCGACGGTACTGCGGTTATGCCTGCCATGGGCGGCACGAAACCAGCAAGCCCAGCAGGTGGCCCCAAGAACTATCGGTCCGATGATGGGAAAAAGAAATCAAATAAGAAAACTATCGCTATAGTAGTAGCTCTTATCGCGGCTTTAGCTCTTGTGGGTGTTGGGGCATTTGCCCTTATGGGCGGCTTCAGCAGCGGAGACCCCGTACCTGATGTCACCAATAAAACGGTCGAAGAGGCCACTACCATCTTGGAAAAAAGCGGCTTCCAGGTAGGCAACATACAGAAGGTGCCCGACGAGAAGATAGCGGCTGATAAAATTATCAGCCAAGACCCGAAAGCGGGAGACAAACGGGAAAAAGGTTCGAAAATTAACCTTACCGTATCGACTGGTGTCGAGCAAATTGCCGTGCCCGACTTAAAGGGCAAGACCACCGATGAGGCCAAGCAGCTACTTAAAGAAAAGGGTCTTGTTCCCAGTGTTGTCGAAGGTCAGTACGATGATTCTATCGAAAAAGGTAAGGTAGTGGCAACGAATCCTGCCGCTGGTACCAAAGCAAACAAAGGCGACACCGTCGAGCTTATTCCCTCGCTCGGCTCCGAAGGAACGGCAGTACCCGACGTGGTTGGTCAGCTTGAAGGAGCAGCAACCACCAAACTAAACAATGCAGGCTTTAAAGTAACCTTCGACTACACCACGAGCGACACTGTTGCCGAAGGTAAAGTTATCAGCCAAAGCCCCGAGGCTGGCAAGAAACTCAAGGCCGGCGAAAGTGTAAACATTGTTGTAAGCACAGGCAAGCAGAAGCCCTCCAGCTTTACGGTAACTGCGAGCGTACAGGGAGAAGGTGGCTACGTAAGCCCCGCAACCATGGCTGTTGACGAAGGGGGAAGCGTCACCTTTACGGTCACACCAAACAGTGGCTACACCGTGGCCTCCGTTACCGACACCAACGGTAAGACTTACAACGTGCCTACTGCTGGCGGAACCTTCACCATAAGCGATGTGAAGAACAGCATCGCGGTAACAGTAACATTTAAGCAGACCACGCCGAACCCGCCTTCAGCGGGTGGTAACACAACGAACTAAGCTGAAGGACTTACCAAAAGCACCTAAACCGCCTCCCATTTCTTGGACTCGAGAAATGGGAGGTTTTTTATAATCGAAAGAGCCAAACCCCTCATCCGCCGTGAAGGAATACGAGTCGGAACTGTTTTGTCACACAAAGCCTTATTTTTTACTCTTATCCTCATGCCATTCGCACACATTATGCAATTCACGGACTTCCCTTGTCATATTGGCTGCCTTATCTGTAATATTAAAGGGTATTTTCATCATCTTAGAGCATCGTGCTATTATAAGGCTCGTTAATGCTCAACCGTGCCAGCGGCGCAACCAAGGAGGTACCGCGTGCAAGAGCAAATACCCGCGCTTTCCCGACGCACACTCATCGGCGGAACAGCTGCTATCGGGGCCCTAGGCCTCATCTTCCCATCAACCGCATTTGGCGTAACTGCTGCCGAAAAACAAGCGGAAGCAGACGCAGTGCGCAACCAGCTTGTTGGTCTTCAGGCCGATCTTGAGGCGGCAGAGGACAAGTACCACCTTGCCGTAGTCGAGCAACAGGCGGCGCAAGAGGCCATGCAAGCAGAACAAATCAAGATCGACGAGGCCACTGTTCAGATCGAGAGACTACAGGAGCATCTTGGAGTACGTGCACGAGGCATGTATCGCTCGGGTTCATCCACTTTTGTCGACTTTTTACTGGGATCTACTTCGTTCGCTGAGTTCTCCCAAAACTGGGAAGTACTGAACAGCCTTAACGAAAATGATGCGCAGATGGTGAACGAAACCAAAGAATTACGCGAACGCGTAGAGGCCTCGAAAGCTGAGTACGCTACGCAGGAGAAAATTGCCGCTCAGAAGACCAACGAAGCAAGAGCTATCCAAGAAAATCATGCTGCGAAGGTCGCCCAAGCAAGCGAGGTTACAAAATCCCTGGATGCCGAAGCTCGTCAGCTGCTTGAGCAGGAACAGGCTGCCGCAGCTGCGGCAGCTGCGGCAGCGATAGAGGCACAGCGTACCGCTGAGAGCGCGTCATCTGGCAGCACGTCCAATTCACCCAGCACGCCGAGTGGTGGTAACGGAATCGAAGTTCCTTCACAAGGATCGGTTGTTAGCTATGCACTTTCGCGTATTGGATGCCCTTATGATCTTGGCGCTGCCGGCCCAAATGCGTTCGACTGCTCTGGCCTAGTCTGCTGGGCGTATGCGCAATGCGGCATCCCTCTCCCACATTACACCGAAGATCTGAGAGCTGTCGCACGCCAAGTGGTATCTATTGCGGAAGCCCGCCCGGGCGATGTGCTGTACCGCCCCGGGCATGTAGGCATCGCCGTTAGTTATGGTGGTGTACCTTACGTTCACGCGCCAACACCAGGAGCTTTTGTGCGCGATACCGACCCGCTTAGCTGGTCTCAATTCATCTGTGCGCTACGTTTTTAGTCCCATCAATCCTGCTTTCGTACTTTCTGACGACCGGGAGTATTCTCGGTCGTTTTCGTTGTTATAACCCACCCTTAACCATTTCGCTCCGCATCGCTAGGAGGAATGCTACAATATCTCCCACGCCTCCGTAGCTCAGGGGATAGAGCACCGCTCTCCTAAAGCGGGTGCCGCGCGTTCGAATCGCGCCGGGGGCACCATTTAAAGCTTGTAGGCTGCTGATTGTTGTTTATCCAGCAGCCTCTTTACTTTTCTGGTTTGTCTTCGGGCTTCTCTCGTGTCTCAATCAATATCCCACCCGCCCGAGAAACACCCACACCTCTCGCTTTCCCCCGCAACCTGGCGTATCCTGATGCCATGCTGGCGCACGTTCGTGTACCAGATCAAATACCATCAATGAGGAAAGGAGGATGCATGAAAGAATTGAACGACGAGCACGTACTGTTCGCATTCGACAAGGAACTCAAACCAGTAATGACAGTCGCGTCGGGTGAAACGGTACGTATCCGCACGAAGGACTGCTTCGGTAACCAGGTACGCACACCCGAAGACGCACTGGACGAGATCGACTGGGATGCCATTAATCCAGCAACCGGACCAATCTACGTCGAAGGCGCCATGCCTGGAGGGGCGCTGAAGGTAACCATCGATAATATCGAACTAGATAACCAAACAGCATCATGCACGGGCAAGAACGAGGGTGTCTGTGGCGATCTCTTCGAAAAGTGGTGCACGCGCCTCTGCCCCATCGAGAACGACAAGCTTGTATGGAATGACAAGCTCTCTATTCCACTGAACCCCATGATCGGTGTTATCGGCGTTGCGCCGGCCGGCGATCCCGTGAACTGCGGCACGCCTGGCTCCCACGGTGGCAACATGGACAACACCGCCATCACCACAGGAGCAACGCTATACTTTCCCGTGGCCGCCGAGGGGGCCCTATTCGGCTGTGGCGATATGCATGCAGCTATGGGCGACGGCGAGATAAGCGTATCGGGAGCAGAGGTGGCAGGCTGGGCAACGGTCACTCTTACTGCTCTACCTAACCTTCACCTTATTAATCCGCTCATTGAGAACAGCACGCACTTTGGCGTAATAGCCTCAGCGGAAACACTCGATGCAGCAGCCAATAACGCCGTACACGACATGGTTGCCTTGCTGCACAACCGCACCGGCACGCCAGAAGACGAACTGGTGCTATTGTTGTCGCTCGTGGCTAACGTGCAGGTGTGCCAGATGGTCGACCCCGAAAAGACCGTGCGCTTCATGGTGCCGAAATACGTACTGGAAGCACTTAGTTTTGAGCTATAGCTGCTATTAATAACAAGTTCCCGTTCGTCAGACAATAATTCCTCTAAGGAGATTTGATATGACCGAAGAACAAAAAGCGGTGACGTCAGCCAACGACGCTGCGCAATCGCCCGCATCTCCCCAAACTCTTATCGAGATAGAAAACGAAGCTTCTGATGCCGCACTCGAATCCATGGGCTACAAACAAGAGCTTAAACGCGCCCTGTCAGTACCCGATATGTTGGTATATGGCTTAATCTTCATGGTTCCTATTGCGCCATTTGGTATTTACGGCGGTGTGTTTGGCGACTCGGGCGGCATGCCCGCCTTGGTGTACTTGGTAGGCATGATTGCCATGATATTCACGGCGTTCTCCTACGCTACGCTTTCCCGCGAATTCCCGGTATCGGGCTCAGTATACGGTTACACCAGCCGAGGCATCACTAAACCGGTCGGCTTTGTAACTGGTTGGACTATGTTATTAGACTATCTGCTTGTTCCCACCCTACTGTACGTAGTAGCCGCACAGGCTATGAGTGGCATCGTGCCGGAAATTCCTGCGGTGGCATGGGGCGTCTTCTTTGTGGTTATCAACACATTCGTGAACATACGGGGCATAGAACTTACTGTTATCGTAAATCGCGTAGCAGTAGTGCTTGAAATTTTATGTCTGGCCGTATTTGTAGTCATGGGCGTGCTGTGGCTAGCCACCGACCCGCTGTCCAACGGTTTCACGTTTAAGCCGTTCTACAACCCCGAGACGTTCAATATCGGACTCGTCATGGGTGCCGTATCGCTGGGCGTGTTGTCCTTTTTGGGTTTTGATGGAATCGCCACGCTGTCTGAAGAAGCTCACGACGCAAAGCGCGGGCCTTCGCGCGCCATGGTGGGCTCACTTCTTATTGTGGGCTTTCTCTTCATGCTGCAAACCTACATTGCTGGTTGCGTTAGCCCCGACGGAGCTGTGTTTGCCAACGATCCCGACAACGCATTCTACTTGGTAGCAGAAGTAGTGGGTGGCAAATTCCTCTACATCTTATGCGCTTTAGCAACAGCTATTGCTTGGGGCATTTTCAATTCCCTCGCTGCGCAGACGGCTATTTCGCGCATTTTGTTTGCCATGAGCCGCGACGGCAACCTACCCAAAGCCCTGGCGAAGGTGCATCCAAAGTTCAAGACACCCTACATCGCCGCCGCTTTCGTGGGTACGCTATCGCTCGTACTGGTTATCATCTTCGAGCAGCTAGGTATCGACGCCATCTCACGTCTCGTAAACTTTGGCGCCCTTACCGCATTTTGCATCCTGCACTTCACGGTAGTATGGCATTTCTTCATTAAGAAGCGTGATAGCAAGGTGTTCACCCACCTTATCATGCCTCTGCTGGGCTTCATCATCGTAGGATTTACGTGGTTCAGCCTCGATCCAGCCTCAAAGACCATGGGTATTACCTGGGTTGTCGCTGGTATCGTATACTATTTTGTGCTCCATAAGGTAATGAAGAAGAACGTCGACTTAGACGTGTAGCTACTTTGTTCGCCGTATTACAATCCGTCGATTCTCTTTAACGCAAACAGCGCGAACCGACGAATAGCTTTTGCGCCTAGCTGCAATATGCTCAGCTAGGCGCAAATCATTTACTTACTCAATACTTATAATCAAGCAGTTTTATGAGACCCTTCTAGCAACTCGTAGAGTTCGTCACGACTGTGCACATCCAGCTTGCGATAAATGTGGCTAATATGAGCTTTGATGGTGCCGTGTGCCACAAATAGATCCTTTTCGATCTGCGCCATCGACTCGCGTCGAGCCAGAAGCTGCAACACTTCCTCCTCGCGCGGACTCAAGTCGTGAGAACGCGACAAATCGGCCACACGCAAAGCAAGCTGGGGAGAAGAAGGGCCCTCTTCATCAGAAAGGGGATCGCCCGAAACGGTGATACCCCAGCGAGCAGATAAGCCACGCTCGGTAAACAGAATAGCGGTAAAGATAATAACCATAACGATAACAACACCCGTATAAATGACCGAGGTGGTTTGTTCGCTTGCGTGCGACGACAGCACAGCAAAGAGGCCCCAGCCCAACAACTCAACGATATAGCGAATACCACGCTCGATACCACTAATCCATACGGCGCTAATACCGAAGCGATACGTAATACTACTTAATACGATCATGATAAACATAGACAGCATGGTGTAACCTGCATCGTAACACATGGCCATGATTTCGGGATTAGTGCCAAACGACGGGGTTACAAACAAAAAACCAATAATGAATAACGGGAAGGCAAGCTGGTAGATCGTATCGAAGTTGAACCACTTCGAAGCAGAAAGTACACCAAAGAACACCAAGGCACACACGAACATCGCCCCAACAAGATTACCTGTCACCAAAGACTGAGCCGGAAGCGTACCAAAGCCACCCGCGAACGTACACACAGACATAAGCAGAATGGGTTTCCAAGGAAACGCATATGACGTGCCCTGCTTTGCCTTTTGAGGAAGGTCATGCGATGGCAAGCGCCTCATGCTCGCCTTAACGCAAGCAAGCGACACCAGCGGCAGCACCACGGCAAAAAAAGCCAAATAGGAAGCATCCATTCCCATAAATAGCCACTTCAGAGCTTCGCCACAGGCAATAGCCATAGCGTGATATAAGGCCACTCGCATGGGATTCAGCGACCCGTAGAACTCAGCCCACATAAGAATAAGCGCGCCCAAGCCTGCACCAGCACATACAAGGCCGGTCCATTTCAAAATATCATTTTGCACACCAAAACAAGCCGCTACAACCAACGCCGACCCTCCCACCATGGCCACTGCCGCCGCACGTCCGACAACACGATTCGACCACAGCGGCACCACTCTCCGCGCCGCAAAAGCAAGCGCAAAGCAGACGACGCCAATGGCTCCCTCAAACAAAAAGTAATCAAACACGCCAATAGTAGGGAACGCATCGTAGCGAAAGAACGTGGCAAGCCAAGCTCGATAAACGCCTACCCCCATAAACACAAGTGGAATAGCGGCTACGCGTCCGAATACACCCTTCCATCGTTCTATGAAATCTTGCATGCCACTTCGCCTCCCTGCGACTTAGCCGCCCTGCGACTGGGCGCAGTCTGCACCCCGTCGCTGCCAGCAATCGGTTTTATCATAGCGAAACAGCCTTATCAAGCAAGGGTTAATGAGGGGTTAAGGATTTAACCGCCTTGGATAATTGCTCCTTTTTTTCAAGATGATAGTCTTCCGACTGTTCAAGCAAAGCGGCTTGCCGCCACGCAAAAACACAAGGGAGGGTGCTGGCACCACAGCAATCGATGCCAGCCACGTCGACCGCAAACGTATGCGGTCGACCAACGTAAGGAGGATCTACATGACCGGATTATCACGCAGGAAGTTTTTAACGGGCAGCGCGCTTGCCGCCGTGGGTGGCACCTTGGCTCTAGCTGGATGTGCGCCGTCAGGCAAAAAGGATGAAGGTGGTGCCGGATCTGCAAAGTCCGCAGCAGGCGTGGGCAGTGGCATGGGCAAGCACGGAACTTTCAATGTTGAAGTTATGGTAACCGACGGTAAAATTGATCGCATCACCGTACTCGATTCGCGTGAGACGCCTGGCATGGGCGATGTAGCAATGGATCGCCTCTCGAAGCTTATCGTAGACAACCAGACACTCAACGTGGACACCGTATCGGGTGCCACTTTATCCAGCATGGCTTTCACCTCAGCCGTAGCTCAGGCGCTCGACGCCGCTGGTCAAAAATCCAGCGATTGGAAGAAGCGAGACAAGGCAGAATACGTAAGCGAGGTATCGCTACCCGCCTCCACCGATGTTGTGGTCGTGGGTGCCGGCGGTGCTGGCTTTGCAGCTGCCATTACGGCTGCAAACGAGGGAAAAAACGTGGTGCTCATGGAGAAGATGGGTATTTGCGGCGGCGACACCGCGCTGTCTGGTGGCGAAATGGCCGTACCGGGCAACTGGATTCAGCAACATGAAGGCATTGCCGATTCCCCCGATGCGCTTGCCAAAGATATGCTCGTAGGTGGCGACGGCAAGGGAGACCCTGCGCTGGTGCAAGTTATCGCCGAAGGCGCACTCGACGCCTCGCAATGGCTCACGTTTGAGGGCGGCATCTCATGGAAGCACGACCTTATGCAGTTCGGTGGACACACCATCAAGCGCTCCATTATCCCCATCACGCACAGTGGTTCGGAAATGACCTCCAAGCTAACAAAGCGCGTGAATGAAATAGATGAGATTGTGCTTGTAGACAACACGCGCGCTACGGAGCTAGTGAAGGATGCTAGCGGGGCTGTTACCGGCGTAAAGGTACAAAACGGTATCACTGGTGAAGAAGCAACGGTTGCGTGCAAAGCGGTAGTATTGGCTGCAGGCGGCTTCGGATCGAACCTCGAGATGCGCAAGAAGTACAACCCCGCCATGGATGAGTCTATCCTGTCGACCGATTCGGTAGGCGCTACAGGAGATGGCATTACTATGGCTGAGAAAATCGGTGCAAATCTCATCGACATGGAATACATTCAGACTTACCCGGTATGCGATCCTCAAACCGGCGCGCTGCTCTACGTGGGTGACATGCGCTTGGAAGATCGCGCCATCATGATAAACAAGGAAGGCGACCGCTTCGTTGAGGAACTAGACCGTCGCGACGTGTTGTCGAACGCCATCAAGAAGCAAACCGATGGCCAGGCCTATATGCTGTTCAACCAGAAAGAGGCTGACGAAACCGGACTGTTGAAGACTCATGCCGACGAGTACGAAAATCTTGAAGCGCGCAAGGTTATTGTGAAAGCCGACACGCTTGAGGGAGCTGCCGAACCGTTCGGAATCGATGCCGCAGAGCTAAAAAAGACCGTTGAAAAATGGAACCAGTTCTGCAAAGACGGCAAGGATACCGACTTCAATTATCGCGCCAAGCTCATTCCTATTGAAGATGGTCCCTACTACATCATGTCTTACAAGCCCGCCGTACACTACACCATGGGTGGCCTGCACATTAACACCGAGGCACAGGTTCTCGACGGTGCCGGTACAGCCATCCCCGGTCTCTTCGCTGCTGGCGAGGTAGCCGGCCACAAGATGGGTACGAACCGTCTGGGTTCATGCTCCATGTCTGACATCTACACGTTTGGCCGCATTGCCGGCAAGAACGCCGCTGCGTTTACCGCGTAAGCTGGCACAACCCCCAAGGCGCCCTCTCCCTCCTTCCCCAAGAGGGCGCCCCATAAGCAAAACTCCCCTCTGAGTATTACCTCTAGAGGGGAGTTTTGTATTGAAACACTTTTCTTTGTATTAGAGCCCTTTTCCTTGTACCTGCGAGAGTTACATGCGTTTGGCAGTCTCTTCAGTTGCCCTTGAAGGCTCTTGCTTCAATGTTAGTTTAATAGCTTTCGTTGGACAGTTCTCAGTGCAGTCGCCACACAGCGAGCAATCTTGCAAAATAACCTCGTTGTTGTTGGTAGATACATCAATATTTTCAGGACATACTGTCGAGCAGGTGCGACAGCCCTCAGAAGCTATGCAAGTGGTACAGTCTGCGCGAGGGCGCACACCAAAACCAAGCCTGGTGCGAGCTTTTGCCATAAGCCCAAAGAAGAACCCAAGGGGGCAAATGGCAGCACACCACTTCTTGAACAAAAAAAGTTCAGCTATGAGCATCAGGGGAAAGATGATCAGTTCCCAACCCGGTTGCAGCAGCACAAACACACGGTTCAACGCCCAAAGTGTGCCAAACACCAGGCCAATGGGACAAAACAGACAAAATACCGGGAACTTCACAATGAAGGATACCACCAGCAATACCGCCAGCACCACGCCTTGAGTTTTCAGACTGCCTGTACTTCCGCAGGTTGAGCAGGTGCGAGAAGGTTCAGAATCTTTCTTTTCGACAGCTTGGCCACTGCGTCCAAGGATGCCGCGAGGCGCACGTCCACCGAAAATGTTCTTCAGCATTTGTGTAGGACACACCCACGAGCAAAACACTCTCCCAAGCAATAATACAATAGCAAGCACCGCAAGCATACCCGGAAGCAGATGCCACGGAATAGTTCCCGATGCCACAGCAACCTGAGAGAAACCAACCGGGCAGACCACGCAAAGTGTAGCGACGGGCAAGGCCCCCTCAAAGTGCGCCGAAGCTACCGCCAACACCAGCACACCCAACGCAACCAGTATACGCACCACACGTTTACGCGTTTTCATAGGAGCCCCCCTTCTGACTCGATGCCGCCACCGGCGAACGCGCAGCGCCCGCATCGCGCATAGCATCGGGGCCATCGGGATGCTGGCCTAACGAGTGAGGGGCGCGCGGCGCAGGTACCAAAACGCGGCGACCCGCCGTCAGCTCTGCACTAGAGATGGCGCCACTTTCCTGTCCTGCAGCACTGGCGCGAGAAACTACAACAATGCCTTTTGCCTCAACACCAGCATTGTAGGCACGCAGCGATGCAGAAGGACACACCTTCTCACAGCGGCCACAGCCGTCACAAAAATCGGCATTTACCACTGGGCGGTCATGATCATCAAGAGTAATAGCGCCTTCCACCGGGCACTCATCCTTACATACCGTGCAGCCCGACCAATCCCATGCCACGCACGCATCTTTCACCACAACCGCCACGCCCAAATCGCGCTCAAGCAGCCCCCCGAAAGACAAAGCGCCGGCAGGACATGCCTCTACACACTTCATGCAAAAGTCGCAGTAACCATTCTGAAACGTCAACATTGGCGTGCCGTAGCCTACGAGGCTATCCGCCAGCGGAACCGGCGTAACAATACCGTAGGGGCACGCCTGCAAGCAGCGCTGGCAGCGATTGCATGCCGCAACCAAACTCGCATTCGATTCTGTACCTGGAGGCCTCACAAACGGAATGTCTGCCTGCTTCGTCACGGCACCAAACCCACCAACGCCCACCATCGCCGCACCCATGGCCCCAGCCGCCAAAAAACCGCGGCGGGTTATAATCTTCCCCACGTTCACCATCTCCTCATTACACATCACCTCTTGCAGACTAGTCCAGAACCTCGCTCAGCGCCTGCTCATCGGCACATAGATACACTTCAGTAAACGAAGCAAGATGCACATAGAATCCATTTTCTGCAGCTGCGCGAACATCACGAGCAAAGGGCGCAATCCAGTTCAATAGATGCTGCTGAAGGAAGGAACGCTGCACGGCTAAAGACCTTTCCGCAGCTTCTTCATTGCCACCTTGCAGCGCCTCAACTGCGCGTTCACAGAGAAGAGCCATAAAAGCTAGCTCTACCGCCACATGATCTTCGGGTTCGGTAAAATCGGGGTTCTTCGTAAAGTTGGCACTGCGATACACCTGCAAAACTTCACTATAGGCGTCTTGCATCATAAGACCGCCCTCGCTCGTGTACACCGACTCATAGGGAAATGCTTTCTGAGCAGTGCGCGGACCCATACCGAAAAATGCACGGTTAAATACCACGGCCAGCTGTTCGATTCGCGCCTCATCGCAATCTTCAAGCGCCTCCTGAAGCAAGGTGAATTCTGCCGCAACCTTCGAATCGTCCGACTCAATACCGTTTGCCTGCGCAAGTTCGGCAGCGAAGGAAGCGCCCACCTCACTCTCGTAGCATCGAGATAGCAGCGTGTAAACTCGAGCCCTGTTCTCGCAAAACTCGATCAGATTTTCAGCCAATTCCATAGGCATGATTTCGCTCATAATAGTTTCTCTTTCTCTAGCAACTCGACCGTCCTCCATACCCAAACGCTTGGGGAGGGTTGTCGGCGTTTGGGTATGGAGGGCAGTCGAAGCTGGGTTGCGCCGAGAAAACAGGCGCAACCCAAAACTGCGTTATCAGTGATAAATAAACTGTTCTACGCTCGTGCCAAGCGCATACATAATCACGCGCAAAACAATGGTTCCTACTGCCGTACCGGCGAGCGCCACAAACAGGAAGACAGCAAGCTTCTTCGGATCGGCCGTACCGGAAGAACCTTCTCCCTTTGTCGACTGCACACAAGCAAGCGCCGTAAGAGCAACGGGAGCAACCAACCCAACCAGCACCACACCCAGCCAAAACATTACTGCTAGGTCGCCTGAAATGAGGCGTTCGATGGAGCGTGACGGGGCAGGATAGGGAGCCATTGCCACCCAGATTACGTACGCAACCGCCGTCACTGCCATGATAATTACACCGGCAAGAGCGAGCCGCAGAGCGAAACCGCCCTCTTCCTTTGCCTTGCCACGCAGCATTACCAAACCCGCCATAAGCAATGAGCCCATTGCCAGGCCAGCACCTAAGTACATCAGCGGCAAGGCAGCGCTATTCCATGCGGGACGTGCAGCAATCAAGTACGACATACCCGCTACAACAGGCAGCACCAAACCCAGCACTGCCGCAATCACACCGAACACCTTACGTGCACCGGGGTAATCTTTGCGCGACAGCACTACGTATACAATGGCAACAATTCCCATAATACCCACGGCAAACAGTTCCATTGACAAACCGGAACCCAAATTGCCCAGCAGATGGGTTGCGCGCTCGGGGTGTCCCATATGGAACACCGAGGCACAACCGCCCACAGCCAAGCAGATCAGCGCAATAAGCGCACCGATAAAGCGAACTTCGGCGAATTTGTTCTTCAGCTCGCCCACTCCGAGGAACACAAAAGAACCTGAGGTAACACCAAGAAGCACGCTAAAGATTAGAAGGGGCCATTGAACTTCCATTATTCGTCCCCTTTCCACGAGAACTTATCCAAAGCATAATCGACGCCCGGATGGTTACCTACATCTTTAAGCTTATGTATCTTTTTGGACGCTCGAAGTTTAGATACCGCTGAGGTGGGATCTTCCAAATCGCCAAAAATGCGTGCTTGACCAGGACAGTGCCTTACGCAGGCTGGCTTCTCGCCCTTATCGATAAGATGGGCACACATTGTACATTTTTCAATAACACCCTTGTCGCGACCCTCGTCATAGGTTCGCACGCCATAAGGGCAGGCCATAACACAGTACTGACAGCCAATGCACTTACTGTGATCAACCAAGACCACGCCGTCCTCGCGTTTATAGCTCGCACCCGTGGGACATACGTGCACACATTCAGGGTTATCGCAATGCTGACACGCCACGGGCAGATAATACATTTCCAAATCGGGATAGGTGCCAGAGGGGCCAACCGTAAGCACCTTGTTGTAATAGGTGCCCAGCCCCACACCATTTTCTTGCTTACACACAACAGCACAGGAGTGGCAGCCGATGCAGCTATCCAAGTCAACAGATATAATGTTGCGCGTCATGTTACGCCACACCTCCCTTCACGGTAACCTGCTTCACACCGTCTGCCTGATCGTCAGATGCAATCTTGTCTGCAGGCATTGGTAGGAAGATTTTCAGGTCTTCTTCGTTCATGCATATGTTCTGCGGAGCTCCATCCTCGGCAACATATACCTTGCAGAGTCCACCGAAATTGTCGGTACCAACAGCAGGATCGTAAGGACCGTTGTTCTCAAACAACACGTTGCAGTTACTGTCAAAGGCGCCGTGTAAATCGTCGGTTGCCTCGCGCTCGGGGAACCACCAGTCGTGTTCAACATGGATCATTCCGGGCTTGATAGCCTCTGTCAGATGAGCACGCTGCTTAATCTTGTCCACATAGGTTTCGATGTACACCCAGTCGTCTTGCTTGATGCCACACTCGGCAGCAGTGATCGGGTTAATATCCACCGTTGGGAACAGGTGTACCTCGCGCAACCACGGGCTATTACGGTACTCCGTGTGGAAGAACGCGTGGGAACGACCACCCGTAATAAGGGTATAGGGATAATCAGCCATCAAATCCTTGCGGGAAAGCTTCGTAATAGGCGGCTCGATATACATGGGCAGCGGGCCATTGCCATACAGCAGTAAATCTTCCGACCACATTTCCATCTTGCCGTTATCCGACTGCGGATGAGGCGGAATTACTTTACCATCGGGTGTTTTCGTACCAGGGAAGCGATAGACCGCGCCCATTTTGTTGCCACGGAACATCGTATTGAAACCAGGACGGAAGTCGCTCGTCTTGCGCATGAACCCGGTTTCGTATTTCGGTGCGCCCTTCACCGTAGACATCTCCACGCCCGTAACCGAAATGCGCTTGCGGAATTCCTCGAAGTTCGCACAGCTTAACTGCGGCGGCAAGGTGGCAGGACCCTTCACGATGTAATCGAAGAACTCATACTTATCTTTCCAGTACATATCCACGTCCATGTACTTCGCAAATTCGAAGCAAATGTCCATGTCGTCCTTGCATTCGCCCAACGGCTCATGGAACGGCTGGCGAATAAGGTAGGTGTGACTGGTAGGATAACCGTGGCCCGAGTGCGCCCATTCTACGCGGTCAACCTCATTGGGGTGCGCTGCCGGCAAGATAATATCGGCAAGCTCGCCCGAGGGAGTCATGTAGAGGTCTACGTTTACGAAAAAGTCGAGGTTTTTGAAGCCTTCAGCAATCTCGTGACCTCCTTCAATAGAGAGGATAGGCTCACTGGTTTGCTGCCAGTAACCATAAATCTGGAAGGGATCGCCCTTCGCCATAGCCTTCGTAGTAGCGGCACCAAAGCCGCCTTGCTGGCCGTAAATAACCTGACCGCCGGAATTCTGCTTGGTCTGCTTTAGCTCTCCGGTGGCATCGTCGACCACAAGAATGTCTTGATAACCGGTGTTTTGGCACACGGACAGCTTCTTGATGTTCATGGCTGTTTCCTTGCGGCGCTTTCCCATGCGGCCAGCTTGGTTCGGCACCACGTCGAACATGAACGAGTCGTAGCCAGTGGCAGGCTCACGACCAATATTCTGACCACCCTTGGTATCAAAGTTTCCGGCAAGCGCCATCATAATGGTGAAGGCCTGCGAGATACCCGATGTATTGATGGAGAACTCCACCTTCTGGCCACGCGTAAAGCATGCGTGCGGGCTGGCATTCAGATAGATTTCAATAGCTTCCTTAATCTTATCTTCAGGAAGCTCGCAGAATTCAGCAGCGCGTGCCGTAGTCCACGGGGTTACGTGCTCCAACAAGATATCCCATGAGGTACGGTAAACCTTGCCGTTAATTTCGCGACTACCGGTAAGTGCAGGCTTCGCATCGGCAACAATATTGCCAGCCTCGTCAAGCCACTTGAAGGCCTTAGGGCCACCAAGCTCTTGCTTGTTTTGCCAGTCACCACTCCAGTAAATCAGCTGATCATGAGCTTCATCCCAAGCAGGATACAGTTCATCGGAACCGCCCTCTTTTATCATAGATTGACGCAGCTGATAGCCCGTACCCTTACCTTCAGCATCCTTTTCGTCGATAAAGAACGGCGCATTGGTAAAGTTGCGAGCAAAATCGGTAGCGCATTTGTCTGAATGCATAATCTCGTTGATAAACGCCAATACCAGCGCCATATCAGAGCCGGGGCGAATCGGCAGCCAGAGATCGGCCTTGCTAGCCGTACAGGTGAAGCGCGGGTCCACACAGATAACCTTCGCGCCGCGTTCCTGCGCGCGTTTGACGGTTAGCCAGTCGTAGTAACCGCGAGAACGCTCCTGGCGACACCAGATAAGAATACACTCGGTGTTGTTGCCATCCCAACCGGTGTACTGCGTTTCGTCGCCATACAGACGCTGGCTGGTAAAATACGACCCTACCCAGCACAGGTTGCCCACGCCAAACGTTGCGGTGCTTCCCAGCTCAAGCCATAGTTTATTGATAGCTTGGAACTGTAGCATATCACGACCCGTGCCATACTGATGAGCGATGGTGTGCCAGCCGTACTCTTCACCAATTTTGGTAAAACGCTCGGCAGCTTCCTGATAAGCTTCTTCCCACGTAATGCGCTTCCACTGTCCCGAGCCTTTTTCGCCCACGCGTTTCTGCGGGTAACGCACACGCAGCGGGTTGTATAGCTCTTGGGGAATAGCGATAGCTCGGGCGCACAGGGTGCCCTCGCTGAATAGATCGGGATTGCCCTCGATCTTCGTCACGCGCCCGTCCTTAACGTGCCCGAACAGCGCACAGCGGCCATAGCATTGGCGGCATGCACTCGGGATTTTTTTCACGTCGTCGGACGAGGTGCTTTTGGCACCCGCCGCCTCGTCGGCTACGGCGGCTGTGGCCGACGTACCCAGAAGCAGCGTCGAGGCGGTCGCAACGGCCGAAGCCTTTACGAAGCCGCGGCGGCTCATCTTAAGTGACATTTTTCCTCCTCCTTTGCCCTCTTGTTGCCAAGCTTTGCCGAAAGAGAATGGAGAGACCGCTAAAACGCGATATATGAGAACTCAGAGCTTGTGGAGTTTTACGGCACTGCGCAGTTACCTTATCCCCCACTTAAAGTGCACCGTTACTGCTTCTCAACGTACGCGCCCCTCGCGCGCTATTCATCCTTTATTGCGGCAATTTACTTGCATAGCTAATTATATGAATATTAACTATTAGTGCAACATGTTTTTTAGTGCTTTTTTGAGGATAGTAATAAACAGCATTTTCAAGGTTTCCTTTCTTATTTTTATTTCGTTGCACTTCATTCTTCTTAGGAGTCATTTTTTATTCTCATTTCCCCTGCGCTAGCGTTCCTTGCATTGCTTTTTATTTTGACAACATTCATTTTCTGAACAGGTTAAATAGCGACTGATCGGGTAGAACAACCCCAGGGTGTTTCACGTGAAACACCCTGGGGTTGTTACGCAGCACGGGCCACGCAATAAATAGATGCCCAAAGTGCAACCCTGTAAACGAACTAATGCAAGCATTGAGTGATGGGAACTCGGCAAATACCCACCACCTACACGGAGATTCCGCTAAGAAATTGCTGAATTATTGACGACTTACGGTCAGGTATGGTTTCGTGTTTAATGAAGATGCGTATCGAGATCGTCGACACACGGAAAAGAGATTTCGTATGAAAAACAAGCACAACGAGTTTTTGGGCTATCTCGTATACGATACCCAGCGCTGCATCGCACGATCGCTTGAAACAACGCTCAAGCCCTACGACATTACGCCCGGCCAGTGGAACCTCATCAACCAGCTCGATCGAGCCGATGGGTTGTCCCAAAAAGATCTCGCACGAATTACCAAAAAAGAGCAGGCTACTATTACGCGCTATCTCGACACACTTGAGCGTAAGGGACTTGTTGTACGCACCAAACACAAGACCGACCGTCGCTCACACGTCGTAAATATTACCGACAAAGCCCGCGAGCTTATCGAAAGCGCAACCCCCCTCACCGTTAATACCGCAAATCGTCTCATCGAGGGCATCGATCAAGAGGATATCAACCGATTTGTAGCTACACTCAACGCTCTCAAAAAAAATGCTCAGGATATATCCGGCGACTAGCGTAACCGCCGCTCAGGCAAGAAAACAGGGTTCTCACATTCACAATTACTAGGTTCCCTGTTACAATGTGCCAGCACAATTTCATAGCTTTACCCCGTTGATCCGTCCTGAATCCATAAGAAACAGGGCGAGAAGGGGCCTCTGGAGAATCCCGCTTGCGGGTGCCGAAGGGGCAAGGCCACAAAGGCCGAAACTCTCAGGCAAAAGGACAGAGCAATCACGCAGATGGCCGCGTATTCGCGCGCTTGCGCTTTCTTGCTTTTCCCTAAATTTCTTCTTCTAGGTCCCCTCCGCACGCGACGGGGCCACTCAGAAATTGTATGTCGTATCTGTTGAAGGAGGAAACGTTGGAATCGGTGTTTGGCGCTGTTAATAGCGCATTGGTCTCAATCGACGACTTCATTTGGGGCGTGCCCCTCATGGTCTTGATACTATTTGGAGGCATCTTACTAACGGTACGCCTGCGTGGCGTACAGTTTCGTCAGTTACCTCGAGCGTTGCGCTATATGGTCAAGAACGAAAAAGGGGGCTCAGGTGAAGTCTCCAGCTTCGGTGCGCTCTGCACAGCACTTTCAGCCACCATCGGTACCGGCAATATCGTAGGCGTGGCTACCGCTATCGTTGCAGGTGGTCCGGGGGCGATGTTCTGGATGTGGTTGGCGGCATTATTCGGCATGGCAACGAAATTCTCCGAAGGTCTTCTCGCGGTAAAATACCGCAACGTCGACAAAAAAACCGGGCATGTGTTGGGCGGCCCTTTCTATTATATCGAGCGCGGCATGGGCATGCAGTGGCGCTGGCTAGCAAAGATTTTCGCCTTCTTCGGTATGTGCGTGGGTTTGTTTGGCATTGGTACTTTTACCCAGGTGAACTCCATTTCGGGCGCTATTACCGGATTCTTTGACCCCGATAAGGCAATGACCGTAAGCATCTTGGGCATGGACTACTCCATTGTCACCGTTATTGGCAGCTTAGTATTAGCTTTACTGGTAGGGCTTGTTGTTATTGGCGGGCTCAAGCGTATTGCGAAAGTATCTGAGCGGGTTATTCCAGCCATGGTAGTGCTTTACGTAGGCTTTTCCCTTATTCTCATCTTCGCTAATCTCGACAAAGTGCCGGGTGCATTCGTCACCATCTTCCAAAGCGCATTCGGACTACAAGCCGCAGCGGGCGGCATGCTGGGCGCTATTATCATAGCCATGCAGAAGGGCATAGCCCGCGGCATTTTCTCTAACGAAGCGGGCTTAGGCTCGGCACCTATCGCCGCTGCTGCAGCTCAGACAAAAGAGCCCGTACGTCAGGGTCTCGTATCCATGACCGGCACGTTCTTGGATACCATTGTAGTCTGCTCCATGACTGGCCTTGCTCTTGTTATGACCGGGGCTTATCAAATTCCCGGCCTTGAGGGTGCTGCAATTACTACGGCTGCATTCCAGTCTGGTCTACCGTTCATCCCCGCCGATATTGTCTCGTTTGTCCTTATGGCGTGTTTGGTACTATTCGGCTTTACCACCATTTTAGGCTGGGACTATTATGGAGAGCGCTGCCTAGAGTACTTTAGCAATGGCAGCATGAAAGCCGTTAAGGCGTACCGCTGGCTCTACATTGCGGCCGTATTCATCGGCCCTTACATGACCGTAGCGGCCGTATGGACCATTGCAGACATCTTCAACGGACTTATGGCTATCCCCAATATGATTGCACTCGTCGCGCTTTCAGGTGTAGTGGTAAAAGAAACGCGCGATTACTTCGAGCGATTGAAGGCGGCAGGCAACGAGGAAACCATGGAACCCCATCTTCCTGGAGACAACTGGGACATCCCGCCCATCGATCCGCTGGACGAGCCCGATGCGGTACCAACGCCAGCATAAAGGTGTTCAGCACCTTTACCACCTTCGAAGCAATGCCAAGAGCAGAAAGACGGGAACACCGCCTTTCTGCTCTTGTAAAACCTAGCCTAATCTCGCGCCATCGGGCACTTCGCGCTCGGGTACAGCAAGCGCTGGCAAAATACCATCTTCGTAGCCAATGTCGTAGATCATTCCCTCCGACAACTCTCCTGCCATCTTGCGTGGAGCGAGATTAACCACAAAGAGCGCTTGACGCCCCTCGAGTTCGCCTTTGCAGTCGTCGCGCTCTTCCTTCATGCCTGACAAAATCGTGCGCGTAAATCCGCCGAAGTCAACCGTCATCTTAATAAGTTTCTTCGAAGATTCCACGTCGTTCACAGCAACAATGCGACCAACGCGAATGTCGACCTTGTCCAAATCATCCAGGGTAATCGTGGGCTTAACTGGCGCAGTTTCAATCGTTGTACTCACAAGGGGCTCCTCTCCGAAGCAAGAAAACTAGAAAAGCTACTTCACGGCATCGGCCACTTTGCGTGCAGCCGCGGTAATAGAGAGGTCGTCAACATTTACAACAATATCGGCATACTGCTCGTAGAGTGGCTTACGCTCGTCGTAAAGATCGCGCAGGCTCATGCCAATACCGCCCTTCAATACCACACCTCGCTCCTGCAGGTCACTCAAGCGGCTGACCAGTTCACTATAGGAAATCTGTAGGTACACAACGCGACCGATCTCACCTAGATGCTTCATGGCTTCGTCGGAGTACACGGCACTGCCGCCTGTAGCAATAACAGAGTTCTCCGCACGCAAGTCACTGAGTATCTCGTTTTCCACCTGAATGAAGCCCTCAGGACCGCAAGCGTCAATCAACTTCTGCAATGTCTTGTCGCACTGACTCTGAATAACCAGATCGGCGTCTACGAAATTAAGGTTCAGTATCTTCGCCAACACAATGCCCAGCGTCGATTTTCCTGCTCCAGGCATACCAATCAGGACTATATTGTTCCGCTCTTGCTCCATGATGCCTCCTCTAATATTGGCTCAACAGCCACCGTGGGTTCAATGCCCTTTTCCGCAAGCACAACGGAATGCGGCAGGGATACCACAGCCCCGCCAGGTGTTTCCACCTCCACAGCGGGAATGCTCTTGTCTTGCCTTCGCTTTAACGGGAATACTTCGCTCACCACTATAGCAACGAAAATAAGGGTAAAGCCCCCAACTAAGCGAAGTCCTACCTCTTCCCCATACAGCAACACACTGAACAGCACACCGAACACCGACTCTAAACTTAAAAACAACGATGCTTGCGCCGGCGGCACACGCGAGAGTGCTACATTTTGAATAACCAACGCGACACACGAGGCAAATACAACCAAGTACGCCATATTCATCCAGAACGACGGCGTGAGTGCCTCATAGGGAGGCAGCGTTTCGAAACTCATACCACAAGCAATACCGCACAAGCCGCCCAGAATAAACTGAAATGTCGTAAGAACCAGCACATCGTTAGTCTGAGAAAATTTAGACACGTATACGATGTGTACGGCAAACAGCACCGCCGAGACCAGCGTCATAAGATCGCCGTAGCCCATCGTAAGTTCTGAAAGTGAACCCGTAAGCGACACCATACCAATACCAGCTACAGCCAGCACCGCCGCCATGAGGTTAAACACAGTAGGTCGCTTACGTGCGAGAAGCCACCAAGCAAACGGCACAATAACGCAATACGTTGCGGTAAGAAATGCGTTTTTACCTGGCGTGGTATGCTCAAGCCCTATGGTTTGCACCCAAAAAGCAAGATAGCACAACACTCCTAAGACAATACCTTTAACCAGGTAATCCTTACGCACTGATGCCGCAAAAGCCAATTTAACGCGTTTGAAAAACAACGCGAGCAGAATAATCCCTGTCGCAAGGAAGCGAAAACCAATGAGGTAAGCCGGCTCAAGAACGTCGACGGCATCCTTCATAACAACGAAACTCAAGCCCCAAATAATGGTAGCAACCACCAAGAGCATTTTGTATGCCCCTGTGGGAATGCGATGTGTTATGCCAGCGAGTTTGTTCACAGCCGCCCATTATAGGGTGACTAGCTTTCAAAGGAAAGCGACAACGAAGAACGGCCGAAGTAGTGACCAAAAGGTAACGGTGACAAAAAAACAAATACGTCATCTTTTATCCACCTCTCTGCCTGTCGTCAAAAGCAGCACTTGTCCCATATCTATCCCATTTCATAAAACAACCCTGCGCTGCCACCTTCAGCCAAGAGCAAAGCCAACGTCAAATTCCCTCCTGCTGTCGTTTTGCAGGAGGGAATTCTCAGCTATTCCAACAAAGCCTTAGGCCAGTATCAGATGCATAACTTTACCCGTTCGCATAAAGTTATACAAGTGTATTGGCTTCTTCTGTTTTTTCGGGAAAACGAACAGCAACAGGAATTGGCTTACCAATGAGAACCGGCAAGAACAAAGTTACCACAAGAATTACTGCGGCAATGATGAAAGCCCAGAAGTACGAGCCGAACACCGCAAAAATGAATGCTGCAAGCATGGGCCCGATAATACCCGTCGGGATATCAACCGTTGCCATCATTCCCATATTAGCACCAACATATTTCACACCGTAATACGAACGCATCACACTCATACCGATAGATATCGAACCACCAAACGAGAGACCCACAATTGCAGCGCCAATAACGGTGCCTACAAACGGGTCGATTATCGTAGGCAAGAAAGCAATACAGAGAAGACCTATCGCCATTAAGATATTATCTAGAATCATAGACATTTTTCGCCCAATTTTATCTGCCAACGCGCCAATGGTTGGACGACCCAATCCATTAAAGAATCCGAACAGTCCCATTGCTACCGCCGCCAATGCCGCGGCCATCCCAAGAGAAACTCCATAAGGTGCGATCAACGAAATAACCATGAATCCAGCAAGATGATTGGCGAGGTTCCATCCATACATTGCCCAAAATTGAGGTGTTTTCAACATCTGCGCTCGCGTATAACCAGTTGAAATATCACTCGATTCATTTGTGGGTGGCACATACCCTGTCGGTACATATCCCATTGGAGGGGCCTTCTGGAATAACGACATGCCAACCACCATGATCAGGCAAAGAGCAGATAGAGCTTTAAACGCCCATTGGTAGCCAAGCTCAGCGATAAGAAAGTTAGCAAAAGATCCGAGCACGAGGCTTGCAAGCCCAAATCCCATCGTCATTGCGCCAAGAGCGAGACCTGACTTATCGGGAAACCAACGAGGCGCGAGAGCAAGGGTGTTGTTAAGGGCAACGCCCAATGCATAGCCGCATACCGCGCCATAGGACACATACAACCAAACCAAGCTATCGGCAAACGAGGTGACAAAAAAGCCCAGAGTAAGAACAATCCCCCATAGGGTAATTGCCCGAACTTGGCCAAATTTATTGCCCCAGTAAGCCCCTGTGAGCTGCCCAAAGCCAAAACCAACCATCATAATGGTATAGGTCCATGTCGTCTCAACACGAGTCCAACCAAATGCTTCCTCCAAAGGCAAAACGAAAATCGACCATGCATATAGGATGCCCAGAAACAGGGTCATCACAAAGCCTTTGGCGAGATACCCCCACCTGTTTCCATATTTGATTTCTTTTTCCATGTATCCCCCTTTTCAATAGATAAATGATGCTCATTACATCGCACAGCGAGCCCCTACCAACTTAGTTTGAGATGTTTGCCGTATGATTGCACTCAAGCGTTTGTGAAGGCCGTTAAACAGAATGAGTGGTGAAAAGATCAGGGGGTTCCACCACGGCAACCAAAACTTCCACCAGCGGGCAAACTGGATCGATCGTCAGTTATCCCGTTACAAGCAAAAATTAGACTACCTGCCGCTGTCCGCTTAGCAACCGATGCCATAAGTTTGATTCGATTGACCTGGTTGACGTCACTCGTGCCCGGATCAAATTCAATGGTGGCAATATTTACCGGCAATCCAGTACAATCTCCGAAGGTGCGCAAGCGTTTAACTGCCCCTTGGCCAACAACATGTCCGGCAAGACATCCGAACGTACGAACATACACAAAATCTCGAATACCCCACTCTACGAAAAGGCGGGCGTATCCCGCCATCGTCAAGCCCGGGCCTTGCGTCCGATGAGCGGGAAGTATCTTCAGTCCCGCACGTTCGACCTCTGTCGGAGACGGGCACCTCCAACACATATTCGTTCGATTACGGAGAATGTTGATCCTACCATCAAACAGCGCAGTCACCGCACCGGGAGCCTTTTTCGTCCGCAGAGCAAACGAGGCAAGCGAGACTAAATACGGTACAGCCACCTCGCAGTTCTCGCATTCAATACAAGCTATCATGTCGCTATTCATTCCAGCATCGAACAAAGCAGGCGCAGACCCGATAATGCCAACAACAGGACGACCATCTCGCTCTGGTACGCCAAAGCTCTCAATCGCCCCGTCAAGACCCTCCAAATACGCTCTTACATCAAAGGCCCGAACAAAAGCCAGTTCCTCGCAAGCCCGCGCGCTCCATGTCTCAAGCAAAGCATTAAAGGAGGAAAGCCGCGATTCGTCAAGATAAGGCCTGACGCGCAGGCTTATCTGCAAAAGTGCATCGCCAACAACTAAGGCATCTGCAATTCTGCCAAGACGAAGGTAGTCTTTTGTATGGCTCAACAGCGCCAACCCATCAACTACCCCTTTTGCTGGAAACGAAAACCCAGCTACCTCGAGGGCTCGGGCAATAAGATAAGGAGTGTCGTCGCCTCGACATGACACACACGGCATCGGAACAACAATGCACGAGAGGGCATCTACCTCACTCGAAAAGCTTGATCGAACTTCCACTACCGTTCGACCAGCTGCAAGCAAGGAAGCAAAGCATGCATCGTTGTTAACGGTTTCTAACCCTGCACACACCGCCGCTTCGTCTAAGCAGGTCACCACGCGCCAGGCTTCGCTCGAGCCAGATAGTGCTGCCTCAAGAAACGGAGCATGATATGCCGAAAAAAAAGGTACGAGAATCATCTAAGCCCCCTTGCCTGTCTTTCGCAACGAGCAGCCATCATAGAACGCACGCGGATGCGTGTCGCGGCAAGATCCACCATCTCGTCTATCTTAAGCGCCGTCAGAGTACTACCGTGCGCTTTAAGCTCATCGCGCACGCGGTCAACCGTCACCGCATCAAGACCGCAGCCAAATGAATACAGTTCGACAAATTCCATGTCGTCCCTTTTCGCCACAAAGCGCGCAGCTCGCAAAATACGTTCGGGGTACTCCCATCTACTCTTTCCAACGCACGGTTTTTCCGCTTCCTCATCTGACTCCATCGGCAAAGAATCCTCGGTGAGAACAGCGAAGCCATACGATCTAAAGAGTTCAGGTATAGCATGATGCACAGAAGGATCAACATGATAAGGTCTTCCAGCAAGAACGACCCCCTGAATGCCGCGTGCTGCCATAAACGCAAGCGCCTCAGCCCCCGCCGCCACCATATCGCCCCGAAACCGAGACTGCTCTTCGATTGCATGAAACACCGCCCGCTCCACCTCGTCGAACAATAAATCGGGGGCAAGAGCACGTAAGCTAGCGTGCAGTTCCGGCAACAGCCTTTCGTCGGGGCAAGTGCCGTCAAACAAGGCAGGTACATGGGGCGTAACAAGCTTAACCCCCTGATCGTGCACCATGTCGACGTTAGCGTCAAGAACGAAAGGGTATCCAGAAAGTACAGGACAAGCCTTCCCGCCAGTATACTCCGCATCCACAAAAGGAAGAAATACCGCGGGGACGCCACGCTCCACCAAGTCAACCAAATGGGCATGCATAAGCTTCGCAGGGTAGCACAGCGATTCGGAGGGAATGGTCTCAAGCGCCTTTCCACGCAGCGCATCTGTCGGAACATGTGACAACACGACCCTGAAACCCAGCTCCGTGAACAAGGTATGCCAAAAGGGATAGAGGTCATACATTCCTAATGCCCGAGGAAGACCGATGGCCCCCCGAGGAGCATCCTTCTCACTCCGCGCTTGGTAAGAAAATATCCGCTTTAAACGGTAGGCGAACAGATCGGGCAGATCGCTTCGTTCGTGCCCTTCGCCTAGACCACGCTCACATCGGTTTCCCATCGCAAAGGTGCGCACTCCATCGCCATCATCAAATAAGATAGTAGCTAGCTGACAGGCGTTTCCGCATAAATCACACGTCGTCTGCTTCATCGCAAATGAGAGATGTTCGACGTTCTTGCGCGATACCATGCGCGAAGACCGCCCCTCCTCCGCCCTGTCGCGCGCGATAAGTGCCGCACCGTACGCTCCCATATAAGCTGCGATATCAGGTCTCGACACTTCAGCTCCATAAAGTTTCTCGAATGCCCGCAATACGGCATTGTTCATAAAGGTGCCGCCTTGCACGACAATACGCTTACCGAGCGAAGAGATATCGCGTGCCCTAATAACCTTATACACGGCATTGCGCACCACCGAATACGCCAGACCGGCGGCAATATCACCCAAACAGGCTCCTTCTTTCTGAGCATGACGCACCCGAGAGGTCATAAATACCGTACAGCGTGTTCCTAAATCAACCGGATTACTAGCGTGCATAGCCTCATCCAAGAAGCGGTCAAAACGCACATTCATAGACCATGCCATGCCACTAAGAAGGGCACCACATCCACTTGAGCATGCCTCGTTCAGCACGATATCGTCTACAACACCATCGCGCAGCCATGCGCATTTAATATCCTGTCCGCCAATATCTAAAATAAAATCGACATCTGGAACAAGCTTGCGCGCTGCTCGAACATGAGCAACCGTCTCCACCTCACCCGAATCGAGAGAGAACGCTCGTCTAAGCAACTCCTCGCCATACCCGGTAACCGTTACATGAGCAATATCAACCGCAAAGGTACCGTCATGACGCTGCGGCAAGTGCTTCCATAGATCAACGAGCATCGTCTGAGCCGCCTCAACGACACTACCTGCCGAGCGCTCATAGTACGTTCTCAAAACGCGACCCGCCTGATCAATAAGTACATATTTTATTGCCTCGGATCCAGAATCGATGCCGAGAAACACGCTTCCCTCTGCGGTGGTCAGATTTGCCCGAGGCGCAACCGGCCCTTCATGACGTCGCATAAAATCTCGACACTCGTCATCGGAGGCGAAAAGTGCGTCCAACCGCTCGAGTGTTGCGCCCTGCTCCCACGAAGTATCCTCGAGCCTCACAATGAGTTCTGGCAAAGTCGTCAAGGGGCCTGTCCACGAATCAAAAGCAGCCCCTTCTGCAACAAATAGATGGCCATCGGGGGGCACGATCACATGATCGTCGTCCAGATCGAGCCGCACCTTAAAACGATCACGCAGTGCCGAGAGGAAATGTAGCGGTCCTCCCAGTAAAGCAACCGTACCCCGGATTGGTCGCCCACAGGCCAAACCTGAAAGACACTGCGTTGCTACTGCATCAAACACTGAGCCAGCAATATCTTCCTTTGAAACACCCTCGTTCAATAAAGGTCGTACATCCATCTGGGCGAACACGGCGCATCGCGATGCGATAGCATGGAAGGTGCGGCAGCCCAATGCCGCGAAGTTGAGCTTCTCTGAACTCAGATCCATCATAGCGGCTATCGTGTCAATAAAACCACCGGTGCCACCTGCGCATGTGCTATTCATACGCAGTTCTTCTCCATCCGACAAGAACAGAATCTTCGAATCTTCTCCGCCTATCTCAATAGCAACATCTGTCTGAGGGATGCGTCGTGCAATAGCACAACGAGCGGCAATAACCTCTTGAACGAAGGGAAGATCGAATAATTCTGCAAATTGCATACCTGCTGAACCGGTAACCCCAATGGTCATACCCTCGCAAGGAAAGCGTCGGTAGGCCTGCCTCAAGGTATACCGCAACGTTTCGAACACATTGGACAAATGTCGCTCATATGAATCATAGAGTAGATTCAGTTCATCATCGAGCACAACAAGTTTGATAGTTTTAGAGCCGATATCCACACCCAAATGAAGCACATCCATTCCCTTCTTCTCGGCGGTCGTCTGCTACGATTGTGCAGAATTATCCCGGGGGAACGACGGCGCAGAACCCGCTTGGTTTTGACGCCGCGCCTTGGCAGCTGCTGCAAGCATCAAGATGTTGTTATGCTCAGCCTTTTTCTTGTCAATATAAGCCTGTTTTGCCCGCGCTCGCATACTGTCTGTAATAGGCGTTCCACAGTTCGCGCAAGCATCATCGAGCAGATTAATATCGTTCCCACAACCTGCACAAACCGCATGCTTGTCATAACATTTGCCACAACGAGAACAATCTGTACAAGCAAACGTCATAGAGAACACCTCCGTATTAAGTGAGTAGGAAATATGAGACACGCCCGCAATATACCAGCAGTAGACAAGCCGTATTCAACCTGCCACAAGCAGGTATCGCCCGCCGTTTGGCGGGCGATACCTCAAATATCCACTAGCGATACAACGCCAGATGCCCGTCGGTCTTGTCTGCCAACTCGCACATCTCGTCTAACTCACCTACGTGGAGCGCCCTCGAGATGCAGATGGCGGCACAGGGAGCTTTGCCTTCTTCCTTCTCGAGACAGTAAGCGCACTTATCCAAGCGGTATGGGTAGGGCGACATAAACATTTCGGGCCTACCGTCTACTTTGTCAGGCTTGCCTAAAAATACGCGCATGTACGTTTCGGTTACGGGCAACTGATAATAATCTTGACACGCGAGCTGACAAGCAGAGCAGCCCACGCAATAGTCGAGCTCAACGAGCACGCCAATCTTCTTAGCCATGATTTTTCCCTTCATTATCAAGCAAATGGGTCCGGTAAAGGCTCCGCCGATCTACTTAATCGACGGAACATTGCTATTCCGAAAACTTCGTAACCTTACACAGGCTGCTGCGCATAGGTGCTGCGCCGAATCCGGGGTCAGAACCATCAGCCGTAGTCAAAACATTCGGATTAGCCTGATCCCAGCTAAAGCCAGGCAGGTTCAATTCGTCGCAGGAGTGCTTGTAGTTCGGGCGACACATACTCACCGCGCCTTTGATAACGCCCTTGGAGATACGAGCCTTTGCCTTGATTTTTCCGCGCAAGCTCTCCACCCACAGCCACTCGCCTTCAGAAATTTGACGCGCCCGTGCATCCTCTTCATTCAACTCGATATAGGGCCACGGCTCCAAGATGCGTTGGTGTGCAATATTGGTCCAAGCCGAGTGGTAAAACGCGTAGTCGCGAGCACCCGTGGTCAGGCACAAATCGTATTCCTGATACAGCTCCGGCGTCGAATAGGGGCTCTCAAACGGCTCCCTGTAGCTCGGCAGCGGCGAATCGTAACCATAAGAAGGCATCTGCTCGGAGTACACCTCGATACGCATGGTGGGAGTCTGAAACTTCACCAAACCCTTCTCGTGCTGACGGGTCGTACGTTTCTCGCCGCCGTACTCTACGAAGTAGCCAATCTTTGCCGCTTCCTCGTAATCGGTGATAGGCTCCTTGCCATTGGGTATCAGATGGAACTCGTTGAGGCGCCACAGTTGCATCTCTTCGGAGCTCTCCCAAGGCCACAGTTCGGGGTCGAAGCGTTTACCCAAGTTACGCATAAAGTCCCAGTCATCCCATGCTTCGCCAGGGGCCTTGACAGCCTTCTGTGGAATATTGAATGGGCACGGCTCAGGATATAACTCTTCATCAAAGTTGCCTACACGCTCTGACCAGTGTGCTGCAGGCAACACAATGTCAGCCAACTCGGCACCCGGCGTCATGAAGTAATCCATATTTACATTCAGCTCAAGGACATCAGACATAAGAGCCTCATGGATCTTGGTGGAGTTCTCAAAGCAACCCAACGGGTCGTTGGCTACGGAAATCATAACCTTGACAGGCCAGGGCTCGCCCGTGATCATAGCATCCCATACATCGTTAGGGATATTGGCGTTGCCGTATACTTGTGTATACATAGGATGCTTGTCATAACCAAGACGAAGCTTAGAAGGCACGCGGTCGTATGCGGTAATCTTCGGGTCAAGCATGAACTCCCAGAACGTATTGAAGTAAATACCACCCTTATCATCCAGCGGCGGATTCAGCAGAAGCTGTAGCAGCGTAATAGCGCGACCGGATTGCAGAGCATTCGAAGTCATCATGCAAGCACCGAGGTACGCAGTAAGCAAGGATGGCTTGCCATCAGTAGGATTCGTAATGATGTCGAACATCTCCAGAATCTTATCAACGGGCGTCCAGGTGACGGAAGAAACCTTCTCGGGCGTCCACACCGCAACTTCTTCCTTGTACGTTTGAATAGCTGTCTTACACACCTTCTTGCTGCCGTCGGCCATCGTAAGTTCATACTCACCCTCGAGCGTCGGAGCCACACCTTCACGGGCAAACGACTCAGTTTCGGGATACCATACAACCGGAGTGCCCGAGATCTCATCCCACACAACATAATGCTCGGAGGCCACATCCCCCGCGTCAGCGACGAGATCGGCCTCGCGAATCATCATGCGAGTCTCTGCATCTACCAAAAACGGCGCATTAGTCCATTTTGTCAGCAGATCGTGAGCCGCCAGATGCTTACCATGCTGGAACATCAGATTCGTCAAACCTAATGCCAACGCGCCATCGGTGCCAGGACGGACCGGCACCCATAGATCAGCTTTAGCCGCAATGTCGCGGAACACAGGATCAACTACGACCACATGGGCGCCATTACGCTTGGCATCCATGATACGCAAGCCACTGTACTGACGTGAGCGAATAGGATTTGTACCCCACATAACGATAGACCCGGCATTGCGATAGTCGCATGCTTCGTGCGGATGGAACATGCGACCATAGGTCACATGAGTCTGGGCAAGGTTCGGCAACAGGCAGACATGCGTCGGCCATACCTTGCCGCCGCCGTTCCAGGTGTTATTCAGACGATCGAGGAAATGATTCGAACCGCGACCGGTACCTTGCGAAATAATAACCGACTCGGGACCGTAGTTTTCAATGGTCTCGCGAATTTTCTTCTCGATGATATCAAGTGCATCATCCCAACTGATACGCTCCCACTTGCCCTCACCGCGCTTGCCAGCTCGCTTCAGAGGATACTTAAGACGATCGGGATGCGCATGAATCTCTTGAGCAGAAAACGCCTTCACACACAAGATGCCGTCATTGACCGGATTTTCCTGATCACCCTCGACACGTACGATCTCGTCGTTGTCGTTGACCGTAAGAACAACGCCACATTTGGAATGGCAGTCGAAGCAAACGGTCCTAACTTTCTTCTCCATGATGTACCTCCATTTTTGTTTTACTCGTCACTTCGCAGGCCAAGGCGTGCGAAGAAGAACCCAAGCTTAGCTCCGCGTCACTCATGACACATCAAGCGGTTTTCGTTGCAGAACATAATAATGAGATGGCACAGGGGCTAGAATTTCTTATCTTTCGTTTCTGGACCCAGCAGAAACACCAGCAGACCAGGGATAATAACCATAGCGGCCGCGATATACATAGTTGCATATACGCCAAAGCTCGTCATAACACCAGCCAATACGACAGGACCGACGATAGAACCCATACGCCCCCACGAAGTGGCCAGACCATTGCCTGTCGTGCGAATACCGGTTTCATACAACTCGGGTGTATACAGAGCCATCATCATGGCGTTTAAGTACTTACCGAATTGGTACAAAATGCCGGTGACGATAAGCATGACGAACGTTGTTGATGCCCCATAGGCAATACCAAAGATCGAAGTACACAGTCCGGCAACAAGAAACGTCTTTTTGCGGCCGAATTTTTTTGCTGACCAGCTAGCAAAGAACCACGCCGGAATACCACCTAAAATACCGATAGTTACAAACCCTGTAGACTGCACGACATCGAACCCTTTTTCAATAAGAATGGTGGTAAGCCACGTGGTCAGACCATAGTCACTGAACATCGAAATAAACCACACAAAGAAACACAGGACCGTAACCTTGAGGTATTTTGCGCTAAACAGCTCCTTGAATGTTGCCTTAGTGTTCGTACGCTGAACAATCTCAACCGGCGGGAGCTGCTTGTGTCGCGCGATTGCCTCCTGCTCAAACTTTGTACAAATGGCATCAGCTTCTTCATAGCGCCCTTTCGCTTCAAGCCAAAGCGGCGATTCAGGACAGGTCTTTATAATCCCTAAGACAAACAGTGCCGGAAAAGCTTCGGCGAGATACACGCCACGCCAGTCAAAGTGAGGAAGAATCAGCACGGTGAGCACGCCCGCAACGGCAAAACCCAGCGGTGTCATAAGCTGATACAGCGTCATGAACTTCGGCCGATCTTTCGCCGATACGATTTCGCTCAAATAGCTAAGCGCAACAGGAAATTGAGCACCCAAGCCAATACCCAGAATGAAACGCATAACAAACAAATAGTAGATATTCGGCGAAAACACTAATGCAAAACCAGCAACACCCCAGATAAGCATAGAAGCAATAATGGTTTTTTTACGACCAACCTTATCAGCAATGCGTCCGGCAAAAATGGCACCAAAAAACATGCCCAGGAAGCAAATGGACGAATAATACCCGCCTGTGGCCGCATCCATGCCAAAATAATCTCGGATGGTCGGCATGAGAAAACTGGTGCCTCCCAAATCAATGGTCTCGGCAAACCACCCCATAAGTACAAAAAAGATAATGAGCATTGTGTGCGGCGACGTAGGAATACGGTTCATGCGATCGGCTACAGTAACGCACCCGCCCCCCTTGACTGCAGGCACAACGGAGTCTACAGAAACAACAGCATCTGCCATGAGGTAAACCTCCTTGATTTGAAATCCCCCCTATGTGGATTAACAGCTCAGCGCAATCGACAGAGAACGATCTATCGAAATACCACCCCCTCCATTCGCTCTCGTCAAACCCACCCTGCAAACATAAGATACTCGGCTCCAAAGCGATGGTCGATCAATGGCTCGTTTCGCCGATTAAACGAATTGATAGGATGATAAAAAGACATACCTAAGCTTTACACTCGGTAAAATTAATTAAGAAGACAGCCTTACAGAGTCCTACTGCCAGGATTCTGTAAGGCTGTCTTCTTAAAGAATCTTTTTTGCGCTATCCAGCGCTTATCTATGCTAAATCGAAGACATCGGCGTAGCGTGGCTGCTGGTACGTTTCGCTTATCGTCTTTTTAATACAGTCAATAACTGTATCCACACGACTTGAGGCCCGATTTTCCGGTGTTGACAGCAAGCCGAATTCCGTACTGAAGAAGTCTTCGGTAGGCACGGTAACCACACGACTAGGCAATGTTCGCAATCCTTCAACCAGCTTAGGCGCGAATCCAACAGCCTGATGTTCTAAAATCTGAGAAAATAAAACCGTTCCAGCGTTTGTCACCGTCTTCACATTCTCCTCGCGAATGTAATCATCCAACGCATCGCCCAGCACCGTATCTTGATAGCGCGCGACAGGATACGGATCGATATCGGATGGGCGCACGTGCTTCTGCTTTGCTAGGGGCGAAAAAGCTGAGACCATGGCAACCAGAGGAGATGACAGAAGGGGTTCGTACACCATGCCGTGTTCTTTTACCATCTCATCGATGAAATCATGGTACTTATCTGTGGCGGGAAGAGAAACGATGCCGAACGCACCCTCTCCGTCACGCGACAAGATATGAGGCACGATACGATAAAGATTTGATTCATTCAGTTTCACTTCAAATGCAAATTGACCCGGGCGCTGAAGATCCAGCAAGGCCACGAGATACTGAGAGGCACACGATGTTGCAGTGATACGCACGCTGCCTTTTGGTGGCCTCATATCGGCCAGCTTATATTCGGTCAGCGACCCCCTGGCATTGTCATACAGATCAACAATGGCATCGATTCGATGGCTAAGCTCTTCACCAGCAGGCGTAAGCGCAACCATATTATTTTGGTAGGTCATCAACGTAACACCAAAATCTTTTTCAAGTTGATGGAGTGCACGGCTAAGCCCTTGTGGCGTCATAAAGTGCTGAGCGGCAGTTTTAGAAATCGAAAGCGTACGCGAGAAATCCTTAAAATAGTACAAGTATTCGATATGCATGCAACCACACCTTTTCGACTTCCCCTAAGACGGATGTGTAGCGCCCGAACGCGACGACGCCGGCGACTATTTAGTCTACCGGACAGTCATCGCATCCGCAATTTCCTGACAGTCGTCATTATCATAAGAATCAAACGTCGTCAGATCTTTTCTTTGAGCTATCGCCTCGCTACCCCTTGGGTGGAGTTGGTGCTGCAGGAGCACCAGGCGCAGTGAGTTTTCCTGGCATGCGTGGAGCCGACGGCTCATCAGCAGCAGGCAGTGGCTCTTTACAAAACGGACACGCAACGGGTCGAAAGTTAGGCGACACAATTTTCTTTCCGCAAGCCGGGCACATAAGCGGTCCTGAAGTAGTATCTGGTGGTCTGAAACACATAATGTTCCCCCTTTCTCCTCGATTTTGTCGAGGAATATCATTCGGCTTTTCCACTATAGAAAAATGTCGACAAGGGAACAAACAACGAACACGACGATCACCTTCAACTGTTTGTTGTGCGAAGGTGATATCACTCTTTCACTGCTCTTTCGCTTCCTTGCGGCGTAGCTGTCGTGCAAATACAGCAAACACCACCAGCGCCACCAAGGTAACCACCGATACGACCACATAAACTGCGAAGTCACCATTGACAGCACCTCCCACCTCACGCGCAGAAGCAGCCACCAGTGAGCTCAATATGGCAGCAGGTGTCATCGCAAAATTTGCAAGCGCCAGGTTTTCGGGGTACCTCCCCGGTCCATATTGCCCAAGGGTGAAAGCCGAAGATATAACCGGGATGCAGCCGTATGAGAATCCCACGAGAAACGCACCAATCACAAACAGGATAGGCATACGCATGCCCGGAACAAACGAAAAAGCCAACGCCAATGCTCCAACGAAGGCCGCTAGCGACGAAAGCGCCACAACAACGCTCAGGCCAAAACGATCGTAAACCACACCGATAACGATACGAGCTAAGCCATTAGTCGTAGACACCAACCCCACAAGAAGCGTAGCAAGACCCACTTCCAAACCAACAGCAAGTGCTGCCTGTTTTGCGTCTCCAATAATGATAAGTCCAGCACAAAGAGGGCATATTTCCCAAATAACGTAGATCCAGAACAACGATGAGCGCGTCACCGACGCGCCTTGCTGCTTGGGTGGCTCAACTACGCTCTTTCCACGGCGTCCAGCTGACACAACAGACAAATCTTGCCTCATCGCATTCTTCTCACAGGTCACCCGCGTACAATTAACCGGCTTGATAATTAGGGCTGTTGCACCAACCACTATGGCGATAAGCACCGCAAGAACCAAAAATACCGTTCTCCACCCCACCACATCGATGCCACCCGCGGCCGCCGTTCCCAAAATAAGCCCGCCAAGACCAAACCCCATCATAAGCGCGCCCGACGAAAACCCCACACGATCAGGAAACCATGCATTCACTGTCGAGATAATAACGTTGTAAGCAATGCCGCACCCGCCACCGCACAATACCCCATAGCTTACATAGAGCATCGGCAAGCCACCCACATTAATCAAAAGCGCCGTCGAGGCAAATCCGCCAACAAGTAAAGCGCCAGCAATAAGCAATACTGGCTTGAACGAAAACTTTTTAATGAGTCGCGCCCCAAGCAGACCACCCGAACAAAACGAAATAATAGAGATGGTGAACACCATTCGCATGCTCTCCCGATCCCACGAAAATTCCTGCCCAATAGGGGTAGAAAAGTTCGACCACGAGTAAATAAGGCCCAGAAACAGTAGCGACAACACCCCTGCCGCAAGATAGCGCATACGGTGACTCTGCGCTGCCTTAGGTGCCGGCAATTCAGAACACACAACAGCCCCTTTTCCCCTCAACCGTCCATAGCAAGGAAGGTTGTCTTACTTCGCCATTGCCATAATTGCGATACGTTAAAACTCACGCACAGCGCCGTTCTTCAACACGAGGGCGACCGTCGTTCCCTCCCCCAGTACGCTTTGTACCTCCATATGGGTATCGGAACCGAAATAGCCCCGTATGCGATCGTGCACGTTTTTCACTGCGATGCCCAACCCCGTAGACGACTCGGGGTGCAAAATATTCTGACGCGCCTCTTCGGTCATACCAACGCCATCATCTGCCACACGCACTATCACATCGTTGCCGTCCACGATGCCGGTTACACGAATAGTTAGCTTACCTTCAGAGGGCATGGCGTGACGTACCGAGTTTTCAACCAAGGGTTGAATAAGGAAGGGAGGCACCATCATGTCTTCAACCGCTGGCTCAATATCCACCTCCATAGCAACACGGTCCTCGCCAAATCGCGCAATCTCAAAAGCAAAATAACGCTTTGTCTGCTCCATCTCGCGAGCAAAAACGATAAGGTCGGCCGAATCTTCGAGAGTGCGACGATAAAACACTGCGAACTCCCGCAGCAAGATACGTGCCTTTTCCGGAGCGGTACGAATAAGTGAAGCAATAGTATTAATGGTGTTGAACAAGAAGTGCGGATTGATCTGGCTTTGCAACATTTTTAGCTCCATGCGCGTTGCCAGCTTCGTCTGCTCTTCTAATGCGGCGGCAGCCATCTGGGTAGACAACAACTGGCCAAAACCTTCAGCGATGGACTTTTGTGTCTCGCTAATATGGCGAGCGCGCCGGTAATAGAACTTCAAGGTTCCCTCAATGGTTCCGCTCACCGCCAACGGAACAATGATGGCGGCCTGGATGGTAGATGTATCTGACGGAAAGCCGATGTCCTCCGGCGTAAATAAAATGCGTCCGTTGCCGTCAGATAGGGTGGCGTGCGTTGCGTGAGTACGAATAACGCTACCTGCCTGACTATCGACCTCCTCGAAACCAGCATACCCTAAAATAACATCCTTATCGGTAATAGCAACGGCAATGGCCGCCGTGGAAGGTAATAACAGCTTGCAGATTTGCTGTGCAGCTTCAGCCGTCATTCCTTCATTCATGCAATCAAGCGTTTGACTGGCTAGACGTAGCATGGCATTGGACTGACGAGCACGCACCGAATCGGGATCCATAAGCAGTCGAATAACAATAACCAGCGAAAGGGTGAACACGATACCCGCTACAATAAGAACGGCAATATTGCGATACGGAGAAATAGACGACCAGATAAGTACCAGGCCAGACAGCGCTGTGATGGTAAACATAAACATCTCCAGCGTAAAAAAGCGAGGTAGTGCGGGCCGGACTTCCGTAGTTTCCTCTTTCAAGGGAGCCTCCTTCGTGAACTAGGCAATCATCCTACCAGCAAAAAGCAGCAGATGCACGCACGAAACAAGGCAACAGAATAACCAGACGAGCTCTAGCCTAAAACGCCCAGCTCGTTTATCACCAGCATTGCAGCACCCACGATGAGAAAACCTCCGAAGATGAAGCGCAGCGCACGTTCGGGAACCTTGCGCACCAATCGTGCGCCAACCAAAGCACCCGGAATAGAGCCAACTGCCACGGAAATGCCTGCTGCATAATCGATGTTCCCTAGTAATCCCTGCTCGATAACCCCCGGTACAGCAAGAATCATAACTGCTATAAGGGAAGTACCTGAAGCCTGCTTCATGGAAATACCTACCAACGACAGCATAAGAGGCACCATGATAAAACCGCCGCCGACCCCTACGTAACCCGAGGCGACACCTGCCCCCAAACCTATAGCCACACCAATAAGTAGCTGCTTACGCGTTAGCTTAACCGCTCCCGCTGGGACACTCTGCGTCAAACCAGCCTCGGCCACATCATCCTGATCGCTTGTATTCACACCACCAGAAGATGGGTCCTGGTTCTCATTAAGGCCCTCGGAAGAGGAAGTTGTTGTCGCTTGCTCCGGCTTCATTTTCCAAGCTTTACGCAACATATTAATCGCAGAGTAGCCAATAATAAGCGCGGCAGCCAGCATAACCATCCACGCGGGAGAAATATGCGCAAGCCATACTCCCAAAGCCGAGGTACACGCACCACCTAAGCCTGCCGCAATACCCAACGACGGCACACAGGTTTTATGCCGCAGATGCGATACGGCACCCGAGATGGAGGTGGGAATAATAGTGAAAAGGGACGTTGCCGTGGACATGATAGGACTCATGCTAAACACAAGACGGAAAATAGGCACCAGCACCGTGCCGCCGCCAATACCCAACATACCCGATAAAATGCCGACGCCAACGCCGACAAAAGCAGGTATAACAAACGACATAAAGATATCCATCGAGATGCCTACGATTCCAATCAAAATTCTACCGTGATTTTTATTTCACCGAGTAGCGGAAAAAAGTGGTGTTGAAATCGCGAAGCGAAGGCGCCTCGCGATCGTCACAAACTTGTTCCCACCAACGCTACTCGGCAATATTAAGACGAATTTCGCTCGTGGCCCCGGGATCGATACCAGCAGCCTCGGCAGCAAGGGCAGCCGACTTACGAGGGGAATCGACACCCAACTGACGCTGAGCAGCAGACTGTACCAAAGCCGTACGCAGAATTTGATCCTTCTCCATGCGGGCCATAAGCTCGGGCCACACGAACTGGAATTCAAAGTACTTCGAGCAATTACGCTGGGCGTAGGTAGTAGCTTCGCCCGTGGCGGCCTTTGCAGCCTTACGGTAGGCTTTCTTGTCGGGACGAGCCAAGCTGCGTAAAAATGCCGTTAAACGGATGCGGCGGGTAATGCCTGGCTCCAAAAACGGACCCGGATACGGTTCGAGAGACGACGGCTTCACCTGCAGAAGGTCGATCTGAGTGCGACTGTACTCCATCTTGCGGTATTCATAGAGCCAACGGAATATATCCTGACGAAAGCGGGTGCCTTCACTTTCGGTCTCTGGCGGCAAATGACGAAGACTCCACTGATTGTCCAACCAAATATCAGAGCCGTACATACGCAGGTCAAGCATATAATCAAGATCTTCTCCACGAGCTATCCAAGGGTCGAACGAAAGACGCTTGAAAGCCTCTTTATGCAGCACCAGGCAGCCACCGCACACATGGTTCGAACGCGACAAACGCGGTCCATGCATAGCCTTGTTCATCATCTTGTTGAATGCCTTACCCTGCTGCCAGAAATGGTTGTACCACTTGTCTTGGCTCTTCGACAAAAACGTACCCTCGGAATTGAAGTAGTATCCCGTCTTGGCTAAGATGGGGATACCTTTCTTGGTAAGCTTACCCAAACCGTACATGGCTTTTTGTAAGAATTCCGCATCATCGACAATCTCGTCGTCGTCCAAAAAAACCACCGAATCGTAACCCAGTGTGTTTGCCACCACTAGACCAAGATTACGTACGGCACCGTAGCCAGCCAAGCCAATTTCCTTAGACAATTTACCAAGACTCAATTGCTCCATACGCTGCTGAATAAGCCCAAGCTCGGGTGCTCCGATAACGGCAACGTTAAGCGAGGGATACTGGGCCGCTTGCGTCTGTACTTTTTCTGCCGCCTGGTTCTCGATGGAAGGTTCGCTTACCACCAAAATAACAATTTGGCCAATACCCCGCACCTTCTGTAACGAATGTAGCAAACGCGGTAATTCGCCCGACTGCGTGATGGGCGTGGTATGGTCGTAGGTGGTCAGCACGCTACCGCCCTCTTTGCGGCGACGCGAGGAGACGTAAGTCGGTATGACAATAACCGGGTTCATGCACTTCCTTTTATAGGCCTTGTCCGATAGTAAATATCGGCGTTAAGAATGGTCTATTGTACCGCTTCGGTGCCATTTCGGTCGCACATGCGACCGATTACACCGAATGAACGGAGGAAGACCCAGAAGCCCAACGATGCAAAGCTAACCCTTGCCGCTGCACCGTGGTTGCTTTACCACATTAAAACGCTTCAGCGCCATAAGCAAGGGAAGGCCCAGCGCATATAAGACCAACGCTTCGCCAATACCTGTAGACACCACGCCAAACAAGTACATAGGCAGATATGCTCCGTCGAGCGCGATACTTGTGAAGGGGATGGTATAAAACCCCAAACCTTGTAGTAGTAGCGGCAAATAGGCAGGCACAATGAGTGCGTTAGCAATAACAGGACCTAACAGTGCCAGCTTTGGACGGCTGCGCATCTTCCAACACCAGAGCGCACCCAGAAACGTAGCTATGCTGCCGAATACTACATCAAGCATACCCAAAGCTCCCGTACCGTTCACCGCCAAGGCGATAAGGTTCGCCACAATGCAGCCGACCGTCAGCCCTGGCACCGCTGCCGGCGTCAACACAGCAAGTACGCACACTGCCTCTGAAATGCGAAACTGCACAGGCCCCCAAGCCAGCCCTTGCAACAACAAGAGTGCGACGAGAGTGGCGGCGGCATACACAGCCGCAATCATACCTGCCTGAGCGACGTACGACGATCTTCCCTTATCCATGGGATGCTCCTTGTCTCCACGCGAACTTTGTCGCGGGCTTTGGGCAACGAGTAAACCGCGTAGGCAGGGCCCAACGATGCAAACGCGGAACTTGACAGCAACGCGCGCGGGCGCCCACCGTCAAAGCCGTAGCGGAGTATAGCAGACCTGCTTCGAAAAAATAAGATCCGCATTGTAGCCGGTCTTCAATGGAAGCCACTACAAGAGGCGCGCAGACCTTTCGTCATTGTGCGACAAAACAGAACTCACGCTTTATACTAGCTGCATGGAAATTTCTACCCCTGCGCGCGCAACGCGCCACACAACAGTAAAAAGCAACAAAACGCCTCCGGTAGAGGCCCTTTCTCAATTACGTGAGAGCATAGGACTTCGTCAGTTTGCCACAGTGAACGGACATGCACTTTATCGGTCGCGACAGTTGAATAATCTTAGCAATGCCGACATCGAAACTCTCTGCGAACTCGGCATTGTTGATGTTTATGATCTCAGAAAGCCCACCGAACGGGAAGCATGCGAGCGCCCCTCATGCGCAGAGCGTCCGCCATTTCGTCTCCATCTGATAAAGGGAGACCTTCAAGACGATCCCCGGCGTACGCAGCTACATCGCGCAAAGGATATCGTTGGCACCTACGGTTCTCCCGGAGAGCGTATGATTAATCTATATACAACCATGGCCCGGCAAGGAGATTTACTGCGTGCATCTATTGATCCACTCCTTCATCCCACGGCACCTGCCCTTGTTCACTGCGTGAACGGAAAAGATCGAACCGGTATCATCTGCGCCTGCGTCCAGCGTCTGCTGGGTTTTGACGATACGCTCATTACTCGAGACTACCTGGTTACCAACACCCTAAACGCCGCAATGAACCAGCGAGATTTGACGGCGCTTTCCAAGCATCTTACTCCTGACGAATTGGCTGTTATGGCCGCTATGTTTGAGGCTCGTCTACCTTACCTCGAAGCATTTTGGCAAACCATCAACGAAGAGTACGGCTCTTTCAACGCATTCATGCACTAAAGGAACCCGCGCCCGTCCAAATTAAATGAGGGCCTCGCAAGTACGAGACCCTCATTTAATTTAATATCACTCATCAAATCAAGAACAAAACTGTTTGAGCGGTATCAAAGCAAGACGACACAACGCGCTATCGCTCGTCCATCGCTACATAAGAGCGCACACCGCTACGAGTAGACTTGTATGCCGGACGGATAATACGCTTGCCAGAAACGATTTCTTCGAAACGATGTGCGGCCCAACCCGACATACGCGCACAGGCAAACAGCGGAGTGAACAAATCTTCGGGAATACCCATCATCGAATATACAAAGCCAGAGTACATGTCAACATTTGCGCACATGTCCTTAGCCGTACCCTTCTCGCGCAAAATGACCTCTGGAGCAAGGCGCTCGATACTCTCCAACAGATGGTATTCTGCCTCGTACTCCGTACCCCTCGCCAGCTTCTCGGCAAACTGCTTGCAGATGATGGCCCGCGGATCAGACTTTGTGTAAACGGCATGCCCCATGCCGTACACCAAACCCGTCTTGTCAAAGGCCTGCTTGTTCACCAATTTTGCCAGATAATCGGCCACCTGACCCTCATCAGACCAGTCGGCTACATTTGTTTTCAGCTCTTTTTGCATAGCCAGCACCTGATGGTTGGCGCCGCCGTGCTTCGAGCCCTTCAGGGAACCGATTGCTCCGGCGTAGGTGGAATATGGATCGGTATCCGATGAGGTCAGCACGCGCGTGACGAATGTGGAATTATTGCCGCCACCATGCTCGGCATGCAGACAAAGCATAATGTCCAGCATGCGCGCTTCCTCGGGTGTAAATTGGCGATCAGGGCGCAGCATCGACAGAATGGTCTCAGCCGTAGATTGGCCCGGAATGAAACGATGCATAATCATGGACTCGTTATTGTAGCGCGCGCGCTTGGCAAAGTATGTCAACACCATGATGCGCGGCAAGCGCGAGATCAGCGAAATGGCCGTATGCACCTCATGATATGCCGAGCGATCTTCGGCGTTCTCATCATAGGCGTACAATAATAAAATCGTACGCGCCAGTACGTTCATGATATCCGGCGGCGTATCACGCATAATCATGGAAGCCGTAAAACCGTCGGGCAATTCGCGCTCGGCATCAAGAGCAGCAATAAAGCGATCAAGTTGGTCGCGCGTAGGCAACTCTCCCATAAGCAGCAAATAAGCCACTTCCTCGAAGTTGAAACGACGCTCGACAGAATCGTCACCCAACAGGTCGTACACATCGTAACCTCGATAGCGCAACGCACCTTCGTCGGCAACCTTCTCACCGTCGGACACTACATAACCATGAACATTCGCGATATTCGTAAGCCCGGCCACCACACCAGTTCCATCGGCGTTGCGTAGCCCCCGCTTCACGTCGTACTGCTCATAGCTTGACGCTTCAATGGAGTTAATAGCGGTGAAGTTCTCGTAGAGTGCGATCTTGTGCTCGTCTTGCATGCAAACCTCCCTGCTCTTGGATGGCACCCGATCCGTTGCCTTACTTGAAGATGCGCCCGCACCACCTAACCGCTCAAGCGGTCAAGCGAGTCGGCTACCCGCGCAACAACAGGCGAATGGATGGGGAATCGGATGATCGTCCGTTCGTGCTTTAGCATAATAAAGCCTTATCGCGCCCCTTAGAAGTACTTTCTGGTGAATAGCAGAGAGAATATGGAAGATTGCCCTTGTTTCGCGCAAGGGTAAATCACGAACGATTTACAAAAAACTACTGTTGGCCGTCTTCACTAATAGTTGGCGGCGTGCTTACATGCGTCAGGATATCTCCCGGCTGACACCCTAAGTTTTCACACAATGCATCAAGTGTCGAAAAACGAATCGCGCGAGTCTTGCCGGTCTTAATGCGCGACAAGTTAACACTTGTAATGCCTACGCGTTCTGCGAGATCGTTTCCGCTCAGGCCCGACGTGCTCATAACTCGATCGAGTTTCACCTGGATAGCCACAAATAAAACCTTCCGACTCATGTAACCTGACAGACACACCATATCATCTTTTTCCACAAAAGAGAAAAATTGATACTTTTACACATAATCATTTCTTCTCCAGTCCTTCAAATAACAAAAGCATTCAGAACAAGGGGTCCTGTCACCAATCGTTGACGGTTTGGCTGCAGGATGCAGGGCTTTCCTGCGATGGTTTAAAATTCGGGACACCGAGCAGCTCCTGCACTCGCTCCCTCTTCGTACAAGAAAACGAGGTCGCCCGCTTATGAATCCGTTCGTTCTACTTTTTGATAAGCGAGATTGGTTTTTCGACCTCTTGATGCAGCATATCGGGATTTCACTCGTATCCATTGTGCTAGCGGCGCTTATAGGGTTGTCTATCGGCATCGGTATCGCACAATGGAAGAGGGGTGCAAAACCAGTACTTGCATTGGTAAATTTCGTCTACACTATTCCCTCTATCGCATTGTTCGGATTTCTTATCCCCGTCACCGGAATCGGAAACCTCACCGCCATCGTGGCGCTAACGATATATGCTTTACTGCCAATGGTGCGCAACACCTACACAGGATTAACCACCATTGATCCCGCAATCATCGAAGCCGCACGGGGAATGGGTTCAACCGAGAGGCAGCTGCTCTACCGTATCGAATTGCCACTCGCCTCGCCCATTATCATGAGTGGGGTGCGGAACATGGCAACCATGACCATCGCGCTTGCTGGTATTGCCAGCTTCATTGGAGCCGGCGGCTTAGGTGTAGCCATCTACCGAGGCATTACCACAAACAACCCAGGAATGACACTTGCGGGCAGTTTGCTTATCGCGGCATTAGCTATTATCGTAGACTTACTGTTAGGGCTCGCAGAAAAGTCAACTCGACGTTATCTCAACCCACAGCACGTAGGGAAACTCGGTCGCAGAAGAAGCAAACAAAAAAGTAAAAATACCTCCGAAAAACTAAACAAGAATGAGGCTCGTCTGTTTGGCCGACACCGAACAATGGTAATCATTGGTACTGCTCTTGTTGTACTAGTGGCAGGAGGAACATATGCTGCCTTTACTACGTCAGAAAGCACTAATACCATACGTATAGCAACCAAGCCCATGACCGAGCAATACATCCTCGGCGAAATGCTCAACACACTCATTAAGAACAACACCAACCTAAACGTAGAACTAACACCGGGCGTAGGAGGAGGCACCTCCAATATCCAGCCTGGCATAGAAAAAGGAGATTTCGACTTATACCCCGAGTACACGGGTACCGGATGGAATGCTGTACTCAAACACGAAGACACCTACGATGAGAGCATGTTTGATTTAATGCAACAAGAATACGAATCTCAGCTGGGACTCACCTGGATAGGCATGTACGGCTTCAACAACACGTTTGGACTGGGTGTGCGGTCCGACATCGCCCAGCGTTATGGGCTGCAAACTTACTCAGACCTCGCACGTGTAGCAACTGAGCTGTCCATGGGTGCCGAGCCCGATTTCTATGATCGACAGGATGGATATCCTGGCCTTTCTGCAGCCTACAACATGAAGTTTGGAACTACGCGCGACATGGATATTAGCCTGAAATATCAGGCGTTATTCGAAGGACAGGTGGATGTCATTGTCGTATCCACAACCGATGGTCAAGCTGCCGATGCTCGCCTCGTTATACTGCAAGACGATCGGCATTTTTATCCATCTTACCTATGCGGAAACGTTGTACGCATGGATACGCTATCTGCCCACCCGGAACTGCAAGCTCAGCTGGAAAAGCTACAAGGATCTATCACCGATACCGATATGGCACGAATGAACAACGAGGTAGAAACGCAGGGTCGCGAGCCAAAGGTTGTTGCCGATGCGTTCCTCGTTGAGAGAGGGCTCCTATGAACGCGCCAGCACAAGTATTAGACAACCCTTCCCACACCTCCTCATCCTTTTTACAGGACGAGTCTTCCTCTCCCCAGTCTCCGTCAAATCCTACGAGCGCGGTAATCTTCGAGCACGTAACGAAACGATTCGGCAATACCACAGCAGTAGATAACGTAAGCCTCACTATTCCCAGTGGATCGTTTATTACTATCATCGGCAGCTCTGGCTGCGGCAAAACTACCTTGTTAAAGATGGTGAATGCTCTCGTTATACCCGACGAAGGACGCGTACTTGTACAGGGAAGAGATACCACAAGTGTCAATCCTATCGAGCTAAGACGCAATATCGGCTATTCCATCCAGGGGAGCGTGCTCTTTCCTCACCTGAGCGTTCAGCAAAATATTGCCTACGTGCCCAGCCTCCTCAACAAGCGAGACCAACGCCGCACCAATGCTGCAGTAGACAAATGGATGGATATTGTCGGATTACCCGCAAACATTCGAAACCGCTTTCCCGCTGAGCTTTCGGGTGGCCAGGCTCAGCGCGTTGGCATCGCTCGCGCATTAGCAGCAAGCCCCGATCTACTCCTAATGGATGAGCCGTTTAGCTCTGTTGATGCCATCACACGAGGCGACCTGCAGGATGAAGTGAAACGCATCCATGAGCAGACAGGTATTACCATACTGTTTGTAACCCACGATATCGACGAAGCGCTCAACCTAGGCGATAAAGTTCTTGTTATGGAGGGTGGCCGTATTGCACAGTTTGCCATACCCTCCGACGTGGTGCGCTTCCCGGCAACCGATTTCGTTGAACGTCTTGTTAGCCGTAAGCCTTAATTGAATTTGTAAGTTGAACACCTGTCCAGTTTAACCTTGCAATTGGATAAAGCGTAAGCTCTTGCCCTATGCGAAGGCCTTCTGGTCTGAGCGTGGGGCACTTTTCTTCTTTCGATTGTTTTCCTACTATGGACA
>JAYFOQ010000005.1:0-68950 GCA_034932485.1 Gordonibacter sp.
CAATCCTTTCTGACGAGGCTTAAAACCCTCAGGAAAACAACTGCGCCCTCCACTTTGTACACGTCCTTTATCCCATATTTGATGCTTTAGGTAAAGAACGCGGCCACAGCGTAAGAAGTGGCAGAAAGAATATACGAGGAAGTAGGAACCGCCGTGAAACTATTGCTGCACGCCTGTTGCGGACCCTGCTCGCTCGAACCGTTACGCATGCTGCGCGAAGAGGGGCATGATATTACCATCATATTCTCAAACTCAAACATCACTCCAGCAACCGAATATGCGCAACGACTAGATACCCTGCGTTCGTGGGCAAAAACTGAAGGCATCCCCATCATCGAAGACGCTTACGATCCTGAAAGCTGGAAAACATCTTCTGGACGAATCGGCCAAGCTGCACTAGATGCAGCTGGAGGAAACGTAGAGCGCCTAGCAACAGAGCCAGAGTTACGCGAGGCCCGCTGCCGCGCATGCTACCGTCTGCGCTTCGAACGCACAGCGCAGCAAGCAAGAGAACAAGGCTTCGATGCGATAGGAACTACGTTATCGGTAAGCCCTTATCAGTTCACCGACAGCATTCGTGAAGAGCTAGAACGAGCCGCAGCAGCCGCTGGACTAACGGCGCTGTTCAAAGATTACCGCCCCTTGTACGACGAGGCCACACGGCGCAGTCGAAATCTTGGCATGTACCGCCAAAACTACTGCGGGTGCCACTTTTCGGATAGCGAGGCAGCAGCCGAACGCGAATTACGCAAGCGAACGCGAGAGGCCGAACGCACCGTTCGCCTTCAGGAGCATGCCGCCGAACGAGAGGCGGAAGAGGCCGCCCGTACACAGAAAAAAGCCGAGCGCCAAGCCTACGCTGAAAAACAGGCTAAGAAGCGCGCTGTGTTGAAAGCGCTGCGCGATAAGCAATCGTAACTATTTTTCTACTCAAAAAATTTTGAGCACGCTCGATCAGAGCTTTGCGCTGCTTTGAGCTTATTATCAAAACCTTAGCAACGGGTCGCCTTTTTGTTGTTGATTTGGTAAATCGAGCGCATTTTTTGCTTTGCAGGGAGCGACAGATAGTGTAGCACCTGTAATGCCTATAATGAATATTTCTAAACAAGCCCTATCTTGTCTCGCCGCGAAGGACAAACTCATGAGAACCTCTGATTTCAACTATGATCTACCGTCCGAACTCATCGCACAAGAACCTGCCGCTGAACGCGACGCATGCCGTCTGCTGGTAATGGATCGCGTATCTGGCGCACTTGAAGATCGCATATTTCGCGACATCGCAGATTATTTACGCCCCGGCGACCTACTCGTGGCAAACGAAACGCGCGTCATGCCAGCGCGTCTGCTGGGCGCAAAGCGCGGCACCGGAGGTGCCGCCGAAGTATTCTTGTTGCGCGAGGTACCCACCCGTGAGGCAAAGACAGAAAAAAGTGCCCTTTGGGAAGTGCTTGTGCGCCCCGGCAAGCGCTTGAAGCCGGGAACGGGTGCCGTGGTGGACTTCACGGATGCCTCCGGAAACATAGCGCTATCGGTCGAAATTGTGGATTGGGTCAAAGATGCCGAGAAGGGTGAGCGTTTAGCTCGTCTCACCACACCGCTACCCTCCCTCGACGAGGCTCTACATGCCGTAGGCCACACACCGCTACCACCCTATATCAAGAACTACGCCGGTGATGAGGAATTATACCAAACGGTATACTCTCGTCGCGAAAGCTCAGCGGCAGCACCTACAGCCGGCCTGCACTTCACGCCTGAGCTGATCGAGCGGTTGCGTAAGCAGGGAATTCGCTGGGAAACGGTTGAGTTGGAAGTAGGTCTGGATACCTTTCGTATCGTGGATGAGGACGACCCGAAGAATCACTCCATCCATACCGAGTTCTATTCAGTACCTGAACGTACGGTTGCAGCTATCGCTGAAGCACGCCAACAAGGCGGTCGCGTCATCGCCGTGGGTACCACCAGCGTACGTAGCCTAGAAAGCGCATGGGACCCAGCGGCGAGCGCAGTCATGCCACGCGAACGTGAAGCCACCTCACTCTATTTGTTACCTGGCAGCGAATTCCACGTCGTAGATGCACTCGTCACGAATTTTCACGTACCACGTTCAACACTCATGATGCTCGTATCGGCTTTTAGTAGCCGAGAGAACATTATGGCTGCATACTCTCACGCCATCAATGAACGCTACCGAATGCTTTCCTTCGGCGATGCCATGTTCATTAGGTAAGCCGCTTTATCGAATCGGTCGCTTTATCGGGTAAGCCCAAAAGCGCGGTTTCCTTGCTGAGGCACACAAAAAATGACCCCGCAAATGCGGGGCCATTTCGGCATAAAATGTGAATCGGCGGTTACGCCTTCGTCACGTTGCTTGCCTGGAGCTTGCCGTTCTGGCCAGTCGTGACGTCGAACTGCACTGCAGAACCTTCGTCAAGGGTCTTGAACCCGTCCATCTTGATCTCAGAGAAGTGGACGAACAGATCTTCGCCATCATTCTGAGAGATGAACCCATAGCCTTTTTCGGGGTTGAACCACTTAACAGTACCTTCCGCCATTTTAAATCCTCTTTCCTCTCCTCGACCATTCAAGGAGGTAACACTGTATGCAGCCGCTTAGCGGGAGCACTCGCCCTCACCTCGAGAGCACATGTTTACTATACGCTATCCCGAAGGAAAAAACTTCGAGATTTGCGGTTTCGCAGGTTTTTTACCGTTTTGTAAGGTCCCCCGACTAAAAAACAACTCAATAAGGCAAGCGGTGTGAACCCCTATTGTGCACGATCTTGCATGGACGCGTCCGGGCCAACCTTCTCAACTGGCATTTCACGCACATTACTCTTTATCCCGGGAAGCAAAATACGCGATCTAAGAAGAACAATCCAGCATACGCCCGCAAACGCCATAGTAACCACTACGAGCATCCCTACGCCCACTACATAATTTGACCAAGGTAGCACCGCTAAAGCCATACCTACACAACCGATAGCCGTGTGAGTAAAATTAATAAGTGATGAAACTGCACCTGCATCACTTTCCTGCTGAGAAAGCAAAATGTCGGTGCTATAGGGGCGCACGCAAGCCTCCGTCATGGCGAACACCAAAAATGTAAGACAGAAAAGTACGGGCGTCAACTCGCCAACCAGCAACATCACCACGCCGGAGCCGAAAGCCACCATCAGCATAATCGTAGTGAAGCGACGTGCGCTAATATACTTTGACGCTTTCAACCAAATGACGGGACCCGCTGCAGTTAGTAGCGCGGCAGCAGCAAAGTACAAACTATATTCAATCTCACTCAGCCCGAAAAATGAAATATAGATATACGAACCTACAGCAATATAAGCCATGAAAGGCAGATTAAATAATCCTACAATGCCCAAAAACGAAGCGAAGCCCTTATTGCGGGCAACCACCCCCAAACGCCCTAAACTACCAAATACTGTTCCCCCGAGGCGCTTCTCAACCGGAAGGGTCTCTTCGAACATAACGGCAAGGGTGCAACATCCCACACCAACAGCACCAAGCGCAACAAACGTCATGCGCCAGTTTACCATTTGCATGATTAAAGCACCCAAAAACGGAGCCAACACCGGCCCGATGACGAACATAATCTGAACAACCGACAAGATGGCTGCACGCTTCTCGGGCACGAATGCATCTTTCACAATAGCCGTTGCCACGGCACTGATCGCACCAGCACCCAGCGCTTGAACCACACGAAAGAAAATAAGCATCCAAATATCCAAAGACAACGCGCAAAACGCGCTACCAATCGTATAAACCAAAACACCAGCCAACAACACCGGTCGACGGCCATAGCGATCGCTCACGGGGCCAAACAATAGCAAACCCACTGCAAAAAACAAGAAGTACCCAACCAACGTTAGATTGACCATACCCGCACTCGTTTCAAACAATTCTGCCATGTGTGGAACAGCGGGGGTGTACATATCCAAAGATAAGGGCGTTACCAAGCTAGATACAACGAGTAGGACAACAAGCCCTAAAGGCCCAAGCTTTTGCTGGGGCTGGATAAGCCATTGCTTCATATTCATTTTGATTGATTCCTTCTGAAATTCGAAGGCGACCCGAACGGGATTACAAAGCGGTTACTTTAGCGGAAACAGTAAAAATAAGACCGAAATATCTCGATCGTCACAAAGTCACCACGAACTAACAAAGCGAGAGACTTATGTAAAATATAAGTCGATCAGCATAAACGCCACAAAGGGCTCGCCACGCATCTACCAGGCAAGCCCTTCAGGCAAGAGAGGAAAGTTATCTTTCGGAGTGACGCTTATATCTCCCGATAAACACCGGCCAATTGCTCGCCGAGGCACTTGCCCCCTACCAGACAGCGCCCATGGCTGTTGCCCTGCACGTTGATGGGGTAGTCGTAGGCGTACAGATCGCCCGAGCAATTGCCTATGGCGTACAGGCCTTCGACCGGACGGTCCTCGGCGTCGAGCACTTCGAAGTGATCGGAAACATGAATGCCGCCCACCACCGCCAGCAGACCCGGTGCTACCATACAGGCCGTGAAGGGGCCCTCCTTGATGGGATACAGAAAGTGGCCTTCTTTATAAAAATCGGTATCCTCCCCCTGATCGCACAACTTGTTATAACGCTCGACGGAGGCGAGGAACTCCTCTTTGTCCACATCAAGCATACTGGCGAGCTCCTCCAAGGTGTCGGCGCGCTTGTAGTAGTCGGGGGTCTTCTCGAGGCCAGCCTCGACGCTCTTTGTATGCGAATCGACCGCTACCTGGTAATCGGTTCCGTAGGGACGGAAGCTGTCCCAGAACATGCCGCCACCGTACTGCAGGCTGTCCAGTAGATCGCGCTGCCAGTTTGCATCGAATACCGACCACGCATGGTCGCTGCCGCCGTTCTCCATAATGCCGACGCACTTGCCCTGCACCCAGGTAGCCTCGTTCATGAAGCGCTTGCCCTCAGGGTTCGCGAACAGGAAGGGACCGTGGAACATGGCTGCTGCCTGCGGATGCATCATCGTGGGCCAGGGACCATCCTGGAACGTGCCGCCAGCCCAGGCGGCCATATTGTGGCCGTCGCCCACATTGCCCTGGTCGGCACACAGGCGTGCGCGCACCTTGAAGGCAATGGGAGCGAACTCCTCCAGATACTCGTCGTTGTAGCTCACGTCGCCCGTGGCCAGCACCACGCCTTTGCTGGCGTTGTACTGCACGTAGTCGCCGTCCTTGTTCTCGCAGATAGCGCCCGTCACCTTACCGGACTCGTCCTGTACGAGCTGCACCGCCGGCATCTCATAGACGAACTCAGCCCCACTCTTCTTGGCTTCGGACTCGAACAGGTACTCGACAAAATCGGCCATGGTATGCTGCTCGAACACCTCGCCACCGGAGATCATGTGGTAGCAGTCGATCTCGGGATGCACCGCAGAGCGCGAACCCACTGTAACCATGCACTTGGCACCGTTCTTTTCGGCGATGTCCAAAAACCAGTTCATGCAGCGCTCCGACTCGCGGAACCACTTCGCCACGAACGACTCACGGGCACGGCCGCCACACGTGGCCAGCCAACGCTCCATCTCGACTGCTTTGTCGAACTTGATGCCCAGCTTGTCCAACTCACGTGAGGCTATAGCACCCGTACCACCTACGCCGTGGCCGTTGAGCATAGCATCCTTCTCCACGAGTACGACCTTCGCACCGCTTTCGGCCGCACTAAGCGCACAGCACGTACCCGAGTAACCGCCTCCGATGATCAGTACCTCGGTATCCACCGTCTCCTTGATCTTATCGGCCGCGATAGACTCCGGTTTCATTTCCCACGTATGCTTGGCTGCACCGTCGCTTGCGTCCGCCTTCGTATCAGCCGATCCGGCCTCTTTAGGACCACAACCGACCATACCCAACGCTGCCATGCCCGCAGCACTGAGGGCAGCTCCTTTAATAAGGCTGCGCCTCGAAATGCTTCCAACCGATTCTCCCATGGTTCCCTCCTACAATTGCGTTTACCTTCCTCTGCGGAGCCTCGTCCGCTTCAAGGCAAGCTTAGCCATCAGAGGCAAGCAGTCCCATCCCGCGATTCATGTTGTTTTGCATCATCGCCGTTCAAGACGTTGTCAGAAAAGAAAACCACCCGCTTTGTGGGGTGTCAGTACACGACAAAGGCAAGCTTTCGGAGCCCTGTATTCAAATTGGGGCGCGCAGACGGGGCTGTAAGGCAAACGACAGAAGAAAGATCACTTGCTGTTCGCATCGCGGCAGACCGAGATGGTGACTCTCCTAGTCGAATAGGTCGATAAGCTCTTGTCGCGAATGGATACCGGCCTTGCGGTAAATGCTCTTCATGTGATCGCGGGCTGTGTTCTCCGAAATATAGAGCTTGCGCGCAATAGCGGGCACGTTATTACCCCGCAGCACCAATCCCACAACTTCACGTTCGCGCTTACTGAATGGCTCATCCAAGGTGAGCGAGTCCGTGCGCCGTTCCAGCAACGTGGCAAGATCAATCGCTTCGAGCGTTTCGGCGACCTTACCGTTTACATCCTTTCCCGAGACGCTCGCCTCGGGGACGGCGGATAGGTAGGCCTCGCCGGCTAGGCCGCTCGACAAAGCACTCCCGACACCCTCAGCCGCCTTGCTTGGCGCGTTGCCCGCAGATTCCCGGTCCCCCGACAAACCAACTACGGCGATATCATGTTCCGCGCCTTCCAGACCCACCTTTCCCCGTCGACCCTTGCGAGAAAACGCTACGAAGAACAACACCAGCGACAATCCATAAATGCAGAGAAACAGGATATTCACCACGATGGCGAAATCATAGGCCGCAAGCGGATTAAGTCTTGTACCCACAACGTTGCCTACGAGCATGGCTACAAGTGTCGGTCCGACACAGAGCGCGTACACCTGGGTCGAAGGCAGACAACGCTCGCTCGAGTAGACGGCACATGTTACGATAAGCAACAAATTCACAATCTCGAAGCCGAAAAACAGCACGCTTGTCAGAACAGGCGCGAACTGAGACCCGAGCAACGTGGGCAAAAGGAAGACACCGGTAAGAAGTGGGAACAGTATTTGATAAAGACGCAGCACCGCGAAACCCGTCTCGGAGAACAGCTCGATAAGCACTACCACAGCCACCGCTAGGGCCATGCCACCTAAAATGGGAGCAAAGGACGCTCCGCCCGGAACAGCGAACAGGTGGGAGACGAGCTTCCATACAAATCCAATGGCACAAGTACAAAATGCGGGCTTCCAGAGTGCCTTGAGCGTGGCCGCAGCCGATGGTCCCGTCATGCGCGGAGGTGGATCGGCAATGACAATCTCTCCCAAACAACGCCTAAGTGAGATTGCCGCAGCAAGGGGAAACACAACGACGGTACATACAATTCGGACGCCGTCGGGCAGAACCGAAACGACCGCGCTGAGCACCACGGAAAGCAGCGCCGAAAGCGGAATGTAAATCGCTGTGCGCGATGCGCCCTCCGATGCGAAGAACTGCTGCCACAGCACATAGGACGACCCTAATGCTACTCCTACCAGCACTCCTGCACCCAAGGCTCCCATCGTTGCATCCAGCATGCCAGAAAACGTCAAGAAATACGCAAACGAACCCGCTGCGAGCAGGAGACCCACGATCGACGCTGATTTTCGTGGGAAGGGCATGCGGCGACGCTCGTAGAACGCTGCCACGCACACCGCAACAATGGCGCATCCTTGATCGCTCAAGCTAAATAGACGTTGACCCGCAGAGTCACCATCTCCGAAGGGAAGGCCTGCAAAAGCGATCGCCCACACGAATGCAAACCCCAAATGATACCACCGCAGCGAATGCAGTAGCATTTTTGCCTTCTTGACAGACAAGGACTTCCCCTTTGATATGATCACCCAGAAATATAGTAACGCACCCATCCAAACGGGTAAAGAAGAAAACCCTGGCAGAAAGCTTGGGCCTGCCTAACGACAGGCCCAAACGGCACCCTATACAGTCGGGTTGCGAGGATCTTCCGCCACGATAGACGAAGAAGCCTCAATAGGAGGGGCGTCAAACCCCATCGTATCCAAGGGCAATTCAGCCTCTTCGGCAGAGCTCTCATCCAAACCGTCGAACAAACCAGCCAACTCTTCGGGGGTTTCGGGCAGCTCATGACCGTAAGCTTCCGCTATAGCGCGCGCCTGTTGCTCACGCACCGTAGCTAGGCCGTGATCGCCCGCCTCGCGCAAGTAACCAGAGGCAAGTAGCAGGCTGCGTGCAATGTACTCGGTCACACGCGGATCGATGCCCGACACCTGCATAACGCTGGCAATGGACTCGGGAGACAAAGATAGCAGAACGCCCCCATCAATATCGGTAGCTTCACCCACAGCATCTTCTAGCATGTCGGCAGCCCCCCGAGGATCACGTTCCTTGTTTGCCTTCATCCAGCTGCGGCGAATAATCTCGGCAAATTGCACCATAATGCGCACAAGGTAGTCTTGAGAAAGCATGACCTTTCCTTTCGATAGCACGAGTTTTGCGCCTATAAGCAATGGTATACCTATAAACCGCTTTGCCCTCACAACAAAAAAGCAGCAAGCGCGACATAATCGCAACCTCAGCTTAGCAAACCAGACAACTACTAGACCCTAAAGCGATTCGTCGCATAATCATGACACTTGCTCGGGTATCGGTATGCCCAGATGCTCGTAAGCGCGCATCGTAGCCTGACGACCCTTCGGAGTGCGCACCATAAGGCCTTGCTGCATTAGGAACGGTTCGTAGACATCCTCAAGTGAATCGGGGTCTTCCGAGAGCGCAGAGCAAAGCGTAGAGAGCCCTACCGGGCGACCATTAAACTGCACCGCTAAAAGTTCCAATATACGATTGTCTATCGCGTCAAGTCCCAACGAATCCACCTCAAAAAAACTGAGTGCCTGCGCAGCAACATCTTCATTTATATCGCCATCGCCTCGCACCTGCGCCCAGTCGCGCACGCGTTTGAGCAGCCGGTTCGCTAAACGCGGGGTGCCACGACTACGCCGAGCAATTTCCAATGCGCCGTCTTCTGCTATATCCACCCCCAAAATGGTAGCCGAGCGACAAACAATGGAGCTAAGCTCTTCCGGGCTATAGTATTGAAGACGACTTACCACACCAAATCGGTCGCGTAGAGGGCCCGTCAAAAGACCCATACGCGTAGTGGCGCCAATAAGGGTGAAGTGAGGCAAATCAAGTCTGATGGAGCGAGCTGCGGGGCCTTTACCAACCACAATATCGAGTGCAAAATCTTCAAGCGCAGGATACAGAACCTCTTCAACCATGCGATTCAGACGATGAATCTCATCGATAAACAGCACATCGCCTTCTTCAAGATTCGTGAGAATCGCAGCCAGATCGCCGGTGCGCTCGATAGCAGGACCACTGGTGGTGCGAATGCTCGTGCCCAATTCATTGGCCACAACGGTGGCGAGGGTGGTTTTACCCAAACCGGGAGGGCCCGCAAAAAGGATGTGATCCACTACATCGCCACGCGCCTTTGCTGCCTCAATAAGAATAGAGAGCGATTCCTTTACCTTCGTTTGTCCCAGATAATCACCGAGACGCTTAGGCCGCAAACTGCGGTCGAGTGCAAGATCGTCTTCGGTAAGCGTAGTTGTCACCGTACGTTCGCGAGCATTAGAAACACAAGCGTCGTCTCCAACCGCATCGCCCACCACACCCGCCTCAAACATCAGGCCTTCTATTTCAATGCCGCTATCGCCCATAACCGCCTAACTTGCACTGCATTTACCCACAATGTCTTTAACTGTCGGAGCCTAATCGCTTCAACGCATATTGTAACAGTACACCCTCGACCGCGCCCTCGGGTGCATTCTTGAGCGCAAGATCGGCTTCCGAAGAGGTGAAGCCCATGGACAGCAACGCCTCGTGTGCCCCCCGAAAGTGGTTATCAGTCATAGGGAGAGCAGCGCCAGCATCAAATAAACCAGCAATTCCCTGATCGATCGAACCTTTCAACTCAAGAATAATACGCGAAGCTGTCTTTTTACCCACGCCCGGTATCCTCGATACCGTGGCAACATCCTGCGAAGCAATAGCGGTGGCGAGCGCCTGCGGCGTAAATACCGACAAAGCAGCCAGTGCCACCTTCGGGCCGACACCCCCAACACTGATAAGTCGTTCAAACAGCGCCTTTTCCTCAAGCGAAAGAAATCCAAACAAGGCTATGCCATCTTCGCGAACTTGCATATACGTCTGAACCTCAACAGAACCACCCACTTCAGGTAACTTCGAGAGGCTCGATTGAGACATCCCAACGGCATAGCCTACACCGTTCACCTCAACGAACGCAGCTGTCGAAGACTTACCCGCCAGCCTACCCTTTAAAAATGCGATCATAACAACCCTCCTTGCTGCGTCGTAGAACATGAACGTGGCCGTTGTGTCAACTGCGCATCAATTCCTATCGCAGCAGCAAATCCTTCGTGGGTGGTATAACAAATAGCCGCAGCCAACGCATCAGCCGCATGGTCGGGCTTCGGAGCCACCTCTAAAGCCAGCAACTTTCCTACCATATACTGCACTTGATCTTTTTCAGCTCCGCCCGTACCCACAACTGCAAGCTTGATCTGGCTGGGTGAAAACTCACTCACTACCAAATTATGCTCGGCGCAGGCCACAAGAGCCGCACCACGAGCTTGGCCGGTAGCAAACGCACTCTGAGTATTTGCCCCAAACCACACCGTCTCAATACCTACACACATGGGCCCGAACCGTACGATAACAGCACCCATTTGCTCGTGTATCTTTTTCAAGCGCTGCGCTAATGGCACGCCGACAGGCGTAGAGATACAACCGTAAGCAACGCACGCAAGCCGCGATCCTCGCTGAGACACAACACCCCAGCCAGTATTAGCTAGCCCCGGATCGACGCCGAGTATCATTCGTTCCGTACGCGCCACGTTCTACCTTTCATTCCACAAACACCTGTTCGCTTATCCTAGCACAAGACCCTTCACCTTGCTATGCCTCAAGCCCTGCTGGAATGAAAAACTTTGTCAAAACCTTTGTCTTCCGCTTTCGTTAACAAAAAAAGGGCGACACCGGCAAAAGTACACCGTGCCGCCCTCCTGTTGCGAAACGCCTTACTGAATTCCCTCAAGCTTCGGAATATAGGCGAAGCCCTTCTCCAAATCTTCGTCGGTGGGAATATAATCGGTCATAGTGCCAGCGTTATAAGCCATATAAGCGGCCAGGTCGAAATAGCCCGTTCCGGTCAGGCCAAACACGATAGTCTTCTCTTCACCCGTCTTCTTACACTTCAACGCTTCATCCATGGCCACGCGAATAGCATGAGACGACTCGGGCGCCGGCAGCGTACCCTCCACGCGCGCGAACAGCTCGGCGGCCTCAAACACGCTCGTCTGCTCAACAGATCGCGCTTCGTCGAGGATGCCATCGTGGTAGAGCTGCGAGAGAATGGGGCTCATGCCGTGGTAGCGCAGGCCGCCGGAGTGATTGGCGCTAGGAATGAAGCCCGAACCTAACGTATACATTTTGGCAAGCGGCGTTACCTTACCCACATCACAGAAGTCGTAGGCAAAACGGCCACGAGTAAGACTCGGACAGCTTGCCGGTTCGACCGCGATGAAGTGCGGTGCAGCCTTACCTGCTAACTTGTCGGCGATAAACGGTGCCATGAGACCACCGAGGTTTGAACCGCCTCCGGCGCATCCAATGAGGATATCGGCCGTCTCGCCGATCTTATCGAGGGCCGCTTTAGCCTCAAGTCCAATGATAGACTGATGCAGAAGTACCTGGTTCAGTACACTACCCAGCACATAACGGCAGTTGTCGGTGCTGAGTGCGGTTTCCACCGCCTCCGAAATAGCCGTACCTAGCGATCCGGACGAATCGGGATGCTCAGCCAAAATCGCGCGGCCCACGTTCGTGGTGTCCGACGGCGAGGGCGTAACGCGAGCGTTGTATGTTTCCATGACGGCCTTGCGGTAGGGCTTCTGCTCGGCCGAACACTTCACCATATATACCTGCAGGTCGATGTCAAAGAAGCCGCACGCCATGGAAAGCGCCGTGCCCCACTGCCCGGCACCCGTTTCGGTGGTGAGGTGCGTGATGCCCTGCTGTTTGGCATAATACGCCTGCGCGATAGCAGAGTTCAGCTTATGAGAGCCACTGGTGTTGTTGCCCTCAAACTTGTAGTAGATCTTGGCCGGCGTATCCAGCGCCTTTTCGAGGAACTTCGCACGCACCAGCGGAGAGGGGCGGTACATCTTGTAGAAGTCGCGCACCTCTTCAGGGATAGGGATAAAGCGATCGGTAGTGTTAAGTTCCTGTTTAGCCAGTTCGGTACAAAACACCGGCTCAAGATCGACCACCGTCATGGGTTTGAGTGTGGCAGGGTTCAGGATAGGCGCGTGATCGGTCTTCATGTCCGCTCGCACGTTATAGTAGTGCGTAGGCAACTCGTCTTCACTCAGGTAGGTCTTGTAGTCGGTGCTGGTATGCTGATTCATGTCTTGCCTTCCTTTCGCGGAGCGAAGGCAATAAAAAAGCCCTCGTCTCCTACATCGAATGAATGCAGGGACAAGAGCGATAAACTCCTGCGGTGCCACCACTGCTTGACGCATACGCGTCCTCTTATGAGTGCCTTCACACTCGCGCCCGGTAACGGAGGCTTCCGTCTGACACTACTGCGGTTACCCGGTTCGCACCAGCCCTCAGAGGACCATTTGACGATTCGCTACTGCCGGGTTTCCAGCTACCCCGGCTCTCTGTGAGCGCGCTTCTCGCCGTTACTTCCTCATCAACGGTTTGTTCCGGCACAGAATAACGCATGGATTCGTAAAACGCAAATGGAGTTTTGCCATTAGGCGCGAACAATCAATCCCGCAGGCCACTGGCCACGATCTCATGGTGCGCCAAGCAACGCGCGATTGGCTTACTCCACGCCAAGTCCCATAAGTTCAAACATCTCTTTCCGAGAATGGACATCAAGCTTCTGATAAAGATGCTTAATGTGAGTTTTTACGGTTGAGCTGGCAACATACAGCTCGCGCTCGATTTGAACAGGCTTTTTACCTTGTGCCAACAGCAACAATACTTCTTCCTCACGCGCCGTCAACCTAAAGGTCTCAGCCATCTCACTGCACTTTTCACCCATGCGCTGCCGCTCGTCACCAGCGAAATCTTCCGCATCAACCAACACACCCTGCTGTAAGGTTGCACTCCAAGGCGACATCATACTAAGCTCCGACAAGAACACATAAGTCGCTAACACAATCATTGCGGCAACAGTAACGCCGATTACCACCAAACCAAGCAGAGACTCCCCCGGATATCCCACAAGCACGTCTTTTGCGCCAATGCCCGCCTGAACAGAGATCAGGCGAACAGCCCTCTCGATGCCAAAGAGCCAAATCGCATTGAAGCCGTGCTGATAGCACAGGTTGCTCATGATAACCATGATGGCAATAAGCACCAGCGTATATCCAGCAAGCGCAAAGAACGCCGACAATTCTCCTCCGAAAGACAATATAAACGAAAAGGGTACAAGCGACAAAATCATGAGAGGACAGGCAACCTTGTAGGTAAATGAGAACGAGAAGCCCTCTTTTCGCCAGCAAACCGTCAGATAAACCAAGGCGGCCGCAAATACACACCCTAAACCTGAATGTATTCCCAAGAAACTACCGAATACGTTTTCGCACAGACCATAAGAAAACGAATACAACACTACGATAGCAATAGGCTTCCAAGGAAACGAATGGTGCCCCCACAATGCATGGGGCCGCTCGTTTGACGACAAGTATGCATACGCCTTTTTCAAACAAATGAAAGATGCGACAGGAACTAGGCAAACACACACCCAGAGCCAAGGTGTCGCAAGCCCCTTAAACAGCCAAAGCAAAAGAGCCCCTACTACCAAGCCGCCCGAAAAGTACAAGCCGACACGCAGGGGGTTCAAGCAACTAAAAAGTTCCGACCACGCTAAAATAATAAGAGCAATACCCGTCGCCCCCAAAACAACCGCGGGCAAGCCCAGCGCAAAAGCATAAGATGGCACGTACAGAGAAGCGAAATTTAGCGACGCAGAGGCGGCAAGAAAACCCGATGCTACCGGAGCCACCCAACACTTTCCATACAAAGTGCCGATCTTCTTCGACAGCAACGCCATCGCTAACAGTATAGCCGCAGCGAGCAAATTAAAGAAAGCGAATCCATAACCCGTTTCTTGCGCCGGAAATACGACCGCGCCATTTGAGTAAACGGTTTCAGTCCAAACGCGAAAAATGCCCATACCGGTAAACGCGAACGGCATCGCGATGAACTTCTCTTTCAACTGACCCATGATCTCTCCCAAACTCACCACCAGCAACGTTCCCCTACGCCTTTGCGCATTATACGTTCCTCTTCCCCATACGAAGAGGAAAGATGTCGAATATCCCCCCTCTTTCTCTCGTAAGGGGGAGAGACTGACAGCAGAAATCCTCCCATAAAACCAACCGAAGGGGACGCAGACTCAACGACCCCTCAATACAATCCAATCAACGCCAAGACGACTGGCGAAAAATGCCCAAGAGAAGAAAACACGGAGGGGATCATGACCACACAAATTTCACGTCGCAACTTTCTTACCGGCGCAGCTGTTGCAGGAGCTGCCGCTGCACTAGGAGGAATGGCCGGTTGCTCACCCCAGGGATCATCAACAAAAAAAGAAAATGCTTCGTCAGCCAACAACAAAGCAAGCACCCGCTGGTCGTGGGAAACCAAGCCGGAGCCTATCGCCGAGTCCGAGATCAAAGAAACTATCGATACCGATATTTGCGTCGTCGGCTTCGGTTCTTCAGGTACCACCTGCGCCATGGCAGCCGCCCAGTCCGGTGCAAAGGTTGTCGTTTTACAGAAGCTCGATCAGGTCATCACGAACGGATGGTGTGTGGCCTCATACAACTCCAAACACTTCCTCGATGCAGGGAAAACCTATAACCTGCCTGCAATCTACAACGACTTCGCCAACCTCTCAAACGGTCGTGACAATCCGAAAGTTGTGTGGCAGTTCCTCAACCATTCTGGCGAGGTTATCGATTACATCATTCGCCAGACACCCGAGCTTACTCCCGTTCTGCTCGACAGTGGACACACTATGGGCTGGTACATTAACAACGATATGTCCACACGCTATGATCAATTCAAGAAGCTGCTAAATGCAGTTGCCGACAAAGCTATCGCCGCTGGCGCAGAAATCCGCTACAACACCCCCGCCGTACAGCTAGTGCAAGATGATTCCGGCAAAGTCACTGGCGTCATCGGCAAGAGCAAGAACGGTTACGTAAAGGTTAACGCTTCCAAGGGAGTTATACTCTGCACGGGCGACACCTCTGACGACAAAGAAATGCTCGAGGCATACTGCCCCATCATGCAGGGCGTGCAGAGCATGCACGGCGCGGCCTGCAACACGGGCGATGGCCAGAAGATGGGTATGTGGGCCGGTGCGGCAATGGATCCCGGCCCCCACACTATGATGATGCATTTCGATCCTACCTGGATGCCTGAAGGCAACTCCCCTTATTCCGGCATCCCCTGGTTGCGCGTCAATCTCAAAGGAGAGCGTTTCGGCAACGAAAATCTGGGATACCAAAGCCATGTAACCCAAGTACGTTTTCAGCCCGAGATGACAGCATTTCAGATCATTGATAAGAATTGGGATCAGCATGCTCCCAAGGGCGATTATCCGCACCCAAACAGCCACAGCCGTTCCACGGCCGATCCGGCCAACGACTGGAAATCCGCAATCGATCGCGGTGCTATCATCGAAGCAAGCACACTCGAAGAATTAGCTGAAAAGACTGGTATCGACAAGAAGAACTTCCTTAACACCGTTAAACGCTACAACGAACTAGTAGACAAGGGTGTTGATGAAGACTTTGGAGTTAATAGTACATTCATTAGCTACAACGGTATCAAGGAAGCGCCGTTCTATGCCATCAAACGAATGCCGGGGGTTTTGTCCACTTGTGGAGGCCTCACCATCAACGAGAAGTTGGAAGTACTCAACAACGACGGCAATCCCATCGGTGGCCTATACGCAGCTGGCAATGCTTCGGGCTCCTATTATGGCGACGACTATCCGCTGTTTATCACAGGTGGTTCGCACGGCCGCGCCTGGACTTTCGGGGTTCTTTCAGCACGCTCTGCGCTGGGTAAGCTCGATGATCCTATTGATGTACTAGGCGCATAATAGCAACAAATAACCCATCCTTTTGCCCGCTTGTCGCATCCCTCCCGAGCGACAAGCGGGCAACAACCTCCCCAAGCGGGCCGCAGTCTTTCTTGCGGCCCGCACTTTTCGAGCGTCACACATGACGAACTAAAGAATAGTGAAAATCAAGTGTGAATTATTTTCGGCTACCAATTTGCAAAAGATTTTCGGATCGTGTCTTGGCATTGAGCCCGGGCCAATTGTTCACGCAGTAAACAAGCGCGAAATAATCAGACAATACCAATGTTGATACGCCAGCACCTTATCTGCTCAAGGCAATCTTTTTTAATGAATCGCACCTCAAAACTTTAATTTTCATTTCGGTACCTAAGTTTCGGGATGCGATTCACCTATTGAATACGATCCTTTTGTTGCGAGACAATATACCCAGAAACAATCTCATTCGTCACTCATCAAGCAAACAAAACGTTTTATTCGTCCAGAGCCTCAGCGATTTCGTCGGTAATATCCATAACGTGATAGACGTTCTGTAAATCCTCAAGTTCCTCAAGGTTGTCGATCAGGCGCATGACTTTCTTCGCATCCGACACGCTCACCGCCGTCGGCGTGGTGGGAATCATGGTAAGCTCGGCACCCTTCGTAGCTACGCCCGCTTCCTCAAGCGCCTTCTTCACCGCCATAAGATCGGTCGGACCCGTATAGATAATCCACTCATCCTCGGCGTCTTCGTAATCATCACCGCCAGCCTCGGCCACCGCAAGCATGAATTCTTCCTCGTCAGCCGCAGCACCGTTCGGCTTCACCGGCTGCTTCTTGTCTCCAGTCTCTATTTCTTTTGGAACCATAATTTGGCCCTTACGCTCAAACTGAAACGCTACCGAACCGGAGGTACCCAAGCTACCACCCGCATGCGAAAATGCGCTACGTACATCAGCGGCGGTACGGTTGCGGTTGTCGGTCAGCGCTTCGCAGTACACAGCGATGCCAGCCGGGCCGTACCCCTCATAGACCACCGTCTCGTAGTTCGCTGCGTCTTTACCTGAACCAAACGCTTTGTCGATAGCCGTCTTGATCTTATCTTTTGGCAGGGAGTAGCCTTTGGCTTTCTCGATAGCAGCTGCAAGCGATGCGTTGTTTTCGGGGTTCGGGTCGCCGCCCTCTTTCGCAGCTACCGTGATGATGCGCGACAGCTTGGAGAACAAGGCCGAGCGCTTCGCGTCCTGCGCCGCCTTGCGATGCTTTGTTGTAGCCCACTTTGAGTGCCCAGACATATACCGATCCCTTCCATACAGCAATACCAACGAATTATTCTAGCATATTCGTCAAATATCCCGGTTTCATTCTCTTAGTTTTCAAAAGAACTCAGATGTCACGCAGTCGACAGAACAGCGACAGTACCGTTCATTAAATACCACATTAAGACGCCCGCCCTACAATAGGTCAGAAGAGGAGAACCGTAAAACGTGGCGGATCCCCATCCACCTGTCAACAGAAGGAGTATTTCCATGAAGGGAAACCAGAAACTCATCGACACATTAAACTCACTGCTCGCCGGAGAACTGACCGCAATCAACCAGTACATGGTTCATGCGGAAATGTGCGAAGATTGGGGTTATGGCAAGCTGCACGAAAGGATCGAAAAGCGCGCTATCACCGAGATGAAGCATGCCGAGCACCTTATTGGCAGAATTCTGTTCCTTGAGGGGACCCCTATCGTCTCGCACCTGGAAGACATCCATATCGGCGCCACCGTTCCCCAGCAAGTCGACAATGATCACGCTGCGGAAATCAGCACCGTTAAGCAGTATAACGAAGCCATCGTACTTGCTGGAGAAGTGCTTGATTACGCCACACGCGACATGCTTATGGAAATACTTCAGGATGAAGACCATCATGTTGATGATATTGAAGATATGCAAGATCAAATTGACCAGATGTCACTACAAATCTTCCTTTCCACGCAGAACTAAACAAGGCTCAAGCACAGCAGTACGCCAACGCTCGATAAAACTTCTCAATCCCCCTTACCTACCGAGAAGTTTAAGCAATTCCAGAAAGGCTACCTTAATTTTGAGGTAGCCTTTCTTTATTTTTGATGCAGTCTTTCTTCACAATGCAGTCTTTCTTCATCTTGATGCGACCCCTTCGCTTTCACTTGATTCACGTCGATCAAGTTGACTGCCCTTGGCACAAAGTTATCTGCATTTCATAGCCGCTTTCGGCGTCTGCGTAAGGTTCAGGGAAAGATCGTGGCATGTTTTCGCCAAAATGTTGCAAGGAGACTTGACGCTCTTCGAGAATAAATCTAAAGAGCGTTACGTTTCACCTAATCAGAACCATATCTGTAGGCTGTCTGCTGATCTGGGATTTGAAAGAGGTATAGGAAGGGAACGTATGGCGACTGATTTCGCAACAAATCGTCGCAAACATGCCATTTGAACATGAAATCGTTGTCGAGGCGCTCTTGGTATTGGTTCGCATTTTTTGTCGCCTGAAAACATCACCCAATATTACAACCCGAGAGCTCCCTTCCCCAACACTATTCAAAAGCGTCGCCCTCCCTCGACTACGAAAGAACATCACGCTCAAACGCCGCTCGCACATCACTAAAAGATATCGCCTGCCTCTCCTTGCAAAATCTGTACCTAATTCTTACCACTCCATAACCCACCCTTTTCCCATTGTTTACGCGCGACAAATACGATAGGTTGCGCCCTCCTGTTCTTCGCCAAACGAAGGCGCGAAAGACAAACCGACCGAATCCAGGGACAATCGAAAGGACACTATGGAATCCCTCGAAACTGTATATAACCATGGAAAGTTTGGCGTCTCGCGCCGATCATTCCTCAAAATGGCAGCCGTTGCCGGAATAAGCGCGGCTGGGGGCATGCTCGTCTTTCCGAACCAGCAGGCAAACGCCACCTTCACACAGCCGACAGACCCACAGTGGCCTGCTCTCAACGGCAACAAAGTGCGTTTCACCGTGCATAGCGACACGCATTTTACCTGCTGTGATGTAGAGAAGAAACTGCCCTTCGCCTTTGAGAACATCTACCATGCCGTGCCCGATTGCGCTGCGCATGTTTTCGTTGGCGACTCGGTGAACACTGGCACGTCAACTGAATTCGACGCACTCGTAGCAAGCGCAAACGTGGCCATCAAGAAACCGGCGTTGTTCGTTATGGGAAACCACGAATTCGGTGTGGGCGGCAGCCCCCTTGAGGGCAACGCCGTGACAAACTTCAAAAACTTCTTGTCACGCCTAACCACCCCTGATGCTTACCAGAAGCCAAGCGGTACATTCGAGGGGAAGCTGAACATACATACTGAAATAGGTGGTTATCACGTGATAGCTGCCAGCTGTGGTCGCGGCTACTGGTATGGCGACACTACGCACGACGACGACGGAATAACCCCCATCACCATTCTCGACTGGATGAAGCGCGAGATCGCCGCTGCGGCAGCAGCCGACCCCAGCGGCACCAAACCGATCTTCTTCATGACGCACCATCCCTTCCCTGACACGGTTTGGTACTCTCCCACCTCATTTAACGCGGGATGGATTGGCGACTACGGTGCTGCAGACGATCGCAATTCCAAGAAGTTCTACAACGAACTGAAGGCGAACTACCCTCAGCTTATTCACTTCTCGGGGCATACCCACATTCCCGAAGAAGACCCCCGCTCCATCTTTCAAGACACCGACGGTTTCACTCTGGTACAAACAGCTACGTTCGGCGACAACTTTTGGATGCGCGGTGGCAAGGATACCGACGGTTACGACAAAAACGGCTCTACCGGAGGCCACCCCTCCAACGGATACGATGCGAGCCAATGCCTCCTCGTAGAAGTGGATACCGCAAATAATCATGAAGTCACTATCCGTCGCATGGACTTCCGGCAGGGAGACTATCGGGGAGTTCCCTGGACATTTAAAGTATCCGACAAATCCACCTGGAACTATACGCATACTGGCATGGAAGCACGCAGCCTACCTCCCGTCTTAGAAGAAGGCGCAACAGTGCGCATACCCACCGACTCCATCACGCAGACCGGGGCATCGTTTACTATCGCAGCCAGCAATATCAAACCCAACACATCAGGCCTCGCCGACGATGTAGTAATGAGTTACCGCATTGTCGTATTAGACGCTCACGGAGGCGAGGTCTATCACGCCTGCTTTATGTCCGATTACTATAACGCCCCTGTTAACCAGCCCGCCGAATTCACCCGTCCCCTATTCGGCGCGTCACTTGCGCCCGAAAGCGCCTATAGCCTGAAAGCGTATGCCCGTAACCCCTGGGAAAAAGAAACGTTTATCGGCGAAGTTATCTTCACCACTGCAGGCAGAGAAATCATCCCTGCAACGCCCCTGCTGTCGATTGACTTCTCGCAAGGTTCTGCAGCCGATTTGTCCGAGACACCTCATGCCGCAACCTCATTCGGCAACCCAGTGTTTGAAACCGTCGAAGATTTCGGTTGCCAGGTGGCTGTCTTCGACGGAACGTCGGCCGCCTTCGGGTACGATTTCGCACTCGAAGATTTCGCCAAGTTAGCAACCTCCACCACTGCCGAACTGCTTATGCAGTTCACCGCTAAACCAAGCTCAGGCTATACCGACATCTTTTCCTGCGGGCAAGGCGGCGGACAATGGCTGGAATACTATCCATCGGGCAAGTTACATTATTACTTTACCGATGGCTCAACCAGCGTATCCACACCTGTTGAGCCGGGAGTGTGGACACATATTACAGCCACCTATGACGGAACTGCCATCAAGCTGTACAAAGACGGAGTGCTAGCCGGAGAAACAGCCGCAACGGGAACCATCGCCGCACCGACCGCTTCGACACTGCGCTGGTACATCGGCGCCGACTGCAACAGCAAGGGAGAACCCGAAGCGTTCAGCCCCGCGAAGGTCGCATTCGCAAAACTAGCACACGGCACCGTAGCAACCGCCGAAGACGTAGCTGCGAACTACCTAACCTGCGCGCCATCAGCCATCGAGCTGCCGGGAGTAGGCGCATTTGGAACGCCCACCGTCGATGCGGTATGCGTTATCCCCACAGCAACGGCCACAACCTTGAATGGAACCACCCTCAATGCGGTACCGAGCGTCATCGACCCAGAAGGGAACCCCGTCGGCCTTTATCTTACATCAGTACCCCAGGGTGCCGTCACTCTTGCTGCCGCAGCAGCCAACGGGGCCACACTCTACTCCTTCATTCCCACCCTTGAGGGAAGCTATACCGTAACTTACCGCGCTGGTTACTCGCAAGCGTTCCTGGCGGTGCCTGTTGTGGCTGCCGCCATTAAACCCGACCCCGACCCAACACCCAATCCTAAGCCCGAGCCTGACCCAACACCCGAACCGAACCCTACGCCCTCACCCAACCCTTTACCCGGAGGCAATGCTGGCAGTGGCACCGGCGGCTCCAACCAGGGAGGCAACTCCAACGGGGGAAGCGAAACCGTCTCCTTTTATTCCAGTAACTCGAAGCTTGTTAAAACTGGCGACAACACTGATGCCACCGGTGTGCTGGTCGGGCTAATGGCTACCGCCGGAGCTGCTGCATGCGTAGCGCGAGGCTTTCTGAAAGGTGAGTTCTCCGAAAAGGACACCCACTAAGTATCATGAGAGCAAGAAGCCCCTTCGACATTTTCATGAACTTGTCGAAGGGGCTTTCGGATTTCTTAATTCAGCATCGAGCGTCCCCGATAACGGCAAACCCGCAAGGCTTAACGTTCCCAAAGACCGGATTTGCCACCTTCCTTCTTCAACAGGCGCACATCTTGTATCTCCATGCCACGATCGACCGCCTTACACATGTCATATACGGTAAGACAAGCTACGCTGGCAGCAGTAAGAGCCTCCATCTCGATGCCCGTCTTTCCGGTAACACCGCACGTACACAGCACGTGAATACCGACCAGGCTGTCGGCACGCTCGCCTGCTACTACGGGCACGCACTCCACCTTCGCCTTCGTAATGTTTAGCGGATGACACATGGGAATAAGGTTACTGGTTTGCTTTGCTGCCATGACCCCAGCCACACGCGCACAGGCGAGTACATCACCTTTGGCGGCCTTCCCCTCCACAATTAACGCAAGCGTATCCGGGTTCATCGAGATAAAACCCTCAGCTACGGCGATGCGCTCGGTATCGGCCTTTTGCGACACATCCACCATACGTACGTCGCCCTGCTCGTCAATATGGGTAAGTTGTTGGTCGGTCATGCGTTGCTCCTTGGTTATTTTTAAGTGCACTAATTGGCATAGTGAGTCGCTGCGAAGAGCTGAAGGCCTTTACAGCGTCGGCAGATTCCGGCAGTCGTAAGGCTAACACAACATATCAGCCACCTATTTGAGACATGCCTCGCTCGGTTCCTACTTTGTCGTGGTGTTCATCGGGCTTAGCGCCCAGTGCTTCAGCAAACACCGCGCGTGCCGCCTCATCAAGTGGGGCTTCATCGAGAGGAGCCGCTTCTCCCATAGCCGCCATTCCTTCAGTATCGGCACGCAACGCAGCACGTAGATCGTACTCGTCGTCCGAGAACAGGCAGGGGCGCAGCTTACCGTCTGCCGTCAGACGCAGGCGATTACATTCACTACAGAAATGGCGCGACAACGGAGAGATAAACCCAACCGTACCCTGCGCACCTGGAAATTCAAAGTAACGCGCCGGACCCCAGCCAAGAGGACTATCTTCACCAGCGGCCACCAATTCGTCCATACCTGCTGCCCGCGCACGCTCGTTAATAATACCCAGCAGTTCCTCGCTGGGAACAACATCCCGCTCTCCCCATCCGCAGCCGTCCACGCCCGAACTCTCACCCACCGGCATGTACTCAATGAAGCGCACATGCAGCGGCCGGTCGATGGATAGTTTTGCAAACGCTAAGTAGTCTTGGTTCAAACTGCGCACCGCAACAGCATTAATTTTCACCGGGTTGAAGCCCGCTTCAAGCGCAGCCTCGATGCCAGCAAGCGTCTGATCGAGCGAACCACACCGAGTAATCTGACGAAACTGATTCTCGTCAAGCGTATCAAGCGAAATATTCACCCGCGAAAGCCCAGCAGCCTTCAATGCACTCGCCATCTGCGGCAACAGCACCCCGTTGGTGGTCATCGATACGTTTTCGATACCCGGCACGTCTGCAATAGAGCGCACCAATTCGACAACACCCTTGCGCACCAGCGGCTCACCGCCAGTAAGGCGAATACTGCGAATGCCCATGTCAGCCGCCACGCGAACCGCTTGTTCAATCTCCTCAATACGCAAGATTTCATCGTGAGCGAGCTGGTTCACCCCTTCTTCGGGCATGCAATAAATACAGCGGAAGTTACAGCGATCTGTTAACGATATTCTCAAGTAGTCGATCACTCGACCATGACTGTCTTTCATGAGGGGCCTTCCCTTCTCCTTTGAGGATATTATAGGGCATGGTCTTATACTTGCGAAGGGCAATTCTGACCTACGGTAAAATCGGGGATTCATCTGCCCAAGGTTCACTTTTTCAAAGCAGATACTCTCAATAATACGACTCATAGCCCTCATGCTTCCTCTATCCAGACATGCGAGGCGCCGTCACCTCTCTCTATTTGCGCACGCGACGCAACACGCGCAGTTCTTGCCTAATTCTTGAAGGATTACGAACCAATCCGCGACACACGCGAAACATCGGTAGAAAGGGGCGCAGAATAGGCAGACGATAAAATATCGGAAAGGCCTCCTGCATCGCATCTTCCTTCAGAAACACGCGACTGAGTAGATAGCGACGTTTGGCTGCCTTCAGATCGCCTTTACTCTCAATCAGATTCTTCGTAATTTTTTTCTCAACACGTATCCGCAGGTTTCCGTATGTTCCGCTTTCCAGAAAGTAAAACAGGAGTTTTTCTTGATCGGGTGTGAACTGTATTTGATCGGGTGTGAACTGCTCTCGGTCAGGCGCAACTTTTTCTTGATCGGGCGCGAACTGCCCCGATCCCAGCGCGTCCTTCTTTCCAAAAGCAGTCTCAGACAAAACACGAGTATGGCGCTCAAACGACTCCAACCCTAGCGTCCTTAGTTCAGTGCGCACGTAATTCCAATCGAGGGCTTCTCCTTTCGCACGCAAGAACACCTGCTGATCAACGAGAAAGCGAATACCACACCCACATGCATCAAAATGCTTGAACCCATGCACAAGAAAATACAGGTATTCATCTTCGTCGGCGAAGTGAAATTCCAAGCAGCTTTTGACGTCTCCGTCGACCGACGAGCAAGAAGATTCAGTGTTACAAACAGCACGCAACCAGGGATTTTCATAATACGACGCATACGGACTCGATGCCGGGACCAACCTACGATGCATTTCAAAGTTAAAGCAGGGCTCTTTATGGAAACTATCGTGGTTGCCTTTCTCAAACGACTCTGTTCGATAACCGCGCTTCTCCATGATGTCCCGCATAACGAAAAGCACCTTGCGCACCGAGGCTTCACGCGCAACCTGGCTATCGCCCTTAATGCGAAAACCCCCTTGAGGAGATTTCTCAACCAACCCATAGAGAATGTCGTTGTCGGCCATCAACCGCATTTCGGGGCAGGGATAATACTCGGCAATTACTATGCCCTTAAGCGGCAAATAGGATAAGCCCTGTTCCCGCATGGCTGCCAGCACTTCTTCCCGCTCTGCATCGAAGCGCAAGCGACGCAAGAAAATCATGCTAGCCTGCTCGGACCAGCGTTTTCGAAGAACTGTCGGAATGTCCGACAGTTGTCGCGCACCAACCCATACCGCTCCTTCTACTCCATTCATCACCGCAATTTCGTGCACGTGAGCCCACGTTATACCATCAGGTAGATTACGGGCAGAACCACCATGCAAGGCGCAGCTTATTAAATGAACCACATAGAATCCCGCCGTTCTAAACAACGTTGCATCCCACGTAAGTTCAGACATCGCTTGCCTCCCGATAGCTATCTTTCCCGCAACCTGATGTCGCCTTTTGGGCGCCGCCCTCCAATCGTATTACTCGATCGCACAAACGCAGCGCCTCCGTCCTATGTGTCACGATGAGTATGGTTCGGTTGGCAAGGATCTTCATATTTTTCAATAAATGCTGTTCGGTTTGCTGGTCGAGTGCGGAGGTGGCTTCATCCAAAAGCAAAATTGGAGCAGAAGAATATACCGCTCGAGCAATCGCAAGACGTTGCATTTGCCCCTCGGACAAACCGGCACCACGCTCACCCAACACGGTATCAAGACCATCGGGCAGGGCACTTACGAACTGCCAGGCGCAGGCCACACGGCAAGCATATTCCACGCGCGCATCGTCGCTACACGGCCCACGCTCAGCAAAGGACACCACTTCTCGAATGGTTCCCGACATTAAACAGTTTCCCTGGGGTACGTAGGCAAACATCCCCGAAGGCAGGCATGCGAAAGCGGAGGCAGAATACCGCTTTGAGGCAACACAGACATAAGCGCTACCGGTTTTGGGTTGATATAGTCCCATAAGCAGCAACATAGCCGTACTCTTTCCGCTGCCGCTCTCCCCCGTCAGCCCCACTATCTCGCCAGCGCGCACCTGAAACGAGCAGGATTGCAGAATGTGCCGCATACTGTCGTAGCCGAACGAAACACAATCCAGTCCAAACGATTCGAAACCCCCACAAAGCACATCGCGTGTCGCTAGTCCTTCTGTGGTTTCAGACCGCGTATTGTCAGCGCCCTCACGCCACCCAACAACCCTTTCTTCCACGCAGGGGAGCATACCCTCTTCACCGTGCGCGGATGCAGCTTCCTTTGTAATCGCGACCGTATCTTCCTCCAGATCGCGCAACCTCTCAGCACTGGCGAGCATGGCTGAATACCTCGAGAACGCACCACCCATAGTGGTAAAGGGAGACTGCACCTGTCCTACTAACTGGATAACAGCCATCATAGTGCCATACGTCATGCTACCTTGCAGAAGTCCCGCCCCACACCAGACAAATCCCAGCAGATAGCCACCTTGCAACGCCAAGCTCAACCCCGCATTGCTCGCACTTGATACCGCGCTGCGACGCATGCGCGCTTTGCGGTGTCGCTCTTGGTTTCTCGCGTGCGTGCGCTCCACCTTGTCTTCGCATCCAAACGAATGAACCACCACGAGGCTTTCAAGACATTCCTGAACAAAACAGCGCACCGTACTTTCAGTCTCTTGCACCCACAAATGAAGCGGACGAAACAACCGACGCGCAGGTATAGACACCAAAGCCAGCACCACACCAGCGCACGCAAACACCGCGGCCAAAACCGGAGCCAAAACGAACAGTGCGCCAAATGCACCAAGCAATCGTATTGCCAGAGAAACGACGCTTGGTACAAATGAGGCAACTCCGTCCGACACGATTGTTACGTCCGATGTCATACGACTGGTCACCTCACCGCTGTGACGGACAGATGAGGTGCGGTAATCTTGCACCAGCACTGCATGCAGCGCACGCTGTCTCAGCCGGTTGTCAAGCAACGCCCGTGCGCCTTCCTCCGCAAAACGATTCAGCGCTCGCAGCGTCACTTGCAACGTCAGCAAGCCCCCAAACAAACCTACCGCCAGCCAAAACTCTGCCGCGTTCCCCGCTACCGCCTGGTCAATGGCTTGGCGCATAACCAGGGCAAACGCCACGGCATTAAGCGCGATCAACCCTTGCACCAAACATAAGGTAGCAACCAGCCAGCCGCCACTTCCCACCGCTTTTACTATCCAACCATGCACCTTCAACGTCGAGCCTCATCCCCGCTCGCCACGTTGGCAAAAAAGCGTACGAGCCTTTCGAGCCATTCGTTTTAATACACGCTTTCGCACGCGACGAAGCGGGTAAAAAGCACACCATATGCGTGCATACGCGCGATACGCTCGCGCATCATGCCTTACCCGCCGCTTGCCGCGGTAGAACTCCTTTAAAACACCCACGATCTGATCGTCGGTGACACCGAGTTCTTGCTCGGCACAATTGTCTCCGCACATTACATACGAATCCGGCAATACGCGCACCACACGATGTAGCACATAATCGTTACCACGACGAAACAACGGCACTTCGTAGCGGCTCAAACTACCCGAAACCGGCCTGATAACAATCGTGTCGCGTCGATTGCGAAGCATAGGCCACATGCTCGACCCGACCGTGGTTGAAACATAGACCCCTTCGCGTTCCAGCGTATCTTCAATACGTTGGCTCATGAAACGAGAAAGCCTTCTTTTTGCGCCCGCTCAACGAAAGCCTGAACATCGCTACCCGCCTGATCAGCGGAAACTTGATATAGCTTTGTCAACCGCATCGCTATTTGATCATCGGAAAGCCCCTGTTTGAGGCTATTCCATATTTCCTTGCCGGTTTCGTTCAATTTGATCATGCCATTAAAACCTCTACTCGCCTGACCCGTGGCAATGGCCACATAGCTGCCCGCCACCTCGCGCAGCACAAATCCTTGCTTGATACGCGTGCTCTTGTTTGGCACCTGCGCCTCACTTCCCTTTCATAAGCTCGTATTCGACAGCGCGCCTTTGCGCGCCGGATAGTTGCGCCCTGTCATACCCTCAAAACTGCAGCGGACCGCATCTTCGGTTGTATTGCACGTTAATAAAAACTGTGGCGTCCGCGAAAGCAGGGTATCCAGTAGTTCCAGTGTTCGCTCTGCAGCCTCTTTTCGAGCGGGAAGATAGGTCTGGGCAAGCGCCCGTTCAAGCGCCTCACCCGGTTGCAGCGACCGTATGCAGTTCTGCGGCCCCCTCTCCAAAAAGCACAAACCCGCAAATGGAAACGATGCGTTTTCCTGCCACCCCTCCTTGCCAGCCCAAGGGGTTCCGCATACGAAAGCAGTCCCCACCGCAGGAATGCGAACAAGAGGTTTATCCCCGTTCACCACGGTAACGAACGCGCCCAGGTACTTTTTCCAAAGCGACACATGGGTAGACTTTCCCACACCGCTGGGTGCGCAGAACAAATAAGCAACGCCATCCACCGCAAGCGCCGCACCATGTATCAACAGGCGCTCGTGCAGCGGAAGCACCTCGGCAATGGCGCGGTATACGGCAAGTGATTCCAGGTAGCCATCCGTCCAAGTTCCCTGCGTGCGCTCTGCATCGATTGCCTCTTGAGTTACCTCGATAAAAACATCGGCGGGTTCATCTACCAAGTAATCACTGCACAAGCGATACACGTTGTCGTACAAAACGCTCACCGAGAAGACCAGGCCCGCTAACTTGATGCGGAAGCGGCGCGGCGCACCGGAAGGAGTATCCGTTAGTAATACCCGGTCCATGCTTCCTCTTTATCTGGCGCTTCGGTGTTTTGATCACCCGAGCCACCCTCAGAACCACTGCCCGAAGAACCCGATCCACTCACGTCAAGCGCATTATCCGCCGCGTTTGACAGGGTAGAAGGCGATACAGGCGTACCACCTGAAGCGCCTTCCGAATCGCCGCCAGTCGCCTCGCCAGCTGCTTCAGCCGAGGAAGAACTGTCGCTGTTCGTGTTATTAGTCGAAGCAACATTGCTCGCGCTACTTTCGGCCGCACCACTTTCAGGTTGGGCAGACGAGGGAGTGGGGGTTTCTTGTTGCTGAAAGGTCGGGACACTGCCGGCGTTTATGCTAAGTGCTAGCGCACCCACGGCCACCACAACAATAGCTACCGCCGCAAGGGTGCCTCCCCGTATTACCTTACGCTTCCTCACGTCGTCCATGTTCACCTCCATCCTTCAAACGGAAGAGGAGGCGGGGTAAATCTCCCAGCCTCCTACCCTGTCAGGGAGGCCGCACTCACGCACGGCCTCCCAGCGAAATTATTTGTTATGCGGGCGGATCGAGCGGATTATCGGGTTGATCTCCCGATGTCCGAATAACATCTTCTTCACCTAGCGTAATTACATCCATCTGAGGGCTTTCATATTCTTTCAATTCCACAATACACTCCTTTAGTTTCCTTCTATCGCGTTCAAAATCTTCTGTGCATATTCCTTCTCTACGGCAGTTGCCGTGTTTGAAGCAGTGATATAGGTAGCAACGTTTTGTATGGAACGTTGATCAGCCTTCGGCTCTACCGCTGTCACTAGTGTTCCATCAGCTGTTTTGTACGTTACGTCCATGGTGCTCGACCATGTCTGGGCGTAGTAGTTTTTCTTTACATTGAGCAACAAGAGATTCGTTTCGATAAAGCCGGTGTCAGACACAACCTTGTTTGTCGCACGAACCGTTCCCGACCAGGGGTTTCCACTACTATCCATGCCCGTTGCCGTCCAACCTGCATCCACAAAACTCAAGCCCTCAGGCATGGTGATGGTATATCCAAAGCGCAAGCTGGTGGCAACCGTTGCATCATCTTCCATCCTCAGCGAACCACCCTTGAAGGTGATAATGCTTGAGAGGGGAGCAAACTTCGCATACGCCTTGCCTGTCGTTGCCGTGTACACCGTCGCGCAAGTGGAATCGGTATACCAACCAGCAAACACTTGGTCTGCCGAAGGTGCCGCTGGAGCAGTCCACGTGGCAGGATCTTCGCTCGGCTTGTAGGTTGCCACCTCGAAGGTACCGCTATCCTCAGCCATAACCACATAGGAAAGCTTCGAAAGCGTCAACGTAGCGTAGTAACCATCGATATCATAAGCCACCGTGAGGTTGCCCAGAGCATTCGAATACATCTCAGGCTGGGCATTCGTGCCATGGAAGGAGTACACAACCAGTTTCTGAGGATCAATACCCGCAGCTACCTTCAGTTTCAAGGTAAGCGGAGCTGTTGGCTGCACCGATTCTGCAACCTTTTCACCCGACTCATTCACCACGTGTAGTTCGATATCGAACACTGCCGGCTTCGCAGCGTTCTCCGGCATCTGCTTATCTACCGGCAATTGCGACTCTTCAACACTCAGCTGTGCTTTCACTTTTTCGGTTGATCCCACAGCAGCCGCCGTCAGGGCAGCACCCGTTACCGTTGTGGTAGTGCTTGCACTACCAGTCACCGTAGTGACACCAACCTTGGAATCCGTATCTTTCACAAGCGTATCCTCGGCATTAGCAATATTAGCCACTGCCTCAGGATCTTTAGCGAGGGCGTCTTTTGTCTCCTGGCTAGCGGAAGCCATGGCATTTGCCGCCGCCTTGGCGGTTTCAGTATCTTTAACTTCGCCCAACGCTCCGGAAATCACTTCAGATTCAGTCTTCTGCTCCGTCGGCGAAGTAACCAGCGTCGTCATAGCGGCATCTTGGTAGTAGGGATACAACGTCAAAGTGCCACTGCCTTCGTATTGAGTAATCGATACCGCGTTGGTGTCGCCCGTTTCGCCGTTGGCAATTGCAGTAGCAGTATTGGGATCAAGGGCGTTCCAGTAGTTGTTGGTAATAGCAACATCGGCAGCCGCCACGTTGGGGCCAGTCAGCTTAATGAAAGACTCGCTCTTCTGGGCATCAAAGGAATCATTCATCATCTTATTGCCCGTCACTACCACCTTTGAGCCTGCAGCAGCATTCTGCATATCTAGACGCATGGCACGACCCTGGAGATAATCGCTTGTGCCCGCAGCCGTTCCCCAGCCCGTTATTACGTTGTTAATTACCGAAAGCGGGCCTTTGTTACCACTCAGCGTGACGGGGGTTCCCGTGTAGCCAGTAAACGAACAGCCGGACACCTCAACCGATTCGGCGTTCCAGGTTTGAATGCCGACAGATTGATCGCTACCCTCAGCACCTGCAAACGAGCAGTTCCTGAATGCAAGTGCACCACCCGTTACCGTTGCCGCCGCATTCTTCTTACTCAGGCCGTTTGCCTTGTCGAACACGCACGAGGAGAACGTAGCCGCACTCGAAGCAGCCAGAGTAAGATTAGGAGCCGTGGCAAACGTGGCATTCTTGATGGAGATATTACCTACATTCGACCCCGTCAGAGTACCCGATATCCGATAGCCACCACCGTCGATAGTTACTGCTTTCGACGCAATGAGGGAGGTATCTGCCGTACTCTCTCCCATGAGCGTAACCGTAGCGCCGTTGTCTACCTTATTAAGAGCATCTTGCAGCGAGAGGTAATACGTACTGCCGCTTTTTGCAACCGCTTTCTGAATGGTGTACGAGCCTTCGCCGCCAGTCGTCACATATCCTTCGGCCACATAGGCGCTCGGGTCGGCTGTGAAGGTGCCACCAGTTACCTTAATAATATCAGGCGAAGCAGCAGAAATGCCGTTCTTGAACGTGCCTCCGGAAATATCTACGGAACCCGTAGCCGCGATGGTTGTATTGACAGCATCCTCAAACTCACCGCCAGAAATGGATACCGTTCCATAGAAAAACGACCCATTGTTCTTAACGTTTCGCGTGAACGATCCGCCCTCAATCTTTACCACACCCGAACCACTCGAATATGCCATGTAGTACAAGTTATTGGCAGCACCATCACCCAAACTATAGGTTCCGCCCTTAACCACAAGCTGGCCACCATCACACGCAATAACACCGTTCATCTTGCCCTGAACGGTTGCATCCTCAATCACCATAGATGCGTTAGGATACTGCGAGTTTCCGTTGGCCACCGCATAAGCGTAGCCGCCGTTCGTGTAGTTGTCGCATGCCGTAAACAACCCACCCTTGATGAGGGCAGTTCCGTAGTTTCTCACCGCGTTTCCACGACTTGCTTTGCTACCGAATGAACCGTTCTCAATAACCAGATTACCGTAGTTTTCAATGGTATGACGACCTTGAGCCGCCACATCCGTGGTGAAGAGAGAACCGTTTCCGCTTATCGTAAGGCTACCTTGATTACGAATGAACGAGCCCGCATACGAACTGGAGAGACTCTTTCCATTCATGTCGAGAGTTACCGTCTGATCTACCGCTACAGGAATATAGCCATCGACCACCGTATCGGCGAGCATCTTGATACCAATGGTCTTGCCGGTGGCACCCACCAAATCTGTAATAAACCTCTGGGGGTCGCCGTAGGCCGTCGCCACTCCGTCAATCGTCATTTCTGCGAAAGCGGTAGTCCAATTACCCTCAGCATTGCGCACCGCAACATAATCGCTTCCCGCATAGTTTGTCTTGATGGTAAAACCGGAACCCAATGCGCTGCAAAGCGTTCCCTCGACATTGTTCACGGTACCACCCTGATGATTGAAGCCAATGACCTCAAACGTAGCTGCACTATTCATGTATCCAAAACCGCAAACGTATCCAACAGACCCAGCAGCCGTAATAGCCCCACCGTTAGAGCAGTTGTACACCCCTATCAAACCAGGAGCACCCGAGGCGGTACCAAACATACTGCCCACATTGTAAGCGGCCAACCCACCCACCGTCGCCGTATTGCGACAGTCAACGAACTCCGTCTTTGCCGTCGAACTACTATTGTAAACGCTTGCAGCAATGCCAGCGACGCCATAGGAGGCTCCTGTAGCCACGATGGAGCCCGATACATTTACCTTCTCGAAGAGACAGCCGTTGGCCTGGCCAACAAGGCCTCCCAGATAACCGTTTACGGTGGTGTAATTACAATTGGCAAGGGATACATTCCTCACCGTCGAGTAGGAAAGCAATTCAAAAAGTCCGGAGTAACCTCCAATCGAGGAAAGGACAAGCCCAGAGATAGTATGGTTCTGCCCATCAAAAACGATGCTGTTCGCGCTACCAAGCGACTGGAATACTATGCCAGCGGGCATAGCGATATCGTTGGCCAGCTCAACCTTTGTTATGGAGGATTGCGCGCCGGCGTCAAGAAGAACACCAAGCCACTGTAAATCCATGGGCGTCGATACCGTGTATATACCTTGAGATATCTCAGCAACTCCCGTGAGAGTATTTCCGCTTACGTTCTTCGGATTCGCTATAAAGCCATTGCTGCTGACAGAAAGCGTTCCGTCGTTTTGGAGTAATCCGTCAAGAGTCAAGATCGCATTTTCCGAAACCTCCAACGACCCACCCGTATTAATGGTTATCCTATAGGTGCTCGGCAAAGAGAGCCGTGTGCTCGATAATTTTATCGCATTGGATATGATCAGATTCTTCGGCGCAGCCGGATCCGCATTGGTCAAAGCTGCTATCAATTCGGTGTCATTTGAGATAGCGAGTTCTTGCATCGCAGCAGCTTCCTTTACCTCATACAAACCCTCTGCCGTACGACCGATTAGATAGGAAGTCGCATCAACACAAGCTGAAGGATCGCTCGAGAACAATCCTCCAACAACCGTAACGTAATACTCAGGATCGCCATTCATCGCACCGTAAGTAGTGCTCCCGATAAGGGTACCACCCGATATAGCTGCCTGCCCACCATCGGCAAACAGGGCTGATTGACTCACGCTCCTTAACGTTCCGGCAGAGACCTTTAAAACACCATTGGTGCGGTTCTCAACTGCAGCAACCCCGTTATCCCACCCGCCCGTGATACCGGCACGGCTAGCTTCAACAACAACGCCTTCACCTGAGATAGTGCATGATCCGAGATTCAAAAGACCCACACCGCTGGTCGCGACAATAGACCCACCTTTCAACTCAAGGGACGCGCCCTCAATATTTTTTACCGTTCTCGTACACGCGTTTGAGGCAGCGTTGCTGTTAACAATCGATCCCGTTGCCGACGAGCTGGTATCAGCAATCGTCAAAGAACCCTTGTTGAGAATGGTGTGAGCCATGAAGTAGGTTGAGCCATCGGTCTCCAAAGAAGAGGTAATAGAGAAACCTGCCAGATCAAGGGTAATTTGCTTGCCAGACTCAATGGTAAGCAGGCCAGTATCCGTCGTCGGCTTCGACAAGGTGCCCAAATCTACATCTGCCAACAACTTCACCGTGTCGCCTGCTTGCGCAGCATCTACCGCCTTAGCCAGCGTGTCGTAGTACGTATTGCCAATCTGAGCGACGGCCTTCATGCTGGTGTAGGTATACACGCCGTCTTCCACCGATTCGACCAACCGGCAACCCTCGGAAGCCTTAAAGATGCCATTGTTTACAGCATCGGTCTTAACCGCAACGCCTTCCGGGATCACGACAGCCCCTCCAGAAACACCGAAGGTCTTGCGGTTGAACGTAAATGATTCGCCAGATTTCAATGCAACCGTCACATCGCCAGACAAAGTCGCATCCGCCACCAAGTCGAGATACTCTCCGTTGCACAAGGTGTAGCCGCTCTTGCTTTCAAATACATCAGCAATATCCGCCACATAGCATCCGTCATAGCCGCCAGCCTCGTTATCCCAGTAATACCACGCAACATACGAAGGGGCAAAGGGCAAGGGCTTCCCGTCCACCGTCGTGCAATTAACCGTGGTATCCGGCTCAACAACCACGCTCTTACTCAAGAACAAGAACGGGTCCTCCATATGAACAAGATACAGCGCTGTAGGGATATTCCCCGAGGTATCGATAAAGTTCACGATACCCGAAAGATTCAGCTTCGTTATACCGCTGTCGATACGCAGCAGTTCCTCCACAGCGCTGCCACCTTGATAATTCGTTATGGTCGAATCGGAAATGTTGAGCGTATTGTTTTCGGCGTGAGCATTCTCAAACAGGTCGTATATGTCGTCATTGAACACGAGTGCAGCAAAGCTGTTCGTTGCTGCTGAACTAGTGTTCACACCCTTGATTGTCGAGTTCATAATGTTGTAGGTTCCCAACGACCCCCACACATTCATGCCGGTCCATCCGCGAATTGTTGAGTTGTCAACCGTTACCACCAGACCCGCCGTGTCGGCCACTCCACTCTGCGGATCTGCATCGCCAGACACATTGATACTGTAAGAGAACCCATTAAGAGAGCTGCCGTTCCTTAGAGTGACCTGTGAGTTCTTGATGTTCCAAAGCGATATTCCACGACAATTCTGATCAAGAGCCGCCTCTTTCTCGTAATCGCTCACTCTTGTGCAGTTTAATGCCGTGGCATCAAGGGCCAAGCTCACGTTATCGTAGGCACCGGAAGACATAGTAATGCCACGATCTACCACATTGAAAGTGCACTGCGTTAATGCAACCTGGGCACCTGCGGCAATCAAGTCAATGCCACGCTTTGCACCGTTCAAGGTAAGGTTCGAAAAAGCCACGGCATCGTTCGTGGTTATCTTAATGGCGGGGTTCAGATCGTCCGCCTGCACTGCATAACCCGCGCCACCAACCGTGATTGCTTTGTCCAGCACGAGGGTTGCATCGATCTTCGCGTCGGCAAGCAGCGTAACCGTCTCGCCGGCTTTCGCGGCCGTCACTGCCTCCGCAAGCGTGGCGTACCCAACCTCGCCAACCTTAGCGACAGCCGCTTCGTCGGTGGGAGTTTCACCAGCGGGTGCCGTGTCGGAGGAAGTGCTGGCAACCTGCGCATCTTGCGCTGCATCGGGCGTTTGAGGCGCCAGAGGTGCTGTCGGCTGAGGATTCTCTTCAGCAGTGTTTGCTTCTTCGGTCGCACCCGCCTCATAAGCATCTTTATCGGACATCGCCGTTTGGTCTGCAACCAAATCACCTGGCGCTGCCACCCCATCCTCGCCCCAAGCCACCATCGGCACATTGACCGATAGCACCAAGGTAAACGTCAGGATAATTGCTAACGCTTTGCTACCTTTCGTCTTTCGCCTCATCCGTCCCACCTCTCTCATGTGCCGTTACGTAATCACTCCTGCTTGGTTGTTTCGACAGCCTTAAAAGCCATCGCGACTAGTTCATAGCTAGAGGAAGAGCACAAAGCGGGCGCGCTCGGCAACCCTTCCTCCAACTATGTCTACTGCATCCCTACCCCCCAAAATGTAACCGTAGAGTTACAGCATACTATGTGAAAATATCACCCTTTACCTTTGAAGTCAACGATTTCAGCCCGTCCCCTCCCAAAGGAAAACGGAATAAGCTATCCATATCCTTCTCCGTATTATTTTTTGAACTGGGAAAATAGCTTTAGAACAATGAGCTTACGCTCTTTTCGCATGATTACGCACTATTTTCGCATCAGCTGAGTGGAATACTCAATTATCTTATGCCATGTTTAAATGCAGCTGCACCATACTTGGACTTGGCTACGCCACACATGGTTTTGGCTACTCTCTATCTCGGTTTGGCTGCTTCGTGCTTAGATGGCCTATCCTGCCCGTTCTCTCACACACAAGCACAGAAGAGAGCAACAATTCCTTCCTTCCTTCCTTTGCCTTCTTGTCCTTAACGGGAACATCACTGATTGTCCGCCTTTACCTGATGAAAAAGATCATGGACAACGTGGTCTCGATTCTGTAGATTTTGGACAGATGAGAGTCCTTCGCCTAGATGCTTTTCGCGAAACTCCTGTTCAAAACCTTTGATTTTCGTCTATTGTTTCCTGAGGATAAAGAATCGGCGCGCTTTTGTCCAAGGCGACCAGAGATATCGTGCGCTAGCAAAGATCGCCGGAACAACCGGCGCAGCAGGTTGGGTACAGCAGACTGAGCGCAGCGGGTTCAGCGCAGCGGGCTGAGCGCAACAGGTTGGGAGCGACGCCTGCAAATCTCCCAAATAACACTATCGCAGAAAAACACACGAATTATCGGCAAACCAGATACACCTTGTCGGATGGAATGCGCACCCAAAGCTCGTCACCCTCACATGGTAACTCACCAGGAGCTGCCTGCAACTTGTCTACGCGCCAAAACAAATGCTGGTGCAGGTACTTCATTTCATCTTCATCGGCGCCAACGGTAGGAGCCGCATCTTCAATGCGATCAAGAAAACCCAGCAATACCGTGCGGTCAAAGCGAGAGTCGCTCACCCGGTCAACACGCATACGGTAGGCATTAGGCCCTGGGCCGTCGGCACGCTCAAGGAAAAAGGCACGCACCCCTAGGTGCGTCACGTCACGCGGTACTTCCTGCATCGTCTCAACATCCACGCCCCATTTCGGCAGATGAACACGATGCGATGCAATAAAGGTTGCAGGCGTGGCATTTTTGCAGCCTGACAGTTTTACGCCCGCAAGTGACCGCGGATTATTCACAAGGTCATCGCCAGAACCCGATTCTACAATACGTCCCGCCTCCACCACCGCAATGCGATCACAGAAACGCAATGCCTCATCAATATCATGACTTACATAGAGCACCGTGCCATCGTAGGCCTCAAAGAGACTCACAAGATTTTGCTCCAGCACGCCCTTTAAGTGAGCATCCAAAGCACTAAACGGCTCATCCAACATAAGAATGCCAGGATGCGCCGCCAGCATGCGGGCTAAAGCCACACGCTGCTGCTGTCCGCCAGAAAGCTGCGCCGGGTAACGCTTGTCGAAGCTCTCAAGACCAAAGCGCTTAAGCTCGGAAGCTATGATGCTATCGCGATCAGCGCGAGCGATTTCGCGGCCAATTCCTGCACCTACGTTTTCGGCAACCGTCAGATTTGGAAACAACATATAGTTTTGGAACAACAGTGCAGTCTTTCGCTGCTGCGGCTTGAGATTAATGCGTCTCTCAGAGTCGAAGAACACCTGACCGTTCACCACAATTCGTCCTTCGTCGGGCGTTTCGATGCCCGCGATACAACGCATCGTTAAACTCTTCCCACACCCCGATGCACCCAAGAATCCCAGAGTCTCAGCTTCGGCTGAAAAAGCTACGTCTAACGTGAATGATGAAAATCGTTTTTTAATATCTACTTCAAGGCTCATGCGCCCACGCCCCTTCGGTATTTCGTGGTGCGCCTGCCCCAGAGGTTGATGAACAATATAACAACAAAGCTGAACACCATAATAACAACGGTCCAAAAAATAGCTACATCTATGTTGCCGTTCATCCATTCGAAGTAGATAGCGATAGGCACCGTACGCGTAATACCCAAATAATTGCCTGCCAAAAATAGCGTGGCACCAAATTCACCCAAGGCACGCGCAAACGAAAGCACCGTCCCTGCAGCGATAGAGCTCCACGAAAGTGGCAACATTAATTTGAAGAATATCTTAGCGTTGCTCCACCCCAACGTACGCGCAGCATCCAGCATGTTTGGATCGAGGTTCTCAAATGCACCACGTGCGCTGCGGTACATCAAAGGAAATGCTACTACCACCGCCGCCAATACCGTTGCCTGCCAGCTAAAAATAAGCGGAAAGCCAATATCCATAAACCACTGCCCCACCGGCGTATTCTTACCAAATGCAAGCAACAGCAAAAAGCCGCACACGGTGGGCGGCAAAACCATAGGAATCGTAAAGATAGAATCGGCAATATCCTGCGCACGCGCAGGGATGCGCAAGCTGAAGTATGCAGCCAAAAGCCCAAGAATAAAGATAAATACAATGGCCGTAAGCGTAGTCTTTAACGTTACCCAAAGCGGGCTCATATCAATGCCGGCAAGAAACGCCATAAACGCATCAATGCCAGTAAGCGGTGCAACTACTTGCACGTCAGAGGCAGATGCAAGAGTGCCAAAGTCGGCATGGTCTAATTTCATATAAGCAGGATTGGTGGGATTGGTAACGTCGGAACCATCCACACCTATAACCGTGGCATAGTACTGGCCCGCCTTCAGTTCTTGGTCAAATTTAAAGAGCACACCCTGGTATTCTACGATCGGATCGCTTGAGAATATCCAGTTGCTTTCTCGCGACAACACCGAGCCGCCTTTAGCATTTGCAGCATCCAGGGCAACAAGAAGAGTTTTGAGATACGCCTGACTTTCCGAAGAGCCTTCGTCGAAACCAACCACTTGAGCGGTATAAGCCGGTACGTAAACGACAATGCAGCTATCGGCAACAATAACAGCCATACTACCCGGCGTGCCGTTTACATAGTAGCGGTAGCCTGCATAACCTTCGCCCACTTCACTGTTGCTGCCCACCTGAGCGCGAGAAAACCCCTCAAGGGCAAACGGACTTCCGGGAAGAGAGGCCGAAGTCCCATCAGCGTCTACCAGCACCTCACCATCAGCGATTGTGCTGTCCTGGGCGGCAACAGCACCCGACGATAACGAGCCCGCCGTTAACGTTGGCGTCGTTACATCGCCCTCATCGCCGCCAGTGGCAAGCGCAACCCCCGGTAAACAAGCAAGTACAAGCAACGCCACGAAGGCTAAAGCACATACCCGAAACGCGAGCACATACGTCGCCCGCAGTGGCATCTCAACTCTATTGGCAAGATCGATCCCCATAGTCGTCCCTATCGCACGGAAAGGATGGGCTGCACGTGCGCCCATCCTTTTCCGCATATCGTACCTTATGTTTAGCGCGTTTAGCTTAGGAAACCAGCTCGAAGCCCCACTCCTGCCATGTCTTTATGGCCTGCGGGTCGGTGGTTGCCCAGTCGAGAAATGCGGAGGCGGCCTCAGCTTGCTTGGAGTCCGCACAAATTGCCGCAGGATAAACAATATTCTTATGCGTGTCGGCAGGTACGGTACCCACCACTTTCACACCACCGAAGCGGTATACGTCAGAGCTGTACACGAACGCCACATCCACAGCACCAGATTGAGCCTGCTTACATACGTTGCCCACTGAGCTTTGCAGGTTCACCTTACCCGCCAGGGGCGTACCCTCGTAGCTGCCGCCCGTACCCGTAATGTCCTTGCCAGTCTTGCCGCTAGCATCGGTATAGCAGCCCACGGTAGAGAGCGACTGATTAGCATAGTTGCCAGCCGGAACAGAGTCATCACCAATACCTACGGTGTAGTTACCTGAAGCAATATCGTTGAGCGTAAGTTCTTTGCCCGCCAAAGCCGAATTTTCACCCACCACCATAACCAAATCGTTCTTGAACATATCGAAGCGCGTGGTCTGATTGACGTAACCCTTCTCTACAGCCTCGTCCATCTTGCTCTTTGAAGCTGAGATGAGCACATCAGCATACGCTCCACCCGCTAGTTGCTCGTTCAGCTCTCCGGAAGAGAGATACTGAGTGTCCTTAAAGGTAACCCAGCTATGATCTTTGGCATAGAGTTGCTGCACGGCATCCATAGCTTTCGAAAGCGAGTTTGCAGCAAACAGCTGCAGCTCAACCGCCTCATGCTTTTCGTCCTTTGCCGGTTCTTGACTTTGCTGAGGCTCGGACTTCTGCTCGGGCGACGAGCAGCCAGCCAGCGCAAATGCACCCACAAGGGCGAACGCGCACACGGCCGCTAGTACTATGCGAATATGCTTCTTCATTGATGTTTCCTTCCCTGGTTTCCCTCGGCGAACCCATCATGCCGACCACGCAAACCCCCAGCATGCACTTTGTCGACGCATGAGTTGTCCTTATATTATTCTTTGAATAGTATATAGTCAACTGCAAATATAAAGGCCGCACCTGTATTTATCACGATAATGCAGGCGATAATGCGGGCCGTTAATGCGAGTTTCCACCTGTCTTTCGCACGAGTTTCTAATTTTACGCCCACACGCTATTTTCCGATCTAACTCTTTCTTTTACGCATAATTACAGAAGAGAGTGGCCGTTCCTTCCATTGCTTTCTCGCTACTGACGAGAGTGCTACTTGTAGCTGGCGGGGAGCTTGTTTGCTTCTGGCGTGAGCGTCGCCTAGTGTCTGCCTCTACCTAAGTATGAAAGTCATGGACAAATGAGGCTCGACGGGAGGCTTATACCTAAGCATATAGGTCATGGACAAAAACGTCCCGACTCTGTAGATTTTTAGCACATGGAAACTCTTCATTCTGATGCACTTTATGAATCCCCTGGTCAAAATCGTGGATGCTTAACGACCCTTTTCCGAGGATAAAGAATCGGCGCGTTTTTGTCCAAGGTGACTGGGAGCATCACGTACTGGCGCGTTTTTGGCCAAGGTGACTGGGAGTATCGCGTACTGGCGAAGATTGACTAGGGCGCTCGATGAGAGAGGTTAGGCAGGATGGAGTGAGGTGCGAAGGAGGGATGGAGCGAGGTGGGGAGTTGGAAAGGTGGAAATTCGAGAGAAAACGATTACATACAGCGTGCAGGCGATAGAAGAGTGATTCGACTTCGCCAAGCGATTACCGCTATGAAAGAGATAGCCCCTTCAGCCAGATCAGCCTTACCCCAGGTTAACCACCCGTGTAGCAACCCGCTCAGTAAGCGCGGGAGAATGGGATACGAATATGAGACCGATGCCTCGGGATTGAGTTTCAGACACGAGAAAGCGCCATATCTGAGCTTGCGTCACCGCGTCAAGCATAGTCGATACCTCATCGGCTATAAGGTAACGGGGCTGTACGGCAAAAGCGCGTGCAATACAGAAACGCTGGAGCTCTCCGCCCGACAACTCATGCGGGTAGCGTGAAAGCCAACGATCTTGAATACCGAGCGCATTAAGAAGATCGACCGATGCGCCACCTGCTTCAGCGAGGGTTTGCTCCATGCGCATACGCGGGTCAACCGCCGTCTCGGGGTGTTGCCAAATCATTTGCACAGGACATACCCCTCGCTTCGGAAGAGGCTCTCCATCAACAAGAATGCTTCCCGCACTTGGACGTTCATAGCCAGCAAGCAACCGACAGAGCGTCGTCTTACCGAACCCTGATGGTGCACTCAAGGCTACACGTTCATTAGATTCAACAGCCAGGTTGAATCCTTCATAAAGGGGCTTTGTGCCATACCCAAACGATAGGTTCTGCGCCTCTAACATGAGCAGCCTTCCTCCATCCGGTCGTCTGCTTCAGCGCAAGACATTTGTTGCTCAGGAACAGCGAAGTCGTGTTCGGGTAGCGCATGCCAAAGTTCTCGGCTAAACGGATCTTCCAGCAAATCGGGGCTGGCGAAATTGGCAACGGCTGTCTCTTCCACCACTGTACCATCCTTAAACACGGCAACACGGTCTGCTACCCGCAAGGCTAACTCAATATCGTGAGTAATAAGCAACACACCGCCACCCTCATCGGCAAATGCACGGAAATCCGCAAGGGCCTGCACGGCCAAGTCAAGATCTAAACCGGGGGTAGGCTCATCGGCCACAATAACGCGTGGATTGTCCATAAGCGCACAGCACAACAGCACACGGCGCGCCATGCCGCCCGACAACTCGTGAGGATAAAGACCCGCGGTGTCTTGCGTCAAACCGTAACGAGCAAACAACTCTTCGCGCAACTTACGACGATCTGACTGCACAGCTCTAGCATGAGAGAATCCTTCTACCTGACGCCCTACTTTCATAAGGGGATCTAAATGATTGACGCTTTGCGGCACAAGTGACACACCGTTTCCCCGTAAGCATGCAAGCGAAGCTGCATCTTGAGGCTGACCATCGAACCAGATGCGACCACATACGGTAGCATTTGGTTCAAAGAGTCCCATAATGGCATCGGCCAGCAGCGTTTTTCCCGATCCCGATGCACCCACTACGGCTACAACCTCGCCCGCATGAACCGAGATACTCAAATTGTGCAAAACCTCTACCTTGCGCTGTTTAGCACGGAAGAAGGGGGCATCTTCGTCGTACATACGAAAGCTCACACTTAAGTCTTCAACTTGCAGTAAGTGATGACCGTGCGCATGACGAGATGCGGACGCATGCCGGTGATGATGATGCACCTGCGCATCTTCGTGGAGTGTCGCTTCGTGCATAACCCCCGGTATCGTTGATTCATGACGGTTATTTTTGTCCATACCGACCCCCTATTCCTGCGAGCTGTGGGGGTCGACAAGTTTACGCAAATTGGAGCCCGCAACATCAAACAAAAGCACCGTAGCCACCAAGGCGAGACCCGGGAATACCGCGAGCCACCACATACCAGCGGACAAGTATGCCATCGATTCACTAAGAATTACACCAATGGCAGGCTGTTCGGGCGGCAAACCAAACCCCAGAAACGTAATGGCAGCCTCATGCAAAATGGCATGAGGAAACAGCAGAATCAGACCCACGATGAACTGCGGCAACACATAGGGCACCATGTGTTGCGTCGCAATACGTAGGGGACTTCTTCCCAACTTACGCGCTGCCGCCACAAACGTAGACTGCTTGCATTGCAGTATTTCAGCACGAACAACGCGAGCAAGACTCGGCCAGTGCGTCACGGCCACACCGATAGTCACTCCCCAGAAACCTTTTCCCAAAGCAAACGATATAAGAATGAGCAACACAATATGTGGCACGCCCATCGTAAGATCGATAAGCCACGTAACTGCAGCGTCAACCTTTTTGCCGCCGAGTGCCGCAGCTGCGCCCAAAATAAGCGCAATAATTGACGATACACCCGCTGCCAAAAGGCCCACAAGAACACTGGTGGACAACCCCGCGAGCGTGCGCAGCAGCATATCGCGGCCCATCCAATCCGTACCGAACGGATGGCTTATGCTGGGGGGTAAATTTTTTATCGAAAAGTCGGTTGCTGTAGCAGCCTCCGTTACGGCAACGCCCGCCACCACCACCGCAGCAAGCGCGCCTAAAGCCACCACAAACGCCACAAGCGTGAGTTTTCTATTTCCCACCCGAGCAGTAAGGGGAGCATGTAACACCGGGTTATCCACGGCGGGTCCCCTTTCGCATACGAGGATCCACCACGCCGTACAACATATTAGCTATGAGGTTACCACCAAACACGAATGCTGCCGAAAATAGTGTGATACCTGCCAGCAGAGCCACATCGCCGCCAAGACCAGCCGTGACCGCTGCTTGCCCGAGCCCTGGATATGAAAATACCTGTTCAACCAAGACCGAGCCACCAAATATTTCCGAGATCGCCGCAAACTGCAACGTCAATGCCGGCAGGGCAAGGTTGCGCAGCCCATGCCGGCGCAACGCGCCCCAGGTAGACAAACCACGCGTACGGGCAAACCGCACGTAATCACTCTCCAGCACATCAATAGTCTTCTCGCGCGTATGCAGTGCAATATTCGCCACACCCACCACCGACAAAGTTAAAGCCGGAAGGGCAAGATGATGGAGCGCATCGGCAAAGGTTACCTCAGAAGCGGACACCCCAAGAGGCACCGAGAATCCGAACGGAAACCATCCTAACCACACTGAGAACACAATAAGAAACAGAAGGCCTAACCAAAACGTGGGCACCGAAGCCAAGAGAAAGCAGTAGCCTTTCACGATACGATCCACTAATTTACCGCGATTCGCTCCAGCCAATATACCCAGCCCGAACCCCAACACACCACTGGCCACCCAAGCCGTAGCCATAAGGGCTAGTGAATTCACCGCCCGCGTGGCAATTACCTCAAGCACGGGAGCATTGTATCGAAGCGACATACCCATATCACCGTGCAGCAAACCCGTAAACCAGCTTGCATAACGCTCCCACAAAGGCGTGTTCACACCCCAGTACTCTGCCAACTGAGCTCGCTTTGCCTCGCTCATATTAAGATAGGCCGTCTGGCCTATATTAGCCTGAACTGGATCGATAGGAGATACACTTACCAACACAAACGTTACCAGACTCACGGCAATCATAAGTAAGACAAATTTGAATATGTTCCGAAGAATAAACTGAGGCATGAAAACTACTATAACCTAAGCCCAGCTCCACTGGTCAACGTTATTTACGAGCGACCAGCCATGTCCGTGCGGATGCGGCTTTTGCTCAGCGACCCTCAGGTTATCCTTAGCAAAATACAAATGGTCAATGTTCGCAAACCACACCCATGGCGCATCGCCTTGAGGGGCAATACCCGAGGTTCCATCCCATTGTGCCTTCTGCCATAATGCAAACGAGTCCTCTACGCTTGTCTGGGCAAGCGCCTCGTCGAGGTATGCATCCGTCGTCGCACTTTCGTAGCAGGCGTAGTTGCCGGTACCCTTAGAATAGAACAGATTGTAGGTCTCGGTAGGAGCATTGGTTCCCCAACCCCACACTACCAAATCGCTAAACTGATGCGGGTACAAATCGTCCCAGCTAACTCCCTTGATAGACACTTCAATACCAAGATTCTTCATCTGGTTTGAGAAATCTTCCGCAATACCCTGACGCACGGTGTCGCCGGCAGAGTAAAAAAGAGTAAGCGAAGCGCGCGTACCATTCTTTTCACGAATGCCATCCGCACCTAGTGCCCAACCACCGTTATCGAGCAGCTTCTTGGCCTTTTCTACATCGGTTGTACATTTCATATCGGGCGAAGACCAAGGCATGCCGTCTCCCACGCTGTAAGCAACCGTACCGTAGCCATTTATAACGTTTTTAATCATCTCTTCGCGATCTACACCGTAATTGATAGCCTGACGCACGGCAAGATCACACGTAACATCGTTGCCAATATTGTACGTTCCCTTTTCGTCTTTCTTCGTGCCACCTGCAGGAACGGTTGGAAGCGAAATACCACGAGAGTCAACCGACTTGCAGTTCAATAGGTCGTAACCATTTGGCTGATTGGCGGCAAAGGTCGCAGAGGTATAAGCCACATCAATCTGACCGGACTGTGCCGCAGCAAGGGAAGCGTCTTCTTCCATAAACACCACCACAACACGCTCGATCTTCGGCGCAGCTCCGTAATAATCGGGATTCGCCTTAAGAATAACCTGCTGACCCTTATCCCACTGCTCCAGCAGGTAACGGCCCGATCCGATAGGTTTATCGCCATACCCCTTGTCATAAGCATGTTCCGGAACGATACCCACTACGGCAAGCGTATATAATAGTGCGTTAAAAGGCTTCGTCATGGTCACGACAACCGTGACGTCATCTTTAGCAACAGCCTCTTTAACCATAGACATATCGCATTCTGATGCTTCCGAGTTCACTATGCCATTAATCGTAAAGGCAACGTCACGTGCCGTAAGGGGCGTACCGTCACTGAACTTAACATCCTTACGGATAGAGAATGTCCATGCCATACCATCTTCAGAACACTCATAGGACGTAGCAAGGTCGTTTTGAAAATCGAGATCAGTGGTGGTCGTGATAAGCGTCGACTGGATAAGAGGCTCGTGCACATGCTCGCCGCAACCCCATGACACCATGGGGTCAAAGCCACCCGCCGGCTCAGAACCCTTCGTCATAGATACGATAACCTGCGACGGAGCATCCGCCTCAGACACTGCTCCAGCGCCGGCACTCGACTTTGCTTCACTGTTTGCACAACCAGCCAATATTCCGCCTAGCGACAACGTAGCAGCCGTCGCTCCTGTGAGTTTTGCAAAATCTCGCCGCGTTAAAGTAGCCATTTCGATAATTCCTCCCGAGTTCGACCACATGCCATAGAGCTTCTGTGGTGTTACGTATTCAAATTGCGTAACACACTCTAGCATAGGACCTCATGGTATGTTGTTACTTTCTTAGAATTCGTAACTTGCTCGGCGAACGGAGGTATCTGCTCGAAGTTTTTTTACACTCCTACGATTCTACTGGCACCTCACCCGTTGTAAGAATATGCTGCAATGCCGTCTCATCCAACACCGGAACACCCAGTTCGACGGCCTTGTCGTACTTCGATCCAGCAGCTTCACCCGCCACGACAAAGCTGGTTTTCTTCGACACACTACCCGACACCTTGGCACCGCGTGCCTTCAGGCCAGCACCTGCCTCATCGCGCGTCATACCACTTTCTACCAAACTTCCCGTCAATACGAAGGTAAGACCCGAAAGTGTCTGAGGCAACTGCTCACTCACTTCAAGAACATGATCTTCCATCGACACGCCCAGCTCACGTAGGCGTTCAATTACAGCCACGTTGTCGGGAGTACGCAAAAACAAATATGTTGTTCGGGCAATCTTAGGACCAATGCCATCAATAGCAGCCAGATCTTCCTCACTTGCAGCCATAAGCGCCTCGATCGTAGGATACGTACGCGCCAGTACTTCAGCAATAGTTTTGCCCACATGCCGTATGCCCAACCCGAACAAAACACGCGCAAACGGGCGCGTACGGCTAGCATCAATCGCAGCCACTACTTTCTTCGCCACTGTTTCACCCAGACGTATAGGTTCACCGTCCTTGTTAACGCGGCCCATATCAAGCAACGACAGCTCCACCTCGTCAAGCGTATAGTAGTCGGCTACATCGCTCAACCGACCAGCCTCCACCAGACGCGACACAATCTCTTCGCCCATACCATCGATATCCAGCGCTCCCCGGCTAGACCAATGCAACAAACGCTCAAGCGCCTGTGCAGGACAGTCGATAGAAATGCAACGGTAATCTACCTCACCCTCCTCGCGAATTACCGGCGAGTTACACGACGGACACCGCTCGGGCATATGCCACACAATCGCATTGGCGGGGCGCAACGCCAACACCGGCCCCAGCACCTCGGGAATAACATCGCCAGCCTTGCGCACAATAACCGTATCACCCACACGTACGTCTTTGCGGTGCACCTCGTCAACGTTGTGCAACGTAGCGCGTGCCACCGTGGAGCCAGCAACCACTACCGGGTTCATCTCTGCCACTGGCGTCAGTTTGCCCGTACGTCCCACTTGCACGGTTATATCACGCAACAGGGTAGTTTTCTCTTCGGGCGGAAATTTGAATGCAATAGCCCAGCGTGGCGCGCGCGCTGTATAGCCCATAGCCTCCTGCTGAGAGAACGAGTCCACCTTAACCACCACGCCATCAATCTCGTAAGGCAGGCTCTCGCGGCGCAGGATAGCCTGCTCACAAAAAGCATGCACCTCTGCCACCGTCTTGCAGAGTTTCACATCAGGGTTCACATGAAACCCTGCTTCGCGCAACCATTGCAGCAGCTCCCCTTGACCAGAGGCAGAAAGAGTACGCTCATCTGCCACAGCATAGATGAATGTAGACAAATCGCGCCCCGCAGTAATGCTGGCATCTTTCTGTCGCAAGCTACCCGCAGCGGCGTTACGCGGGTTCGCAAATGCCTGCTTGCCGTGCGCGAGAGCTGCCTCGTTTAGCGCCTCGAAGCTAGTTTTGGGAAGGTACACCTCACCGCGCAGTTCAATGGCAGCAGTGCCATTTTTCAACCCCGCTAACGCATTCGGACGAAGGCGCAGAGGCACATCCCTCACCGCACGCATATTGGCCGTCACATCTTCACCAGTCGTACCATCGCCGCGCGTAGCCGCGCGGATAAGTCGCCCGTCCTCATAGGTTAATGCGATTGAAGACCCATCTATCTTCAGCTCGCATACCACGGGCACCATGCGGCCAAACGCCTCGATAACGCGCTCAAGCCAGGCATCAAGCTCGCCTAAGTCCATAGCATTATCCAATGAATACATGCGTCGCGCATGGCGCACCGGAGCAAATTGCTCGCCCACAAAGCCACCCACCCGTTGGGTAGGACTAGCATCGTCGTAGAACTCGGGATGAGCCGCCTCCAACTCGCGTAACTCTCGCATGAGCGAGTCGAACGCGCCGTCTGATATCTCAGGAGCATCTTGAGCATAGTAGAGATACGTATGATGCTCGACTTCTCGTCGCAGCGCCTCAATACGTGCCTCGGGGTCGCTCGCAATCTGAGCAAGTGCTCGCTCGCCCAACAAATTCTGCTGCTCGTCCTTCATAACCGTCTCCGTCGTCAATGCCTCTGCCCGTTATGTGGAGAAGGCCCCAAACGCGGGGCCTTCTCGTCTTTTCGCTATGATTTTACCACGCCACACAACCTCAAAACAGGCGAGGCAGTACTTGATTCAGGAGAGCTTATCGCGGCAAAATTGCCGTTAAAATCGCATCAGCACAACACACTGAACAGCGCATTTCCGCATTAAGCAAGAAGCCCTTTGCTGGTATTCCATCCATAAAACACCAGTGAAATACCACGCATCATCACGAACACAGCCAAGAAGATGCTAAAGGTGGCCGGGTTCACGAAGAATGTAATGCCGCACAGCACGCTAATAATGCCCGAGAACAACATCCAACCCCACATAGATACACCAGCGCTTTTAATCTTGAAGGAAGCAATGATTTCGAAAATACCAAACACCACAAAGAAAATGCCTACCATCCAAGGAATAACACCCGCAAGAGCCAACGGATGCAGCAGCAACATTAGACCCAGAACAATATCAAGAATCGCATACGCAATAGCCCACCCCGACAGGTTCATTTGTTTATGGAACCGTACATAGTTGACGATGTCGAAAATGCCCGAGACCAAGAAACCCGCACCGGCAATAGCGGTGAGCGTAATCAACGTCAGACCAGGCATCAATATGATGAAGAATGCGCAGATAACAAGCAAAATACCCGCAACAACAAGTCCCCAATCCCTCTTCTTCGCCGTTTCCATGCGTCACACTCCTTTATCTAATAGTTTACGCAGCACGCCGCGACCATACGCACCGCCGCCATGATTACCAACTATTGTACCGCACCCTCTTGACGCGCGGCGATTGCATGAAAGACGTTTACGCATCGTAACAGGCCGTTTGCGCACAAGAAACAACCGAGCCTTATCCCTGAGAGGTCTCCTTACTCACGCGGCCATCCGCAACGGTATACACCTCATCGGCCACAGCTGCCGTTGATGCACGATGACTTACCAAAACGATAGTCGAATTGCCTCTATGCTGCTCAAGGGCACGCAGCACCTCCGCCTCATTAAGTGCATCAAGGTTCGATGTGGGTTCGTCTAACAGCATAAGAGGGGCATCATGAAGAAAAGCACGTGCCAACCCCAGCCGCTGACGCTCACCACCCGAAAGCCCTTCACCCAGCTCACCAAGCTGCGTATCGAGACCGTGTGGTAAGTCTTCAACAAAACGAGACAGCGCAGCCTTACGGCATGCCTCTGCTACTTCGTTCGGGGTGGCTGATGGTTTTGCAAGACGGATATTTTCTCCGATAGTACCCGAGAACAGGTGGGTATCTTGCGTCATGTAGCCCTGAGAGGCACGTAAACTTGCAGTATTTATCCGCCTAATATCAGCGCCCCCTAACTCCACAACACCTCGTTCAACATCCCAGAAACGCATAAGAAGCCGAAGTAAAGTAGACTTACCAGACCCACTTGGCCCCGCCAGGTGAACAATCGAACCGGACTCAATGCACATATCGACGCGCTCCAGTACACGATTGCCACCGTAGGAGAAATCAACACGTCGCACCTTCGCACCACTAAAACCTTCTAAGTTCTCTCCGTCAGACACATCCTGAGTCTGCGGCTGTTCCTCAAGCAAATCGAGTACGCGGGCTCCAGAAGCCAGTGTCTGTTGCAGCGATGAGCCTAGGTCTGCTACCGCAACTAAGGGCCCGAATGACGACAGAAGAGCCGAAATGGCAATAACCGCACCACCAAAGTCTATCAGCCCTTCTACATGTAAAGTCGCTGCCGCACCTACCATCACCAGGTCGAAAAACATGACAAGTGCACTGGTGAGCGCCCCGAACAAGGATGCCTTGCCCTTCAGCCGTTTCTCTACTTCGGAAAGTTGAGTCATGCTGCGCGCGAGCTCACATGAACGTTCGGCCGAGCGCCCATACTGCAACGTCTCACTCAAACCCCGCAGGCTATCCAGCACGAACGCATTCAAAGACCCCATGCCTTCACGCAGGGTACGTCCGTCGTTACCAGCAGTGTGCGACGCCGCAAGCGGTACACCCACCCCCACCACCACATAAGCCACCAGTGCCAGTACGCCCAATATCGGCGAAACAAAACTGATGAACGCAACCATGCCTACCGACACCAACGCCGCAATAACAATCGGAGAGATTGTATGGGCGTAGAACACCTCCATTAGTTCAATATCCGACGTAATAAGCGACACGAGATCCCCTTTAGCACGCCCCTCAAGTTTCGCGGGGGCAAGGCGGCGCAGCGCACCAAACACACGGTCACGCACAAGTGCAAGCAACTTAAATGCCAGATAATGGTTACACATTTGCTCGCCATAGTGCAAAGGGCCACGCAGTAATCCGCAGCACACGATACCCACCACCGCCGTGCCTCCTGCCACCAGCTGAGGCATACCACTTTGGTCGAGCAGTGCATAAGCAGCAAATACGGTAAGGAAAATAGCCGACCCAAAACCCAACACGCCCAGAGCAATAGCAAGAATCATCCAAGGTACGAGCGGACGAGCTAGCTTTAGCATGCCAAGCATGACCGAAGCGTGCGAGCGCTTACGCAGGGGAATCGTAGCCGCAGCGCAAGCAAACGAAGAAGCGACCCCCGTCCGCTCGCGGTTCTCAGCTGTAGGTGCAGGTACTTCCCTTGCACAAGATGTCTGTAAATTGCTCGAATACGACTCTAATTCAATCTGCATGTTCCATAGTCGCGCATACACTCCACCCGCCCCCATAAGCTCATCATGAGACCCCACCTCGGCAAGTCGACCCGCATCGAGAGCATAAATGCAATCGGCATGACGCACAGCCGCCAAACGATGAGATATCATGATGACCGATGCTCGTTTTGCCAGTTCGGCAATCACGTCAAGAATGGCTTGTTCGCTTTCCGCATCCACATTTGACGTAGCTTCATCAAACACGTAAAGAGGAGCGTCATGCAGCAGTGCTCGCGCCACGGCAAGGCGCTGACGCTGACCTCCCGACAAATTTGAACCCTGCTCGGCCACAACAGCTTCAAGGCCGCCTGCTTCCCGCACAAATGCGTCCAAGCGACAGGCCTCCAATGCGGTCCACAGTTCCTCATCGGATGCGTGAGGGTTGGCAAGCTGCAAGTTTTCTCGCACCGTTCCCTTAAAAAGGTAGCTACACGACGGCACGGTGGTCACGGTTTCCGTGAGTGAGGCAAACGATAACGCGCGCACGTCTACGCCGCCCACCTCTACGCATCCATCATAACCATCAATACGCCCCGACAACACACCAGCAAGGGTGGTCTTTCCTGACCCGCTCTCGCCCACAATGCCGGTAAGCCCTCGCGCAGGCGCGGCGAAGTTTATGCCAGAAAGCACCTTACGCTCACCATCGTAGGAATAGCCCACACCCTTACACACCACGTCGACGTGCTGATAATCAACCACCCGCGCACCATTACGCGGCTCAGGTGCATCTAAGATGGCGAATATTTTCTCGGCTGCAGCCATGCCGTTCATGGCTGTATGAAAGAATGATCCCAACAGACGCATAGGCAAGAAAAACTCGGCCGATAAAAACACAAGAGAGAACGCCCCGCCGAAGGTAACCACGCCAGCACCGTGCTGAGCCAGAACCACCACGATACCTACCGCAGCACCGCCGTAAGCAAGTAAGTCCATGATAGTAATAGAATTCAGCTGCATCGAAAGTAAGTTCATGGTCGCCTTGCGGAAACGCTCGGCCTCCTGGTTCATTGCCTGATGACGCGACGCATCGGCCTGATATATCTTGAGCGTGGTAAGGCCTTGTAAATTATCCAGAAACGCCCCACCTAGATCGGTATAGGCACCCCAATAATTGCGCATAACTCGCTTGGCAAGCTTTTGCACACCCACAATAGAAAGGGGAATAAGCGGCACGCAGGCAAGCAGCACCGCCGCAGCCGGAGTACACAGCGGCGCTAAGCAGACAAACAACGTGACCGGGGCAAGAGCTGCATAGAATAGCTGAGGGAAATATAAGCCGAAGTAACTTTCTAATTGTTCAGCACCTTCGGCACTAAGCTGCACTGCCTCAGCCGTAGCCACCCACTCGCTGTATGCAGGGCCAAGCTTGACAAGCTTGTCGTACAGGCGCTGACGCACAACCTGCTTGGCTACTGCCGCAGCGGCAAGACCTTGTTTTTGAGACCAATCGGTACAGGCCATGCGTACCGCTATCGCTACGGCTGCACATGCTGCGACGAAGGGACCCTGCGCAAAAGCAGCAGGGGAAGCAAGTAGTTCTTGCAGAAAGGAGCCCACCAAAACAAACAAGGCAATGGTAGCTACGAGCCCTAGCCATCGGAACATAACGCTTGCAGCAATATGCTTGCGTGCCTCAGGCACAAGCGCAAACAGACGCTTGTCGAACATCCCTATCGCCCGCCCTCAATATCTACGACGGACGCGTTGTCCCGTGCTGTTTCTACCACGAATCCGAAATAGACAATATGGGCTACCCACACGAGCATCACCAAAGCACGACCCACAGGAACACCCTCCATAAACAGAAAGGAAACACCCAATAAGATCGTGACAGGGGCAAGCAACATAACTTTAGAGCGCAAGGTCATAGCACGACGAGCCACATAACCTTGAAGCACCTCTCGATAGAGTTTTGTAGAGCGAAACCATTGATCCAGCGTTTCAGAGCTACGTGCAAAACAAAACGCCGCACCCAAAAGAAACGGAATGGTGGGCAATAGGGGGAGCACCGCCCCTAAAGCTCCTAGACCAAACGCCAAGAATCCACCTGTTGCCCAAGCCAGCCGCACCGCACGTGGACGACGATCACGTGGGTGGCTCCGTTTCTTCGCAGCAGCCTCTTTTGATTCGGCAACGCGCGAGCACAGAACAACATCAATGTTACCCCGCCCGCCATCGCTGGAAAGTTTGTTCAAATTTCGCTTTACTCGCTTCACGATATCCCTCCATTTGTTTCCCTAGGCTAACAAATAATAGCGGACGACCGCACAAAAGTAAACCTTAGAAAACTTTTACGTAGAAGCACGACTATGGACCGAGCGCTAAGACCGAGATCGGGCACGGCATCCGAGACTGGGCAAGAGGTGGTATAAGAGGTGGGATAAGATATCCGAAACTACGGCCCGTCCGTTTGCTTTGGGACAAAAGCGTGCCCATTCTTTATCCCCCGTTAAAGATAACCGCGTCGTCAAGTCTTTGAGCAGGCACTTTATAAGACGTGCCGAGGAGGTTGGTCTACACGTGCCCAAAATCTATAGAATCGAAGCCTTTCTGTCCATAACTAGTGCCTATTGAAGATCATGATCCCATATCCCCATTCGAGTGACCACACCCACCTTATCTTCGCTTCCCCCAACGTTTATCTTACTCCCATTCTCGTTGACATTACTTTGACATCAAAGTATACTAACCCCCGCTTCACCCTCGAAGAAAGGAGCGCACCCTTGCAAGACACGGTCAATCAGCTCTCACGCACTCTGGCATTGGCCAACCGATTCCTTATCGCACGCCTTGAACAGCAGGGACTTGTGGGAATAGCGCCATCCCATGGCGATATTCTTGTTCAACTTTTCGCCCACGACGAATTACCCATGAGCGACTTAGCCCAGCGCATCGACCGAGACCCCTCCACCGTAACGGCCCTCATAAAAAAACTTGCGGCCGCAGGCTATGTAACTACATCAAAGCTCAACGACGACAAACGCATTACCCTCGTGTCACTCACCCCCAAAGGTCAACAACTACAACCAGCCTTCGAAAGCATTTCGAACGATCTCTGCGAAATCCAAGTGCGCGGCATCGAGGAAAACGACCTCACCACCCTCAATAACGTCTTGCGCACTATGCAAGACAATTTCAAAACAGCACTGGAAGGAGAACGTGCATGAGTGTCACACTCAAACATTTAAAGGGGGCACTTGTTGTAGTAGCGTTTGTTGCAACAGCGCTTATGTGCCTAAGCGGTTGCTCCTCAAATGAGCCTGCCACCTCAGACCAAAGCGCCTCAACAAACGGCAGCAGAACTCTCACCGTAGGTATGGAATTAGCTTATCCTCCCTTTGAAACCAAGGATAACGCAGGCGAGCCGAGTGGCGTTTCCGTCGACCTTATGAAAGACTTCGGCGCGGCATACGGCTACGACGTCCGTATTGAAAATACTGCATTCGACGGGCTTATCCCCTCCGTGCAAACCGGTAAAGTGAACTGCGTCATAAGCTCTATCACCATTACCGACACTCGCAAAGAACAGGTCGCTTTCAGTAGCCCCTACGCAGAAGCTCAACTTGCCATCCTTGCGAACGCAAAATCCAACATTGCCACCATTGACGATCTCAATCAAGCAGGTAAAAAGGTGGCAGTAAAAACCGGTTCTACGGGAGATGTGTATGCTACAAAAAATCTCACGAATGCCGAAATTGTACGCTTAGCCGACGAGAGCGCATGCGTCACCGAGGTAGTACAGGGCAAGTCAGATGGGTTCCTTTATGACCAACTTACTATCTATCGCAATAACCAGAAAAATCCCGATACCACCAAAGCAGTATTCATCCCCTTTCAAGACCCTGAGTCTTGGGGAGTTGCCGTTAAAAAGGGCAACGACGAGCTACTAAAACAACTGAACGAGTTCATTGCCGCTTCCAAGGAAAACGGCGAGTTCGACCGTCTGACCGAAAAGCATCTTGCTGCCGAAAAGGCATCCTTTGACGAACTCGGCTTTAAGTGGTTCTTTGACTTTGCTTAACCTCACCACATTTTTTACGAGAAGTCTCCCGCAATCCAGCTTCTATGAGAGGCAGCCTTGCAAACAAAACTGTCCCCCAAACAAGGCCACCCCTCAATCCACTCAAGAAAGGCACGTTGTGAAAGCTCTTTCTACTCTCGCTAACTTTTTCATGACTCAGACAAAACAGCCAGCATCATGGGGAAAAGGACTTGCGAACTACCTCTTAGTCTGTCTTGTAGTTGTTGCGCTTTTCTGGGTATCACTCGGCATGGCAGGCATTACCCTGAACTTCGATTTCGTAACACAATACCGCACGCGCATCCTTGACGGCTTTCTGCTAACCATTGAGTTATCCGCAGCAAGCCTCGTGATTAGCCTCGTCATCGGGCTTCCCGTGGCCGTGGGACAGAGCTGCCGCATTTTACCCGTGCGCTACCTATGCGACCTCTACGTGAAAATTGTGCGCGGCACTCCCCTATTGGCGCAAATCTACCTGTTTTACTACATCATCGGCACAGCCTGGGGCATTGACAATAAGGTGGTAGCCGGCATCATTATTCTGTCGGTTTTCGCCGGTGCCTATATTGCCGAAATTGTACGCGGTAGCCTACTCTCCCTCGATGTAAGTCAACTGGAAGCAGCTGATGCGGTGGGGTTCACGCGGTGGCAGAAAATCCGCCATGTGATTGTTCCTCAGTTGATCGCACGCACCCTGCCCGCCCTCACTGGCCAATTCGCCACCATCGTGAAGGACTCGTCGCTTCTGTCCGTCATTGCCGTTATTGAGCTTACGCAAGTCATGCGTGAAATTAGCGCTACCAACTTCAACCTGTTTGGCTGCTTCATGCTGCTGGGAGCCCTCTATCTGTGCCTAACACTTCCTATCATGTTCGTCAGCCGCTTTTTTGAAAAGAGGCTCACCTATGCACATTAAAATAGAGAAGCTTTCCAAACAATTCGAAGGCACAGAAGTTCTACGCGGTATCAACTTCGATGACAACGTATCGACGCTTGCCATTATTGGCCCCTCTGGTGGGGGAAAATCTACCCTGTTGCGCATCGTCGGAGGACTGTTGACTCCCACCAGTGGCACGGTTTCGCTTGATGGCGCAACCATTGATTACACTCCGCGTACGCTACCCAACTATCGCGCACAATTAGGGTTCGTGTTCCAAAACAGCGGACTGTTCCACCACCTCACCGCCCTTGAAAACATCGCGTTACCCCTGCGTGTCGTCCACGGCTATACCTCATATCAAGCAGAAGAACGTGCGGCCGAACTCCTTGTTCATTTTGGGCTCGACACCGAAAGAAGCAAGCATCCAGCGCAACTTTCCGGAGGCCAACAACAACGTGTCGCCATTGCACGCGCGGTGGCAGCGCGTCCGAAAATGCTGCTTCTGGATGAACCCACCAGCGCCCTCGACCCCGAATTCACCAACGACGTACTCGACACCATTCACAGCCTCAAAGAAACCGGGACGCGTTTCATCGTGGTCACCCACGAGATGGGCTTTGCTCGCCACGCTTGCGACAAAGTGGCCTTCCTTCACGGAGGCTCGCTTCTGGAATACGGCGATAGTACACGGCTATTCGACCATCCCGAAACGCCTGAGCTCCAGCGATTCCTCAGCAAGCTTTTGGAATGGAGCATCTAGTGATTGGCATTTTGTTTGAGTCCAATGAATGGTCCGACCATAAACTCCTAGCCGAAATTGAGGCTTGTGGTGTTCCCTCGCGCCTAATCAATATGGAAGACGCTGCGGCCGAGACAGAGGCACTCGCTTGTGATTTATTAGTGAGCCGCGTATTCGCAAGTGCTCAATTCCGCAACCACCAGGCGTCGCTTGACCGCATGCCCTACATTATTGAAGCTGCTGAACAGTTAGGCATTCCTCTCATCAACCCGGGTCGTGCGCACTTTTTCGAAACCGACAAGCACCTCGCAACGAAAATTCTAGCCAGCGCAGGCTTCGTCACGCCAGCACTCTATGCCTGTGCACTACCAAGCAATCTCAACCCGACAGTATTTGTTTATCCTTGCATCATTAAACCAAACTGTGGGGGCCGCACCACCTACACCACAATCGCGCACAACGAGACCGAGGCACGCCTTTTCTTAACCGGCGCACCCTCTATCAACTTTATCGTGGAGGAATACGTGATCCCTACGCGACAATTTCTCACTCGTATCGAAGTGGTAGATAGCGTCTGCGCGCTTATGGTGAAACGCAGCATTGCCGCGTGTGGGCTTTCAGCCTATCACTTGGGATCAACCTATCAAATCTACCAAAATTGCAGCGATGAAGTCAAAACCGCCGCAGAGGGTGCAGCCAGAACGCTTTCTATCGAGTTTGGTAGTTTCGATATTATTGAAAGCGACCACGGAGCATGCATCATTGACGCAAACTCTGTCTCTAATGTTTCTGTCGATTGTACCGAATTATTCAAGCTTGATCTGATGAAAGCACACGCGCAAGCCATCGCAAGACGTCATCACCTATTACGGAGTACCCCCAAGCGCGCACGCATCATCCCCTTACCAGCAAACCAGTAAACCACGAGAGGAACCTTCAATGCTTACCATCGAAGAGGTATATCGTAATTTTGACGAAATTGGTTGTTGTAGTTTCTCTACCCTCGACAGTGAAGGCAGTCTTGAATCTCGCATTGCGCATTTCTTCGCTTTCGATAGCGAAGGACTCTACTTGCGCACGATGTCTGAAAAACCATTTTATCGCCAACTCAAATGCGGCGGCAAGCTTAGCGTAGCTGGCGAGCGCACGCTCGGTAAAGTCGTGTTCGACGAGAACAACTTACCGCTCTTTCAGCCCGGCATACAAATGCGCGTATCGGGCGACGTACGCGAAATTTCTTTAGAGGAGGTACAAGCCAAAGCTCCGCACGATCGAAACTTTAACGTAGCTATCCACGACATTGTCAAGTACCCCGAAACACGGGTATTTGTACTACACCGTTTCCACGGCGAGCGTTACGATTACGACTTCGCAATGGTCAACCGCGACCACAAGATTTACCGGGAACGCTTCGCATTCGGTGGCGACACCTTCGAAGTACCCGGCTTTTCCATCAGCGACAACTGCATCGCATGCGGCACCTGCCTCGACACCTGCACATTTAAAGCCCTCACTCCCGGCAAGCCCTACACCATACGAGGCGAACGCTGCGATGAATGCGGTAACTGTTTTCACGTATGCCCCACCGGTGCCGTGCTAGGCAAAGGCTGCAACGTTTAAATCGTCAGCACAGCCCAATCTTAAACAAACCTTTTGCTGCATCTCCTCATCATATGACCATTCGCACAAACGCCGAAACAGCGCTAAAATAAACGCATCGCGTGTCTCAGAAAGGCGGGTTCCATGGATGTTATTCGGGAATACAACACAGACCAGCTGGTTGCACTCTTACCCCTACCCGCCGACGATGCCAACAAGTATACTCGCGGTATGCTTACCGCCCTTGTTGGCAGTGCACGCTACCCCGGTGCCGCCTGTCTGGCCGCCTATGCGAGTCAGCGCATGGGAGCGGGCTACACCGAAGTGCTCACCGACCCCCAAGTAGTAAGCATCGTGCACGCCTGGCGCCCCTCTCTCGTCGCACGACCTTGGAACGACCAGAGCAGTATTGCGGCACCGACAACCCCCAGCAAACCACGCGCATGTATCATTGGCAGCGGGTTTGAGAGCAACGACTCAGCCACCGAAGCCTTGGTTCATTATGTACTAAAACATGCGCCTATGCCCGTACTGGTCGACGGCGGCGGTTTAGGAGCGCTTGCCTCGAAGAAGAGTCAACGTTTGCTTAAGAGGCGCTTTCTTAACGGCTGGGATACCATTATCACTCCCCATGGCGGTGAAGCTGCACGTCTTGCGCACAGCTTAGATTTACCAACAGACAATCAAGCCGAGTTATCTCGACTGATCGCACTCGCCTTTGGCGTCACTGCTGTAATAAAAGGTGCCGACACCTATCTGTCGGATGGTGAAGAGGTCGTACGCATGACTCACGGCACAGCCGCTCTAGCCAAGGCAGGAACGGGAGATGTTCTTGCTGGCATGATGGGGGCATTGCTGGCTCAGGGCATCGCACCCCTTGATGCCGCCGTCCTCGGTACCGATTTACATGCCCGCGCAGGCCGCATCGCCGCCTCGCAACTCTCAATCATCGCCGTAACAGCCGAAGACATTATCGAGTGCATTCCGGCTGCCATAGCCGAACTTGCAAGCGCCGAGAAGTAGGCGTCTAGCGAGATTCAGAGGTGGGCTTCGGCTCCAATTCGTCTAACATGCCACGCGCTTCTTTAAACTGCTTTGCCAATTCTTCCATAGGGTCAACGCGCTTTTCAGCCACACGCAAAGAATCTTCGGTAATAGCCATGGCGCAGGCTACCGCCTCGGTATGAGTAAACGACAGCGAGATAGGCAGCTCACGCACACCCCGTTCGCGAGCAATTTCCTTCGCCCGACCAGAAAGAACGACGTAGGGTCGACCCTTCGCATTGCGGCGCACCTCAACATCGCGAACACTAATGCCGCGAGAGAACCCTGTACCGAGGGCCTTTACCACGGCCTCCTTTGCCGCAAACCGTGTGGCAAAGTGAACCTCGGGAGCATTCGTGCTTTCACAGTAAGCGCGCTCGTCTTCTGAAAACACCCGCGCGGTAAAGTTGGGCGTACGCCCAAGAATCGCCTTCATGCGAGTAATTTCCACAATGTCCACGCCAAGGCCAACGGCTCCCTCAACTGGCACGCTCGCTTCTTGCATCAAACAATTCCGCCCTTCTCCTCCGTCAACATTTTTTGCGGCGATCCACAGAGCGTCGCGGTCGATCGCGGGTCGGCCCGCGAGTGAGATAGTGAAACTCGTGAGATTTTATTCTAAGAGACCTGGCCGCGCGTTTGCATGACGAACGAAATCGCAAATGTGCTCAATAAACGCATCTTTCGCCTGCCGTTCGTCATTGCTAGAACGAGAGAACGTCTCACAAAGCGCATGAGAGCTAGCAGCCTCATCATCTGGACGATTCTCGTCCACGAGATAATAAAGGGTAGTAGTAAGTACCATCCCTACGAGCGCTACTGCCTCAAATGCCACATCGATTTCCGGACGTATGTACCCCTCAACCTGGCCACGCGTAAGCTGGCTTTCTATGAGATGCAAAAGCCGATGCTCGAATCCGCGCATATCACCTGACCACACGCGCCCCTCACGCCACAGCTCAGATACAAAAAAGCGGCCGAACGCCTTGTTTTCAAAAATGCGCGTAGCAAAAGCCTCGATCATACCCGTAAGAGCCTCAGGCGCATTCGAAGCTGTCTCAGAAATGCACTCAAACTCTCCGATAATCTGATCTATTCCCTCTTCGAGAATACTTTCTGCCATGGAAGCTTTACTCTTAAAGTGATAATACGCAACACCTTTCGACACACCAGCAGTCTCTACAATTTCATCCACCGTAGCAGCTGAGTATCCCTTTTCACCGATAACCGCCAGCGCAGCATCTAGTAGCTGTCGTCGCGTGACATCGGCTTTACCTCCACGCTTGGTCAACTTAGGAACAGCATTTTTTATGCCTTCGTCATTCAAGGTAACCTCAGATACGCGCGCGTTTTTCAAAAGCGCTCCACCACGCCTCGTCCCCGTGCTCCCATCTTGCTTACCCCTTGCCATTACATCACCTCCGCGATCCGGCGCACATGCGGCGGATCGCCTCATTATACGTTATTGGTATCTTATGCGTGAGCAGCCGCCTTATTACAGCATCCAAGTCAGGAATATCACCCCAGCTGCAGCATCGGATGCAAATCGTCCATACGCACCGTCCGCTTCGAACGCGCCACCAGACACGTCAGCGCAAAACAAGCAATACCAACCGCAGCAAGCACCACGCAGTCAAAAATCACCACTTGATAATCAAGCCCCGCCATAATTTGCCTCATACCCGACACCACGTAGGTCATAGGCATAAACGGACTGATTACCTGGAAGAAATCAGGCGTTGTTTGGATGGGGAACGTGCCAGCGCAGGCCGTTAACTGCAACATAAGTAAAATAATGGCCAAAAACTTGCCGGGGAATCCAAATGCCGCCATGAGCATTTGCATAATCGCTGCAAACACTAATGCCGTGAGATAACCCATCGCGTAGAAGGCGGGTACGTTGTCAATCTGCAGCTGTAAACCAAACTGAAGCACTACCATCAGAAGTGTCGCTTGCACCAGCGAGAAGAAGGCAACCGGCAAGTAGTTTGCGAGTGCCACGGTTAACGGGTTAGCCCCAGCATGAATCAAGCGATTGTTAAGCGGCTTGAATACAAAGCCCGCCACGAGGCCGCCCACCCAAAGACCCAACGCCATGAAATAGGGAGCAAAACCCGTACCGTAGTTTTTCACGGTGGTGTAATAGTCGTTAACCAACTCGATCGGATCGCTCATTACCTCAGCCTTGCCATCTATGTTTGATGTCTGGCTAGCAGCCGTGTCGGCACCTTCGCCCAGCTTCGTCGCCAACTCACTCGAACCGAGAACTGCATCATGAAGGCCCGCAGTAAGATTAGCGCTTCCTTCTTGTAGCTGCGCAGCACCAGACGTAAGCTGCCCTGAGCCATCCTTCGCACTTACAGCACCTGCCGCCAACTGCGACGCGCCGGTGTTCAGTTGATTTGCACCCGCTACCGCAGAAGCGGTACCCGCATCAACCTGAGAGGCTCCATCGGCAACCTGATCGGCACCTACAGCCAATGAGGACATGTTCGTATTCACCTGAGAAGCACCGCCGTCAATCTGTAGAATGGCAGCACGTAGGGCTGGCGATTGCTGAACCAACGGGAGCAGTTGCGACGACAAACTTCCATAGCCTACGCCAAGCACGTTTAATCCCCCATAAAGAGTTGTTGTTGCAGTGTCGGTAGACGAGCCAATGCCTGCCTTCAAAAGGTTCGCACCACCATAGAGCGTACTTGCGGTCGCGTCAGACGAGCTACCAATACCGGCTGAAAGCAAATTGAGTCCGCCGTTTATGGTAGTTGTACTTGCATCGGTCTCGGAGCCTATTCCTGCCTGAAGCTCCGCAACACCCGAGCCAATGCCTTGAGCGTATTGTTTTGCGCCCGCATTGGCTGCGATAGCCTGATCGATGGCTGCTTTTGCCGTTGGGTTCGTGTCACCAATAGCAGCCGAAGCAGCAGCAAGTGCCTGATCTTGGCCACTCAGAACACCCGACAACGATTGCGTCGCCCCGTTAACCCCCTGCAATCCCGAAGACAGCGAGGAAACACCCCCTTTAACACTTGTCACACCCGAAGAGAGGCGCCCGGCAGCTTCTTGCAGAGACCCCGCTCCCGCAGAAAGCTTACCAGCCGCAACTTTGAGCCCCTCGATACCTCCGGAAATCTGCTGCGACCCCGCTTCGGCTTGCTTCACCTTCTGTTCGTCAGGCAGACCCGACGTTTGTTGAGCCAATTGGTTTGCACCCGCAGCCAACTGGCTCGTGCCATTCTGGTACAATTGCGCCGCACCCGCAGATACCGAATGCGCTCCACCTGCGACCTGAGAAGCACCATCCGCAAGCTGGTTTGCACCCGCCACCAGCGAGCGAGTTCCGTTCTGTAGCGTAAAGGTACCCTCAGACAATGTGCCCAGGCCAGCACTAAGCGTAGCGGCACCATCCTTCAGCACTCCAAGGTTTGCTGTGATGGCCTGGCTTCCCTCCTGCGCAGTAGCCAACCCATCACTCAAGGTTCCTGCGCCATCGGCTGCAACACGAATATCCTTGCCGGAGTCGGCTACACGATTCAACACCGTCGTCCAATACTGGTTAGACACGGTGTCGTTCACCTTCGTACGCACCTCTTTCCACACCGTCTCGCCAATCTGGGAAGCTAGCATGTTTTCACTCTGGTTGTATTCCACTTTCAGCTGTGCTTTTTCTGGGGCATTCGAATCCGCCGAGGCGACACTCTTCGAGAAGTCGGCCGGAATGGTGCAGGTCATGTAATAGACACCGTCTTCGAGACCCTTTTGCGCATCATCGGCCGAAACAAAGTTCCATTGCAGACCCTCATCGTTGCCCTTTAGTTCATTCACCACATCATCGCCCAAATTGCGATTTTCGGCAGCAATGACGGCGCCTTTGTCCTCGTTTACCACGGCAACCGGCACCGTATTCAAGCGTGCATAAGGGTCTTGGAAGGCAGCCAAGTACAGAGCACCATACAAAAGTGGCATGATGGCAATAGCCGCAATAACAACCCACATTACCTTCGATGCAGTAATATTCTTCCATTCTAGCCCCGCAAAACGCAATCCCTTGAACGCCATGATCACTCACCTTCCTTCGCGAGGAATACGCACATATCAGCCATAGCCGCCAACTCGCGCTCGACCAGACCCACCACAATAGCCACCTGACGCGTGCGTGCAGTGCGAACCAGCATTTCCATAATTTCGCTCGACTGCGACATAGTCATCTGATCTTCAATATCGTCTACAACCACCGCATCAGGCTTCCCCGCGAAAGCTAAAGCAACACCTAGTTCAGTAAGCTTCTGAGCGGTAAGATCTTTCACGCGTACGTTCGCGACATCCTCAAGATTCCATTCGCGTAGATAATCGGCGACATGCTCGCGACGCGGGCTGCGGCCATACAGCTCAAACTCGGCTGCCGTTGCATAAGCGGCAGTCAAACTATCTTGCAAGTCGTTCAAACCCGCGAAAAGCGCCATTCCTACCTTGCGCTCGACCTTGCGGCGCTGACGTGGCAACTCGAAGCCACCTACCACGAGCGAACCCGCTGTAGACTTCATACGCCCAGCAAGAGTAAGCAGCAACGCCGTCTTGCCGCTACCATTATGTCCACGTACAGCTGCAACCTGGCCGGGGGCGACATCGAGGTCGATGCCGCGGTAGGCATACCCCTGATACGTCTTCAACTCAAGATTGCGCGCTGAGATATAAGGTCTCTTCTCTACATCAGGCATGTTCGGCAGGGATTGCTGCACGACAGGCCGGTCTTCCACGGTGCCAATCGCCGCCGTAACGCGGGGGCCACCGACTTGCTTTCCTACTTCCACGTTTTTGCTCCTTTTTTGACTGACTAGTCAGTTTTATTGCGCAGTATAGCATCAGGAAGGGAGAAAACAAGCACTGCTTCCGAATTCATACATTCAACTCTTCCTTTTGCACATAATTGCAGACGAGCGGCTACCTCTAGCTTTGCTTTGCCGTTTTGCTTTGCCGTTTTGCCTCTGGCAAAAGCACTGTCGGTTGTACATCTTTCTATAATGATAGAGGTCATGGACTAAATGGCCGCGATTCTATAAGCTGCGAGCCTGCTCAAGGCCCCCCACTTCCCGACACTCTATAAACCACCTGATCAGACTCTCACATGTATCATTATCTTTGTTGAGGATAAAGAACCGACGCGCTTTTGTCCAAGGCGGCCGGACACACCGAACTCAAATGAAGGTCGACAAGATCGATAAACGTTACTGGAGGCTAAGCGACAGGAGCGCAAGCTCGCGGGGGTACGAGGGTGGTGTCGTTTCGTGGGTGCGGAGGTGCGGGGTGCAGAAGTGCAAGGCGCGGGGTGCGGAGGCGAGAGACATAGAGGAGCGCAGAAGCGCAGGGGTGCGAAGGCGCGGGGTGAGTAGGGCGGGGTGCGGGGTGCAGAAGTGCGAGGGTACGGGGGTGCAGGAGCGCAGGGGTGCGGAGGCGGAGGGTGCAGGATTGAAGGGGCGAAGGAGTATGCTTCCTGCGATTATGCGAAAGAGGGGTCAAGTTTGTGTATACTTCACCAATGAATAAGGCGACTGGCACCTCACTAGGCTCACAACACTGCGGAAGATTCGCGACGCACCCCCCTACTCATACCAACACGAAAGGAACTACCGTGAAAGCAAAGATGATCCACGAGTGTATTCACGTACTCGACCTTGAAGCATCGCTCGCGTTTTATGAGCGGGCACTCGGTCTGACCGTACACCACCGCATGGGACCCGAAGATGGATCGTGGGAAAATGTCTACGTAGGTAGCAACGAAAGCGAATTCCTTCTAGAACTCACCTGGAATCGCGATCGCACCGAGCCCTACGACAACGGCGGACGCGATACCCATCTAGCCTTTGAGGTGGACGACCTTGCCGCGGCACGTGCCCTCCACGAGGCCATGAACTGCATCTGCTTCATAAACGAGCGCATGGGCATCTACTTCATCCAAGACCCCGACGGCTGCTGGCTCGAGATTCTCCCCGCTCGGTAGAGATATTTCAAATCCAAATTGAGCTCCATCGAAATGAGCATGAGACAACAGCGGGAGCAGCCACGTTTACGCTGTTGTCTCATGCTTAACTTTTACTGACGGCGCAAAAGAACCACAATGTCGTCGGCAGGCTGCGGACGTGCATAGTAGTACCCCTGAATTTTGTCGCATTTCAATTCGCGCAAGAATATCACTTGCTCCTCTTCTTCTATACCCTCGGCAACCGTTTCCATGTTCAACTGCTTAGCCATACGGATAACCGAAGCGACGATAGCGCGCATTCGCTTATTGTCGGGACCGGCGTCAAAGAAACTTTTATCCAACTTAAGAGTGTCCACCTCGAGAACGTTTAAAGCACCGAGAGACGAATAGCCTGATCCAAAATCATCAATCGATATCTTGAATCCCTCCGCATGAATAAGCGACAACGCGGCGCGTAATTCGCTCTCTTTCTCAATAGCTGTTCGCTCCGTCAGCTCAATCTCTAAAAGTCCTGCGGGAATTTTATAGATACTCGCCGTACGCGCCAAGGTTGGTATCCAATCAGGATCGTCAAGGTGCGCACGCGAAAAATTGACCGCTATAGTTACCGGCTCAATGCCCGCATCAATCCATTCCTTAAGTTTGCGACAGGCTTGCTCGAACATAAAATAGTCAAGCTGCTGGATAAACCCGTTGCGCTCAAATAGCGGAATGAACTCATCGGGGTACACCATATTGCCATCGGGTGGAATCCAACGCACCAACGCCTCAGTGCTTTCTATTACCTCGTCGTTCACGCTATATTGCGGCTGCAGGAACAACTTAAACTCGCCATCTACCAGCGCTTGCTCCATGCGGTTCTCCAAATATTTTTCACGCTGAATGATCTTCTTGAGCGCATCATCATAATGAGCAATTACCCTTCCTGACGCTTTAGCGTGCTTATGAGCGAATCGTGCATTCTCGAAGGAAGAAGTAAATGCATCGGCATGAGAGATAATGCAGCTACCCATGACGAAGGGCACACCCCGACCGACGGCATCCTTTGCTGCCTGCACAAGCTGTGTGAGCAGCTTGTTCTCGCGATCTAAAAGTGAACCATCGTCATCGAGCGCTACAAGTATCACGAAAACGTCTCCCTCGACACGACCACTCGTCTCGTATGCAGAATCAAGAGTATCCTCAAGAGTCTTGGCGATAGTGCGTAAAAGCACATCCCCCGTCTCAAAACCGTATTGATCATTGAACATTTGGAAATCTTTCACGTCGACCACCACGACGGCATAGCACGCCTTGGGGTTCTTCCGCATGATTTCCGGCGCATCGAGTTTGACGCGAAAAAGGTTTTTTGCCCCGGTAACATCGTCATAATAGGCGCGATGCACCAACTCGCGCCGACGTCGAATCGCCTTACGTCCGAAATGCACACAGAGCAAGGTAAGGGGAACAAGTGCGACAATTGCAACAAGGCCCTATATCTTCCCTCGTTCGACTTCTTCGAACCCACTATTAAGCAGCATGGCATTTTTATCGGCGTCCGACAACGATGCGATACATTTGTTAACAATGCTCGTCAATTCAGGTGTTGCGCCACTTTGGTACACCATGCGGAATTGAACAACACGCCCCGTATCCCCAACGACACCGAGATTGGAGTATCCAGCCGCAAGATAGGATTGCGCCGAATAGAGGTTGATAGCAAGCATATCAACAGTTCCCGACGATACCGCATCAAACATCTGTTGTGAAGTATCGTACTCAACGAACCGGCATCCTGCGTAATCCTGAGAGAGAACTGGTGCTAGATAGCGTATACGCGGGAGAAGCGCAATGGAGAGGTTGTCACGATTGGCAAAAGACACGTCGCTTCGCCCCATCAGAACAATTGAGGAGGTGAGATAGGCGCTCGAGGTTTCAAACCCGTTGAGCATTTCTGTATCCTCGTTGTAGCCACACATCATATCAACCTGTTTTTGCTTAACGAGGGATACACTCTCACCATATGACGATGTTTTAACATACTCAAATTGCAGCCCTGTCATAGCCGACACCTTATCGAGTACAGCAGAAGAAACACCTTGCGGCTTGCCCTTGTCGTCAAAACTCTCGAGTGGCATAATGCCGTTTTCCATGGCAACACTCACCGGAGCTGCATGTTGTAAGTATTCCTTCTCGCTTTCAGAAAATACCACCGTGGTTTGCGAGTCATCTGCATAATACTGGCTGCGCAGCCCCTGTTCAAATTCCGGTTCGGTAGTCTTAATGGTTCCCAATGCATCGTTGAGTTGAGAAAGGAGCTCGGTATCTCCCTGTTTTACCGCATAGTATAGGGGCTGCGGATCAAAGTTTGACAACACACGCGCCCAAGTGGGCACCACCATAGTGTTGGTACAGCCTGCGTCGACAGTACCATCCTGCAGGGCTGACTCGAGTGCTTCTTGAGTATCAAATATGATGGGCTTATAGGTAAAACCGTGTGTTTGAGCGAATGTCTCAAGGCGCTCATCCACGGAAGATCCTCGCAAGATGCCAACACTCATGCCATCGTAATCAGACCATGCATCCTGGGCGAACCGATCACCATCTTTCGCTGTGAACAACACAACCGTATCGTATCCGCAGTTCCATTGAGGATATTCAAAAAGTTCTCGATAGGCATCAGAAGGCGGCATAAACCCCATGATGTCGATTTCTCCGCGCTCAAGCCTATCGAGACATTCGTGCCAAGTACCCGGCACATACTCATAGGTAAATCCTTCTGAACGAGCGATTTTTTGAAGATAATCATAGCCGTAACCACTATAGGAACCGTCGTCATTTTGCTCTTGGTAACCCTCGCGGAGAAAATAGCCTACGCGAACCGTTTTCGTACCCTCATCTGGCCCTGCATATGCATTTGACCCACTAATTAACAAACAAGATAGCACCAAAGCAAATACCGCAATACCAGCAAGAATGCTCTAACCGAGAGGAATCCCAAAGAACCGTTTACACCCGCGCCACGCAATACTTCCCCGGTTCGACACCGATATGCAGTGACGCCACCTTGCTTTGATAGCCATCGCCGTTCTCAACCTCCCCTTTAACGGTCACCTCCTCATGGGAGATGCACCTCATGGGGGCTATGATAATGCGATCGTAACGGACGAAAAGCACAGGTATGCTTCCTTGAGTAAAATGTATTGGTTTCGATACCAATACGATTAACCAGACAGAAAATCTTTCAACCCGAAAGCCCCTCTAAAACGCTTGGAGCATAGACATCAGAAGTGAGGAAGTGATACTTTCCTCTATTAAAACCCCTTAATTGAATTTGTAAGTTGAACACCTGTCCAGTTTAACCTTGCAATTGGATAAAGCGTAAGCTCTTGCCCTATGCGAAGGCCTTCTGGTCTGAGCGTGGGGCACTTTTCTTCTTTCGATTGTTTTCCTACTATGGAC
>JAYFOQ010000006.1:0-25896 GCA_034932485.1 Gordonibacter sp.
CGATGGCTTGCTCTTTAAGTTCTGATGGGTATTGCCCGGGTTTTTTGCCATCTTTTCCGTACTTGTATTCTTTGCTTTCCATCGTGAATCACCTCTCTGTTGTGAAAAGTATAACTCTCCACTAAAACCGGGGTGGTTCAGCTTTGTGTGACGAGCTTCCTTGCGTTCGAGTCTCCAGTACTCTCGCTGCATATCGTCCAGTTCGTCGAATAACTCTTCGGTGACCTCGACGTCGATATATCTACTATTGCAGGTGACGGTAATGAAGAAAACGCTGGGGGTTTCATCGTCTGAGACTCCTTTCCCGTAAAAACGAGTCATGCCAGCCCTTCGGATCGTTGTCCTCGGGGCTTTACTGTTAGTAGTCAATCAAGTAGTAAGCCCCCTTATTCCGACGGACAAAGGGGGCTTGAATAGTGAAGTCGCATCGTCATGTATTTTTTGAGCTGCGCGAAAATCAACGAATGCGTGAGGCAGAAAGAGGGTTTCCCATGAAGCGACATAGCGCAGCGTTGATGGTGGGTGCCTGCAATATAGCGAAGCCGTTCTCATAAGCGTATTCGGGGGTTGACCGTGTTTGGGCAACGTGAAATATGCTCGGATGCCAATGCTGGTTTTGTATGCATTGCCGCCACCCTCCTGGTGTGCAACGCGCAAAAAGGGGCAAATTTTTGCGTTAGAAGCAGGTGCTCAGTTCAAAATGCAGAAAGACTATTCTGACTGGTATTATATATTGACATATTGAAATGTATCTATATACTACTTTTGGAATATATAGAAAAACATCTATGTGAATAAAGGGAATTGGGATGGAATCGATCGGTACATTTGTTATGGATCAGCTGCTCAAAATGGTGTGGCTGTCCGATTTGATCACCGGGATATTGACGGCATTTGGCCTGGATACTACTTCGAAAATAGGTGGAAGTGTTCAGTTCTTCATCTATGACACGGTGAAGATCACCCTGTTGCTGTGCGTGATGATATTTGTTATTAGCTATATCCAGAGCTTCTTTCCACCTGAGCGTTCTCGTCGAATACTCGGGCGGTTCAAGGGCATTTGGGGCAACATTATTGGTGCGTTACTTGGAACGGTAACTCCCTTTTGTAGCTGCTCTTCCATACCCCTATTTATTGGTTTTACGCGCGCCGGTCTACCGCTCGGAGTGACGTTCTCGTTTCTGATCTCATCGCCGATGGTCGATATCGGTTCGCTCGTCCTTATCATGAGCATCTTCGGACCTCCTGTGGCGATTGCCTATACGGTTGTCGGGCTAGCTATCGCCATCGTTGGAGGAGCCATAATCCAACGACTCGGCATGGAGGATCAACTTGCTGAATTCGTTCGGGGCGAAGCGACGGACGACGAGATGCTTTCGATGACCGTGCGTGAGCGCCTTACTTACGCAAAAGGGGAGACAGCGACGACTTTCAAGAAAGTGTTTCTCTACATCTTGGTAGGTGTTGGCGTTGGGGCCCTCATACATAACTGGATTCCCCAAGAGTTCATCGAGGCTATTCTCGGTGATGGAAATCCCTTTGCTGTCGTGCTTGCAACCCTCGTGGGCGCGCCGATTTACGCCGACACCTTCGGAGCTATTCCCATTGCGGAAGCGCTGTACTTCAAAGGGGTTGGATTAGGTACCGTGTTGGCATTCATGATGAGCGTGACCACACTATCCATTCCTTCGCTCACTATGCTTTCTCGCGTGGTGAAGCCAAGGCTCATGGTGGCGTTTGTGGGAGTGTGCCTCATAGGAATGATTATTAGCGGCTATGTGTTCAATGCGCTACAGCCTTTATTCGGATAAGCGGGGAACATGACATGTGTCTTTGCCAAAGAAGATTTAGGTGTCGATCAGTTTGAGTGGTTTTCTCACGATCCCACTCTAACCATATTGTGATTTGAAAGGAACGCATGTGTTTACCACTGAGACACTTATAACGGCAGGACAGGCATTTCTAATGCTGTTCAGAGAGTTGTTCGCACTCTTTATCGCCATCAGCTTCTTAGTCGCACTTTTGCAGATTTATGTTTCTAAAGACCGCATCAAGCGCATACTGTCACGTCCTAAGAAGATCACCAATGCCATCTTGGGCGCGGCTCTTGGGGCGATCACTCCCTTCTGCTCCTGTTCAACCATACCTGTGCTTGTAGGCCTTTTCAAAAGTGGAGCCCCCTTTTCGGGAGCGATCTCATTTTTGCTGACATCGCCCATTCTCAACCCAGCTATTTTGGCTCTTTTGCTGCTGTTCTTCGGTGTTGTGCCTACTATTGTCTATGCTGTCCTTACGTTTGCTTTTGCGGTGATGGCAGGATTGCTCCTCGACAAGTTGGGCTTTTCTAAATACGTCAAAAGCGTGTCGGTTAAAGGCGGCGCTTCTGATGACGAAAGCTGGGAAACGCTTCAGGGCACGTTTTGGCAGAAGCAGGGTCAGGCTATGAAGCTTGCCCTCAAGGACGCCATAGGGCTATTTCGCGGTGTGTTTGTCTGGTTGCTCGTTGGCGCTGGTATCGGTGCATTTATATATGGGTTCGTTCCAACTGAGTTGCTGGAGAACTTTGCTGGCGCAGATAATCTCTGGGCCATCCCCCTGGCCGCAATTGTGGGTATTCCCATGTACATTCGAGTTGAGACCATGATACCCATCGCGGGCATTCTCATGGATAAGGGAGTATCTGCCGGTATCGTCATTGCATTGATCTTGGGTGGTGCGGGCGCGAGTATCCCGGAAGTTTCGCTTTTGAACAGCATATTTAAGAAACCGATGGTTGCGACGTTTGTTCTGTGTATATTTGTCGTATCGGTGATAACTGGCTTTGCGTTCACGTTGGTTTTGTAATAGGCAGGCAGCCATTTGGGCGATTTCCACGAGAAAGGATTTGATTATGGGTGTGTTTAGCAAGATGTTCGGAAAAAGGGATCATGGCAGGTGTTGCGATATGCAGATCGTTGAACAATGTGATGTCGATACAGAGAGAGCTACGCGCGACTGCAAGGGTATATGTGATACACCTGCTCAGAAAGATAAAAATGAAGATGGCGTACTGTTGGTCAAGGTGCTTGGTCCTGGTTGCATGAAGTGTCAACAACTGCATAGCAATGCACTTGAAGCCGCTCATGCAGTCAAGATACCGATTACGGTTGAGTATGTGACCGATATCTCAGAGTTGGCCGCTGCTGGCATCATGTCTACTCCGGCTCTCTTGGTGGGGGAGAAGGTGGTATCGGCAGGCAAGGTGCTATCGCCTTCCGAGATAGCGTCAATCCTAGAGTCCTAATCACAGCAGACTTGCCTAACGGAAATGGGTTTAGGCAGTATAGCGCCTACGCAGATTTTGTTGCGTAGGCGCATGAGGTTCAAGTGTACTCCTGTACCCTGTTTTCTAGCCGAAGCTTGGTACTGTGTTGCTGAATGTCACTGCTAGCTTAATGAAATGCTGGAGAGACTGACGGGTGGATAAGCAACCTCATGATGACCCCCCTAGGAGCAGTCTGTCCCTTTCTGCAATAAGGTAGTTGCACCGTTCGATCTCGCGGGCGACAAACTCTTCGGGAATCGTCGCAATCGCATTGAGAACACCAACGGTAAATTGATCGGAAATGTTTTGCATACCGTAATAGGTCCATTTCCCTTCGCGTTGCTTTTTAATCAACCCTGCTTCTCGGAGTATCTTCAGCTGTCTAGACGCATTGCTTTGAGAATCTTCGAATACGTAGGCGAATTCCGAAACGGTGACTTTGTCGTCAACGCAATAAAGTAGATACATAATCTTCAAGCGCTGCTCGTTCGCCAACGCTTTGAAAAGATTCTCGTATTTATCTGGTTCCACGATAGGCCTCTTTCAGGGATTGCTCAAGTTCGGGCAGAGAGCGGTCGGTGATACACAATCCAGTATAAACGCTTTTCCTTATGTTCAAAAAATACATATATTCACAAATGTGAAAGTGTGATAATCTTGCTCTTGCGTTGACAAGGACGAAGTTGAAGGGGGAAGTATGAATCGAGCATTTGATCGTCGTCAATTCGTTAAGCTTATGGGTGTGGCGTCGGCATCGGTTGCCTTCGTGGGCCTTCAGGGCTGCGGACCAAAAACCTCGGGGGGGGGGGGGCTCTGAAAGCGGGGTTGCCAGTAAGGTAGCGGAAAGCGTATTCAGGCATGAAACCTGTCCCCGAAACTGCCATGACACTTGTTCGCTTATCAGCGAAGTTGTCGATGGCAAAATCGTTTCCATAACGGGGGATATGGACCATCCGATTACGGCAGGTGCGCCTTGCGTGAAAATGAACCACTATATTAACTGGGTCAACAGCCCTGACCGTATCTTGTATCCCATGAAACGCACCGGGGCCAAAGGTGAAGGCAAGTTTGAGCGCATTACCTGGGAAGAGGCCTACTCGGCCATAGCCGAAAAAGTGAATGAGGCCGTTGAGAAATATGGCCCGCAAGCGGTGTTGCCGCATAGTTATTCGGGAAACCTGGGTTTTGTTAACAACTATAGTGCACCGCACCGATTCTTCTATCGACTGGGTGCTTCCAAGCTTGCGCGAGATATCTGCTCATCGGCAGGTAAGGCGGCAGAATCATTTACGTATGGCGCCGATTTGGGTGTCGATCCCGAAAACTACGCAAAGACATCGCTCTTCGTTTCGTGGGGCATCAATGAGGCTGCGACGAATGTGCACGCAATCAAGTTTATAAAAGAAATGAAAGAGGCGGGCGGCAAGCTGGTTGTGGTCAATCCCGTACTCACGCCCCTTGCAAACTTCGCTGATCTTTATATTCGCCCGCGCCCCGGAACCGATGCTGCTCTCGCGCTTGGCATTGCAAGCTTCTTAATCGAAAACAATTTGCATGATGCTGAGTATGTTGCCCAATTTACCATTGGGTTCGACGAGCTGAAGTCGAAGGCTGCCGAATATCCGCTTGATCGCGTTTCTCAGATAACGGGAGTCTCGATCGAGGATCTCACGGAGCTCGCATCTCTGTATGGCAACACGAAGGATTCATCCATTATTCGTGTTGGATACGGCATTCAGCGCAATACGAATGGCGGCTCAATGGTTCGGGCAATATTGCTCCTGCCTGCGCTTATGGGTATGGTCGGGAAAGACGATCACTCGGGATTTGTCTACATGAATGGTGGCTATTGGGCTGCGGATCTCGCTGGGAATGATGGTAGTTCTCTTGACAAAAAGGAAACGAGAACGATCAGCATCAATCAGCTTGGTATGGCGCTGACGGGTAAGTTGGACACGACTAAAGAGCTTCCCGTCGCGGTACTGATTGCTTTCAACAGCAACCCTGTTGCTGTCTCGTCCAATACTGACCTCATTCGCGAGGGGCTCATGAGGGAGGACTTGTTCACGGTGGTGTCTGATATCTTCGCGACGGATACGGTCGACTATGCCGACATCGTGCTGCCTGCGGCAACCTTCTTTGAATACGAAGATATCAATCACGATTATCTTGGCTGGTATCTGCGCTACAACGAACCTGCCATCGAGCCTATGGGTGAATGTAAGTCGAACATAGATACATTCAATGGCCTTGCGAAGGCGTGTGGCTTCGACGATGTAATGTTTAATGATTCAGCCTCCGATGTTATTAAGAGCCTTATCGGAGAGGGCAAGGGGTATTACGAAGGGATTACGTACGAGCGGCTGCAAAAGGAGCACTGGATTAAGATCAAAGCAGGGGTGCCTTACGGTGACAAGAAGTTCCTGACGCCTTCTGGAAAAGTCGAATTCTTCTCTGAGGCTATCGCGAAGGCAGGGCTCGATCCTGTTGCCGAATATGTGCCGACACTTGAAAGTTCGGATGGCTCTCCGGAGCTGTATGCAAAATACCCGCTTACCTTCTTGACTCCCTCCACAAAGAACTTACTCAATAGCCAGATGCACGGAGTTCCTCAGATTGCCGAGCTTATGGGTGAACCAACTTTGTTTATTACGCCCCAGGATGCTTCGGCACGAGGAATTGCTGATGGCGATAGGCTTTTAGTTAAGAATGATCGCGGTCAAGTCCACCTGATTGCATGTGTATCTGAGCACTGTACGGCCCCGGGGGTGGTCAAGGCCATCAAGAGCCCCTGGCCCAAAAAAGAAGCTGATGGGAAGAATATCAATGCACTGACATCTGACGTGCTAACCGATATCGGCAAAAACTCAACCTATCACACAAATCTTGTTGAAGTGACGAAAGCATAAAGCGAAGGAGGTAGAGCTATGTCTCAACTCGGATTTTTGTTCGATCAAAGGTACTGTATCGGTTGTCAGGGTTGCCAAACGGCATGCCAAGTAAAGAATAATACCCCCGTCGGCATATCGCTGCGTCATGCGATTAGCTTCGAGGATGTTCCCCAAGGTCCATTTTTGACAATAAGCTGCAACCATTGCGAAACGCCTGCATGCTTTGCCGCTTGCAAGCAGGGTGCTATAGAGAAGGACTCAGAGACGGGCATTGTTTCCATCAATGACGATAAGTGCAACGGTTGCGGCGATTGCGTTACGGCCTGTCCATATGATGCTCCGGTCGTTGATTCGTCATCCTCTAAAGCGCTCAAATGCGACTTCTGCAAAGATCGCATTGGTTCAGACGAGCTTCCTGCCTGTGTTCGGGCATGTCCGGTCAAGGTTCTCACCCATGGTCCACTTGAGGAACTAGACAAGACGGGCGTCAAGGAAGCCTCCGGTTTCGTTGCGGATGAGACGAAGCCTTCTGTTCGATTTGTAGTATCGTAAAAGACGACTTATCCGATTCCGGCACCTCCCTCACTCCCTCCCTGGAGGTGCCGGATAGTTTCTGGGGTGCAAAATGGAACCAATGAATCTTGAAGCACGCGTAGTCGCCTATGGGTTGCTTTCGCGCCTTTTTATATCCGAGCCCAATGGGGAAGCGGTATGCGCTTTTTCAAACTTTGAATGGGAGCCATTGCTGGGAATCCGTTCCTTCGATCCCCATTCTGTAGATTTCGACACGATTGCTTTGGAAAATCGGAGTGAGTTCGCGCGCATGTTTTTGGGGCCTAAGAAATTAGTAGCCCCTCCCTATGAGTCTGTTTACCGATCTGGTTCTCGGCAGATGAATGGGAGCTATACCCGGGCGGTTCGGGAATGCTACGACGCTTTGGGGATTCGCAGGGATGGGACGATAAGCGAGCCAGATGACTTCGTTGGTTTTGAACTACAGTTCTGCAGCTACTTGCTTACGATTGCGCAAGCCGCAAAAGACTCTGGTGATGAAGAGTCTTTTGCTGAGGCAGACGAGCGTTACGAGAATTTTTTCTGTGAGCATATTGCCTCTTGGATTCCGGCTTTTTGCGATGACATCCTCGATGCAGAGCCTCTTCCTTTGATGGCCGCATGCGCCCTTACGCTAAAAACCTTTGTCGACCTTGAAAAGACGAGGTTAAAAAGCACTTCTCTGTAAACCAGTGCGCCTCAGGTGTTTGTGAGGGGTGCCTTCCTTCTAGGGTGCCAATAAGACAAAACGAGCATCGCTGCTGCCGACGGATTGCTCGCTTCGGTTTTATCGAAAAATCTTCAACTTTATTGGTCGGCAACTGGTCAGGCGTCCGTCGTGTTAGAAACCAAGGTAGAACATGTAGAAGCCGAGCAAGAGCACTGCGGCTCCAAGGGTGATGCTGATAATCTTCTGAAAACGAACGTACCGAGTGTCGCCGGATAGTGCTCTGAGCGCTCCCGTTGATGGGCCGACTACAAGAGCGAGGGCACCATGGCCTACTGCATAGCAGAGAAGCAGTGCTATTCCCCAAAAGATACTTCCCTGGCTTGCAGCTAAAGAGAGGATCGCAATAAGAATCGGCGTAGAGCACGGTGACGAGAAGACTCCGCCGAGGATTCCAGCGAGAAATGCGCCAACATAGCCACGTTTGTTTGTTTTTGCAATCAGGTTTGTCGAAGGAATAAACTCAAGTATTCCCCAAATCTGAAGCGCCATCAGCACCATGAGGGCCCCGAGAACGAGATACCACCATGAGCCGGTCACGCCGATGAGCATTCCGACGGCAGAAGCGGTAATCCCGAGCGCCGTAAACGTGATTGCGGAGCCCGCCACGAATAATGCTGAATAGCGAAACGATTTTTTGGTATCTCCCGCTGCACTCGATACGTACGCGATAACAAGCGGCAGAGATGAAAGCGAACAGGGGGTGAAGGAAGTAAGGATTCCGCCGAGCAAAGCCAGTAGAGGTGCTGCCGCCATGTTTGAATTTATAAAGGTTGCGATGTAGTTGAGAGTCTCTTCCATGATCTTAGGCTCTCATGTCTTTTAGTATCGATCGGAGCTGATCTTCCGACAAGCCACCTTCGTGCGTGGTGTAAATATGCTCTCCTGTCTCCTTGTCGGAATATGCAGTGAATTCGATTTTCATATCCTCGCTTGGGGTATAGGGCGTCCCGTCAGCGTTGATGAGCAATTGTGTTGGAATGAGCTGTATGGGAAAGCCCCGCGCTGCTGTAGGGTCTTTCCATACATCAACAAAATGGATGCGGGCTTTCCCCTGCATTTCATCGTTGAGTTTCACGAGCACAGGTGCCATTTCCTTGCATGGTATACATTCCGTTGCGCCAAAATCAATAATTATTGGCACGTTCGAGCCTTTGATCTCGTCAAGGTCGACGGTTGTTATTTCTAAGGGATGAGCCAAGTCTTCTGATGGCGTTTTCTCTGAACCCGTCTTTACGAAATATATTCCAGCGATTACAGCCACGATGAGGGCGATGATGCTTATGCTAACAAGGGCTTTGTTCCGGTTACTTTTGTTCACTCTAAACTCTTTCAGGGTTGTGTTCAGGGAGTGCTTCTTTTTTATACCAACGCTTTTCAAGCTTACGTGCTGCGGTTACGAGAAGTATCAAGGCCGGTACCTCAATAAGTGGGCCTATTACGGCGGCGAAAGCCTCTCCTGAACCAATGCCAAACACAGCGACAGCCACCGCAATGGCCAACTCGAAGTTGTTCCCTGTGGCGGTGAAAGATATCGAGGTGTTGCGCGCGTAATCGGTTCCCATCTTGTGCCCGATCCAGAAGCTTACGAAAAACATGGCTGCGAAATAAATGAGAAGCGGAACTGCAATGCGCACAACATCGAAGGGTATTTGCACGATCATGGAGCCTTTGAGCGAGAACATGACGACTATGGTAAAAAGAAGGGCGATAAGGGTTATAGGGGATATCTTTGGCACGAATTTGCTTTCGTACCACCCGTGCCCCTTTGCTTTAATGAGGAAGAACCTTGTGGCTGCTCCGGCAGCAAAAGGTATGCCAAGATATATTAAGACGCTCTGTACTATTTGAAGGATGTCGATGTTTACTGCCGTTCCCTCAAGCCCGAACACGGGTGGCATCACGGTGATGAAAAACCAAGCCATAGGCGCGAAGAATATCATTTGGAAGATCGCGTTCATGGCTACAAGGCCGGCGGTGTACTCATTGCTTCCGCCCGCCAGTCCGCTCCAAACGATGACCATGGCAATACACCGTGCGAGGCCGATGAGTATCAGCCCCGTCATGTATGCGGGCATGTCTCGGAGTAGCGTCACGGCAAGCAAAAACATGATAGTCGGGCCTATGATCCAGTTGAGCACAAGCGATAGGGCAAGCGCCCTTTTGTCTGCGAAGACGGCAGGCAATTCCTCGAATTTGACCTTCGCGAGCGGTGGGTACATCATCAAGATGAGGCCGATGGCGATGGGGATATTCGTCGTGCCCACAGACAAGGAGTCAATCGCGTACGCTACCTGAGGGAGGAAATTTCCCAGAGCAACGCCAATAGCCATAGCGAGGAAGATCCAGAGTGTAAGATATCTATCGAGAAAGCCGAGCTTTCTTTTCATCCCTTCAGTCATGCTTGCTCCTTTTATAGCGCTGCGAGGCGCTCTCCGCTGACGTCGCTCGCGCTCCAAGAAATTACCGCCATGGAGCCCTCGGAGTGTTCTGCGACCCGGTTAAGCCACTCTGCTTCCTTGGTGGCCTTGGCTGCAAGAAGGGGGTCGGTAGTGCTCGTGCTGTAGAGCGATTGATTGATGATCCACCACTGCGTTGCGATGCCTGCTCTTTCCAGATCGTCTTCCAGACGAAGAGCTTCATAAACCGGCGTCGCTTCAGGTAGAGAGACAATAAGCACTTCGGTCTCTTCTGACTTGAGGCGCGGCAAGAGGCGCGCTACCGACTCGGGTATCTCGCCTTTGGTGCGCTCGATCTCGTGGTTGTAGCTCTGTGTTGATTCGAGCAAGAGAAGCGTATGGCCAGTAGGGGCGGTATCTATGACGACGACCTGGTCATCGGCCTTTTCAACGATCTCTGCAAAAGCACGGAATACAGCGATTTCTTGCGTGCAGGGGGATTGGAGATCCTCTTTCACGTAGGCGAGATCCGCCTCGCTCATGCCCGAAGCACGAGCCTTGCTGAGCACTTCGGTGCGATACTTCTCAAGCTCTTCGGCTTCGTCGATGTGACTCATAGAAATGCCACTTGCCTTGTCGAGTACGAATTTCAGGTGGGCGGCGGGATCGGTCGTAGCTAGATGTACTTTCTTGTTCCGTTGCACCAGGCCTAAGGCAACCGCCGCAGCTACGGTTGTTTTGCCGACACCGCCTTTGCCCATGGTGAATATGACGCGCTTGTCTTCTGCCGCAAGTTCCCCGATGACTTCATCGAGAGCGTGAAACGCGGGGACAGCAGGCAATTCCTCTTTGTCTGCGACGGTATCTGCATGAAGAAGCGCTCGGACATTGGCGAGCCCCGTGACGTTGTATGTTCTCAGGGGCACTTGATAGGTCGGCAGGGCATGCAGGCTGTCCGGAAGAGCAGCGAGCGCCTTCTCTTGTTTGTTGTATAGGGCGGCGGAAACGGAATCGTGGTATTGCGCCAAAATGCCGTTCACGACGAGTATCTGGTTTTTGATGCCGAGTTCGGATAGTTCACTTGACGCGCGTTCAGCCTCGAGAAGGGGAGCCCTGTCGGGGCGGGCAACGAGTACGAGCGTGGTAAGGTTTCCGTTAGCGAGCGTTTCAACCGCCTGTATATACATTGCCTGCTTTCCTTCAAGACCAGACAATTGTCCGAGACATGAGGCTCCGTGCGTGCTTTCTCCGATGAAACCGCTCCATGCCGACGGGAGCTGCAGCATCCTCAGCGTATGCCCCGTCGGTGCCGTGTCGAAAACGATATGATCGTATTCGTTTTGCATTTTTGCATCGGTGATAAAGGTGGAGAACTCATTGAAGGCGGCAATCTCTACGGTGCAAGAGCCGGAAAGCTGTTCTTCCATGTTCGCGAGCGCGGCTTGCGGCAGCAGTCCTCGATAGGGTGCAATGACGCTTTCGCGGTATTCGGCGGCAGCTTGCAGGGGGTCGAGGTTTGCGACAGTCAAGTTGGGAACCTCAGGAATCGGCGTGCCCTTGTTGGTAAGCTCCATAGCGAAAACGTCTTGCAGATTGGAGGCGGGGTCGGTGCTGATCAAAAGTATGCGACGACCGCTATCTGCGAGGGCTATTGCCGTGGCGCAGGCAAGGCTGGTTTTCCCAACGCCGCCCTTGCCGGTGAAGAAGAGATACTTGGTCGGGTTGATTTGATCGAGGCTGTAGGGTTTCATATTAGCAGCACCCGCCTTCTGAACAGCCGCATCCCGCGTTGCCGGTAGGTGCTTGCGCTGCTTCCGCCTGGTCTGCAAGCAGTGCGATATCGAAATCGAGCCATGTAGCTAGTTCTTCATTGGTGGGATAGGCTCCTTCAAGCACGATCTCACCTTCGAGCAACGTAATGGGCAGGGCTTCTGTTCCTTTGTCGTTGATGAAGGTGTTTACCGTAGCGTTGCTGACGAATTCCATTGGTGCATTGCTTAGGTTGAAACGGTCAACGGATATGCCGAGTTTCCCCAACGTCTCCAACGTAGCGGAAATGCGGAGAAGCTCCGGGTCTACGCCGACTCCGCAGAGTCCGGTTGGGCAACACATGGCTGGCTCGAAAATTTGCAGTGCTTTCATAGGTTCTCCTTCTATTTGTGGGTTCGTTTTGCTCATGGTTCGTAAAGCGGTGGAGCGGAGATTGCGTGTGTCTGGCGAGGTGGAATCATCCCGGCAGAGGGTGCCGTGCACTTGATTCAGGCTTGCTTTCGAGAGGCTCATTGCCGGGAGAGCAATCCTGTTCGGAGTGGCCTTCGCGGTGGCAGATGCAGTTGTCTTTCTCGGAGAGTATTGCTTTGAGCTGATCGCAGAAGCAACGTGCACTTTCTTCGTTAAGGGAATAATGCATCCACTTCCCTTCCTGTCGAGCAATTACCAGACCGGTGCTTGTCAAGACTTTCATGTCATGAGAAAGGGTGGGCTGGGTGATGTCAAAAGCTTCGAGTATGTGGCAGGCGCACAACTCTCCACAGGAAAGCATGTCGATTATCCGAAGCCGCTTCGGGTCGGATAGCGCCTTCAATAGCTTGGCTTGGTCGATATAAATCTGTTCCATTGCAATCATCCTTATATAGAAGATTTGCTATATAAGATAGAGTACATATAGATATCTGTCAATATGAATATTTCTTATTTGGGTGCAATACGTGTTGGATAGCGGCTCGTATCCGGAGGCGGCGAGCCTTTGGTTTGGGTGGGGGAGTGCGGTGCCGATGGCTATGTTGGCAACATGCGAGCTGCCTTATAGTTCGGCAATGTCGTTTTCGAAGGCATAGCGAACAAGTTCGGAGCGCTTTTCGAATCCCAGTTTTGACAGGAGGCGACTTTTGTACGTTTCAACGGTTTTCTCGCTGATGTAAAGCACCTCACCGATTTCTCGCTGTGTGTAGCCGAGCGCCAAATATCGCAAGACTTCTTTCTCCCTTGCGCTGAGAATGTCGGGGTTGGTGGCGTTTTTTCCATCTTGCTCAGGGTGATTCTCGAAAAGGAGGGCAGCAAGTGTGGGTTAGATGTATTTTTGCCCCTCAAGGATTGCGTGGACGGCGGTAAGGAGCTCTTCATCTACCGCCTGTTTTGGAACGTAGCCATTGGCTCCGGCTCTGAGCGCCGCTTTAAGGTAAGCCTCGTCTTCGTACATGGTGACCATCAGTATTTTGATGCTGGCATCGAAGTTTCGGATGGTTTCAGCAACCTCTATGCCGTCCAGATCGGGTATGTTTATATCGAGAACGATAAGGTCTACGTCTCGATGTGCTGCGCAGATTAGATCGACAGCATCCTTTCCGCAAGCTGCTTCGGCAGCGATTTCTATGGATGGATCTCGCTCCAATATCATTTTGAGGCCCGATCTGAAAAGAGCGTGATCGTCTGCGAGCATGAGCTTATAAGCCATCTGGAGATCCTTTCGCCTTGAGGGGTACCTTGGCGATTATGGTAGTACCTTGGTTTATCTTCGACTCGATATCGAGGGTGCCGCCGAAGATGGATACCCGCTCATCCATGCCGAGCAGTCCTAAATGCTCGCCTGGTTTTAACCTCGCCACTTTCAAAACGTCGAAGCCGATGCCGTTGTCTTCTACGACTACCGACAAGAAGGAAGGATTCACTACCAGCATGATTCCCAATTCGCTTGCTTGGGCGTATTTGATCACGTTGGTAACCGCTTCCTGCACAAGTCGATAGACCGTGATCTCCACATCGGGTGGCAATGATTCCATATCGCCTTGAACCACCAAGTCAATCGACAGCTCGTGATGACTCTCTATTTCCTCGACGTATCTTTTGAGTGAGGCTTGGAGGCCGAACTTGTCAAGCACGCTCGGCCTGAGGTTCCACGCGAGCTGGTTGATGTCTTTGAGTGATTGGTCGATGAGAGCTTTTATCGCCGCTGCATGCTGTTCTTGAGCAAAAGTGAAAGAGCCTTCGCCTTTGAGGCTTTGGAGTTCGATGAGCATGGCGGTGAGGGAGTGGCTCGTCTCGTCATGGAGTTCGCGAGCAATTCTTTTCCTCTCATCTTCTTGGGCGTTAATAACTTTTTGCAGCAACAGGCCGAGGATTCGTTCTTTCTCGGCCAGCTCCTTGACGTAATCGTTTCGTTCCGCCTCCGCTACCTGTAAATCGTCAAGCATGTGGTTGAAGGATTCTGCGAGCTTTCCTATTTCATCCTGGTTATGTTCGGTCGATCTTTGTCCGAGTTCTCCTTCGGAAACCGTTTCGGTTAGTGCAACAAGATTCTTTACTGGTTTAAGGGTCGCCTTTACTATTGCATAGGAGATAACCATTGCGGCAGCGAGCACGAGGCCGACCATTACGAGCAGTTGGGAGCTGACAGCGGCCATGAAAGAACCTACGGAATCATAGCTCATTCCCACACGAACTTCCGCACCGCCTTCTTTGAACACGGGGACGGCATTGTCCATTATCTTTCCGACGTCAGTCTCCAGTACTTTCGAGCTCTCCCGATAGATTCCCTTTTCTTCAACTGAGGTATTTGCGTTTTGCAGTGCTTCGGAAATGGCTCGGTCTTTCTCTGAACTGACGACGACCTCTCCGCTTTCGCCAACAATGAACAGGTACTTCACCTCTTCGTTGTTCTTGACTGTATCGTCCACTAAGGCATTGAGAGCATAGATGTTATTGGTCAGTAAAGGATCGACGCTTCTTGCGGCTACGTATGTCGCCAATGCTTTTGCTCTGCTTTCCACTTGCAGCGAAAGGGAGCTTGATAATGTCGATTGTGTCCAAGCGAACGAGCAGGCCGATACGGTAAGCACTACGGCGGCGATGAGGCCGAACATTTTTACTTGCAAAGGGGCACTGCCTATGAATTTGGCAAATGACTTGACCATGATTTCTATGCTTCGCTCTTTGTTGAGATTTCGAACTCATCGACAGCTTCTCTTCCGATAGCAATGAGTGCGTCTCGAATTACTTCGTAATTGTCGTCGTTTGGAACCTCGAATTGGTCGTAGCCGAGTTCTTTAAGGATTGGTTTTCCTGCTTCATCGGTTGCCATACCCAACAAGGCTTTTTGAAATTCGTTTTGCAAACCTTCATCTGCTTTTGTTGAGGCAACGACGGGGGGCATGCCTGCTGCAGGTCCTTTATAAATGACATTGACGTTGCTTACGAGATCGGATTGCGCGGTGACAAGCTCCTCGTAAATAAGCCCATCAACCGATGCGGCATCGACGATACCGAGATGGACGGCATGGATCGAGGAGTCGTGGCTATAGGTGTAAAACACTTCGCGGAAGTATTCCTCGTTGCATCCCACCTGATCGTGGAGGAGCTTGAGCATTGAGAGGCGACCTGTGTACGAGAGGGGGTCGGTGAAGGCGAATGTCTTTTCCTTGAGATCTTCGAGCATGGAAAGTCCGCTGTCTGAGTGGCAGATAAGGTACGACCGATAGAAGCTACTGCCGCCGACGATTGGCACGGCAATCCCGGTAAGGGTTCCTTCGTCCAATCCCATGACGTACGACAGGGAGCATATGAACCCGAAATCAACCTCGCCCGTTTCAAGCATGTCGTTTACTTCTTGGTACGTCTGCCTTCTGACGACTTCTATCTTGCGGCCTATTTGCCCTTCAAGGTAGTTTACGAGGTTCTGGTATTTGTAGAATGATTCTTGCGGAGATACGAGTGCGGCAAAGGCGACCCGAATCGAATCGCCTTTGCCGTCGGAGGGGTTTTCGGTATAAGTGCTTTCGCTCTCGAATAACGGGATGCTGTCCGATGCCGCTGTTGATCCCGTGCAAGACGTAAGGACACCGCAACCGAAAAGGGCCATTATTCCAATAAAGTGTCTTCTGTCGATCATGGGATTAGACCTTCCCTCGTTTGTCTTCGCATATGCTCCATCATTTGATTATACCGACCGAATCAAACGGCTAGCTAAGAGGGGCAAACGTTCGGGAAGGTTCTGCATGTCGTCGGGGTTCTGTGGGCAGATGCTCTAGTCCGAGTTTTGCAAGGCATTTGAAGTACCGGGTTTCTGCGCCCTGATCTATGTTGGAGAAGAATTGCGGTGTCCAATTGAGTACGTATTTCTCCGCAAAGCGGTCTATGTCTTCGAGGGTAACTTCGCTCGTCCCTTGCAGGTGGCGAAACGCAAGAAGGTATATGAACTCGAAAAGATACCCGATGTAATCAGCGGGTTGCTTTTCCTTGGACGTAAGCTCGAACCCTTGATTTCGATAACACTGCTCGATGCTGGCGGTCGTTTTGCCGCAAACCTGATCGCCGGTTTCCAGGTACAAGGAGGCATAGGGCGGTGCGAGCATTTCGAAAAGCCCGATGAACAGCTTGGCATGGTCTACTTGGAGTGCAACCGTGTTGTCGCACTCCAAAGACTCTGCCATATCATCAAGCAGTTCGGTTGCATGGGCATCCTCGCGATAGAGCTTTTTTACATCCGCTATTGTCGAAACAAGAGAGGAATTCGGACTGTCGAAGAGGTACGACAGGAGCCTGAAAGTCTCGCCTTGCGCAGCGAGCTTTTCGGTGTTTCGCGAGAATGCCATGATTGCCCCTAAAAGTTTCGAACGTAATGTACGGCTGGCTTTGTGCCCGCCTCTGGTTTGAGTACCGAGCTGCCGTACTGTGCAAGCAGGCGCGATGCCTCGCTGCTTGGATCGTCGAGATCGCCAAAGATGCGTGCTTGGGCCGGGCAGATCTCGGCGCAATACGGAGGGAGCCCGTTCTTTATGCGATGATCGCACATGGTGCATTTTTCTACGGTACCCACTTCGCGTACGCCAGGGTACGTTGCTTCTCGATCCTTGTTGTAGTATGGAGTGGGGAAGCCGGTTTTGCTCTGAAGCTCCTTGGCTGTCGACGTGCAGCCGACGATAGCGGCCTCGTCGTTGTCCCATGAGCGCTCGACGTCTTTGCGGTTGAAATTGATGACGTTGTAGGGGCAGGCCATCATGCAGCTCTTGCATCCGATGCAGCGGCTTGCGTCATGTTTTGTCAGCCCGTTTTCGTCCTTGCGCATTGCGCTGGTTGGGCAGACGCGCACGCATTCCGCATTCGAGCAATGATTACACATGGTGGGGATGTACTCGTGTCGGATATTCGGAAACGTGCCAGACTCCCGAATAAGGTGATGCGACCAAAACATACCAGTGTCAACATTGTTCTCTTTTTTGCAGCCAATTCCGCAGGCGCCGCATCCGGCGCATTTATGGAGGTCGATCACCATTCCGTATCGTGTCATTTTATGCCTCCTCAACCTTCTCGATTTTTACTCGGGCAAGTCCGCCATGTCGTGCTGTAGCTGAACTGATATGCTCCCAATCCGCAGGGATGATTTCGTTGTTGTTGCCTCCGCGGGGTGTTTTGGTCGCGTAATCCTTGGTTGCGATCGTTCCGTAAGCCCAATGCCCTTGCCCATAGCATTTGACGACAACTCCCGGTCGTGTACCTTCCCATTCCTTTACCCGCACAACAATTGAACCCTGAACGGATGTCACGCGTACGCCGTCTCCTGTTTTTACGCCAAGCGTTTTACAATCGACTGGATTGATTTTCATCACATCTTCCCAGGCTTCATCACCCGGGTCGACATCTTTGAACTCCTGGTACCAAGAGGTGTTTGCCGAACGTCCCTCACGATTAAGTCGAGACCGATGCTCGCTGAATATGTAGGGGTATTCGTTTGGGTCTCCATGTCGATAAGCCTGTTCAAAGTGGGGGACGAAGGCAAGTTCGCCACGAGCTTCGTATTTCATTGCCTTCAACACAGCATCAATGGAAGTGTTGTGATCGGCAGCATGTTCTTCGAGGAAAGCCTTGAGCGTTTCGCTGTAAAATTCGAACTTGCCGGTTTTCGTCCCAAAATCATCCCAATGCTTTCGATAGCCCGTTCTCGCTGCATTCCAGATTCCTTTATCCAAGAATTCATCCCAGCCGGTTAGGGCGTCTCCCTTTTTTTCGACCACAGGATTCCAAATGGGTTCCGTAAGCATTTTGGTAACATGCAAGTCAAACTCTTTGGAATTAGTCGGCTTTACACCAGTTTCCGGGTCAGCAAATTCGTTAGTGAAGTAATCGAGCATATTGCTAAAGCCTTTTTCAGATAGCTTTTCTGCTAAGCGCCAGGGTATTTCGGTTTCGTCGGTGAGTGTATCCCATACCGGTTCGATGGAGGGTTGTTCAAGAGATACATAGCTATGCATATCCTGCTTGTTTGTTACGAATCCCCAACGCTCGAACATTTGATGGCGAGCCGGTAATACAATATCTGCAAATTGGGTCATCTCTGCGGGATTCAGCGTAATGTGTACGAGGAACGGCACTTTTGCCAAAGCCTCTTCCCAGCGTTGGGCTCCGGTGCATGAATACACCCAGTTGTTCCAGCTAGCAATCACCATTTTCGCCTCGTAGGGGCCTTCGTCGAGCAAGCAGTCAGCGACCCTGTTGGTAATTGCCATTTTATGGAGCTCGCCTTTGTATACCCCGGCAAATTCCAAATCACCGCACTTGTCAAATTTCTTTTGCTTCACGCCTGTTTTTGCGATGTCGTCCTGATACGGCTTGTGATCAGGAATCTTACCAACAGGCGCTTTGTTCGTTCTGCTGGGTCCTCCTTCGCTTTCAATGGATCCAACAAGACCATTGAGGGCATTTGCGGCCATGGCTCCGTAGGCTCCTCTTACTTGCATGGCGACTCCGGGGGTCATCCATGAAATGGCTCGAGAGCCAGCTGCAGCGAATCCTCGAGCCACGCGTCGAATTTGTTCTGCCGGGATGCCGCATTCGGCTTCGGCCCATTCGGGGGTTTTATCGTACACGGTAAGGTTCCACCATGCCGCCACGCCATGAGTGTACTTCTCCTGGAACAGCGTCTCGTCGACCTGTGTTCCCGAAGAGAAGTGGTTCGCGCCGTCGGTAAAGTCACCAACAAATTCTTTATTCCATAAGTCTTCCGAAAGAATCACTTGCGCTATAGCCAAAGCCAAGGCACCATCTTGTCCGGGTATCACTGGTAGCCACTCGTCACCTTTTGCAGCGGTTGCTGATAGTCGCGGGTCGACAACGATGATGGTGGCATTGTCTTTCATATTGCCAAACCGATTGATAATATTGGCTGTTTGTCTGTTCGAGGCTATGGGGTCGGCGCCCCACATTATGAAGTATTCGGTATTTGCCACATCGAAATCGCGATAATCCCAGAATCCCTCAGTCGTACCTGCGCCAAGTTTTTCGGCTTCTGCGCAAATGGACGAGTGGGAGAAGTGGTTTGCGCTACCGAAAATCTCGGGGAGCGCTTTGTAGAGAATGTCTGTATTACCGGTATATCGTCCGCGCAGTAGAAGAAGCTTATGTGTTTCATTCGCGTCGCGTAATTCCATCATCTTTTCAGCGACGGTGTCCAAGGCTTCATCCCAGCTGATGGGAACGAATTGCGGGTCTTCGTCGCGGCCCTTTTTCGGATTCGTTCGCTTCATCGGCCCCTTGAGCCTGTCGGGATCGTAAAGCTGCTGGATTGCCAAGTGGGGACGTGGGCAGATGAAGCCCCGGTTGGCTTTTGAATTCGGATTGCCTTTTACCTTGATTACTCGTCCGTCTTCGACATAGACCTGCACGGCACACCAAGACGTGCATCCCTGGCAGGTCGATGAGATCCATTTGCCGGTTGACTCGGCAGGCGGAGTGCTGCTGTCGGTTGCAGCAAACGCTCGCATGGTTGGCTCTGCCACAGCGGCAACCCCCAATGTCAATGCCGATGCCTGTACGAAGCTGCGGCGCGTGATTTTATTCGCCATAGTATACATCTCCTTTCCGAGTCCCTATGAGCCTATGACTATCTGCGCCGCTGAGGCGATAATGAACTTGAGCGCGAAGCTGCCCACCAGCGCACAGGCGGCAATGGTCGATATCAAAGGAAGGTTCCATGTGGCCGGTTTTGCCAGCGCGACAATCGACAGCGCAAGGGGAGCGAGTGATCCAATGGCAAATGCGCACAGCCACCATATCGCACCCGACTGCTCCATCATTGCGCTGTAGCAGAAGGAGGCATCTGCTCCTGCGGGTGCGACAGTGAAGCCAAATGCGAGAATAAGTGTGGCAACGCACAAAGATGCGCCAGCGATGAATTTGGCGCATTGAGCGGAAAGGTCGCCTTTTGCAAACTTATCCAATGCGATTGCCAGAGCGCCGCCTGCCAGAATGGAAGATGCCATGAACAAAGGAGTGATGAGTGCATTTGCCCACAGCCCACGGCCTACGGAATTGAGTACAAGGCCGTGATACACGAGCACGAGGGATGCAAGGCCGATTCCGAGAACGCCGACGACCTTAAACGCAATGCTTCGGCTGGCCGACTCTTTGAGGGTGAACAGCATGATGCAGATAATGGCATCCATCAATAGAAATGCCATCTGCAAAACGCCTCCCCATGAGGTGATCGAGGTGGCGTTGAATCCGATAACCGTTGAAGCGATATTGAACGGACGTCCCAGTTCGCTCACCAAACACAACGCGCCCAAGGCAACAAGTGCAAACGAAGCAATCGCCCCTACCTTCAATGTTAGAAATGACTTATTATTTTTTCCCCAGGCTGCAAAAGCGAGAAACAGAAAAAGGCCAACCCCCAATCCCCCAAGAAATAGATCAAGAAATATCCTTGCGTCCCATAGACTCGAATAATCCATATTCTTCCCCTCTCTTATTGATAGGAAACGCTTTCTTTATCATGCTGAATTTCTGGAAAGTTAGCTATCATCGAAACTCTGATTCTTTGTAGGGGTTTCTCCGACACGAAGAATGGCTGGGAGTGTTGTTATGGAAGACAAAGACCTGTTTTGCAGTGTCGGGTTTATAATGGGTGCATGTCGAAGGGGGTTCAATGGACGAGCAAGAGGCTGCAACATTGTTTAAGGCGCTGTCGGATGCGAATAGATTGCGCATAGTCAGGCTCATTGCCAATACCGAAAACATGTGCGCTTGCAATATTCTTGAAGCCTTTGATATTACCCAGCCGACGCTTTCTCATCACATGAAGGTTCTTTGCTCCTGCGGGCTTGTTGATGGTCGCAAAGAAGGGAAGTGGATGCATTATTCCCTTAACCGCAAGGTATTTAGCGAGCTCAAGGCATACATCGAACTTCTCTAGCTTTCGACTTTTTGCATCCTGCATGTTTGGTGCAGGAGGTTGGGAACGTCGTTAAGGAAAGAGCTGAATTCCGTGATGGGCTTCAGCTCTTTTCGTTTGGTTCCCTTGCTCTGGCAGGGCTTTTTGCTATGCGTCTTTACAGACATAGGTTTGGATTTTGGCGCGTGCGCTGTGCGGTTTCCTAGCCTCTCTTTTCGGAGACGACAGACAGGATACACCCTTGCTTTATGCCTAGTTCTGCGGCACTGCCCGCAGCAGCTTCGATGATCGTGCGGGTTCCATACACCCTTTTCGATGTGGCGCGCCAAGGGTGCATAGTTTCGACGTGGAGTACGCGCATGTCTCTGTCGCATGCGATCACGTCGATTGGTGTCGACATAAAGCATGTGTGTACCGAGGGGCAATGGTCGAACAGGTACGCGCAGCGGGGGTCGACGTGCTTCTTGCTAATGAGGCCGAGCGCTCGTGTCCAGGGTGCGCGCATCCTTCGCAGGTCGGGGTAGGCGACGCGGATTGCCGATACGCCATCGCTCACCATCAGCGCAGTCATCACTGGACTCCCGAAAGCTTGGAGATCAGGCTGATCGCCACGGGGGCTGCGAACGCCAGGATTACAGCGGGCAGCATCAGAAAACCGATGGGCATGATCATCCGCACGGGGAGCTTGTTGGCGCGAGCTTGCAGCTCCTGTCGGCAACGCCTGAACACGTGTTTGGACTGGCTTTTGAGCACGTCGCCGACAGACGCGCCGACGGCTGCGCCCGCGCTGAGCGCTGCGACGAACTGCGAAAGCGCCTCCACATTGCAACGTACAGCCATGTGGTCGAGCGCTGCGGGCAGCGTGTAGCGCATGATCGCCATGTCGCGGTCAGCCAGCTCGAACTCATGAGCGAGCGCTCCCTTGCTTTGCTGTGCCACGATACGGATCGAGCGCTGGGGCGTAAGTCCTGCCTCGATGCTGGTTGCCAGCAGGTCGAGCGCTCGCGGCAGGGCGACTTTTATCTGCTCTCGGCGTGCCCTCGCCTTGACCGACAGCGCGGCTCTCGGGCACAGCAGCACGATTGCGGCGGCCAGCGCGGCCAACGCAGCCTTGGGCGCGGCTTGCATGTCGAGGGCTGCCAGCGCGGAGCCAAGGACGGCAGCGGACGCTGCCCAGAACAGCACGGACAGGCCGTGGTAGGTGCTTGGCAACATGGTAAGCCCCGCATTGGCGAGCCGCTTGCGCAGCCTGCCTCCAGCCTCTTGGGTTTGCGGGAGCACTTTGTTGGCGATACCCGCCAACGCGGCCATGTGCTGGTGGGGTGCCGCTTCGGTTCTCCCGCGCGCGGGTTCAGGGGTGCACGCCATGCGGCCGAAAACCGCGAGGTACGACGCGACGCCCGCGATGATCGCCGCGCAGCTTGCGTATATGATGCTCATTGCTGCCTCCTTAATCGGTCGGCATCTTGTAGACGCGGCGTACTGCGACAAGAGCCGCAGTGTCCAGTACGATGAGCGCGACCACGACGAGCGGCCAGTAGGGGCTTGCCCAGAATGCCGCCCCTATATCGGGTGCGCCGAAAACTACTACCCCCAACACGAGGAACGGGAATACCGCGATGAACTTGGAGGCGTAGCGCCCCTGCGACGTGATCGCGTCGATATCGCCTTGAAGCTCTTGCGTCGATTCCATTCTCGTCGCCGTCGATTCGAGCAGCTCGGACAGGTTGCCGCCGCCGATCTTCTGCACGCCCACGGCGGTTGCCAGAAACTCGGCGTCCTTGTCCCCTGTGCGCACGGCCATATGTCCGAGCGCCTTGTCGATAGGCACGCGCCCGAAGCGCACTTCGTCCGCAACGCGTTGGAACTCGTCTTTAGCGGGTTGCGGGACGAAACGCGCAACTGATGCAAAAGCCGTTTCGACCGACATCCCGGCGCGCAGATGCTGAGCGGTCATCGGGAGCACGTCGGCAAGCTGCCTGCCGAACGACTTGGCGCGCCTCGCGCCCAGATAGCCCATGAGGGCGCGAGCACCGACGGCTGCGCATGCGATGCCCGCGACGAAACCCGCCGCGCCTAAGACGAGGTACAGCAGGCTTCCCACGAGCATGCAGGCGCTTGCCACCGCCGCCAGAACCGCGAAGGGTCTGGTCTCGATGCCCGCGCGGGTCAGGCTGGCCGAGAACGAGCGTCCGAACCCGGTTCTAGGCTCGCGGGTGTTTTCGGCGCTCATGCGCGCCGTGTACCCAATCCTTCGCGCGTACTCGGCATCACGCGATGCCACCTGTATGTTCCAGAACATGACGAGTGCGAACGCGAGCGTGGCGAGCGCAAGTGCCATGATGGCGGTTGCGGTTGCGGCAATGTTCATGCAGAGCACCCCCTTTCAGGGTCGTGCCGGTCGAAGAACCAGTCGTCGTCAACCGCCTGTCCCCACGAGTTGATGCGGTCGATGATGCCGTCCATGGGCACCCCGCAGCCGCAGAACTCGCCGAGCTGGCGACCGGATGTGTCGAAGCTCGCAGGCTCGAACCGGAACAACTCCTCCTTCGCTATCACGTCGCCCTCCATGCCGCCCGTGAGCGCCGTGATGGAGGCGATTTTGCGGGAGCCGTCCACGTAGCGCCTGACGACCACGACGAGGTTGACGGCTTGGCTGATCATCCTCTTAATCGTCGTGGAGTCGTAGCCGATGCCGCAGCGGCGTACCATGTCCTCCAACCGAGAGAACGTGGTAAGCACGTCGTTTGCGTGTACGGTGGTGAGCGAGCCGTCGTGCCCTGTGGTCATAGCATTGATTATCTCCAGCGCTTCTGCGTCGCGGCATTCACCGACGATGATACGGTCCGGCCTCATGCGCAACGCCGTCCGCAGCAGGTCGTGGATGGTGATGCGCCCCGCTCCCTCGATGTTTGCCGGGCGGCTCTCCATGCGCACTAGGTCTTCGTGAGACAGTTGCAGCTCCGCCGCGTCTTCGATGGTGATGATCCTCTCGTCCTCGGGGATAGCGTGCGACAGGATATTCAGCAGCGTGGTCTTTCCCGCCCCCGTGCCTCCTGCGACGACGATGGAGCACCTTCCTGCAACCGCTGCGCCCAAGAATGCCATCATGGCGGGGCTTGCGCTGCCCCAGCGCACGTAGTCCTCTACAGTCAGCTGCTCGGCGGGGAACTTGCGGATGGTGAGCGCGGTGCCGTCGATGGAAACGGAGGTCGAGACGGCGTTGACGCGGGAGCCGTCGGGCAGGCGCGCGTCCATGATCGGCGCTGCCTCGTCGCATCGTCGGTTGACCTGCTGGCCGATCTGGTTGACGATGCGCATGAGGTGGTCTTCGTCGTCGAAGCCAGTGGTCTCCGCTCGGCGCATCTTGCCATCAACCTCCACGAAGATGTTGCGAGGTCCGTTCGCGCATACTTCGGTGACCGCAGGATCTGACAGGTAGGGATGGAGGGGGCCGTAGTGCAGGAAGTCGTCAACAAGGCTCCGGCGCAGGTCGGCTGCATCCTCGGATTCGAGGGGTAGCACGTCGGCTATCTTGCCGTAGATCGCCCCGATCATTCCTTCAAGCTCGTCCTCGTCCGGCAGGTAGCCAAGGTCGGCGACTTCGACCGACAGCTCCTCTTGGACGCGCGCCTTGACCTCGGCCGCCAAGCCGCGCGCATCGGTTGCCGCCATCGTTAAACCGCCTCGGCGACGCGCGAGTTGAGCACGAGGCGCACGGCCCTGTCCATCTGCGCCGACTGCACGTCTGCGGCCTGCTGTGCCGTGACTTCGAGCGTCACGGTGGAGTATTGCGTGATCTCGCCTGTGAGCTGCGCGTCCAAGGCGAGCACGCGCGCGCCCTCGATGACCGTGCCGCCCTCAGCGAGCACATCGACGCGGTCGCCTTGGCGAACGAGGCCGGCCACGCCTGTTTCGGAGTTGACGGCGATTGAGGCGGCCACGTACCCCGGCTCCACCGCCTCGGCGAGCGCCGTTACGTTGCCCGTGCCTGCGAGGTTGGACTGGGCTACCTGCGCGTTGGCGGGGATGTTGGCGGTCGCCGCCTTGCCGATGACCGACGCGGGATCTGCGGCAGCATCCTCTGCGAGGTAGGTTTCGGGCACGTCCGCGAGGCGCACGTCCTCAACCCCGATGACGGTACCCGAGGGTATGGCGGCCGCAGCGACCACGACGGTGCGCGTAGCCGCCTTGAACTGAGCGACCTCTCCGGTCGCACCGCTTACGTTGATCCCTGCCCAGACCGCCGTGCCGACCGTGAGTGCGCACAGCGCGGCGCAGGCGCACGCCAGCATCTTGGGCTTGTCTGCCGCTCGCACGGCTTCGGAGGGGTTCTTCTTGCCGGGGTTCTTCCCCGCGTCGAATTCAGCTTTCTTGTTCATGTCTTGTCAGCCTCTCTGTTTGTCAGTTTGCTTGCTCGGTTCCTTGCGCCAGTTCCCGGCGTAAAGCGCTTGGAAGGTCGCCGTAGGTTTTCGTCTGGAACGCGATGCTCTCGCTGCCGCTCTGCGCGGTGTACACGCCTGTTCGGGCGTTGGTCGGTCGCCACGTCGCCGTCTCCGAATAGGGCATCGAAAGCGACGCGAGCGACGATGCCACGTGCATGTCCGTCGCCCCCAGCGCCCGCGCGAACACAGGATCGAGGTCGGTTCGCAGAACCACCTCGTAGCCGAACACACGCCGGTTCTCCGGCAGGTCGGCGGCCGGAACCTCGTGGAACCACACTGAACCACCCCGGTTTTAGTGGAGAGTTATACTTTTCACAACAGAGAGGTGATTCACGATGGAAAGCAAAGAATACAAGTACGGAAAAGATGGCAAAAAACCCGGGCAATACCCATCAGAACTTAAAGAGCAAGCCATCG
>JAYFOQ010000007.1:0-72890 GCA_034932485.1 Gordonibacter sp.
TCAAGGTTCTCGCCTCCCTTTCGGGGGGCAAGCTGTCGTCGTTTCCGGCGATCAGCGCAAGGAGATACTTTACTCTTCCGTTTCCCTCGTGTCAAGAACTTTTTTTAAAACTTTCTAAAAAGTTCTGCGGTCGTTTGCTCGTGTTCTCAGCTTTGACCAGATCGAAGGCTCCGATACCGCGCTCTCCTCGAAACGCAGCCTGAATATAATACCCGCCACAGGGATACTTAGCAAGAGGGTAATTTTAACTTTTTTTGAGCCGCGGATTCGAGGCTTGCAGGTTACCGTTTAATCCTTTAGACACTCTTATTCTCAGTCTTTCTCTATACTATAGAGGTAGTATCAAGGTGCCGAGTAAATCGTGTGGGTGCGAATGTATGTTGCGGGGAAAGGGGCAAACGGAGAGAACCTCCTCTCCCCCTACAAGAAGCGCCGACAACTTTTCAGCTGTCGGCGCCTTAATCAAAAGAAAGCTTTTGGATACAAAGCCCTTTACTGCCCCTCTTCGCATCAATACGACGGGCCAGGTAACAAATTATTGTTGAAGCTTAAACTTCCGCAACCCACAAACCATGGATATTGCAATACTCGTAAGCACGCAAAGGCTTGTCTCCTTCAGCGACAACAAAGTTGGCAGCCGGCTGATCCTCAGACGTAAGCTGAACAATCTGATAGCCTTTCTCCGTAACCAGGCAGACAAACGTAATCCAGTGCTCAGGAGTCATGGGGTGCGGCACGCTACCTACAGCCACATGCACTTGGTTGCCATCAACCGTAATCACGGGCACATGCTTCTCAGTTGCCGCATCGGTTGTATTAGCCGTAAGCTCTTCCATCTGTTCGCCACAGCAGACCAGCGGTACCCCACTGTCAAACGGTTTAATGGCTATATTCCCGCAATGCGTGCAATGATAAAACGTGACATCCATGGCGCTCCCTTTCAATCTACGAATACATTGACTTATATGTTACTGCTCTGGTTCCATTTCGGGAAGACCCTTTTGAGGTAACTTCATCTTAACCGCATAAACCAGAACGCCCAAGCCCACCAAAATAAGGGGCACGGAGAGCAGCTGACCCATCGTGAGCCACCCACCCCATAAATATCCTAGCTGCACATCGGGCTCCCTGATGAATTCGATGACAAACCGAAAACAACCGTACAAGATAAGGAACACCCCTAAGAACGTTCCCTGCGGACGCGGTGGCCGTTTGCGTGACAGCAAGAACAGTACCAAAAATAGGATAACGCCTTCAAGTAGTGCTTCATAGAGCTGCGAAGGATGGCGCGGCATCATGCCAGCAGAACCGCCAAACACCACACCCCATGGCAGATCGGTAGGTGCACCCCACAGCTCACCGTTCACAAAGTTAGCCAAGCGACCAAAAAACAAACCAATAGGAGCCGCCACACAACCCATATCGGCAAGAGTAAGATACGGAATGTGCGTAAGCTTTGCAGCAACGATACCCGAAAGCAACGCCCCCACCAATCCACCATGAAAACTCATACCCCCATGGTTAAATGCAAATACCTCAAAAGGATGAGAGAGATAAAAACTCAATCCTTCGCCATAAAACATGATATAGCCTAAGCGGCCTCCTACAATAACGCCGATAATGACGCAAAACATAATAGTAAGTAATGAGTCTGCATCAACATTAACACGCCAACGCTTAGCCAAGCGATAAATAAGCAGCGCAGCACACACAAAACCAGCCACGTAGGCTACTCCATACCAACGTACCACAAGCGGACCTAGTGAGAATATCACCGGGTCAAGATTTTGATAGAGACTGTTCAGCATAGATGTCCTTTGCTCTCGCGGGTCAAGCTAAAGTGAGCGAGAGGCCCTACAGCATCCGAAACCGCACCATTACACCCTCTTCGCCTGCCTTACAGCATAGCAAGGGATAGCTTGGTAGGGCAAAATCGGATGCTGCAGGACCTCACAACGTCGAGCAGCTGCAATAATCAACGAATACCGCAGCGTTAGTCTTTTCTTCCCATGCCGGCACCAACCTCAATGGCCGCAAAACGAACTTCTTCGCGTAACTGCGAGGGAATAACTTGCATGCTTGAAATTTTAGCGCCACATACAGGACAGCGTAACGTAAACATAGCAAGATTGGCACGCACGACCATCATGGAGTCGTACCGACATACATCAAGATCGGAAGCGCCACAGGTTGGACAGGTAACCGCTTGACCCATATGCTCACGCTCCTCCGTCGTACCCTCACTTCATCCGCTGATATCGTCATTGTAGCAGACTTCCGAAAAACGTAATATCACACATCAATCACGCTTTCAGGGAAATACGTAGAGCCCGTAAAAACGAAGGCGTAGCCGTCTAGCCGATAGCCAGACAACTACGCCTTACGTCAGTGACCCTACCGTCCCCACCTCAGACCTACGAACAAAGTCCTTTTGATACAAAAAGCAAGCATCACCTCTAGAGCAAGAAACGATTCGGATTACCGACACGACGGACCTCTTCAGGCACATCGGCAAGATTCGGACCATGCTCCAGAAAATGCTCGCAAAAGCGACAGACTTCTTTAATCGCCGCGTCATAATACCGCTCGGGGTTCAGCAACACTTCGAGATCTGTTGCTACCGCATGCGTTGTGCGATTACAGGCCGCAAAGTGACAATCAGCCGGACACGGCTCACCGGGGGTGTTATGCGGACAACGCGACATCATCTCGTCGTCGCAGCCACGCTTTTCCCAACAATTCGCCATGATCTTCCGTCCTCTTTGTGTCTCGACGCTATTCGGCAGCCGGAACAACCTTGGTCACACCAGGCACGCGTTCTTTCAAGATGCGCTCAACGCCATTAGCTAGCGTCATCTGAGACATAGGGCAGCCCTTGCATGCGCCCTGCAACTCTACCGTTACCACACCATCCTCGGCAACGTCGATTAGTTTCACATCGCCACCATCGGCCTGCAAGCTCGGACGAATAAGCTCCAGAACTGCAGCGACATCAGTTTTCTCGATCATAATTGACTCCTTCGTCAGTGAGATTATTTCTTGGGTGCGATTCTACCATAGCGTACCAACAGCAATCAGGGCGGTTCGAAAAAGTGCGTGGGCGACACGGTGGCCGCACAACCAAGCAACAGTGCTCTAAGCGACGGGCTTCCAATCCTTACCTAAAATAACCAGCACATCCGTCGTATACGTATAATACCCTGCCCCGACGATGGCACGACCAGAGCCCAACGCGGCAATAAGCTCCTCTGCCCGCGCTTTATTCTCATCGCCTTGATAGACAACCAGTGTTTCAGGGAACTTATCACTTTCAGCATTGCCCACCTGAGTAACATTAAACCCGTCGGCTCGGAGTATATCGGCAACCTGAGCGCCGCCCCCCGTAACGCCTGCACCGTTACGCACTTCCACCGTAAAAGAGCCGCGATCTATCTGACTGGCCGCCTTCTCATCAACCACGGGAGGCTGGCCAGCCTTAACAAGCGTCATCATACTTGTCCAAGCATTGCTCGACGAAACATAATACTGAACATCATTGCGCACCGCCTCATAACCGGGCACCTGAGCGATATAAATAGAGGGCGCCGCACTACCCTTCAACTGCCCTGCAAGGGAAAGAGCAGCCGTACCAGATAGATCGGTCGTAAAGTCACCACCCACCGAATCTAGCAGCGTGGCAAACGGCAAAGTATCACCCGACTCCAGCATACGTAAAGCAACCGAAGCAAAGAACTCACACTGGTTCACTGCCTGATCTTCAATGCCTTTTTTGAAGTTCTTTGCGCGTAGATAGGTCAACGCCGTGGTGCCGTCAAGCGTTTGAACACCAGTAGAAAGGTAGGCGTCTCCCGCAGTTGGATCGTCTACTTCCTGCTTGATATCAACCTCGATACCGCCCAATGCATCAACCAACGACACCAGGCCCGGCGCATCAATCTTGGCATAGTGTGATATATCAACACCTGCAAAACTGGCAACTGCAGAAATAAGCGCCGCGTCGCCCTGGGAGGCGGCCTCGCGTAGCTTATGAGCTTTGCCATCTTTAAGCATAACCTGCAAGTTTGCAGGAACCGATATCAACGTTACCGCGCGTGAACCCTCGTCAACGCGAGCAAGGATAAGCGCATCGGGACCCTCCTCATCCGTTGCAGCAGAAGCTGCACCTAAATCAGCGGCCAACAGGGCATACCAAGGCGTTGCCTCCTTGGGAGCAACCAGTGCCGACTTCGCGTCAGAGTTTTTAAGACCCATCTTGGCATCAAGCGATCCAAAGAACGTCGCAACGCCCACACCAACAGCCACCACAGCAACCACTACAACGGCTATTGCGATAGCAACAATGCGACGTATACGAGCCCTGCGCTGTATCTCCTGAGCAAACTCGCGTTTACCCACGCGGCGCGCGTACTCAGACGAACTTTCGCCCATAGCGGTAGAAGGCAAGAGTGTATCCACCACACCGCGAGCAGCACGCTGCTTTTTGCGCGTATTAGAAAATCCAACAGAATCGGCGTTCATGTGGCGCGACGAAGACCGCACGCGACGCTGCACGTGGGTACCTACCGTCGCAGAACGCATGCGGTGCGACGTGAGTTTTGATTGGGCTGCTGTAAAGCCCTTTTTGCGTCCAAACATGGGTTAGCCCCGTTTCGCTAACAGGACGATGCTGAGTCGTCTACCGTCGCACGTACGACGTTGGCACCCAGCGAACAGAGCTTGCCAACATAGTCTTCGTAACCGCGATCAATATGACCGATGTTGTGTACGCGTGTCTCGCCTTCAGCTGAAATGCCCGCCAAAACAAGGGCTGCGCCAGCTCGTAGATCGGTAGATGACACGGGAGCACCCTGCAAGCCACCGACACCACGCACGATTGCATGATGATCTTCAATCGTAATATCAGCCCCCATGCGAGCAAGCTCAGCGGCAAACATAAAGCGATTCTCGAACACATTCTCGGTAATAGCTGAGGTACCCTCTGCCCGAGCAGCCAACAACATGAACTGCGCCTGTAAGTCGGTCGGAAAACCAGGATGCGGCAAAGTCTGAATATCGATAGGCACCAAAGGTCCCTCGCGACGCACCGTAATCCAGTCGGAGCCCACCTCCACTTCACAGCCCATAGCTTCTAACTTCATAATAGCCATACGAAGGTAAGCTGGATCGATACCGCGCACCGTCAGTGGACCGCCCATAAGCGCACCACCTACTAAAAACGTACCCGCCTCGATACGGTCGCCCACCGTCGTATGCTCGCAAGGATGCATCGATTCGAACGGCACTCCCTCGATTTCCATAAGCGACGAACCGCCGCCTGAAATGCGAGCACCCATAGCGTTAAGCATATTCACCAGATCGACTATCTCAGGTTCGCGTGCTGCGTTCTCAATAACCGTGGTGCCCTCAGCAACAACAGCCGCCATCAATAGGTTTTCGGTTGCTCCAACACTGGGGAAATCCAGTACGACATGCGCACCAATAAGACCATGGGGTGTAGTGGCCTCCAGAAAACCATGGTCGGTAACAAACACAACGCCCAAGGCTTCAAGCCCCACTAGGTGCATGTCGATATTACGTGCTCCAATTTGACACCCACCCGGCATGGCAACGCGCGCTCGACCAAACCGTCCGATAAGCGGGCCCAATACAGCGATACTGGCACGCATCTTTGACACCAATTCATAGGGGGTTTCCCACCGATCCACCGAGGTGGTATCAACCAACAACGTATGTCCTTCGCGATCAACCTTTGCACCAAGACAGCGCAGCACATCAGACATGATAGAAATGTCTGAAATAAGAGGGACATTGCTGAGGGAGGTCTTACCTTGCCCCAATAGTGTGGCCGCAATAAGCTTAAGCGCCGAATTTTTTGCACCGGACACAACTACGTCGCCCGTCAGCACATTGTTACCTTGGACGATAATAATCTCTTCAGCCATGTATGGTTCCTTTGCGCCCGTGCATATGACGGCCGGGCTTTCGCTCGTTATCGTATACGCCGCTATCTACGGCGCGGAGGTTACAGCATTTGTCCATTATAAAAAGTCAGACGGCCCTATTCCAACTTCCACAACGAAAGCAGAAGGAAAAACCTCTCAACACAAACAGGGTCCGGAGCGAAAGCCCGGACCCCACACGTTAACTCGTTGTGTTTGCGCAATGAAAAAGCTTACGCCTCTTCACCTAGCATAAGACGCTTGAAATCGACAATCGCGATCTCGCCGCCCAGATTCTTAGCAACCTCAGCTGTATACTCAGACACACTCTGGTCAGGATTCTTCACGAAAGGCTGCTCGGTGAGTGTGCTCTCCTTGAAGAACTTCTCCAGACGACCAACAGCCATCTTTTCCTGGATAGCTTCGGGCTTACCAGATTCGGCAGCCTGAGCCATGTAGATGGACTTCTCATGCTCAACCACAGCAGGATCAACCGACTCGCGCGTTGCAGCAACAGGAGCGGCAGCGGCAACCTGCATGGCCACATCGCGCCCATAAGCCTTAAAGGCGTCGGACGTGGGGTCAATACCCGTCACATCAAACTGCACCAGCACGCCAATCTTACCGCCACCATGAATGTAAGACGATACAGCGCCGCCTTCAACCACCGAGAAACGAGTAAGCTGAATATTCTCGCCCAGCGTGTGGATTGCGTCGGTCACCACAGATTCAACCGTCTCGCCATCGACGTCGGCAGCCTTCAGCGCCTCGAGGTCGGCCGGCTTAGCAGCTATAGCAACCTGAGCAATTTTTTCGGCATACGCCTTGAACTTATCGTTCATTCCCACAAAGTCGGTCTCGCAGTTCAGCTCAACTACAGCACCCGTCGTGCCGTCGGTCGAGACAAGTGCCATAACCGTGCCCTCGTTAGTAGCGCGGCCGGCCTTTTTGGCAACAGCGGCTAAACCGCGGGTGCGCAAAACGTCGACGGCAGCATCGATGTTGCCGTCAGCTTCGGCGAGGGCCTTCTTGCACTCCATCATACCCGCGCCAGTCATCTCGCGGAGCTCTTTAACCATGGAAGCGGTAATGTCAGCCATGATGATCCTTTCTGAGTAGGAGCCGCGTCGGGTCGAGACACGGCCTCGGTTTCAAAGCGCCGCTCCGACCCAAGGGGCGAAGCGGCGCAGTCGTTCCTAAACGTGAGGTGCCAAGTGCTATTCGGCAGCAGGGGCAGCAGCCTCAACTTCAACAACGGCAACCTCAACCTCGGCTACAGGAGCAGCGATCTCAGCAGCCGTCACCGGTACACCTACACCAGCAGTTACCGCGTCAGCGATAAAGTCGGCCAGCAAGCGCACGGAGCGAATGGCATCATCGTTTGCTGGGATACCGAAATCGACATCGTCCGGATCGCAGTTCGTATCCAGCGTGCCCACAACGGGGATGTTTAGACGGCGAGACTCATGGATAGCGATTGCCTCACGATTGGTGTCAATAACGAAGATAGCGTCGGGCACGCGCTTCATGTTACGGATGCCGTTCAGATTCGTCTGCAGCTTACCGAGTTCCTTGCGCAGCAGGATCTGCTCCTTTTTCGGCAGCACCGCCATGCGACCGTCGGCCTCCATAGCCTCAAGCTCTTCCATGCGGGTTACGCGAGAGCGGATGGTAACAAAGTTCGTGAGCATACCACCAAGCCAACGAGCGTTCACGTAGGGCATGCCGCACTTGTTGGCAGCGTCAGCCACGGCTTCTTGAGCCTGCTTCTTCGTGCCCACAAACAGCACGGTGCCACCCTTGCGAGCGATCTCGGACACAAACGTATAAGCCGCATCCAAGCCGTACAGCGTTTGCTTCAGATCAATGATGTAGATATCCCCACGGCTGCCGAAGATATACGGCTTCATTTTGGGGTTCCAACGGCGCGTCTGATGGCCGAAGTGGCTGCCTGCATCAAGCAGCGATTGAATACTGACTTTCGCCATAACTCTCTCCATTCGTTAGTCCTCTGCCCGCGGTCATCCCCAACATCCGCAGCCTTTTCAATTGGCCACTGGCGGAGTCAGGTCGCACGAACATGCGTAATATAGAAACCGTAGAAGTATAACCGACTCATCCCTTGAGCGCAAGGGTACATTTAAAATGCAAAACGCAATTATGACGGATACCTTCGAGAAACTCCTACACCAACGATAGCGCGCGCATAGGACAAAAACTCACACACTTACCGCAGCTAATGCACGCATCCTGATCGACAGTCGGCGCACTAAAGCCCGTCTGACTAAGGGCATCAACCGGACACACTCCCACCGATGGACAACGGTGGTTTTGTGGGCAGCGCGCGGCATCGACAACCAACGATGTCTTGGAGGATGCTGCCCCTTGTTTTGTTTTTCCTAAACCAAATACCATAACGAATTCTCCTCACCTACGCTTCCTATCGCTTCGCAGGCGGCGATCGTGCTCTTTTGTCACTAACGCACAATCAAACACAGACCACAGCAAAGCAACAGAGCCCTCAGCTATCTTACCTTTTCAAAACCTATCGTACGCTCACCCCTCTTTTTGTTCAGTGACGAAGTCACCGTCTTGCAACCTCTGGCGAATGAGAGTTTGAGGCATGCTACAATCCACACCAGGAGGAAGCGATGGATATAACAGAGAAAGATTTAAGGCGTACGCTAGAACTGGTTCTTCCCGTATGGGACAAACTCTCCCTCGCCGAGCGCGAATACATTACTCGCTCTACCACTTTACATCACTTCACTGCAGGGTCACCTATTCACGGCGGCAGAGACGACTGTGTCGGAGTGCTGCTTGTAGTCCGAGGTCAGTTGCGTACTTATTTTCTTTCTGACGAAGGACGCGAAATTACCCTTTTCCGACCTCACTACGGAAGCAGCTGCCTACTATCAGCATCATGCGTACTGCCAACTATCACCTTCGACGTGTTTGTCGACGCACAAACCGATGTCGACCTACTGATTATTGCCCCAAACTGCTTCAACAAAATTATGCAGCAAAATCCCTCGGTAGAGGCGTTTGCCTATCGTCAGGTAGCGGAGCGATTCTCCGAGGTAATGTGGGTTATGCAACAGGTACTGTTCGTTAGCTTCGACAAACGCCTCGCCACTTATCTACTCGCCGAAGCAGCCGCCCAGCACGGGCTCCGCATTGTGACCACCCACGATACGGTAGCCCGTGATTTAGGTAGTGCTCGAGAAGTAGTTTCACGCATGTTGAAATATTTCGAGCGTGAAGGTTGGGTAAAGCTTAGTCGCGGCACCATAACGCTCACTAATCCACCGCAACTCAAAATTCTCGCTGAATAAAAAACTTACCTCCTTGTCTTATTTTTTACGGCTACTCTTTGCAGCTTCTTCCTGCAGATATCCCACAAAAAGCGGAACGAGCGGCGGGACGAGTTGTGGTATATAGCTGGGCATGAGCGCATTCATTGTCTTGGGCAGCAAATCGGGCATAAGGGCTGCCATGTCGGCAGGCATATCACCAATATAGGCCTCAACCTCGGCCACCATGTCGGGCATAACCTTTCCCAAAATACCAGGTGCCATCTTGGGAAACATGATCGGCATCATCCGGGTTAACATCGCCGCCCCCCACTTAGACCCACCCATGGATAGCATCATCGAACCCATACCAGCAGGCATCGCATTGAGCATCTGGGGAAATAGGCGCACCATGAAGTTCGCCATGTGCTGAGGCTGCATCAACACAATGAAGCGCTCGAAATAACTCCACATGTATGAAGTGTAGACATCGGTGGGCTTAATGTCATGGCCCGCAGCAACCGCCACCACGCGCGCCAGATCGTCTATCTTGACATCGATACCGCCCTTTTCAGCAGAATCGCGCAGCTGCACCTGGCAGCACGGACAGAGCGCAACCACGGTATGAGCACCAGCGTCAACCGCCTCTTGCAGACGCGCACAACCAAGTTTCGGAGCAACAGGTAACTCGCCAACCAGCGTAACTACCGATCCGCAGCACAGAGCATCTTGACGGTTATGTTCCATTTCCACGTAGTTGATTCCCGGGATGGCTTTTAGCATGTCGCGCGGTGGTTCATAAATACCCTGCGCTCTGCCTGCATGACAGGAGTCGTGGAAGGTAACCGTGCTATCACCAAAGACTGGTGCATCCAACTTTAGAGTGCCTGCAGCAAGCGCAGGAGCAATAACCTCGCTGTAATGCTTAACCTCGAACTCGTAAGGCTCTCCCCGTCGTCGGGCCTCTTCGGCGTACATCTCCTTCCATACCAACGAGCAAGCAGGACACGATGCGACAATGGTCTTGGCGCCCCGAGCACGTGCCATGTCTACATTGCGACGGTATGACTCAACAAACAATTCGTCCTTACCTGCCATTTTCATAGGAATACCGCAGCACGATTCTTCGGTTCCGCCATAAGCAACGCTTAGCCCGCTGTCCTGCAAAAGACGCAGTGTTGCTTCGGCAATATCTGTCTCTACGTAGCTCGCCGTACACCCAGCAAAGAAGAGCACGTCAGCTTGTTCGGGAATCTTTTTCGCCACGTCATCAGGAAGCCAGTCGGCGCGATGAGCTCGCTTTCCTGCCCAGATATCCCCTTCGCCCGCAAGCGAGGCAGCCATCATCTCAAAAGGAGGAAACGTTCCCATCCCTTGCTCTTCCACTAAGTTATTACGCAACGCCATACCATTATGCGAAACAGGAAGCTGCAATTGGCAGCGATTATCACAACGTTCGCAGGTGGTGCAGGATAAAAACGTATCTGTACTTGCTCGATCCCATTTTTCTCGACCAGTATAGACGTCGCGAAGCCAGGTATACTTACCACGTGGACTCTGGCTTTCCCAGCCGCGCCCCGTGTATTGCTCGCACGTACTAACACAGTACCCACAACGCGAACAGGCTACTGCCATAAAGGCAACATCGCCGGGAATACCGTTTCGCTGAGGCCCGACAGCAGCTCTTTTGGGTTTCGCCGCATTAGCCACAGGACGAATAACGCCCTCCATGCTCAAAGCCAAGCCCATCAACGTATCCAGCGCACCTCCCCCCTCTCCAGGCAACGCAAGCACCTTACCAGGATTCATGAGGCCATCTGGGTCGACACGTTGTTTGAATGCGCGTAGACGCTGCTGCTTCTGTGTGCCAAGAATACGGTTCGCCTGCTTGCGAAAATATAGCCCCGTCGCATAGCCACTGCCACCATGAGTGTTTGCGATCTTAATAACGGAGAGGGATAGCGCGAAGGCAAGATTAAAAGCAAACGTACGCTCATCATGAGGAATATACCCCAACAGCACCGCGCTACCGTCGGCCGCCACCATGCCCTCCAGAACAAAAGGCTGATCAATCTTGCGTTCTATCTCGTCGAGCACTTCGGCAATATTCTCACTGGGCACAACCACCTCAGTAGGAATAATGCTCGGGCCCAAACGCTTCAAGCGCATAGGCGCAGTTCGACCCGCCCACTCTCGCTGCGCATCTTCCTCGGATAGCAACACACCCCCGCACGCACGCGTCAGGTTTTGTAACCCCTCATCAACTACCAATATGCGACTTGCAGGAAACGCGCACATCAATAGGTATGTCTCGGGAAGACGAGCCTCTGCGGCTGTCTCAGAAGCAACCTCATCAAACTCATAAGCGTGGCAGGCTCGCCCTGGCAATCTTTTCTTCAGCTTAATCGCTTCGGGATTCAAGAAGGTCAGCGACCACAGAGGAAGCCGTGCCGATCGTATACCAGCGACCATCGCATTAAGAGCCGCTGCATCAGGCAACGACACAAGTCGAACCGCCGTTTCTTCACTCCGTCGCACTTTGAAGGTTACTTCAGTGATGATGCCGGTAATTCCCTCGGCATCAGCCACCAAATCGAGCAAGTCGCTACCTTCCATAAAGCGAACTTCGCCTTGCGGGTCAATAAGGCGTACCGACACAACGCTATCTTTGAACGCACCAAATTCGTAAGAGCCAAAACCACTACCACCCTGAGCAAGCCAACCACCAACGGTTGAACTGGGATAACTAGAGGGATGCAACCGCACCTCCAAACCCTGAGCCGCCAGAGTGCGATCAAGGTTTTCCCAAATAACACCAGGCTCGCAGCATACGATCTCGGAAGCCTGATCGATAGAGATCACCTTCTGCCACCCAGACAAATCAACAACCAGCGCATCTTTACGCGGAAGAACACCACCATACCCGCTCGTCGCCGCAGCCCGAGGCACCACTGCAACACCCGCAGAACGCGTTGCTTGCATGACCCGAATCAGCTGATCTTCGTTAAGAGGACGCACCACCGCACCAGGAATACCCGCCTTAACAAAAGGGTCCACCAGCGAAGGCATCACCCCGATGTCACAAGCATAAGCTTTACACTCGCGCCGATCAGAGCGCAACCCCTCTTCCCCGACGATGTCGCGCAACGTCGTAAGCAATGCTTCTTTCATGGCAAACCTTTCTCGCGATTTCCTGCGCTCAGGATAGACACTTAGAGGAATGTCTTCCGTGACTGAATCACATATACGCGACAGCAAGGTAGCAACTGCTGTATCACGCTCAAATTAAATTCAAAGACACCATGAATCTCCCATCACGCACGCAACTCTAGGCAGCCACTAAATCACGTCTTTTGAAACTCCAGAACGCAGCAGCTAAGGCTACCGCAGAGATTCCTAAAGACAAGATCACGAATGGCAGTTCCAGTTCATGGTTTGCGAGAGCGGTCTGATCAAAATATTTAAAGGGCGTAATCACTCGCAAGAAACTCACGCTATCAAACGACGCGTACACCACCCCCAGCATATAGAAAATCAGCACGCTCAGATTACCAATGCGCGCGCCGATTTCAGGAGCTGGCGCCGCTGCACCCAGCAGAGCACCCAGCGAGAAAAATACAAGGCCTATAAGGAACTGGGCAAGAGTAAAGAAGCCAAAGGTGACAAGCAAATTTTCCGACAACCCCAGTGCCATATAACCCGCTTGCGAAAATCCTAGGTTCAAAAGACAGAGCATCACAAGGAACACCATACCTGCCGCAATCTTGGCAACAAGAATAGAGGAACGCGAACGTGGCTTGGTAAAAAGAAACTCATAGGTCTTATCCACACGCTCGCGCGACACCGCAGTGCCTCCCGCATGGACAGCAAAGATAGCTATGATAATCGTAACGTATACCTCAAGCAGTCCGTAGAAACCTGAAAACGTGGTGATGTCGGCACCCGAAAAACCCATTACGGCCAACACGATACGTGGAAACGAGTCGAGCAGGGCGCTCATGGCCCCAACGCCACCAGCTTCCATGCCGGTAAACTTAATGGAACCCGCGAACACAAATACGAACAACGCTAACGCCCAGAGCAAAAAGGGTTTCAATCCAAAGCGCAGGTCTTTCGCAAACACATTCATGTCAGCCCACCTAACGCGACAAGACGTCGCCGACGCGATACTTCACAAACGAAACAATCAGCGCTGCAGCCACCACCAGCACCGCCGTTGCCGCATACTTTGGATCGAACGACCCCGTCGCAAATACCGTCGAAGGCTCGAAATACTGAAGGGGCGATACATAACGCAGCGCCTCTTCGCCCGTAAGATTCACCAAGGCGCTCATTACAAAACCACCAAAGCCCAGCACACTAGCCATACCCGATACGCTGCGCACCCGACGCAGAAACGTCGCCGCAAGTACGCCCAAAGACAGAAACACTCCTTGCGTGCCCATCAAACCAAGCGACGCCAAAGCAACCTCCCCCGAAGAGGTACTTGTATCCCCCGAAACCGCATGCACCGCCATCGAAACAGCAACATACAACACATTTACTACAACGAGACCGGTCACGCATGCCAACAACTTCGCCAAAAACACCTTCGTACGACTGAGGGGTTTTGTGAGCAAGAAATCGGTGCATACGGAACGCTTCTCGCGAGCAAACACCGACAACGCCAACGATGCTGCAAAGATAGCCCCCACCAATGACAGGTACAAATTTCCAAACGCATAAAATCCACCATAGCTAAACAGCCCCTCTAGCGAGAGACCAAACGCTGCGGCGAACTCGGGGGGAAACCCCTGCAATACGGTTGTTACCTGGCTTTCTGCGCCTGCGTAAATAGGATACGCACCCAACATAAGCAAGACCAGCAACCCCACAAGCACCATTAGCTGAACCGCTATACCACCCGCCTGACGGCGCAATTCAAATAAATAGACGTTCATGGATACCACCTAGCGCCCTGATGCACGCGAAGCAGAAGGGGAACTCTTTCCAACCAAAACCGCTTCGTCGTCTTCCGGCTTGCTGTTAGGGTTTCTCGCTGTGGCGTTCTGCGCGATATCATCGGAATAATAGTGCAAGAACACTTCTTCAAGCGTGGGTTCCGTAATGTCGATGTTCGCAAGCGGAAGATCGCCCAATTTTGCCAACAGCACATTGCAATCACCTTCATACACAAAGCTAGCATGCACCCCGTCCACTTCAACGGCGGCAACACCGGGGAACGTCAACGACGCGGGTATCACTGGATTTTTCGCTATGAGCGTTACCCGCTTCACCGCGGTCTGCTGCAGTGCTGCGATGCTCTGGGTGTCAACAATACGTCCTTCTTTGATAATGGCAACACGATCGCAAATGCGCTGTACTTCACTTAAAATGTGCGACGAAAAAAGCACGGTGGCACCGCGTTCGTTCTCTTGCCGTATCAGCTCGAAAAACGTCTTTTGCATCAACGGATCTAAACCACTCGTAGGTTCATCCAAGATGATGAGACGCGGACTATGAAGCAACCCTTGTACGATACCCACTTTTTTCTTATTACCCAAACTCATGTCTTCGATTTTGCGGTTTAGGTCGAGCTCCAGCACCTCCGACAATTCACGAATGCGCTGATTGCAGTCTTTTTTATAGAAACTAGCGGAATAGTTCAGCAAATCGATTGCCCGCATGCGGTCGTAATAAAACACTTCGCTGGGGAGATAACCTACGTCGGCCAGAATACGTGTACTGTCGTGTTGGCAGTCCAATCCGAAAATACGAGCTTCGCCACTCGTCTTGCGGATAAGTGATAGCAGCGTGCGAATAGTGGTAGACTTTCCCGCCCCATTCGGACCAATAAAGCCGAATACCTCGCCCTCTTCAATTTGCATGTCTACGTCCACGATGCCGCGTGCCCTACCGAAGCGTTTGGTTAGCTTACGCGTTTCGATCACAGCGTCCATAACCTCTCCTCCTCGCACGTTTAGTGCCCCACCCGCCTTCGCGAGCCGCCCTACATAAAGCCGCCCTGCATAAAGAGAATATAGCGTTTTTGATGCAAAAAGATTACTATCGTTGCGAAACGGACAGCAACGCAGACGACAACACAGACAGCAAACGAATGAACAGCGATGAGCAAATATCCAAGGCAACTCTTCGCAAGCCACATGGTGAAACTGCGACGAAGCCGGGTTCTTCTGGCCTAATCCTAGCGCTTTCAGGTACCATGCAGGAAGATCAAGCATCGGGCACATCGCCGAAACACTTCTGCTTACCGATAAGGAGCACCGTATGAACTTCAACAACGTGACCTACGAGAAATCGTTTGGCACCTCCGAGCAGCTGGAGCCTTCGACGGCACCCGAAATCGCATTTGCAGGCCGGTCAAACGTAGGAAAATCTTCCCTACTGAACAAACTATTCAATAGAAAAGGTTTGGCGAAAGTATCGCAAACACCTGGCAAAACAGCTACCATCAATTTCTTTGACGGCAGCGGCGTGAAATTTGTCGACTTACCCGGATATGGCTACGCCAAAGTGTCGAAATCTGAAAAAGCCCGCTGGTCAGAATTGATTGAAGGATACTTCAATCAAGATCGCGAGTTTACCCTTGTTGTATCGTTAATCGACATTCGCCACGATCCGTCCGAGCTCGACGTAAACATGGTGAACTTCCTGCGCGAAGCCGATTTGCCCTTTGTGGTGGCATTAACGAAGGCCGACAAGCTCAGCCGTCAGCAGCAAATGAAGCAGAAAGCCGCCATCAAGCGCAAGCTTGCCCTCGGACCCGATGCTCCCATGGTGGTAACATCATCGGCCAAAGGTGACGGCATAGACGAACTGCGCGGGATTATCCGAGATGCCGTAAGCCAGCGTCAGGTAATTTAGGCTCTTCTCAAACACCCCACCCGACAGAAGGCGCTGCGGGGCTCACGCTAGAAAGTGCTGCGGAGCTCACGCTAGAAAGCGCTGCGGAGCTCACGTCAATAATCGAACCGATTAGCTCAGCCTGCCGTTGGTGCAAAGTTAGGCCAGCTTGATATTTGCTCGTAGCGTTCGCGTAGGTGATAGGGCCGATAATGCCATATTATCGTCGATTTGCTGCAAGGGGTTCGGTACTCTTACAAGATACGCTTGAAGACTATTATCGTTTTGCCTGATCAGGATAGAGTCTCTGATTTACACGCTGGATTAAGGTCGTGAAAGGGTGCTTGAAGGGGGGCTTCAAACGCCTGATTCTGCAACAAATCGTTCAAAACTTGGCGTAGGAGCCGCTACTGGATACTCGGCGTTTGTCATCGACTACTCGTTGTTTGTCACCGACTACAAGGCGCTTGTTACTCGGCGTTATCACATGCTCTTCCTGATCAATAACCAAAAGAGCCGAAATCAGCGAAAGATTTCGGCTCTTTTGTGTGGAGGAGGCTTCTGAGGCACCCTGTCTTACATAACCAGTCACAAGCAACAGTGAGGCCTACCAAGGCGGACGAACAATTTTCATGTCGCCCTGTACGGGGCCCTGTATCACGCCGACGCCGTAGGTGGCCGAGTGGATCATCTGGCCTCCACCGATATAGATACCACAATGCCCCCAGCTCACCGCGACATCACCCGGTTGAGGGTCGGAAACCTGAGGCCACGCCATGAACGTATTAGTACTACCCATGCGCGAGTAGCTGCCGCTCAAGCAAAACGAAACAAACCCGGAACAGTCGTACATGGTTGGTCCGGCGCCGTAACTTGGATCGTCGTAACCGTAGGGCTTACCCAGTTGGCTATACGCTCGGCCAACAACCGAACCAGCTATGGGTTCGTTGTAATCAGGCTGAGAGGGAGTTGTCGGGGTGTAATCGCCGGAGCCCGTTGTGCCTCCGCCACCCGACGTATCACCACTCGTGGCGCCTCCATTAGCACCCGCAGCCGACCTATCAACAACCTCCTGGGCTTTCGCTGCATCAGCCGCCTGCTGGGCTGCACGTTCTTTATTCAGCATCTCGGTAGCCTCGGCACTCAGGCCATCATAGGTCGCTTGCATGGCGGCCATTGTGCTTGCCGTCTCGTCCTTCGCGCGTTTAGCTTCGTTGGCCTTCTCGGTGGCCACACGCTGCTGTTCTGCGTAGGTTGCCTCCTGCTCCTGCACTTCGGCACGAAGCTCTTTTGTTTGTTGAACAAGGTCGGAGTCGTTTTGGTTCATAACATTAAGAATGTCCCAATTCGAAGCGAACGCTTCGAACGTGGTGGAACCAAGCAGCAGATCGAAAATCGTAGCGCTACCGGTGCGATACATACTACGTGCCCTCGAACCAAGTCGTTCCTGCAAATCGGCGATCTGCGACGTTGCCTCACCGATGCGCGCCTGAGCCGCATCGCGATTTGCCTCGGCCTCTTGCTGCGTTTTCAGCGCATCATCATAGGTGTCAGCGGCCTGACTTAGCTTGCTCTGCATTGTATTCAAAGAAGCGAGGGCTGTTTGCGCCTCGGCCTGTTTTTCGGCGGCCGTGGGCTCAGCGAATGCGAGCGAAGGAAGCATGAGCGATGTGGCAAGTGCCACAGCAGTAAATCCTGCAAACACACCTTTAATACGCGAACGCGATACGATGTAGTGCATGTGGGGTCCTCCACCTGCGTTTCGTAGCCTTACAGATGTTTGATAGTGTAACAGAACGCGTCAAACTATCGACAGCCCACAGCCCAATTGCCACGCGAACATCACAGGAACCAAAGGCTTTATCCGTTAAATCCCTCGTCCACAACGAGAACATCCCCATCGGCAGCGGCTGTAGCCAGCTCGTCACAGCGCTCGTTTTCGGGATGCCCCGCATGACCCTTCACCCAAACGAATGTAACCTTATGGCCATTCTTGGCTGCCAGCAGACGCTTCCAGAGGTCAACGTTTTTCACGGGTTGTTTCTGAGCATTCTTCCACCCACGCTTCAACCATCCATCAACCCAATGATCGTTAAACGCCTTCACCACATATTGAGAATCGGACTGCAGTGTAACTTCACAGGGACACTTGAGGGCTTCCAGAGCGGCAATGGCCCCCATCAGCTCCATACGATTATTCGTTGTACGAAGATAACCCTGAGACAACTCGCGTTGATGGATACGCCCTTGCCCGTCGGTAAAGCGCAGTACCGCACCGTAACCGCCGGGACCCGGGTTCCCCCGCGCCGACCCGTCGGTGAATATCTCGACCTGCATGCGCATACCCTTTCGCCAAATCCTTCTGTTTCGGCCGGTTATCATACCACGAGGAAGGGGCTGGGCCGCCTAGTTCCAAATGAGGTCCATCATCTCCTGGCGATCATGCACCTCCATCTTCGCATAGATATGCGACACGTGCGTTTTCACGGTGCTGCCAGACAAAACAAGTTCGTCTTGGATAAATGCGCGCGTGCGGCCCTGAGCCAGCAGGACGAACACCTCCGTCTCGCGCGGTGACAACCCATAGCGCCCAGCCATAGCCAAACAGGTATCGACGACAGTTTTCGTCAGAGGAGTTTCAGCTTCCCCTCCGCCTACAGAAACATCGTCCTGCAGTTGGTCTCCAACGCTACCATCCGTACGACGACGCGCACTGAACCAGGAAGCATACAGGATGCCGATCACCAAGACGTAGGTCGCCAACATCACCAACAGCGTGTCAACGATGCTTGCGTGGCCGAGCAGAATGACCCAAGCTATCGAAGCGACGGCGTACAGCGCTGCCGCAAAACCAATCACCCGATACGAAGGTGTTCTCAGAATCTCTAAGGCTGCCGCTGTCACCGCCCAAAATAACAAGTGCGCAAAAAGCTCATCCACTTGGATAACGTCGGTCAGAAAGGTAAGGGTAGCTCCTTCGGGATTCGCCTGAATAGCCACTACAAACAGCCCTAACAAGATGAGCAGTAATGCTGGCTGGAACCGAATAGCCAACGAGCGATCTGCGGTAAGTATAAGCAGGCCATAGGCAAACACCGACACACAGAGAGCAGGAACAACGAAACCAGTGAGCCACGGTACGATAGTCGACACACTCGCGTTCGTGTTGCCCCACATGCCCAAGTAGCTGACCGAGCGAATGACTGCCAGCGTCACCGCCGATGTGACCATAAGCAGGTAGGCGGTGCGCCGGTCGCCCTGCATCGCACCAGCTGCTAGCCGAGGAAGCACGGGTACGCCGAACACCGTACGTGCGTGCATGTGAACACCGTTCACATGCGAATCCCTTCGCGCCAAGGCACAGCATGCCTCAAAAACGAACGCAGAAGCAATGGGGGCAGCAATCGCAACCATCACCTGCACCTCAGGATGAGCAAACGCACTCAAAGCCATGAGGATAGGCAGCTTTACTATAAGTCCACCAGCGATACTTACAACCGTACACGAAAAGCCCTGCGTTCTACCAAGCAGTAAGATATAGCGAGCAACAAGCCACAAATAGCAGAGACCCGCAACAAATAACCCACCAACCGCAAGCATGGCGGGGTCAAAAAACGTTTGATGGTACGACAGCCCAAAGCAAGTCGTGCCCGCTGCCGCCAACAACGGCAACACGAAGCGAAGCATACCGTCAGCTCGCTTGATGGCACGCGGTGCAATCAGGTAAGCAACCGCCATTACTAGAATGCCAGCCAAAAAGAACAAACGCGGGTTTAACCACGCCTCCATCCCCACCGCCGACGAGAGAAAGCCTAAGGTATGGCCCATAAGCGTACACCAGACCAGGTTAAACCCCAGCCCACATGACGCCAATAATCCGCAGCGTGATATACGCAACCCCTTGGCCACCACTGTACGATTCGCTCCCCTTCGGCCGCTGAGTCTCATCCCTTGCTGCGCCGAGCGCAACCGTCGCCATTATGACACGATCCGCGCCTCCACGCACCTTCTTGGTTGATAATTGCAGGCCGAATGATATCTCAACCGGAAAGAACAGGATATCGCCCAAAGTGTCCGATACCCCATTCATCTGGAATAACATAAATAGGCCCCCTGGGTGATAGGAGCCATACAGCACAGCACCTACCATGGACGAAGCATCGCGCAACCGTGTCGCACGAGGAAGGAAGGAGGTACGTCGGACACGACACAGACGCAAGGAAGCCACGCTTTTGCGGCACCACATTGCGCCTCAATGCGACCGCTACAACCTATTGCCAAAGCAAGGAAGGGGGATCTATGCGCGCCAAAACAACCATTGTCACCGCCGCAGTCTGCCTCGTATGTGCAGCCAGCCTCGTCGCCGGATGCACACCTAAGCAGTCGGACACAGCTCCGAAACCAACTAAAAGCGACGGGACTGCAAGCCAAGAAACCACACTGACACCCGAAGAGCAGGCCGTCATCAACGGCGCCGAAGGCACCACAAACAACGACATCAACGAAGAATTCTACCCCGGTAAAGAGTACCTCGACGGACTCTGGGACAAATGGGACATGATTGCCACCGAGTACGCACCCGAAATTCGCACGCTGCCGAACGGACAAATGGTGCAACGCACTCCCACTGAGTACGAGGTGAACCCAGATGCCTGGCAGATTCAAGCTGGCAGCAACTCCTACAACACCTACTGGCTCGATGCCGACAACCGTGGCTGCGAGTCGTGCCACGCCGACTTAAATGCGGTGCTGAAAAATATGAACTACGAGCACCCCATCGCCTGGAACGACGAGCTAGACAGCAAGACCACGCTGCAGCAATGCCTGTTCTGTCATTCGTACGCTCCCGGCTACATTGCGAAGCAGTACGAATTCGGCACGCTCATGCACGCCATCCATTCCGGCAAGCGCGCCGGGAGCAAGTTTACGACCGAATACGAAGGCGACTGTATGTCCTGCCACAACGCCACCGAGAACGGTGCCGGGATGGAGTTGTGGGACCTGACGAAGTACACGCGCCTGTGGGGCATCAACGACGTGGAGAATGTCCAAGGCGAGTTCAAGACCGACCAGACTATGACCCAGACCCAGGATGGCGTGTTCTCGTATGACTGGATGCATGCCTATTACGACAACATGCGCCACGGCGCCGGCGTAAATGGCCTGAATCTGGACATGCCGCAGAGCCTGTTCAACGAATGGACCATCACCGTCAATGGCAACGTAGGCAAAGAATACACCGCCAAACTGCCCGACCTTATCAAGGAAGCCGAAGCAGCCGGCGTCGTGGTGAACAAGACATCCAAGATGGTATGCAACTGGAACCCCGTCGGTGGCGGTGGTGTCACAAACACTGAGATCACCGGCATCCCTGTAAGCTGGCTGGTCGAGAAAGCCGGAGGCGCCAAAGACGGTACGACGGGCGTAAAAGCCCTGCGCGCCGACGGTAGCTCAAAACGCGCCTTCGCCAAGGATAAGCTGGATGCAGGCGAAGCATTGCTTGTGTACAAGATCGGCGGCGAGTACCTAGATGCAACGCGTGGCTATCCATGCACGAACTGGGTCGAAGGTGTCGATGCGCAGATCAACTCCAAGCAAGTGGACACCTACAATGTCACCAACGAGGACATCGACTACACCGACAAGTGGGCTGGCACGCCTAACGGTTGGCAAAACGAGGCCAAGGTGCCCATGAACAAGCCCAACGCCACTATCTTCGGCGTACCCGACGGCCTGATCGTGCAGAATGGCCAGCCCTACACATTCAACGGCTTCGTGGATGCCTATGACGAGAAAATCGCCAGCGTGGAATTCTCCATGGATCGCGGCGAAACCTGGACAAAGTACGACATCGCCGACATGGACCGGAACAAGATGCTGTGGTGGACCTACACCTACAAACCGGAATTGGAGGGTGCCTACTGTCTAACCATCCGCGCCACTACCGAAAGCGGCATGACCAGCTTCGAAACCCAGACCGTTATGTTCAACGCCAAAGACAAGATGCCCAGCGCCGAAGAAACCACCGTGCTGAAAACCGCAGGGTTGGTACCGGCTAAGATCGAAACTACGGCAACCGACAACAGCAACAAGAAATAAGGGGGGCAACCATGACGTTCAAAAAACCTTTGAAGATAGCCTCTGGCGTAGCGGGTAGCGCACTCCTGATGTTCGGAGCCACCACCGCTCTCGCCTCTCCCCTCACACAGGGTGGCGGCACCCAGGACGAAGCTACCAACACCACACAAGTCGTTAACGGCAACGAGGTGGCCGCCCATTGGCTCGATGCCGATGCGGGCACCTATGTACCCGTCGCCAACCTGCAGGGAACCTTCACATTCAACCAAGAAGGCACCACACCCAACGACGAGCTGTTCAATGTGTTCGGAACCGCGCTGACCAGCATGTGCTCCAAGCCCGCAAGCGAGTTCATGGACGAGCAGGGCGGTGTTGCCAACTTCTATTTGAACGTAGGCGGCAATATCAAGAAAACGTTTACTATCGACGTGCGCGACTTAGCCAAAGATGCTAGCCAAGAAACTATGATGGCCTGCTCGTGCGCTACTGGCGCACCCTTCGGACAAGCCGCCGTCATGGGCGTACCACTATCTGCCGTGGTAGAGATGGCCGATATGGAAGACGGCGTGAACGCTATCACCGCTTACGGTGCCGACGGCTACGGCCAAACGTTACCGCTGCAGTACGCACTGGAGAAAAAAGCTCTGCTGGTCTACCAGGTAAACGGCGAGGAGCTTACTCCTGCCGACGGAACCAGTCTACAACTATGGATGCCTGAAACGGTGGCCAGCTACTTCACGCGCAATATCGTGAACATCGAGCTGACTCAGCACGACGGCGACCTAGGCGTACAGCAGGTCGACCCGAGCTACCGCAACAAGGTGAACATCCTGAACTACTCCGACTCGTGTACGTTCAAGGCAGGCGACAAGATCACATTCGAGGGCGTAGCCGACGACTTGGGCAGCCCCATTACCGCTATCGAGTTCTCGTTCGACAACGGTGCCACCTGGACGTCGTGCGCTACGGACGGCGCCACGGCCGACAAATGGGTGAACTGGCAGTTCACTACCTCCTTCGACCAAAAAGGCGACCATCGCATGACCGTGCGCGCCAAGACGGCCGACGACGTGGTGTCGCCGCTCGCGGCAACGCTGCTGTTCGAAGTGGTATAGAAACCGCCGCACTATCGTTTAAGGTAGTCATTTACTCCATCGCGAAAGCGACGGCGAAAGAACCTTCGTTAGGGGGCTGTATAAAAGATACAGCCCCCTAGCATTTATTTATACTGGCTTGGGTGTTTTTCAAAAAAGTCGAACCGTGGAGGTAACTCGCGAATACGATGGCGGCCCTCGGTAATCTCACCAGCGATGCACAGCTCGTCAACATCCTCCAAATCGTAGTTCCAGCTAAAGAAGTCGTCGAACTCAAAGCTAAGATAATCGCAGATTTTCTCACAGCCCTCAGGCACGATGGGATGCATAAGTAGCGTGGCAATGCGCAATAGGAAGAACGAATCTACCAAGACCTGGCGACGCATTGCAACATTGTCTGTTTGCTCAACTTCGCGAATGCCGTCGCTCCAATGCTTGTTTGCAAAACGAATAAAGCCATCCATCAACGACATAACCGAATGTAGCTCGGCCTTACGCATAAGGCGGTCATAGGTAGCAAGTGTCGCGTTGGCTGTCTCGACGGCGAGTGGAGTTGGCGTACCCAGCGGCAAATAACCCTCGAAATTCTTTTGAGCCTCATAAAAGCAGCTACGAGCCAAGCGGTTGAATACGTTCGTAAGCAACGCGCCTTCCTTCAAAACCGGATCGGCCACACGAGGATCGTCACGTTCCTTCTCGGTAGCAAGGAACGGTTTGGGTTTAAAGCCAACAGACTTCTGATCTAATCCTAGCGCCAAAAAATGCGCACGCAACTGCTCGACCGTATAGAACTCCAGCAATTCATCGGCCGTAGGTGGCTTTATCAAACCAGATGATGAAGCCTTTTTGTCGCCAAACAGAATATGGTGATTCGCTATAAGACGGGTCTGGCGCAGTGGCTCGTCGGTATCGCCCGGAACAAGAATATCGCCCGGCAACAGAGCCTCGATAAGCGCCGGTTGAGCCACGCCATAAAAATAAAGATTGTCCTGACCAATAAACTGGTAGACCTCAGCATCCTCCGAACACCACCAGTCACGCCAACTGCCGCGTGGCATACCTCTTTCATCATTAGCTGCCATAGTAAAGGACATAGGTGCCCAAAGACTTTCGGGCCAGCACCACACGGTAAGCCCTTCGAGACCTTCGATAACCGGAGCTTTCACGCCCCATTCGATATTGCCAGTAATACGAAACGGCACGAGTGTTTTACCGGTACGAAAGCGGATACCCGCCCGAGCCAACACATCGCGAGCCTCATCGCGCTCGTCAATGTCTGAGAACTCAATCTCGAAACTCTGCTTGCCTCGTTCAGCCTCTCGCAACTCATGCGCAGGTAGATCGGCAGCTACCGCTTCATAATCATCGCGAAGATCATTTTTGATATAGATAACCGGAGGGGCTAAAAACTCATTCACCACCTGCGGCACAATAGCGCGTGTACAAGAATCATCGCGAAGTTCGTCCGTACGCGCACGCAGGAATTCCGCAAACGCCGGCAAGTCGAAGTACCAGTTCTCTACCGGGCGCATCTCGGGTACAGTGCCTGTCAGCGACGACTTCGGTGCTATGAGATCTTCGGGTGCATAGCTGTGGCCTAAATCACACTCGTCGGCGTAGGCGTGCTCAGACTTACAGCCCTGCACTGGGCAATGGCCAACTACCTGACGACCATTCAGAAACGTACCCGCCTCTGTATCGTAAAACTGCAGCGTAGCACGCTTGTGCAAATGACCATTCTCGTGCAGCTTTTCTATGAATTTCTTACTGATGAGCTGATGCACATCTCCGGAATGGCCCAACCCTGAGCCCTCATAGATAGAAAGGCTTATCTGATAGGCATCGAGTGTAGCCTTTTGGGCCTCATGGTTTCGCTGTACGTATTCCTCAATAGTACCTTCAAACTCACCAGCTTCAACTAGCTTGCGGTAACCTTCGTTTATGGGAGATCCATAGCAGTCAGTTCCGCTGATGAAGCGCACATTGTCGCCACCAATGCGGTCGCGCAAAAAGCGTGCATAGCAATCGGCAGGCACGAACACACCAGCGATGTGACCGAAATGCAGCGGCTTGTTGCCATACGGCATACCTGCCGTGACTACAGCCCGCTTTGGCCAGGTTACGCGCTCGTCTTCTGGAGTGGCACTGAGGGGTTTGATGCTATCGGGCGATGCTGCCATCGGTTTGTTGCTCCTTCAATAATTTGGCAAGTTCGTCAATAGAAACGTTGCTTGACGATAAAAGGCTCATCAGATCAAATAAACTCGACGATTTGTCTTGAAGTATGACAGTCTTAGTCGTAAGGGTGTTCGCAAGAGCAGCCGCCTTAGCCACCGCGTCGTCTTGCGTACCCAACTCGTCCGCCAAACCATTTTCAACGGCATCCATACCCGTAAAGGTGAGGCCGGTAGCAAGAGGACGCACCTGGTCGATTGTCATACCGCGACCTTCTGCAACCGTAGCAATGAACGTCTCGTTAATCTGGGTTACCTGATTTTGGTAGTAGGCCCGCTCCTCCTCGGTAAGAGGACGGTTTCCGTAGCTAGAGTCTTTACTTTTCGAAGACGTGATAGTGTCCATGGAAATACCGAGCTTTTCATAAAGTCCCGAAAGATCGGTAATTTGCATAGCCACACCGATAGAACCAATAGCCGTGGTCTTTGCCGTAAAAAGGTAGTCAGCCTGACTCGAAATCTCATAAGCGGCGCTTGCATTCAAAGATGCGCTTGAAACGACAACAGGCTTACCCGTCTTTTCTTTGAATTCACGAAGGTACGTAGACATCTCCTCACCCGCCGTTGCGGTACCGCCACCAGAATTAACACGCAGTACAACCGCCTTGATATGCGCATTGTCGGCCGCAACGTCAAGCTGCGCTTTTAATCCCTCGGGGCTTGAGGTAGTGCCATCATACTGGATGGTACCATCGATAGGAATAATGCCAATCGCATCGCTTACGAGCAAATCGGCACTCGACGAAGACGACGATCCGAGAGAACCCATCGAGCTAAATGAAGAAGACACAAGAGAGGTACACGACAACATTCCCACAGCCATCAACACAAAAATAAGCACGATGGAAACGAGCGCAACAATCCAACCGCGGCTCTTTTTTGGCGCTTGCGGCTGCTGGTACGGCATCGGTGTATAAACCTGCTGATATGCAGCAGCTGACTGCGGCGCACTCGGCTGCTGCCAAGCTTGTTGTTGCCAATTACTATCTTGGGGCATACGTACCTCCTTGTCGGACAGAAACTCATCTTGCCTTGGCAGGGGCAGCAAGCCCATTGCTAAAACGAGCTACGCCGTTATTATAAGGCAGACTCCGTACCGCTCACGTGACGGACGTTTGACGGATAACCTTGCCTTACCCTAGCAATAAAGCCTACCAGAACAAAACGGTGAGTGCCCCCTTATATCTCGATGGCGTCGCCCTTGCTATGTTGCGCCTTTTTCGCCGTGCGCAGCAAGAACTCTTGGTTGGTATCGGTCTGCTTGAGCGATTTAATAAGCATATCCATAGCTCGCTCGGTATTGTTTGTGTTCGCCAAGATGCGGCGTACGGCCCAAATAAGCGGAGCCTCCTGCGGATCGAGCAATAAATCTTCCTTACGGGTACCGGAAGCCACCGGATCGATAGCCGGGAAAATGCGGCGATCGGCCAGGTTGCGGTCAAGTTTTAATTCCATATTGCCCGTACCCTTGAATTCCTCAAAGATAACTTCGTCCATCTTTGAACCCGTGTCCACGAGCGCGGAAGCAAGAATAGTTAAGCTACCACCACCCTCTATGTTGCGAGCAGCGCCCAGGAAGCGCTTGGGTGGGTAAAGTGCGGTGGAATCCACACCACCAGATAAGATACGACCACTGGCTGGTTGTGCTAGGTTATAGGCACGCGCAAGGCGCGTGAGCGAGTCCAGCAGCACGACCACGTCTTTACCGCACTCGACCAGACGTTTAGCGCGTTCAATAACCAACTCTGACACGGCAATGTGATTTTCCGTGGGCATATCGAAGGTAGAGGAAACCACTTCCCCCTTGATGGAGCGCTCCATGTCGGTAACTTCTTCGGGACGCTCATCCACCAGTAGGCACATGAGATGTACTTCAGGATTATTTGCGCTGATAGCAGCTGCGATATCCTTCAAAATGGTAGTCTTACCCGCTTTGGGGGGAGACACGATCAATCCACGTTGACCTTTGCCGATCGGGCTCACTAAATCGATAACACGAGCGGTAACGGTAGTCTTACCATGCTCCATGGACAAACACTCGTCAGGATACACCGGCGTAAGGTCACCGAAACGTGGACGAGAGGCGCATTCCTCGATAGGGGTACCATTAATAGCCGTAACCTTCTGGATGGCTGCGTACTTCTCGTTCTCGCGAGCAGGCCGTGTCTGCCCCGACACAAGATCGCCCTTACGCAGACCGTTGCGCCGAATGGTAGAAAGGCCAACGTAGCAATCGGTTTCGCTTGGTAGATACCCCTGTGTGCGAAGAAAACCATAGCCATCGGCGAGAATATCCAAAATACCCGATACCTCAATGAATCCCTCCGCCTTCACGCTGGCGCTAAACACAGCTTCAACAAGCTCAGCTTTTTTAAGCCCCGTCGCATCGACACTCAACTCTTCCGCCTTGGCACGTAGTTCCGCTACCTTAAGCTTCAACAAATCGTCACGTGACACACTGGGCTGTACTTCGCGCGGACCCTGATTATTGTGAGGGCGACGCTGACGGCGCTGGTTATTATTGTTTCCACCTTGCTGCTTGCCCCCATTGTTCGAGCGATTGTTATTGGGGCGATTGTTCTGGCGGTTGGTATTGCTTGCCTGCGCCGGCCTAGAGCTTGCTGTCTGGGCAGGTTTGGAACTTGTTGTCTGAGCAGGTTTAGGGCTCGTTGCCTGAGTCGGCTTAGGGCCGGGTGCCTGAGTAGGCTTGGCATTTCCTGCACCACTTTGAGTCGCCTTCGTGGCACTTGTGCCTTGCTTACGAGTAGTAGGCTTTTTCTGCTCGGAATCCTTGGGAGCCTCAGTTTTCGCCTGGCTTGCGCGCGCAGCAGTCTTCCCTGTAGCTACGCTGGTGGAACGGCGGCGAGTGGGAGCCTTAGCTGGAGCGGCCGATTCTGTCGCGGTCGCATCGCTCATGCGCGAGACACCTTCTCCCAGTCGGCAAGAAAGGCATCTAAGCCACGATCGGTCAACGGATGCTGCACGCACTTTTTCAGAGCAGCGAAGGGAACGGTTGCTATGTCGGCTCCCATAAGGGCGGCCTGTGCAACATGATTAGCACTGCGCACGGAGGCAGCAATAATTTCCACATCATGGCCAAAGTCGTAGTTATTCACCGCGGCGACCACATCACCCAGTTGAGTCAAACCATCTTCGGAGATATCATCAAAACGTCCGACAAAGGGGCTGATGTAGCGCGCTCCCGCGCGGGCAGCCATGATAGCCTGAGGAACACTAAAACACAGCGTCATGTTTACCAGAATACCCTCGCTAGCCAACTGCTTAGTGGCAGCAAGGCCTTCGAGGATGGTAGGCACCTTTACCACGACATTTGGTGCAAGCGCAGCCAGCTCACGGCCGTCGCGCACGATCTCGTCACGCGTCATGGCAACGCTCTCGGCCGAGACCGGACCGTCAGTGAGCTCACAAATACGCTTGATGTGGCTGTGGAAGTCTGCCAATTTTCCGCCTGTACGTGCATAAAGCGTTGGGTTCGTGGTTACGCCAGCAAGCACGCCCCAGCTTGCGGCCTCCTCGATCTCGGCGAGATCGGCGGTATCCAGAAAAAACTTCACCCAGGTCCTCCTTATAAGTGTTGGGTTCGTTGATCTTGCAACGCGCGCGGACGCGCGCGTGTATTCCTGAATGTGGGATATATTGAAAGTGAGATGGCTTTCCAATGGGTAGAAATGTTAGGAACTTTAAATATACTAACGTATGATCCATAATCGTTCAAGCACTTCACCGCGCATACCATGGAATTGCAGTGGAACTTGGCGAACAATTTAGCATCAACCCACACATAGTTGAATAGTTCAACAGTACGACATCATCCTCTTTCTTTCTCGTTCGTAAGGTTTTCGGCCATCCCAACGGCCTTCGAAGCCTTGCCTTCATGTCCTTTGACCGTCATAAGAGTAATTCGGACCGACACCACCGATTCGTCGGCCATGTGCACACGAATGATGCTCGACGCACGATCCTCGCCTCGATAGATGGCCTCATATAGTTCCCGAAAGTCATCGATGGACACATCGTCCACCATCCCCTGCTCGATAAAATCTTCGGGAGCCCTCAGAGCTGAAGCATTCAACCCAAAGACACTTTGGGTTGATTCGGAAAACCGAGCAATCCGCGAATCGATATCCAACTCGAACACCACAAGACCCGTTGCTTTCATGGCTAGATTGAAGCGCTGTTCGCTTACGCGCAACGCCTCTAGGCTTTCCATACGGCACGTCACGTCTGCCACACTTGCATAGATTACGTCGGCTTCATCGGATGCGTAGAGATGAAATAGATGCAGTTTCAACCATTGCATATCGCCATTGATAAAACGGCGTACAATCACCTCGGCGCCTTCATCGTCGCGAGTTTTTCGGACACATTTTATGGCATCGATCAAGACAGATCGATCGTCGGGATGCACAAAACCAAGCACCTCCCGCACCTGATCCGCACCCGCCTTTACGCCCACTAGATGACGATAAGCAGGATTGCATCTCAAAACACGCAGTACGTTACTCTCAAAAGAATACAGAACCACTGCTCCTAAGATATTGCTCAGCATGCGATCGCTCAGTACGTTCTCGTGCAGCAAATCCTTGAAGCCAAATACCATCGAGCCCACTTCGGCGGGGCGCTGATCCATTCCGCCGCGATCTACATTCGAACCATCTGCGAGGATCTCGACGAAAGATTCGGCATCCATAGGTCGATAGAAACGATACCCCTGCGCAAATACGCAGCCTACATCAAGCAAAAATTCTACTTGGTCGTCGGTTTCAACACCTTCAGCGATAACGGGCAACCCCAGCCAATGAGCCATATGCACGACCGATTCCATGATGTCTCGACTACGCCTATCGGTTCGGTCCAGAAAATCCATATCAATCTTCAGCACATTAACGCTAATGTCTTTCAACATGTTTAGCGACGAATATCCGCTACCAAAATCGTCCATAAGCACCGTAAAACCAGAGTTCATAAGACTATCAGAGGTCTCTACAATATTGTCTTTCTGCTCAACATAAGCACTCTCGGTAATTTCCACCTCAAGAAGAGACGGATCTATACCATAGCGCGCGACAATGCCTTCCAGTACGGCACATACATCCATTCCGTCAATATCAGCCCGCGATACGTTCACCGAAACAGGGATCGGCTCTATACCGGACGCTGCGATATCTGCCATCCATGCCACAGTCTTCTCCCACACCCGCACATCAAGCGCACGTATGAAACCGCTACGTTCGAGAATAGGAATAAATTCAGCTGGCGATACAAGACCCCGTTCAGGGTGACGCCAACGTACTAACGCTTCAGCTCCCACGATCTTACCGGTACGAATATCGCATTTTGGCTGAAAAAACGGCTCTATCTGATCGGCGGCAAGCGCCGCTTCAATACCATCTTGAACCATACGTTCGGCAACCAGCGCTGCGCGGAGTTCCGGTTCGTATTCAGAAACGCGCCCGAAATAGCTTCCCTTCACTGCATGCAAGGCCATCATAGCCCGATCGCACATGAGCCCAACCGGCAAGTTTTTCTCCCCGACGTAATACACACCAGCTACGGCAGTTACATTGAAGCAGGGTGGACAGCTCGCGCATACGGCAGCAAGTTCGTGCTCGACTTGATCTTTCGAACGAGAATGCACACATACCGCAAATAGGTCTCCACCCAAACGAGCAATCAATGTCTCATTTTTTTGCGAATATTGTGCCTGAAGCGCTTGAGCGAAGGCACGGAGCAATCGGTCACCTTGGTCTGCGCCCTCCAGATCGTTCACGAGCTTAAACCGACAGATGTCAAAGCAGACAATTGAGAAGTGCGACAAAGGAGTACGCTTAAACAACTCAGCGACAGCTTGATAGAAGGAGTCTTTCACCAAAAGACCGGTAAGCGAATCGTACCGACGAGCCTCATCAAGTCGCCGCCGCAATTCAGCATTTTCCTGTTCGAGTGCATCCAGCGACCGCTGGCCCATGCATGTCCCCCTCTAGTGCGATTCCGGAAAATAGTTTTCCATTATGACCGGAAGCCTCGCTAAGAACAATGGGGGAATTCATAAAGAATTTGCAAATAACACCTAATCAATGACACGATAAAAACAACTACGTTCTCCCGTGTGACAGGCTGGGCCGAAAGGATTCACGAAAGCGAGCAGGGTATCGGCATCACAATCGTAACGCAATTCCACCAATTTTTGAACGTTACCGGATGTAGCGCCCTTATGCCACAGCTCACGACGACTACGTGACCAGAATACGGTCTCGCGGTAGTCGAGGGTCAGCCGCAACGACTCCTTATTCATCCATGCCATCATAAGTACCTCAAGGGTACTGGCATCCTGCACAATACAGGGAATAAGACCATCGGCGTTGTATTTGAGCAACGGCTGTTCTTCTGTCATTGTCTCCCTTTTTTCACACAAGGTTTCTTCACCTCTTGTCGTCTATAATCGCACAGGTATGCCCTGACTGCGTAGATGCTCCTTTACTTGACGAATGGACAACTCACCAAAATGGAAGACGCTTGCAGCCAAAACAGCATCGGCCTCGCCCTCGAGAATACCTTGAACAAAGTGTTCAAGGGAACCCACGCCTCCACTAGCAATCACCGGGATACCTACAGCGCGAGAAACAGCACGCGTAAGAGCACAGTCGAAGCCGTCACGACTACCATCGCGATCCATACTGGTAAGCAATATTTCCCCCGCACCACGACGTTCGACCTCTTGAGCCCAAGACACCACATCGATACCGGTAGCCTTGCGGCCACCATGGACATAAACTTCCCACTTGTTGGGATTACCGGGTACCTGTTTCGCATCAATGGCGCAAACGATAGCCTGCGTGCCAAACGCAGCAGCTGCCTGCGTAATAAGCTGGGGGTTGCTCACCGCGGCAGAATTCACTGACACTTTGTCGGCCCCCGCAGCGATCATAGTGCGTATATCAGCTACGCTACGAAAACCACCACCCACGCAGTAGGGCAAGTGAAGCTCCTCGCTTGCCCTACTAGCCAATTCAACAGTAGTCGAGCGATCATCACTTGTAGCCGTGATATCAAGAAAAATAACTTCGTCAGCCTTCTGCTCATCGTAGCGCTGGGCTAACTCAATGGGATCGCCTGCGTCACGTAGATTTACGAAATTCACACCCTTAACAACACGACCATCCTTCACATCCAGACAGGGAATCACACGCTTGGCTAACATCGGACACCTCCCATTCCACAGGGATCAGCCAGAGCAGCAGCCGCTTGCGCGCGTTGCGTAGCTGCCTCGCAAGCCGCAACACCCTCTTCGACAGTAAGGGCACCTTCATACACTGCACGACCAGCAATGACCCCTTCGATACTTGCCGCAACGCCACTTAGATTCTCGATATCACTTATTCCAGCCACACCACCCGATGCAATAACCGGATAGCCGAACGCAGCGGCCATCCTCACATAGGCAGCTGGATCAATGCCCACCCGCATGCCATCGCGCGCAATATCGGTGTAGATAAGGTGACGAAATCCTCGTTCGGCAACGTGGCGCGCCAGCTCCTCGGCAGCCACACCCGCACCTTGGCACCATCCCGCCACGGCTACTTCTCCACCCTTAGCGTCAATCCCCGCTGCAAGCAGGCCTTTATAACGGGATATCGCTTCTTCGGCGAACACCGGATCTGTCACGAGGCTCGTGCCCAACACAACGCGCGACACACCAGCATCATAAAGCCGCTGGATGGTGTCGAGGCTACGAACGCCACCACCCACCTCTACTTTTAACAGCGTCTTTTTCAAAATACGCTCAATGAGGGAGATATTCTCAGGTTCACCGGATTTGGCACCATCTAAATCTACCACATGCAACCACGTGGCACCCTGTTCTTCGAATACCTGCGCCTGCGCAGCAGGATCATCGTGATAAACCGTCACGTGGGCATAATCACCTTTAGCCAACCGAACCGCCTTGCCGCCCAGAATATCGATAGCAGGAAGCAGGTACATTTATACCCCTTTCGCAATGTTGACGAAGTTACGTAAGAGTACCGCACCCGCATCAGAACTTTTCTCAGGATGGAACTGCACTCCAAATGCCGTATCGCGATAGGCTACGACACTAGGAAATGTAGTACTGTGAACGGTTTTAGCTACAGCGTACGATGTATCCGGCGCACAGTAGCCGTGCGTAAAGTAAAAAAACTCGCCCGATTGGATGCCTCGCAAAAGTGGGCACGCAAAATCTGCAGGTGATACCGCATCGCACTCGATCGAATTCCATCCCACATGAGGGATCTTGTAGGTTATCCCTACCTCATCCATTTTCGGCAAAGCCCCCACAACACCAGGAAGGAGAGCCAAACCGGGCGCATGGTGGGTAGCAGTTCTGTCGCTATCTTGCGGTGAGCCTTCCACTCCCTCTTCGAACATAAGATGCAAGCCGAGACATATTCCCAGGAATGGTACTCCCTCAGCCACACGATCGCGGATAACATCCATCTGACCAAGTGTGCGCATCGAAGCGGAGGCGTCGGCAAAGGAACCCACACCGGGCAGTACAATAGCATCTGCACGTGCAAGCGCCGAAGCATCGTCGGTAACAAGCACATCGGCCCCCGCAGCAGCCAAACCACGCTCAACACTTTTCAGGTTTCCCTTGTGGTAATCTGCAATGACAATGTTCATTACAGGCTACCTTTCGTGGAGGGCAGTACACCTTCGATACGGGGGTTTAAGGCAGTAGCCTCGCAGAGTACGCGTCCTACGGCCTTAAATACGGCCTCGAGAATATGGTGAGAATTTTCACCCTTATAGCCTACAACATGCAGCGTAATGCCAGCATTGGTTGCCAGCGCAATAAGGAACTCCTTCGCCAACGTGGTATCGAAGGTACCCACCATCTCAATTGGCAACGCCACATCGTAATGCAACTGCCCGCGGCCGGAAATGTCACAAGCAGCCAACACGAGGGCTTCATCCATTACTACGAACTGCGAGCCATACCGCACGATGCCGCGCTTATCTCCCAACGCACTGGCAACAGCTTGGCCCAATACAATACCAACGTCCTCAACCGTATGATGAGCATCAACCTCGATATCGCCACTCGCTTGCACCGCAAGATTGAACAGCCCATGACGGCCAAAAGCATCCAACAGGTGATCAAAAAAAGGAACCCCAGTAGCAACACAAGTAGACCCCGTACCATCCAAATCAAGAGTTAGTACGATGTCGGTTTCTTTGGTTGCACGGTGCATTTTAGCCACCCTCGAACAAGGTAATGCGTCCGCCGCCGCCTTTGTAGCCACCATCACCTCAGACCCTCGTACCTCGGCTTTATTATCAACCTGCGACACAGCAAAAGAATCCCGTATATTATCTGCACAATCTTTCAAAAAAGATACCTCTTCTTTTTTCTGGCTCACCCAACGATCGCACTGCTCAACTGGAAGCAAATCTGCCATACCTATTCCCCTAAGCGTTATCGGATCGAGTCGGTAGGTCGCACTTACCCATTACGGCATCACGTAACGCATGAAGAAATGAGTTGTTCTCTTCAGGGGTTCCCACACTTATCCGCAAACAATCCTCTAAGTAGGGTGCACGGGAAAAGTCGCGCACAAGAATGCCCCGCGTATAAAGCATCTCCCAAATGGTGGCGGCATTTTGCACGCGAAGCAGCACATAGTTCGCATCAGATGGATACGACTTTACTCCCGGAATGCGTTTCAAACCATCAACGATACGGGCACGTTCCTCGATAATGGTGCGAATGCCCGGTTCAAAGCTAGCGCGGTGAGCAAACACAACCTGAGCAACAGCCTGCGAAATTGCATCCACCGAATAGGGTTGGCGTACCTTCACGAACTCACGAATAACATCTGGATCGCCTAAAATATACCCCATACGCACACCTGCTAAGCTAAATGCCTTAGAAAAGGTACGCAAGATAACCAGGTTTTTATGCTGTTGCAAATAAGGACGGGTTGTGGAGCGAGAAAACTCAAAATACGCCTCATCTACCATAACCAACGCATCGGTAGCCTCGAGCAATTTCACGATAAACGATTCGTTAGCAAGCTCCCCTGTTGGATTGTTGGGGCTGGTAACAATAAGATAGTCGATACCCCCTTGTGCAACACGCTCAAGTACAGCTTCCTCGTCAATGCGATAATCGACCATACGAGGGATATTCACAACTGTCGTATTCGTTAGGCGTGCATTGTTTTCATACACCGAAAACGTAGGAGGAAGGTTCAAAAAGGTACGACCCGGCCCACCCCAAGCAAGCGCTAAATTAAACAGCAACTCATCGCCACCATTGCCCACAAGCACCTGGTCACGATCGAGCCCATTGGCTTCAGCTATCATATCGCGCAAATCGTTTGCCAAAGGGTCCGGATAACGATTCAACGACACACGTTTCACCGCGCTCGTTATTTCGCGGCGTATTTCTTGGTCTACGTCTCGGGGGTTCTCGTTTGCTGAGAGAAACGCGTGCGCAGGCAGATACTTGGGATCGTAGGGTCTCATATCCGTAAGCTGCGGAGCAGCATCACACACGTTACGCATCGGCTCCCCCGTTATCTGCGTTACCAGCTGAGCCATTTATACTCGCTGTACATCCGGCACCATTTCCACCTTCCATACCAAATACATTGCCCCAATTCAACAGATTCTTACGCATTTCAACGCTCATCGCGTGCGCCCAAAGACCTTCGTGGCGAGCAATAGTCATAACCGTGTCGGCATCATTAACCAGCGCCGCCGAAGAATACTGAATGACGCTTGATTTCTTCACAAACTCGTCTACCGAGAGGGGCGAGGCATAGCGAGCCGTGCCACCCGTTGGTAGCGTGTGGTTCGGTCCAGCCGCATAATCACCCACAGCCTCCGGCGTCCAGGGACCTAAAAAGATGGCACCAGCATTGCGAATGGAACCCAACAGATCGAAGGCGTGATCGAGATGTAGTTCCAAATGTTCAGGAGCGATAACATTTACGGCATCGAGCGCCTGGGCAAGATCGCTGCACACCACAATAAGGCCCTGATCGGCAAGTGATGCTGCCGTAATCTCAGCACGCGTTGAGGTACGCATATGACACTCAACCATACGCTCCACCTCGTCGGCATAAGCCTCGTCAAACGTAATTAAATAACAGGTAGCCAGGGGGTCGTGCTCGGCTTGAGCCATAAGATCTATTGCTACCAAAGCCGCGTCTGCAGCCGCATCAGCTACGACGCACACCTCGGAGGGACCCGCAATCATATCAATGCCCACATCACCCGACACAACCTTCTTTGCGGCAGCAACATACGCGTTACCCGGCCCCGTAATTTTCACCACCGGCTTAATTGACTCGGTACCATAGGCTAGCGCAGCCACCGCTTGGGCCCCACCCACGGAATATATCTCGTTAACGCCCGCAATACGACACGCTTCCAAAATAGCCGGATCCAACGTGCCATCTGGTGTTGGCGGCGTCACACATACAATGCGTGGCACGCCCGCTACAACAGCAGGCAAAGCGTTCATCAGCACCGACGAAGGGTACAATGCACGCCCTCCCGGTACGTAAATACCTACCGATTCCAGCGGCTCAACCTTACTGCCCACCAGCGCGCCATCTTCTCGCACCGTGAACCAGCTTTGCTGGCGCTGGCGTTCGTGAAAATCGCGAATTTGATCGGCGGCTTGACGCAAGGCCTTCGCCGTCTTCTCATCCACGCTTGCAGCAGCATCGGCAATGGCAGCATAAGGAACACGGAAGTCCTCAACACACACACCATCGAACTTCTCAGTGAATTCACGTAGGGCCACATCTCCACGCTCACGCACTTGCTCAATGATGTCAGTTGCTGCAACAAGGGCGGAGGCATTAAACGCACCCGTACGCTTGAGATGGGCGTTTGAGAATACCTCCCCAGATTTCAGTACAATACGGCGCATGGACTACTCCTTTTCCTTGCAGGCTTCGCACGTAGAAGGCTCGGCACCCTCTTGTAGTGCTTGAGCCAATTGTACGATACGAGGGTCGGTACGAAATGCGCAGGTGTTCGAAAAGAAGCGCGCTGTAGACGAAAGGACATCATCCACAATGACAAGATCATTCTCGCGTAGGGTCGTACCAGTAGCAGTGATATCCACGATACGCTCGGCCATGCCTGTTAGCGGCGCCAGCTCTATATTGCCGTGCAGCTTCACTATTTCCACCTGAACACCCGTTTTTGCATAATGTGCGCGCGTGATACGAGGATATTTTGTAGCCACGCGAAGGGAGCCAAGGCGCCGATAATGGTCACGGACAGCATCGGTTGCACCAGCCGGTTCGGCCACCACAAATCGACAGGCACCAAACTTCAAGTCGGCAAGTTCCACCACATCGGGATTAGCCTCAAGCAGCGAGTCTTTGCCGCATATGCCGCAGTCAGCCGCACCTAACGCCACAAATGCAGGCGCGTCGGTGGGGCGCACAATAACATACTCAACCCCAGGATTGCGAATAATAAGCGCACGACCGGCATCGGCCAAACCTGTCACGTCTAGCCCTGCGCCCTCAAGTGCGGCGATCGTGTCGGCATTGAGTGAGCCTTTCGGAACAGCGATACGCAGAGGACGACCCTCAGCTTGGCTTTCCGCAGGTGTACGCTCCGATACTGCGGCGGCCGCCATAGCTTGCTCAAGGAAGAACGCAAAGCCCGCAGCAGGACGATTTGCCCCATAAGCGCCAATCATGTTATCGTAGCGACCGCCGCCGCCGAGTGGCGTACCTAAACCGGGTGCATAGGCTTCAAAGACGATACCCGTGTAGTAATCAAACGAGCTCATAACCGAAAAATCAACTAATAGTCGATCAGCCAAACCAGCTTCAACAAGGGCATCAAACGATGCCGCAAAGTCGTCTAGCCCATCTTCACACCCGAGCGGAGCCACGAGCGACCGCACTCGCTCAATAGCTTCACGCTTGCCGCGGATGCGAGGCAACAAGGAGATAGCCTCTGCAAACGGCAAGGGAACGCCAACCTCCGTGGCTTGCGCGGCAAGTCGATCAATCTCGACAAAATTCGAAGCATGAAATGCATCGAGTACCCAAGCTCTCCAGGATAGAGGAGCGCCACTTTTCTCAAGCAGCGCACGTAACACGCCCACCGTAGCCACCGCCAACTTGAAGTCGCGCACACCCGCCAGCTGAAGCGCATCGACCAAGAGTCCCACCACCTCAGCATCGGCGGATACGCCAGCCTCACCGATGCACTCAATACCGATTTGCGTCAGTTCACGTGCAGCGGCCTGCATCTGACCTTCAGCCTCACGAAACACACGCTGTAAATAACGGAGACGCAGCGGTTCAGGCTGGTCGGACAAACGCGTGGCAACCATGCGCGCAACCTGTAACGTCACATCAGGACGCATGGCCAGCAGATCACCTTGGGAATCGAACAACTTGAACGGAGACCCAGCCATTCTCCCCGACGCACGAAGGACATCCATAACCTCCAATGTAGGCGTCTCTACAGGTGTGTAACCACAGGCAGCAAAACGCGCCTGAACCTCATGCGAAATGCGCTCACGCGTCTGCGCTTCATCGCCGAGTACGTCTCTAAACCCTGCCGGTGTCACGAAATCCATGTCCTCTTCTTTCTGCATATCAACGAATCGGGAAAAGGGCGACAAGCGGATACCTGGACAGGAAGTTCTTTCCCTAGATGCCACAGATGCTCAGCTGAACCGCGGTTTCGCTCGAACGATTTCCCACAAGACGCAGTTCTATCGCCTCAATGCCGTCAAAGCCGCTGCTCGCCTCTCCTTCTCTAAATACTTCCGATACTTTATCACAGTAGAGTGTTAAAGCATCGGAAGTATTTAGATAATTAGCATAATTCCACGATAGCATCATTTCGACAAACCATAGACCCTTCCCGTCAAAGGTTTTCGTAAGCTATCGCACAGACAACAGCTTCGGTAAAGGAACCGTTCCCGACCTGCGGAAGACCTTCGGTCACCGAGAGCCCGGTTGTTATTCATTGCTCTTTAAATAGAAGAACATCCCAGTCTCTGCAAATAGAAAATGCCCGGCCTGCGTTGAGCTTCGCAGGTCGGGCATCGAAACGATCAAAGAACACGCACTGGCCATAACTTGTGCTTGTAGCCCCAGTTCGGAGGTGACACCTTGTACACTTCACGGTGCCAGCTGAGCAGCATATTACGTGTCACCCCGCCGGTCTTCAGATCAAATACGTCCACCTTTACCTCGCGCTCGTGCTCTATCGCGGTTCGATCTATGGTCTTTGAGTAGGACGCATTACTCACCGCAATCAGACTCGAGGGGCGCTCCTCCCAGTACCAACCGCGCCAAAGGTGATCACTATTAAAGTCTCCGACGTTTTGAGGGTTTCCTCGCCCGGCATACGAGCTTACACCCACCCCCAGCGCCATTAGTTCGGCATAGAGGCTGTCGGCGCCTTCGAAGTTTTTCACGAGCCGCACTTGCTTCAGATTCGACTGCATCTGATCCCATTGACCAAGGTTGATGTATCCATGGTTGTCGAATTCGAACTTGTGTATTGCCCCCTCGTCGACATTCTTTCCAAACCCGTCCACCGCCACGTTGCTATAGGTGTTCGAGGCGAGCAAGGTGCTGGCATCGTACACCTTATTGGTCACGAGATTTTTGATCTTGCCATTCGCTAAGGCTTGCGTATTCTGGTAATAATCCGAAGGTTTCGCCAAGTAGGGTTTTCCCTTGTCGTCAAGCTCCACGGTACCGTATATCTTCAGGGTAACTCGTTCTGCCTGCGATTTAAGGCTTTCGATGTTTTTACTGTATGGGCCATCACCACCGGAAAACGGATCATCCGGATCGCCTTCTATACCATTCAACGCGTTCAAGTACGCCATCGTTGAACCGTAGCCATACGTGTAGGCGGTAAACAAACTTCCTAGATAGGTCGACTTCGCAGAGAACGTCTCAGGATCCCAATTGTAGTAAGACTCCAGCCAACTGTAGTATTCCGAAACAACGTCTTCACCTTGTCCCAAGATCAAGTCGCCCAAGGCCATGGTTTCAGCATACGAGGTCGTTCCGGTCAGGTTCTCCTGCTTTTTCATTGCCCGGACATAATTACCGAGCAACTTTTTGTTTTTGCCGTTGAAATCATCGTATGATTCACCGGTGTCGGTCTTATCGATGTTCTGAATAAGTGTCTCGTACAATCCGCCGTATCCATCCAGCGTGGTCATGCGGTGTTTGATCTCAGCCCAATTCGCCACGTATCCCGCGCGCTTATCGATTTGGTCAAGTTTGCCAGCCAACCCCTCGATCTCTCTTTGCATAACGGTCATCTGGCCTTCCATCGTCTTCAACTCGTTGTAGATGTCAGTCAGCGTAACCTCGGGGGTAGTGTTCAAGAAGCTTGCGATAAGTCCGAGCAGCGACCCAATGCCGTTCGAGATGTTACCCTTTCCCTGCGCGAAGCCACCAATGGCGTTAGCGAGGAACTCCAACGTTTCGAAAGCCGTCTTCGCATCGTCGGTCGGATTACCCAAAACACTGGCTTGCGAGAGCGAGCCTTGGACCAGACCAACATCGCACGCATCCTGCCCGATGCCGTAGGCATTTAGCACCACACCATCGGCCAGGCGCACCTGGGCGCAGGAAACAAGCGCTTCTATGTTTTCGCGCAAGGTGCCTTCCGCATCCTCCACGCCAAGCTCCGAAAAGCTCGCCTTCAAATCCTCGACCGCATCAGCAGGCAGATTAAAGAAGAAGGAAAACGAGAAACCATCGTCGTAAAGCTCGCCCAATTCGACCGTCTCGTTGCCCAAGAAGCCGCCATCCACTTGCTCCGAGAACAGAGGAAACGTCACCTGATCCATGCTTTGCAGATCGAGTGTTCCGTCTTCCACGGCAAGCTGTACCTGGCCGTACACCTTCACCATTCCCTCTGCTGAGTCTTCAACGTCGGTCACCGAAACCAACCCGCGCGGTGCCGCGTAAATCGCGGAGGCAAGCGATACAGCTGGCCCCTCGACTAGGTCGCTCGTGAGGTTGATAACGGGATGTCCAACCAACAACGATCCCTCTACCATAAGCTCGTCTTCGCCCTTCGCGTCAAGAACATCCCCCAACGCCTCGAACTGATCTTGCGGCGTGGATGCTACCACCTTCACCTGCAGTTCTGCATGGTGATCGTCATTGGCATCAACTGCGAAGCCGACCGCACTCAAAGCCTGGTTGGAGAACGTGAAGGCAGCTGTACTTGCGTCAGCGACAAAGCGGCCATTCTCAACGCTCAGGGGAATGGTAAACACGGATGTTCCTGCATCGTAGGAACCCTGTTCGGGGTCGAATACGACTACAGGGCTCTCAACCGCCACAAGGGCACTTCCCCGCGCGGAGGCATCGGTAAACGAGCCATTGGGGAACACGATGAGACCGTCTCCTCCGGCATCACCCGTGTCACCGTCAAGCAGCACCTCCACCTCACAGTCGGACAAGCGCTCAACAGAATAGATAGACAGCGCCTCGAATTGCTCGCCGAGAACAAGATCGTTCTTTGACAGGTCATCAGCGAAAGGAACGTCAGAAACAAGCCTAATGACAGCCGACTGAGCGTTAGCCGAGATGCCCTGACCGTCGGATGTGACCACTTGGGCTATAGAGGCGTTATCAACTATCGACACCGACCCCACGACAAGCTGTGCCTCGACAGCAAGCGACGGCGACGAGCAAACCGCCTTGCCCGAAATGGTAAAACCAGCTACCCCTCCCGCTTCTTCGCCCCACGCGATCGAGGGGAACGAGGGCGCCAAACCTACGACGAGCGCCACTGCAAGAAACAACGAAATGCCTTGTCCCGCTTTCGCCCGAAGTGACCGGTTACGCGCGAACAATACGCAACAGAGCACGGCAAGCGCCGCCACACCCAAAGCAAGCGCCCCGACGACACCGGGGGGAAGTGCGTCGCCCGTGGAAACAAGTTTACCCGCCGTCGAGACCGAACCCTCGCCCATCTTCACGCTCAATACCAGTTCTAGCATCCCACCGGGCTCAACCCTAGCCGCCATACCCGACAAAGATGCGGACGAATCGACCAGAGTTGCGCCCTGAGGCAAGACAGCCTGCAAGCACACGTCGCTCCATGCATTCACTGAATCATTGAGCGCACGAAACGTCACCACGGCCGTCTCGCCGGTCGCATAAGACTGTTGATCAAACGAACCCGTCAATCGCGCCGACGCAGCAACGTTCTCGAGAACAGCCTCGGCCGACCCTACGTCCCCCTGAATCCCGACTTCATCTGCGAGAGCATGCGCGGGCAAGCCGAACATAGTCGCCCATATCAGAAACAGTAATACGAGGAGGGATACGGAAACCAGCACCAGCCGTCTGGGGCATAGGATGCACGCAGCAGCGCGGGCATCCTGATTGGATGCCGACAAGAAACAAGACGGGCTCATAGTACCTCGATTCAACGAAAGGGCTCTTCCGTCAATTATATGAGCCGTCCGCACACTTCAAACTAGCCTTGTTCGCTGGAAAAACGACTACTTTCGAAGCATACTCAGCATCTACCGACCGGCGCCCCCTCTGAAGGTGCCCTATAAAAGCGACATCTGCTGCGGAGCAAAATCGTAGGCGCAGACCACTTCATCTTCCAGAAGATCGATTTCATGGGACTGCCAATCCTTGAGGGACACGAGAAAGTTCATACCTCCCTGCTCAAACACGAGCGTACCCCCCACCATCCCCATGCAGCGCCCGCCACACACGTTGGAATCGCCGTTAGGTATCTGCAGGTCGTCGCATGCAGGCGAGGGACCAACGAAATAATACGGGGAGAGATCGAGTGCTGGCTCGGCCGCATCGAACCCGGTGCGCGGCACAATCTCTACCGCTGCCAGCCGCGCTACTGCGGCATCGAGTACATCACCGGCTTCGGCAAAGTCATAGCGTTCGTTGGCAAGAAGCTCCACCTTTTTGCCTTGACGCATAGTCTCGGACACGCCTTGCTGGGCACAGAGCGCCGCTTCGAGATCACGCGCTTCATACGCGTCAGGGAACCGCCCGACCACACGCGCAGCGCGCGCACCCTGATCAAGAAGGCGGCGAATACCTCGCACCTCCGCTGAGATGCCGGCCTTCAGGTGAGCGGGAGAAAAATAAGCCAAGTATACGTAGTGCGGCGTAAGGTTATAGGCACGCTGCTGGGGCGACACGAAATCAGCGTGATAGAACGAAGGATTGAATCCAGTTGCCTCTTGACAGGCGGGACACATGTCGTCCTTAGTGTCGGACGGCAGCTCAAGGGCCATCGGACACACCTGCGCTTCTCCCGTAACCAAATCGAAGCGCCCGACGCAGCGACGCCGCGGCAGACGGCGCAGTGAAAACGTTTTACCCAGCACGGAATAACGCATGCGCCTAGCGCCATCGATATCATTAATGGCGAGATAAGGGCTTCCCTTCTCATCGAACCCATAGCCTGCAAAGATGGAAACGTGGTCACCTAAAAAACGTGTCATATTGTTTACCTTGCCTAACCTATATCTTGCTGATCATTTTTTTCGTTAGAAATGATAGCGCAACGAAAAGGCACAAGTGACTCCCATGGAACAACATGTCGAAAAATCGCAAAGAGTGGCAGTGCGGTGCGGTAACCAGAATTACTGCGGGCTCGAGCGGGTAGTCAGTATGACGGATGTTTTAGCCGTTATGCCTGCAATTGCATAACGGCTTGCGACGCAGCCCACCAGAAATATACCGTAAATGCCACGAAGAGCGTAAGAAATATCTTCACCACGACGTTCCAATTACTCTTCCACAGAAGCACCAAGCCAACCGGCCAGAATATCAGTACGAAGAAAATGATCCAGAACGTCTGTTGATACCATTTCTTGTCACTAGGAGGCTTCTCATCGATAAGAACGTTTGCGTTTTCACGCAGGTCACGCCGTTGCCAGTCCCCCGGACGTCGGTTCTCGTTGTTCATGTGCCGCCCTTTCGTTGATACCTCTCTACGCATTCATCCTAACACGAACCCACAACCCATTCGCATACAAGGCTAGTTTGAGCCAACTTGTTACGCACGCAAGATCAACCAGGCGCACGCCACCGCAATAGCCTTTATCTTTCGGCGTAGTTGAGCAGCTGCTCATCATGCTCGTGCAGCTTCTCGGGAGTCTCATGCCAGCATTGAGTTGGAGGTAAGCCCTCGATAGAATCTGCGACGAATACAGGATCTACACCACGCCTGCGCTGCTCGGAATAGTCGTCAAGTGCACGCAGCGCCCATTTACCCAAGAACAAGATAGATACGATATTAATGAACGCCATGATGCCCATAACGATATCGGCGAAGTTCCACGCCAGATCAAAACTTGACTGCGCGCCGAGGAAAATGGCAATAAGACAGGTCACGCGAAATGCATTCAGCAGCAAAGGGCTATCGTGAATGAATTTAATATTGCTCTCGGCATAAAAATAGTTGCCGATAAGACTCGAAAACGCAAAGGCAAAGATGGCAAACGTGATGAAATGAATGCCGAATTCTCCCACCGAAGCGTTTACCGCTTGCTGCACCAGTGGCATGCCATTCAAGCTGCCTGGGTCGCCATTAACGAAGAATACCAATACCATCATGGCTGAGCATGTGCAGATAACCAGAGTATCAATAAAAACCGAGAGTGTCTGCGCCAAGCCCTGTTTGCAGGGATGCGACACGCTTGCCGCAGCAGCGGCATTTGGTGCCGATCCCATACCGGCCTCGTTAGAGAACAGGCCTCGCTTTATACCAATAACCACCACCGAGCCTGCAAACCCGCCCGCAATAGACTGGAAGTCAAACGCCGAGGCAAAAACGAGCGAGAACACCGCCGGGATATCGCCGAGATGCGTTATGGTGACGAATAAGGCCAATGCAATATAAGCAAGAGCCATAATCGGCACGATGATAGACGATAGAAAGCTGACGCGATGTGTCCCACCGAAGATAACGAAAGCCGTAAGTGCCGACAGCACGATAGCGAGAGCAAGGGGAGCTTTCGTTTCAGTATAACCCGGAATGTAATATTCCAGCGCTGAGCTCATATTGTAGGACTGCAAAGCATTGAACCCATAGGCGAAACACACGATAAGCGCAAGGGCAAACACAATGCCCAGCCAGCGCTTTCCGATAGCCTGCTGAATATAATAGGCAGGACCACCACGGAACTCGCCGTCTTTACCTCGCACCTTATACATCTGAGCCAGCGTAGACTCAACGAATGCTGACGCACCACCAATAAGTGCCATAAGCCACATCCAAAACACGGCACCCGGCCCACCGAGGGCAATTGCCGTGGCGATACCCGCAATATTGCCCGTACCCACGCGGCTTGCCGTGGATACCATAAGCGCTTGAAACGCCGACACACTCTTACCGCCGGCGACGTGCTTCTTTTCTGTTAGTACCGTAAACATATCTTTAAGGTAGCGAAACTGCACACCTTTTGTACGAATGGTGAAATAGATACCCGTACCCACCAGCAAGAACACTAAAACATACGTGTACATAAAATCATTGATGGTGCCCGTAATAGATACCAATAGGTCATTGAGAGTCAAAAGATCCCTTTCCTCGCTCAGGAAGACGTCGTAGCGCTGCATATTCTGATCAAGAATTCTTTCGCCGCTTCATCACTTGGGGGCAAAAAGAAAAGAGCGGCGGCAAAACAAGCCAACCGCTCCACTACAGCATCTAAGCGAGTTTTCGCTCCAGCAGCTCATTAATTACCTTCGGATTGCCCTGACCACGCATTTCCTTCATACACTGACCCACGAAAAAGCCCATGAGACCAGTCTTTCCACCACGGTACTGCTCAACTTTATCGGGGTTGGAGGCAAGCACAGCATCGACAACCGCCTCGATAGCACCGGTGTCGGACACCTGCTCCATACCGCGCTCAGCCACAATTACAGAAGGATCTTTGTCCTCATCGAGAACGGCAGAGAACACCTCTTTAGCTTGCTTGGAAGAAATAACATCTTCAACCGTCATCTTCACCAACGCAACAGCACGCTCGGGCGTAAGAGAGGTATCCGCAAGAGCCGTACCCTCATGTGCATTTAGATATGCGGTAATATCGTTAATAACCAGGTTCGCTGTCGGCTTCGCTAGCGTACTTGCTTGCTTGCCCGCAAACTCCATACAGGCTTCGAAGAAGTTAGCCGTTTCGCGATGCTCCACCAGATGACGTGCATCATATGCGGAAAGAGAGAATTCCTGTTCAAAGCGAGCAGCCCGTCTATCGGGCAATTCGGGCAGCTTCACGCGCACGCTCTCAATAAATTCATCCGAAAGATTACACGGAGCGAGGTCGGGATCGGGGAACAAACGATAGTCGTCCGCCGTCTCTTTTACGCGCATGACAATAGTACGCTTGGCTGACGGATCCCAGTGGCGCGTCTCTTGATATATCTGCCCACCTTCTTCCAGCACTTCAGCTTGACGACATATCTCGTATGCCAGACCATCGTGCAGGTTCTTAAAGCTGTTCATGTTCTTCAGCTCGGTCTTTACGCCAAGGTGTTTGGCACCGCGCCGACGGAGGGACACGTTGCCATCGCAGCGTAGCGAGCCCTCCTCCATGGAACAGTTAGAGATATCTAACGCCAGATAAATCTGGCGTAGTTTCTGCATAAACAGGCGCGCCTCCTCGGGCGTGCGCAAGTCGGGCTCGGTTACCAACTCAATAAGCGGCGTGCCACAGCGGTTGTAGTCTACCAACGAGTGGGTAGCACCCGCAATGCGCCCCTCGGAGCCACCAAGGTGGTTCATCTTGCCGGCATCCTCTTCCATATGAATGCGCGTTATACCCACGTGCGCCACGTAGCCCGCATCCGTACAGGTAGCATTGCCGTCTACCTCGCCCGCCTTCAAAGACGCCGCCGTAATACGTTCCTTAGCGGCAGCGCCGTCCACCGCCAAATCGAGATGTCCTCGCATGCAAAACGCGACAGGACCTTGAGTGGTCTGGAAGTTCTTCGTCATATCGGGATACGTGTAATTCTTACGATAGAACATCGAGCGTTTCTCGATATCGCAATTCGTAGCAAGTCCAGCCAGCACAATGGACTCAATGGCGGCGCGGTTAGGTACGGGTAAGGCACCCGGCATTCCCAAGCAGATGGGGCAGGTATGCGTGTTCGGTGCGGCACCAAATTCCAGCTTACAGCCGCAAAACATCTTCGAATTGAGGGTAGTAAGCTCGGTGTGCACCTCAAGGCCAATTACCGCTTCCCAATCTTGCAAAACCTCTTCAAGCTTTCTCACGGCTATTCACCGGCCTTTCCGTCAGTGAAATCGGGCGCGACCGGAGCAGGACCATATACGGTTTCCAGCGCAGCAGCCACACGCAGCATATTCTCATCTTTGAATGCTGGAGAAATAAGCTGCACACCTATCGGCAAGTGAGTATCGGCGCCAAGACCCACTGGCATACTCAGTCCACCGTTACCAGCAATATTAATAGATACGGTAAACATATCGGAAAGATACATCTCGGTGGGATCGGATACCTCACCGAATTTGAACGCCGTACGCGGTGAAACCGGGGCAATGATGCAATCGACTTGCTCGTAAGCGCGAACGTAATCCTCCGTGATAAGTGTACGTACTTGCTGCGCCGGGTAGTAATACGTGTCATAGACGCCCGCAGATAGCAGGTAGCTGCCTAGCATAATGCGCCGACGCGTCTCAGGACCGAAGCCTATTTCTCGACTGGCAGCATACTGACTGTTTAAATCTTTACAGCCTGCCGCACGATAACCATAGCGCACCGAATCGAAACGAGCCATATTCGAGAACGCCTCACAGGGGCCTAGCACGTAGTAGGCACTCATGGCAGCCTGCGCGTTAGGAAGGTCCACTTCCACAATTTCCGCACCCAGCTGGCGCAAATGCTCGACGGATTCCTCAACCTTCGCTTTAACTTCAGCTGTCAAGCCAGGAGCTTCCATGAACGACGGCACAACACCAATACGCATACCACGCACGCCATCATTCAAATTGGCGGTAAAGTCGGTTTCAATAATCTGACTTGTACAGTCGCGCGCATCTCGGCCAGCGATAGCATTCATGACCAATGCCGCATCTTCTACCGAACGTGTAAACGGGCCTACCTGATCAAGGGAACTACCGAAAGCCACCACACCATAGCGGCTAACCACGCCATAGGTAGGTTTCACTGCCACCGTACCGCAGAAGCTACCGGGCTGACGGATGGAGCCACCAGTATCGGAACCAAGCGTAAGGGTTGCCATACCCGCAGCCACCGCCGCCGCGCTACCACCCGAAGAACCACCAGGAACACGAGAGCAATCCCATGGGTTTTTGGTTGGACCGAATGCGCTTGTCTCGGTTGAGCTACCAAACGCGAACTCGTCCATGTTCAGCTTGCCAAGCGGGATACCACCAGCCGCGATAGTGCGCTCAACGCACGTAGCCGTGTAGGGTGACACATAGTTTTCTAACATCTTTGATGAACAGGTGGTATGAGTGCCCAGCAGGTTCATATTATCTTTAAATGCTACGGGAGCGCCCGCAAGCGGACCCATTTCACTCAAGGTGCCTGCTGCGATAGCCTCGTCCAAACGAGCAGCCGCCTCAAGCGCCAAGGCCTCAGTCGTCTCAAGAAACGCATGCACCTCGCTATTGAGGGCATTTACGCGCTCAAGCGATGAAAGAGCGACTTCTCGAGCAGAGAACTCCTTTGAAGCGAGACCCTCACGCACTGCACGAACGCTCATGGCGGCAAAAACGGGAGCAGTCATTAGCGATCGCCCCCCTCTCCCAAAATAGAAGGAATGAGAAAGCAGCCATCCTGGCTCGCAGGTGCGTTTGAAAGTGCCTCATCCTGAGAGAAGCCTTCTTCTATAACGTCATCACGCATGACGTTTGACAAGCCCCCAATAGGATGGAACGTGGGTTCCACATTCGTAAGGTTGTACTCCGTAATGGGCTTAAGACTTTCAATGATGGCGTTGAGGTCAACTGTCATCTGGACAATTTCTTCATCCGCAAGCCCAATGCACGTATATTCCGCGATATCGCGCACATCATGTTCGGTAAGATGCTGATTCATGGGGTCGTTTCTTCCCTTCTCGTTTTCACGCATCGGCGCCACAAGTGCTCAGACAGTCCTAAGAGATCGACCGACCCTCAAGCAAACGGAGAGCCGAACCGATAGGTGCAGGCACACGTAGAACCAATGGTGGTAAGTGAAAACATAACCCGCCCATGATAACAAAACCGCAGCCCGCACGTATGCTCATATGAAAACCCGCGGACGATTAATGGGAAAAGAAAGCTGGACGGAAGCGATCGACCCAAGTACGCCCACATCACAGCCCAAACGAATACACTATAATGCCCAACATGATTACCGCAAGAGCAGCCAGTTTCTTCTTCCCCAGCTTCTCCTTAAACAGCACCACACCGAATACCGTAACGTATACATAGCTGGTGGCTTCCAGTATGGGTCCCATAGACAGGGGAATACCTTTGAACGCTATAACGAGAAGTAAGGTTGAAATAAGCATGAGAGCGTAACCGCCAATAACTAGCGGGTTTACATATTCCTGCAAAAAGCTACCATGCTCGCGCAAAGCCTCCTTTTTAAGGAACACCTGTGCAATCGAGCTAACAAGCACCCCAAACGCTCCAATTCCTATGAAAGGCAACATCTCAGCGAACGGCACGGCCGCACTCCTCCCTACCCGGAACAGCGGGTTGCTGGGTGCCTACCGAAATCTCTTCCGCCTGCTGTTCTGCGTCGGAATGGTTCACATTCTGCGCCCGCTCGAAATTACGACGTTCTTCATTATCTGCGCGCGAGAATAAAACAACACCAGCGACAACAATGCCCGCTCCTATTACCTTAAGCGGTGTTAGCTCCTCCTGAAAGAACAACACGCCCCAAACAAGACCCCAAAATACGGTAATAGCTTTGTTGGCGAAAGCGGTGGTAAGGGGCAACCGTTTGATAAGCTGCTGCCAGCCTATAGCGTACACAAACAGCACCAACAAAACCCCACCATAGCAGAGAAAGAATCTCGCATCGGTAAAGGAAAAGCCAGCAGCAGCCTTACCGAACAGGTCGGTAAGGGAGTACAGAACCAATAGCAAGTGCAGTGATATAAATGATCCTATTTTCGTATTGTTAGCCGAACTCACCGCACGCTCGAATCAAAAAACGAACGCATAGCATCGATAACCGTTCGACGATACTCTTCAGAAAGCCCGTGATAGAGAGGAAGTCTCACTAGGCGCTCGCTCTCTTTGGTGGTAAAACAATCTTCTCCTGCGAAGCGGCCAAATTTTTTGCCAGCTGGGGCCGAATGAAGCGGAATGTAATGAAAGACGCACTGCACACCCGCTTGACGCATATGGGCGATGAAAGCGGTGCGCTCTTCCATATCGCGACACTTGAGGTAGAACATATGCGCGTTGTGGGTACAGTGCTGGGGAATAGTTGGCAACTCCACCAGGCCTGCATCAGCAAATGGCTCGAAAGAAGCGTAGTAGGCGTTCCAAGTTGCCATACGATTATCAAGAATATCGTCTGCCGTTTCAAGCTGCGCCCAAAGGTAGGCAGCGTTTAGGTCGCTTGGAAGATAACTGGAGCCGTAATCTACCCAGGTGTATTTATCCACCTGACCTCGGAAGAAACGCGAACGGTCAGTGCCCTTCTCACGTAGAATCTCGGCAGCTTCGTTGTCGGACGCATCCCGAAGAAGCAGTGCGCCACCCTCCCCCATGGAATAATTTTTCGTTTCATGGAAGGAAAAGCAGCCAAAACGACCCATAGTACCGAGGGGAACACCTCGATAGGTACTCATAACCCCCTGGGCAGCATCTTCCACCAAAACAAGGTTGTGACGATTGGCAATATCAACGAGTACATCCATCTCGCAGGAAACGCCCGCGTAATGCACTACGCAGATTGCCTTCGTCCGAGAAGTGATGGCTGCCTCAACCAGGTTCTCATCGATATTCATGGTGTCGGGACGTACATCGACAAACACCAATTTTGCCCCGGCAAGTACAAAGGCCGTAGCAGTGGATGAAAAGGTGTAGCTGGGTAGAATAACTTCGTCTCCGGGCTGCAAACCACACATGAGTGCTGACATTTCAAGAGCAGCGGTACCACTTGTGGTCAGGAGAACCTTCTGGGCATCGAAGCGCTCCTCCATCCATCTGTTACACCGCTTGGTGAACGGGCCATCGCCGCACACCTGCCCACTTTCTATAGCCTGCTGCAAATAGGCATAAGCAGAAGCCACCCGCGGCGGCTCGTTAAAAGTAATGAAAGACTGCTCGCTCATAGACGACTCCCGTCGTTTGGAGTTTTTGAAGCGGAGAAGAGAAGGCCACGCCTACCGTCCACGCAACGGTAATCTCCCCGCGCGTCGCATGCGTAGGTTGCAGGAGCTCTCTCGATAAAGAACCCCGGGGTAAAAGACATTGAGTAGGCACCCGCATTAGCCACAACAACAAGATCGCCCTCTTCAAGCCGAGGCTCGTCTTTAAGTACACACAGACGATCGCTCTCCATGCAAGTGTATCCGCAGAGTACCTGTTTGGCAACTTTGTCGCGGCAGTAATTACCATCGTGCGGCACAAGACGATGTGCGTAGGAGGTCTTCTTCATTTCGTGATCGATGTTAATTCGCGACAACTCAGATGTTACAAAACGCCCGTATCCCGTATCCTTCGCATCGACCACGCGCCCCACGTAGCTTCCTGGCGTACACACCACAGCACCGCCTGGCTCGAAGATAACACTCGTGCACAAAGGGTCGAAAGCGGGACGAAGTTCATCGGCGATCGCCTCAGCGTATGCTTCATAGGCCCCAACGTTGTGTGATCCACCTCCGAAGAAGCCTCCACCTATGTCTATAAAGTCAAGCTCTAGGCAAAATTCCCGAGCAATCTGTACCGCGTGACGGGCAAGGGTGCGATACGCTTCAAGCGAGCGACTGTAGGTAGTTACATGCATATGGAGACCAGCAATGCGTACGTAGGGACTAAGTGCCTGTACAGCTTTAATAGCCAAAGCCAGCTCACCGTTCTCCAGGCAATAGCCGAAGCGTCCACCATTCTTACCGCTGGTGGTTTGCCCCGGACAAAAGTGCTCCAAATCAATATTCACGCGCAGCCCTACCGCAAACGCAGCAATACGAGTATCTACACCTTTCGATTCTGCCGCGAGTTCAGCAAGCCACCTAAGCTCGCGAGCCGAGTCCAGATTAACAATACTTCCCGCGCGAAGGGCACGGCGAAAGCACTCTCTTCCCTTAATGGGTCCGTTGAATACGATGTTCTCTGGTTTGCAGCCACAGGCAAGGGCAAGCTCATATTCCTGATCGGAGACCACCTCAGCCCAACAACCACACCCGAGTGCCGATTCGATTATCCAAGGGTGAGGATTGGTTTTGACTGAATAGGCAAGGTGAGCGTTTCCCTCCCATGCGTTTTGCATAGCTTGCTGAAACTTCGTGAAGTTCGCACGCAGTTCTTCTTCGTCAAAAACGAAACAAGGTGTTTCCAACTCGAAAAGACGGGATTCTTCCACAGCCCCCTGAAGTGTCTGGCTATTTTTCGACATGAAAGCACCCCTTGTTTTCGGCTCCCGAACACTGCATGCGCGTCCTAACAATGAACTGAGGATTCTTGTTCACTGTCATAAAAAGACGCCCTACGTATTCGCCCAGAAAGCCCATAAACATCAAAATGACCCCGGAGCATACCAAAATCGTTACCATGGTGGAAGCCCAGCCAAGTTGCATACTAGGATCGAAGATGCGCTCAATGAAGAGGCTGATGGCACCCACCAGCCCAGCGCCACCCATCAGTACACCTAAAACAGAGGCTATGCGCAGGGGTGTGACGGAGAAGTTAAGGATGGTCGACCACAGACGCAGTAAGCTTTTAAGCGTGTAACCCGAATTACCCTCCTGACGATCAAAATGCTCCACCTCCACATTCGCCATGCGATCGGTCGTCCGAAAGATAAGCCCTTGTATATACACTGAAGAGCTCGCATAATGCAGCACCTCATCACGTACGCATGCGCGCATGATCAAAAAATTACTATCAGTAATTCCTTTAGGGCAGCCGGCGAGCATTCTGATGGTAAACATCGCAAAACGTGACCCTAGGCGCCTGAATAAACTCTCCTTGTGAACACGAAATTTGGCGAACACCACATCCACCTCATCTTGCAACCCTTCAATAAGAGCAAGACATTGGGAGGGATGCGTCTGCATGTCATCGTCCATAAGCAACACGGCATCGCCTGTGGTCTCATAGAGCCCCGCCATAATGGCGTTATGCTGTCCAAAATTGCGCATAAGATCAATACCCTTGATATGGGCATCTTCCTCACATAGCTCCACAATAGTCTGAAACGTTTTGTCACGCGACCCGTCGTTCACTAGCACAAACTCATAGTCATACCCGCTTAAAACCAGTTCATTGCGCGTCTGTAAGACCACGTCAGCTATAACCTTTTCGGAATAGTAACAGGGTATAACAACCGATATTTTCATAAACTTCCTCGCCTTGCCTAAGCATTGATGCAGTGTGTACGACACTCAATTAAGAGGCAACTCATTGGGCAATACGAGCTCACAACCTTCAGCATCCTTAACGGAAAAAGAAGTGAAAACCGAGTGTGTTACTTCATCGAGTTGATCTCGGGAGGAAGCCTCCAGGTAAGCTCGCGCCACATAGGGTTTACCTCCTCTTCCCTCCGCCATTACTTCCCCTTCGTTATAGTAGACAATCCACTCTCGCGCGCCTCGTGTCTTAAATAACTGAGGGGCAGATTCCAAATCTACCGGAATGCCACCGCGCGTATGGAAGTACACGCCACAACAGCAAGAAGAAAAGGCACGTGGATCATGGGTAGATAAACGAGAGGAAACGTCATTGCCAAGAGCAAGATCGAGCAGCAAATCTTCCACCGCCAAACCACTTGCATACTCCAGGAGCTCATGCTCGTAGCCGAACACGCGGCCCGCAACTTCGCAAACGCGCACCCCTTCGCCGGGCGACCAGAAGAATTGAATACATAAGGGACTATCCTTCAGACGAAGATACTGTGCTATAACCTGAGCGTAGCGCGAAGCCTCCTCGATAACCTCTTCAGTGAAGCGACTAGGATAAACAATGCGGCTTACATGAGGGACTTCGTTCGGTCCGCGCCAAGTTTTCTCCCGATCGGCTATAGACAGAACATACACCTGGCCACCGGCAACCCAACACATCATATTAAATTCGTGACCAGTGTCGTACTCTTCAACCAACGCCTGATCATAGCCCTCATCCGCAAGATGGTGAGCAAAGTCGCATGCCTCATTAACACTTTGAGCAACATGAATGTCGTAGGAGCCGTAGCCGTTAAGCGGCTTTATGACACAGGGAAAGTGCAAGCCAGCGAGATCATCGTTGCAGCAATTCACCGACACTGTTTTACTTGCAGGATGCGCTATACCCAATTCGTCAAACATACGCTTCATAAGATTCTTGTTGCGCAGGTACTCGAGCGCCTCAAGCGAACACGTGGTCGGGAGCCCTACCGCATGAGCAGCCTGGCATCCCGCTTCAAAAAGGATATCGGAAAAGGATGCTACCAGTATATCCACACGCTGCTTGCGACAAAGATCAACCATCGCTTCATGGTTACGAATATCAACCAGTAGCGATTCGTCGGCAAATGTTCGAGCGGGACCATCCGAATACCCATCGGCCACCATCGTCCAGCAACCTCGCTCACGGGCCCTCTGAACAAGGTTACAGAATTCATGCATCGAGCCCAACACGAGGAGTCTTTGAGCGAATTGTTTATCATGCATTGCGAACAGTTCCTTTTCCAATCGAGGATGACGAAGGCCTCACTTCAGCAATCTTACCCTTACGCTTCCGTATTTCGCAAAACATCACGGTAGCAGCGCACGCCAACAACCCCATCAACGATAGCGCTATTCCCATCGGCAAACCTGGCGTCATGTATACAAGTTTGATATCGTGGTACCCTTTTTCCAGTTCAAGCGCCATAAATGCCGTGTTCGCACGCTTCAGAGGAACCTCTTCGCCATCAACAAAGGCCGTCCAGCCCTCCGAATACGGCACGCTAAAAAATACTGCCTTGCTCGACGTTAAGTCCACATTCGCTGTAATTTCATTGGTGCCAAACGAAAGATCCCGAACAGGATCGGCCTTGAGCGCCTGGACCTGCTCGTTAAAAGATGTCATAGGTTGACATACCACCGACAGTTCGTCGAAGGAATACTTTCCCTTAACATTGAACTGAACATTTACGGTGGTTTGAGCTTCGGTGGAATAACCCATGTTCACCAGCCACTCATCCTTGCCACCATACATATGCCAGCTGCTATTGGAGTTTTCAATCGAACGCTCACCCGCTCCTTTGTCGGAGGTAAACGTAATTCGGTAGTCCGTTGGTGCAGTCCATTCGAGACTCTGCTTGTAAAGATAGGCTTTTTGGTACCACGACATAGAATCAAGATCTTTCTTCTTTGTCGTTTCCAGAGGTGACAGCGATTCGTAGTCAAGCCCATTGAAGTAGACATAGGTCTCGGAATCAGGCAAACCCTCGAAAGCAAGCTGCATCGAAGCACCCTTTTCAGTAACACGAATAGCACCATCTTCTATGGTAAGTCCCGAGGTGGAGGTAATGGTGTAAGGCGTGGTACTCGATTGCTGATTGACATTTGTCTCGGGGAGACTAGATTCTTCTAAAACTACACCCTGCATAAGGCTCTCCTGACGCTGAGCAGGTGTCATTGCGTCATAGGATGAGCGAGGAACGTAGGAGTCGTACACAAAAGCCAAAGGCAAAACATTGGTTCCCTCATACACCGCGTAAGGTGCATTACGAACCAATCCAGAAGAAACAATGTTGGCAGGGTCGTCATAGTTGTAGGTCGAGCGAATACCGGGTTGATCGGGCACAAGAAAATATTTCACGCCAGCAAGGGTTTCAAGCATTGCGCGACTGCCTAGGTTTTTGTAAGAGAAGTTAATGTTGGTTTTAGCTACTCCCAATTCAGTATGGTAGTCATCGATATGGCTGTTGTACGAGCTATTGTAGAAATCAATGCCTTTTAAGCCCAGCACCAAACTATCATTTCGCGTGCGCACCGTAGCCGTCGAATCGCCGTCATAACGCCAAAGTGTCGGATCATTTAAATCGGAAACAAGGTGATTGGGAGCTTCGGCCGTGAGTTTGGTGTAGAGCGATCCGAGCGGCGAAGAATTAAATCCCACTCCTCCCTCATCGGGCGATACGAGGTAGAAGGTGTTGCACGCAACGCCTGCAGCAAGACATGCAGACAAACCAAGCCGACGGACTCTCTGCGAAAGACCACGTTGTACCAACAACAGTAACGCGGCCAACATAATGACGAATGCAGCAAACGTTTTTTCCGTACGAGCATAAGGTATAAGAAAAATCAGCAACCCATAGACAACGAGAGCAGTCACAATAATCTTAGTCTCTCGTTTAGATAAAGCACTAAGAGAAGGCAGCATCTTGGCAACGATGAAGCACACGATAAGAGCGTAGGCCCACACCCAGCGGTTGGTGGCATAGTTCATTCCATTCATAAGACTTCCCGCTGCTGGAAGTAGCAGCATGGCAGTCATACCCAGAAAACCAAGCTTCAGAAGCTTATTTTCACCCCGACGTATAAACAGCAGCACGCATGCCAAAACCGCTATTCCGCCGAAGCCGATGTAGCAATCGCTACCAACTCCTGTAAAGCTCAAAAAGCCCGCAAGAGCGGAACCATAATAGGAAAACGAATAAAACAAGGGAATCTCTACGGCAACCTCCGTAACGCGCTCAATCCCTAGAAGACCAATAACTGACGGGACCAAAGCAAAACACGCTATGAGAATACCTATACCAGCGTATCCCAGGAAACGCCCCGTCCACGCAAGAAAACGAACAATACCCCTGCGCCCCTGCGTTAGAAGCACGCGCGCAGTGCAATAGGGAATCAAGAAAAGGCAGGCCATGTAAGAGAAGTAGTACGAGATAATAAAAAATGCAGCCACGCTTGCTATGAAAAGATATGGTCGCTCTTTTGCAAGAATTTTCTCTACGCCCAAAAGCAAGAGCGGGAACAAAACAAGCGGCCACGCACTCGCCGGCCAATAGGCAACCGCCATGGCGGTACCACCCAGCGCATAGAGCAGCGCCGCCAAAAGCGTTGCAAAGCGGCCCGTCTTAAATCTGAAGGCAAACAACGAGAAAGAAGCGCCCGCTAAGAACAGCCTAAATACCACCAAAAATTGAAAGAGGTACTCGGAGTAGCGTTCGGGGCAAAGTGCCGAAAGTACATTAAGAGGGTCAAAGAAAACATCCAACGTGGAAGGAATATCCATGCCGTATCCAAGGGTATGTGTCCAAAGCGGGATTTGTAATCCTTGGCCTGAAATCAAATTTTGCACGATATCGCGAATCCACTGACCCTCGTAAATAAAGAAGGGATAGTACTGCTCTAAACCATCGACGCTCCATATAAGGGATCGTCCATTTGAGGGATAAACAAACAGCGCAACAAGGGCTAGCACACAGAAACTTACCACATAGGCTTTCCAATAGGTTTTTCGCTTGCGAGCAGTATTGTCTCCCTCCCAAGATCGAATACGCTCCACGCGACTATCTATCCTTGCTCTAAACTTGTTAAGCATGGGATTAGTTTCCGTACCTTTTCTCGTAATAGCTTACATATGCTCCGCTTACTGCGTGCGCCACCCATTCCTCATGTTCAAGATACCATTGAATAGTGAGCGCTATACCCTCATCAAAACCCACGCGAGGTTCCCAACCTACGTCTCTCTTAATCTTAGATGCATCAATACCGTAACGTCGGTCGTGTCCTTGCCTATCGGTTACGTGTTCAATAAGCGCCGTAGAGATAGCTGCGTCAACGTGGTCGGAAAGATATGCGACGATAGTTTCTACGAGGGCAATATTCGCTCGTTCGTTACTACCTCCCACATTGTAAACCTCGCCCGGTATTCCTTCATGCAGCACAAGGTCAACCGCACGACAGTGATCCTCAACGTAAAGCCAATCGCGCACGTTCAGTCCATCGCCATACACAGGAAGTTTACGATGGTTTAAAGCGTTGTTTATCACAAGCGGAATAAGTTTTTCAGGGAACTGTCGAGGCCCGTAATTATTCGAACAGCGTGTTATGCAGACCGGCATGCCATAGGTGTCTCCATAAGCCATAACCAGCAAATCGGCAGCAGCTTTTGAGGCGGAGTACGGCGAGTGAGGATTAAGCGGCGTGCTTTCACTAAAAAGCGCCGAGGTATCTTCCAGCGGAAGTGACCCATACACTTCATCAGTGGAAACCTGAAGAAAGCGATGCGCGCCCCACTTGTCTTCGTTTTGCCAATGAGAGCGTGCGGCATCCAGCAGCGAGATCGTTCCTGAAATATTGGTTTCAGTGAATATTGACGGGTTGTCAATAGAGCGATCGACATGACTTTCCGCAGCAAAATTTATCACATAATCGGGCTTGTGGAGGGCAAACAAAGCGTCTACAGCATTTCTATCACGAATGTCAACGTGAGCGAAAACATGGCGCGGGTCATCAAGCACACCTTCCAAGTTCTCAAGGTTTCCCGCATAGGTAAGCGCATCTACGTTGATAATTTTTATATTGGCATACGTAGCAAGCGCATAGTGCACAAAATTGCTACCTATAAATCCTGCGCCACCGGTGACCAGATATGTTTTTGTCATTTCGTTCCTATTCAAACCGTATGGCCGCCTCGGTAGATGCATTACGAATCACCGCTTCGAGGTGCTTTCCATATGCCGATTTCTTACAGCGCTCTGCCGAAGCCAGCACCGCACTCGCATCGATCCATCCTTTAGAAAACGCTATTTCCTCGAGTGCTCCAATTTTAAGACCTTGCTGGTTCTCGACAACGCGAATGAATTCGGATGCTTCGAACAGGGCATCGGTTGTGCCTGTATCAAACCAAGCAAAGCCCCGCCCCAAGAGCATAACATCAAGCTCTCCCGCTTCCAGATACATGCGATTCAAGTCGGTAATTTCAAGCTCACCACGGTTTGAAGGACGCACTTGTTTGGCAAATTCGCATACGCGATTATCGTAGAAGTACAGACCAGTAACGCAGTAGTTTGACGGGGGATTTGCTGGTTTTTCCTCAATCGAAACAACTCTTCCATCGTCACTGAAGCCCAGCACCCCAAAACGCGTTGGGTCATCAACATGACAGCCAAAAACAAGCGCTCCCCGTTCAAGCGCTGCCGCCTTCTCCAAATAGCCACCGAATCCACTTCCGTAGAAGATATTGTCCCCCAAAACAAGCGCGCAACCTTCACCAGCCAGAAAACTCTCGCCAATAATGAAGGCTTGCGCTAGACCATCGGGGGATGGCTGGGTAGCGTAACTCAGCTCAAGACCAAGCGCGCTGCCATCCGAAAAGAGTCTTTGGAAATTTGGGACATCCTCAGGGGTGGAAATGATGAGTATTTCCCGAATGCCCGCCATCATTAAAACCGACAATGGATAGTAGATCATCGGCTTGTCGTAAACAGGGAGCAGCTGTTTTGAGGTAACGTTAGTTAGTGGTGCCAAGCGAGTTCCCGAACCACCAGCGAGCACTATCCCCTTCATACGCCTTCTCTCTGTGTTTAGTAGAACAAAATAGCAATTTCGTTATAAAGCGAAATGCCACAACATGTGAATTCATTGCATTGGTGAGTTATGGTAATTATCCCTGAAGCTAGCTTTAACTACAAGGAGAACTAGACGGCTTCGTAACGTTTTCATGACTCGCTTTACAAGCGATTATACATGTCGTTACTAAAATAGTGGTTCTTCACTGTTTCACGTGAAACATTCGTTCGCTATTTAGCATAATCCCACATGAAATAGTACACAAAACCGCGGGCAACCAAAAGGGATGAGTGAATAAAAAAATTGAATACTTGTTGACGCATTATACTATGCATTATATAGTATCGGGCGAAAGGAGGTATGCTTATGGATGCACAAATGAAACGCGGGTTTCTTGAGGTGTGTGTCTTAGCCTCAATCAGCCAACAAGATTCGTATGGCTATCAGATTGTAAAGGATGTACCCGGCGTTCTCCAGCTCACCGAATCAACACTCTATCCCCTGCTCAAGCGGCTAGAGTCGGCGGGACTTTTGAGCGTATATTCCGTAGAACATAACGGACGACTGAGGAAGTACTACCACATCACTGAAGCGGGAAGCCAGCATATCAATGAGTTTTTACGCGAGCAGGATGACATTATTTCTATTTACGAATACGTGAAACGAGGTGCAACTTCATGAATAAAAACGAGTTCCTCATTGAACTACGCCGCCTGCTCGGCAAACTTCCTTCCTACGAAGTAGAGCAGTCAATTGCGTTCTACGCCGAGATGATTGATGACCGCGTGGAAGATGGCATGGACGAGCAGGCAGCTGTCGCAGCGCTCGGATCGGTGCAGGTAATCGCGGCACAGATCATCGCCGAGACACCAGCTATTCCCCGTGCCATCGCAAAGGCTAATACAGGTAGCCGCACTTTAAATGTCGTGTTGCTGGCCGTGTTCTCTCCCATCTGGGCACCTGTTGCCCTTGCACTGGCCCTTGCTGCACTGGCAGTATATTTAAGTCTTTGGGCTGTTATCGTGTCTTTATGGGCGGCTGTTATCTGCTTGGTATTGTGCGCACCTATTGGTATTCTTGGACTCTTTTTATTTGGGGCAAAGGGATTTCTTCTCTCAGGAGTATGGATATTCGGCAGCGGGTTAGCCATAGCGGGGATCGGGCTTTTTGCGTGGCTAGGCATGACCGTAGTAAGCAAGGGGCTTGTGCAGCTAACCCGTTCATTTGCCTACTGGATCAAAGGATTGTTCGTAAAGAAGCGCCAAAACAAGGTATCAACCGATATGCCTCACCTAGCGGAAGGAGTACGCCGCTATGTTTAAAGGACGCAAGGTTGTATTGATTGTTGCAACTGTCTTTTTGGTTGCTGGTGTTAGTATCGCCATGAGCGCCTATGCCATGGCGGGCTTTAATCCGACAAACCTCTCCACCATAACCAACTGGGAGCAGAACACCAAAACCTTTGCCCCCGAAGCCGACGCACCCCACACCTCTCTCTTAGTGGACAGTGGCGGATATGGCGTACGCCTCGAGCCGAGTGAGGGCGACTCCTTTCAAGTAATTTCCTGGTCGAATTCTGAGCTAGGTATCGAAATAGACGACAAGAACGGTGCACTTGCTATCCGCAACTATCGCAAACAGGCGTTCTCCTTCATGCAGATAAACATGGATTTCCAAGACCGTGCAACCGTCGTGAAGATACCCACAAGCTACACCGGCTCAATCACCATCGAATCCGGTAGCGGCAACGTAGACGCATCCAACCTTAGCAATCTCGCATCTCTCAATGTCAATATGTCAAGCGGGCACGTAACATTGACCAAAGTAACCGCCGCTGAGATATCTCTGAGCGTGGCAAGTGGAAATTTAAACGTCTCCGATCTCCAGGCAAACAACGTGAATGTTTTCGCATCAAGCGGCAATATCAGCCTCACAACCGTCGCGGCAATGCAATCCATCAAACTAGAAACCAACAGCGGAAATCATCAGCTAAGCGATCTTAATGCACCCACAATAAGCGTTCGAGCTAGCAGCGGGCACATCGACGCAGAAAGAATCGACGCATCCGATGTTAGCTTCAACATTAGCAGCGGTAACATCGACGCATTGCTTACGGGATTGGCATCAGATTACGCCATTGAATCCTCGATTATCTCAGGACACCTAAATGTACCTACAGGGTCCTCCAGCGGAACCCGCCACCTAATCATCCAAATAGGGAGTGGATACGCAAATGTCGATTTCAGTGGTCTTTCAGACACATCCGTTCAGAGTATCGGTAGCCTTTCCAATAGGTCAACGGAACCTGATGTACCCGCAGCACCAGCGATACCGGCAGCATCGTAGCGGCAAGAGTTTTCTTTCCCAGTGGGGCTACGTCAAACGCGATGTAGCCCCGCCCCTTTTAGGAAACCAGCTAAAAGCAAACTATAATTGCCATTCAAATGAACCCAAATATGAGTCCAGACTAAAACCCGTCATAGTCCACCGTCTCAATCTAACGAAAGAAGACGCCCAGCTTACGTAGTACAAGCACCCACTACGACGGAGCACCCGCTACAGCTTCCCACTCTCAAAGGCCGCGCGATCGGCTACCTTGTATCCAACTCGCCACACCGTAACAAGGTAGCGAGGCTTCGAAGGATCATCCTCAATCTTCTCGCGAATCTTGCGCACGAATACGGTAACGCTGTTGGGGTCTGCCGCGTCCACCCCACCCCACACGTGAGTTAAAATCTGATCCCTCGTGAAAACATTGCCGGGGTCGGAAGCCAGCAGTTCAAGCAACTCAAATTCTCGAGACGAAAGAGAAATTGGTTTTCCTCGCAAGTACACTTCATAGCGCCCGAAGTTCAGTTCAAGATCGCCCACTTTGTACGATTTGCGTTCCCGAGAGCGTGTGCCTAAAGGAGCGTCGGCGTCACGGCTTTTCCTCCTTAGATGCGCCCGTATGCGCAAGAGCAGCTCTTCGGGCTGAAAGGGTTTCACCAGATAATCGTCTGCTCCTGCCTTGAAACCGATGCTTTTGTCGACAATGTCCCCTTTGGCAGACAAAAACATAATGGGTACTTTTCGTCCCTCGCTCCGAATAATATCGCATATTTCAAACCCATTTATATCGGGCAACATCACGTCAAGAATCAAGAAATCAGGGCGTTCGACGCGTAGCATATCAAGACCATCAGACCCATTCGAAGCGCCGCAAAACTCGTATCCGTCACCTTGCACAATCTGTCCGACTAGCGTTTGCATGCTCTCGTCATCATCAACCAGCATTACCTTAGGCATCGTCTGCTCCTGTCTCGTCGCGTACGGGAAGGATTACAAAAAACGTACTGCCTTCCCCAACGACGCTCTCTACCCCGACGGTACCGCCATGCATTGCAGCCAAGTCTTTAACCAGCGAAAGACCTAAACCGCTCCCTCCATAGCGACGGACGGTCGACATATTCTCCTGCGTGAAGCGCTCGAAGATAATGTCTTGCTTGTCGTCCGGTATGCCAATACCGGTATCGATCACCCTGAGCGTCACTGTCTTCGCTAGAGAGTCAAAGGATACCGAAACATGGACACTTCCCCCCGGTTCAGTAAATTTTATTGCATTGCTTACTAGGTTCACCAAAATGCGACGTAATTTTTCCCAGTCGCCTTCAAATAAGGGCACCTCGACATCGACCCGCGTCGATAGAAGTATGTCTTTTTTCGCAGCCAAAGATGCGCTCGATGCCTCAACCATACCCACCATATCGCTGAGATCAACCAACTCTAAATTCAACCGCTCCGAACCAGCTTGGATGCGAGCTGTCTCAAGCACATTGTCAACCATTTCCAGCAGGATACGACCATTCTTGTCTATCTCCCCTAGTTGACGACGCGCTAGCGATTCATCACAGGAGACACTTTCAGACATAAGATCAGTGAATGCCAAAATCGACGTGAGAGGCGTGCGCAACTCATGGCTAACAATAGCAAGGAAATCTGATTTGTAGCGATTGTCTCGCTGTAACTTATCGTTCACCTGCTCCACATGGAGGCGTTGCCGCTGCAGTTCATCGTTTGCCTCAGAAAGCTGCTGGGTTCGTTCGCTTACCTGATGCTCGAGATTTGAGTAAAGCGACGAGAGACTTCGAGCCATAGACTCGAATTGCAAGAACAGGTCTCCCACCTCACGCGATGCGTAGCGCGTCGGCCCCTCTTCAAGGATTTCTACCTTTTCACTGGGTGACCCGTCGGACATTTTTACGAGAGATTGTCCCAGGCTCTCAAGCGGATTGGTGATAAGCCTTGTAAGTACGAAATAAATAACCACTACCATGCAGAGCACGATGCAAAGGAAGAATAAAACGTTGCTAACCACTGCCGTGTGCATGTTTCCAAAGTATAGGTCGGTAGGCACAATGACGCTGACTGCACCAGCAAGATCTCCCGTAGCCCAACCTTCTTTAGGATATCCCGTCGGATCAATCTCCCCTGCAGGCGTGCCATGACATTCGATACAGTTCTCGTCAACTTTCATGGCCGAGACATAGCGAAACACCGATTCGCCTTCATATTCCTCAAGTCCATAATGCTCGGTAAGCGTGGCATCCGAGCCGAACGCTTGCAGAGCCTCTGCCTCGTATTCGTCGGGCGTATTATGAATGTTGCGCGGCTTTTCCTTCGTAAACCGTATGGTGTAGTCGGAATTAAGAGAGAAAAAGGCAGCAACCGATTTCCCTGCGATAGCACAGTGAAGGCCTTTGTACTCGTAGGTTCCATCGAAGGTGTAGTTAATGGTATCTTGGTTGATAGACACGAAATCCCATACCGCATCCATCTCGGTCACCAGCACGCGAGATTCTTCAAGCAGCATCGATTCGGTAGCACTTTTCTGCGTCTGGTACGTCCAAGCAATGTCTACGCTTAAAAGGAACAGCAACACCACCGAAAGAAGGCCGATAATCTTCACCTTCAGCCCTATATTCGTTTTTCGCTGCCCCACGAAACCACCGCCTCCGCTTTAAGGCCCCGCCTTCTCCCCTTAGATTACATGGCCCATACTACCAAGTTCCTCACAACGCATGCCTGACATCTCAACCTTTCTGAAACCTGCTAGGACAAGTTTTCATCGAACATTAGGACAGGCGTACTTCCAATGTCTCAGCAAGAGAAACAAGTGTTAGGTGGGCCACCTTGGCTACCTCGCGATAAAACGTAGTTTGTGCGCGCTCCTTTACTGTCTCAAGATAGAACGGAGCAAACGTCAATACATGATCTTCGAGAAAAGCTGCTGCTGCCGCAGTAGCCGAAGCATCGTCGCGAGCCAGCAATGAAGCCACGAACGACAGCTCGAAACCTATATGATCGTCTGGTTGCTTACCTTCATCGGGCACTGCTTCGCCCCAGCGATGATACGTTTTACGCACCTCGAGCGTTGTGGGCCCGAACATGGTGCGATCGTCGGTGCGATACACCGATTCAAAAGGCGACGTACGACTCACGTTCACCAGATAAAAAAGGTAGACGTAATCCTGCCTCATGGATTGTGCCAAGGCAGCCACGTCCTTGTCAGCCGCCTCATCAAGCAAACCATGTAAGCTGCGTGCCGCTTCGGGAGCAACCGAACAATACGGCTCCTCCAAGAATAAAGCACGTTCGTCCACCAGTTGTTGGACCAGTTCGTCGGTCGGGCTGTTCAAAAACAACGTTGAGCAAAAGCCGAGCAACGCCTGATAAGCCCGCCCCGTGGCGCAGGGCAAAACCAAATCCTTCACCATATCCGCATCTCCTTGTTCAGTGTCAATTCACCCCGATACGGATTGACCGGCCTGCGAAGGAGGGGATCGCAGACCGGCCTACATGCCGCACCTTAGGCGAACAGCGTGTACAAACACTTACGCTTGATGACTAACCTCAAGTGGATTCATAAGCTTGCCGCCCTGGCTCGCATCGCGATGGAGGCCAATAACCACATTCGGGTCGGTCGTGTCGGGGAGTTCACCGATAACGCGATTCTCGCCGTGTTTCGCACGCATATCTTCAATGGTCCCAAACTCAATCGCACGCACAGGACACGCCTTGGCGCACGTCGGATCGGGAGCACCATCCTCGGTTCCGTCGCTGCACAGCACACATTTATGGGATAAGCCATCCTTCATCTGGACGGGATGCCCATAGGGACAAGCCTTTTCGCAGCTCATGCAACCGATACAAACGCTCTTATCATTGTCTACAATACCTGTTTCGGCATCTTTTTTCATAGCGCCGGTGGGGCAGTTTGCCACACAAGCCGGTTTATCACAATGACAGCACGTCATCGAAGCGTAGTAGGTAAATGCCGTTGAGGCGAAGGCGCCTGCCGCGTCGCGACTCCAGGAGCCACCGCCAAACTCGTAAACTTTGCGAAATTTCTGAGGAACCTCCAGGTCGTTACGATCAAAACAGGAGGTCATGCACGCCTTGCATCCCGTGCAAATATCGGTGTTGATATAGAATCCGTACTGGCTCATCGTAGCCACCCCTTACGCCTTCTCGATCTTACACAAGTTGGAAGGGACACCATTACCCTTCGATAAAGGTGTCGGACGCATAGACGTGAGCACCGAAATGCAGCCGCCCTTATCAAGCACCTCTTTGCTGCCAATAGTCGCAGCATCGCGCGTCTCGGGGTCGTACCAGGCCCCTTGGGGAATAGATACGACGCCTGGCATAATGCGCGGTGTGACCTTTGCCGAGATCTGAGTTTTACCTCGCAGGGTAGACACAATAAGGTTATCACCGTTAGCTACACCTAAAGCTGCCGCATCTTGATCGTTTATCCAGCACTGCTGCGGCGCAACTGAATTCATCCAGTCGATGTTTCCATACGAAGAATGCGTACGCGTCTTCGTATGATGACCAATCAACTGGAACGGATACGCCTCTTTTGTGGCCGTGTCGCCAAAACTCTCGAAGCTGCCATAGTAAATAGGAAGCCCGGTAATTTGGTCGCGTCCATCATTGGCAATATAACCGCCACAGGTAAGGTCCCACTGCTTAGATACGTTATATGCCTGCTTGGAAAATACCTCATATTTGCCCGAGGGGGTAGCGATTTTGTCATTACTTGCTATAGCAGGCTTATGAGAGTCCGTCTGCTTAATCAACCCTTGTTCGCGGAATTCCTCAAACGTAGTCGGTAGTTTATCACCCGCTTCCACGCCTTGCTCGTAGCACCATTTTACCCAGTCGATCTGTGATTTTCCCTCGGTAAACTGATCCTTCAACCCCAACTTATCGGACAGAAGCGTACATATCTCGTAAACGGGTTTTGACTCAAACAACGGATCGATAGCGGCACTCTCGCAGCACACAAAGCCCGTCCACGCCGTACCACCCGCCGTAATGTCATCCTCTTCGAAAGCTGTGGTTCCTGGCAAAATGATGTCGGAAATCAGGGCTGTCGGCGTTAGATAGCAGTCAACAGTAACAATCATACGTACGCCGCTATCCTTCTCGTCCGGAAGGTTATAGATGCGCAGGCAATCATTAATATCGGCATGTTGACCGGCCATAACGTTACTTGCATAGTTCCAGATGAACTTAATGGGAGCCTTGAGCTTTATGGTACCGGGCTCCTCTGCATAAGAGGTGACGCCTTTTTCATTAATGTGTCGTACGCCCCAGGTAGTGTCGTCCATAGAGCGGTAGTCCTCGATGGCTTGATACCAATCGAAAAACGACACACATACGCCTACGGTATTTTTATCGGGGAAGGAAGGGATAGACGTGGCAACCTTAAACGGAACCCCACCCACCGCCTCGCGGGCACCCGTGCCGCCGCCCGATATGCCGACATTTTTCGTAATAGCCGCAATAAGTCCAATAGCACGCGTATTGTTGCCACCAGCACTATGGCGCTGTGGACCCCATCCTTGAATAGTAGCCGTCGGTCCATCAACAAACAGCTCGGCCAACGAGCGAATGGTACCGGCAGGCACGCCCGTTATAGCTGCAGCCCATTCAGGTGTCTTTTCACCCGTGCCCTCATAGCCACCCGTTCCGTTAAGATATGCCTCGTACGACAAGTCCTCCGACAAGGCAAGTGCACCCGCTTTATCGAATCCCATAAACGTCGTATCTTTAGGCTCGCCTTGCTTTACGTCTTCAATAAACGTATCACTAAAGAAGCCAATAAACTTCTCACGAATAAACGACTCATCAAGCTTGCCCGAAACATGCAGGTGGTGAATCATTCCCGCCACCAACGCCATATCCGTGCCGGGCCGAATAGGTACCCATTGGTTCGCTACGCCCACAGCGGTGTCGGACAAATGAGGATCAATCACCACAATGCGCGCATTAGGATTTTGCATACGTACTTGCGTGATAAGGTACTGCATAGCCGATCCACTCATGCGTGTATTGGCCGGGTTATTGCCGAATAGGATGATATTCTTCGAATTGACAAGGTCGGTAACCTCGTTGTTGGCGTAAGCATTGCCGTTAAACAGCGGAAGCTCCCAATTGATCTGTCCCGTAGAGTAATCGCAATAGTGACGTAGGTACCCGCCCCATAAATTCATCAGACGAGCAAACACTGTTTTGTCAGGATGCCACGATTTAGCCACCGTGCCACCAAGCTGACCTGTGCCATACTGGACATAGAAGGCATCGTTGCCGTACTCTTCTTTGATCTCCTTCATAGCGGAGGCAATAGTTTCGATGGCCTCATCCCACGAGATTTCCTCATACTTGCCTTCGCCGCGCTTGGTTCCCTCAACGCGACGCAGGGGCTTCTGAACACGCGTCTCGTTATAGATACGCTGACGGTTGGTGCGTCCACGTACACACGATCGCATTTGGTAAAGGGAGTCGGGAGCAAAATCGTCAGCCCCCTCAGTGTCATTACCAACACGCACCACGGTACCGTCTTTCACGTACAACTTAAGCGGACAACGGCTGCCGCAATTCACATGGCAGCCCGACCACACCGCCTTGTCGTATTCAAATCGCTTTTCCGTAACCGTAGCCTCCGCCTCCCGCTTATCGCTTTTCTTACTAGGCGAACATCCGGTCAAAGCGACACCTGCGCCCAAAAGCCCCGACCATGCGACGAAAGAACGGCGACTAATTCCCGGAAGGGAACGCGTCAATTTCGAACTACCGATCTCCATAGTATCCTCCCCATTCGATGCTTTCCACCAAGGATGATGAATCCATGCTGCTAGTGTAAAAACTGCGGCAAAGAACCTCCATAGCCCCTTTGTTCATTTTTCCTTTTGGAAATATTATCGAATTATAAAAGGGCAGAACAGAGTGGGAGTATGAACACCCTTACTCAGACTTCTCCAGTGGCTCCATATCCAGCCGAAGCGTTTGCTCAACCACTTTCATGAGGGCCTCATCTGACACCTGAGGATTAATCTTAGCTAAGCCCACTAACCCAAAAATAACCACGCAAAACATCTCGTATACGAAATCTATTTCTACATCATGATAGGCGGCGTATTCCGCAACAATATGATCATTAAGGCAATCGACTGTCTCACGCACAGCGCGCACATCAAACGCATCACGCACGCCTAACTCCTCGAGCACGGCAATCATCGGACGGGGATTGCCACTCACGTCATAAAGCGCTCGACGAAATGCTTCAATGCAAGCACGTAACGACCCTTCGGTATCGCCAAACCGTCGTGACTCATTCCACACTACCACGCTTTCGACCAGATCCTCCACATAGTCATCCAGCACCGCGTCGATAACAGCCTGCTTGTTCTCGAAGTAATAGTAAACGAGCTCGCGTGCCACCCCTGCCTCAGCAGCGATATCCTTTACGGTAGTCGCACGCACACCCTGCCGCTCAAACAATGCTCGCGCTGCAAGCATAATGTCGCCAGGAGCCCCCGTCATCCGTTTGCTCTCCGTGAGCGACCGACCGCATTCTGCGCTAATGGGCGCATATCTGGTTTGCCGCGTACCAAGACGCATTGCTGCACCCGCCTCTCCGTATCGAACATGGTGCCGCCCTCCCCTGCTGGAGTGAGCAACACCATTATACGGAAAAGAAACAGCGGGATGGTCGGATGCGGCCACCGGTGATGATGGTGTAGGTGATAGTGGAGGTGTGGAGGCAGATACAGGTGCAGGTATGGATGCAGGTGCAGGTGTGGATACCGTCACCGACGATGGCCCCAACAATGGTGGCACCATCATCGGTGATGATGACGATATTGGCATGAAATCGCCGATTTGTTGCATCTGAGCAATCCTTCTAGCGAGTTGGATATTTGCGACCTGCGACGATACGGACATTGCCGAAAGCGACAGGAGAACATTACGTTCATCCTGTCGCAAATCGACGATTATATGGCGTTCAGCTCGTTTCCGAGGTGCACCTTAGCGATTCTCGTCAACAAGGCGCTGGTACGACCTCGTGTCGGCGTAAATCTCATCCTTAAGAGGATTAAGCTTAAGCTTACGAATTTTGCGGAACTGATAGAGAGCCAGAGCCACATTCGATGCGAGCGCGATAAAACTCACCGTAAAGAACGCAGCAGGATTGTGCGTAGTCGGAATAGGCGCTAGCACGTCGGCGAATTGAGGGACTGTCATAACGAACATAATCCACAGGCCCAGCGTTTGAGCGCGGTGTTGCAACCACGCGCCTCGCTTGATAAAGAACGTAGGGATGGTACATGCCAGCAACAAAGCCAATCCGGCGTAGGCAGAGTGGTCGGAAATGCAATTGTAGGTATAGGCGAAGTTCCATAGGTCATAGGCGATAATCCAGGCCCAAATCATGTCAGGCCAAATCATATCTTTGGATGTATCCTTCGAGATGAAGATACCAAACCAGCCACATATGGTAACAATATTGAGAATACCAGCAATGCCGTTCATGATATTCCACGGCCCCGACATGGTCCAGAGGTTCTCAACAATACCCCCTTGCCAGAGACCAAAGCTGAACACTTGGAAGTCGCGTATAACAGCCTCGGCAATATTGACTGCAAGAATGAGCGGCGGGAAGCATAGCGCCCACTTTTTCTCATAAAGGTAGTGCAGTTGGCCATCCTTGCCGCGCCATTTCACAAAACGCAGCGCCATAAAACCCAGGCAACCCGCCAATGCTGAGTATGTTTTTACCCAGTTAAACCACGTACCCGTACCATATTCATTACCAGGGGCTGCCGTAGTGGGCCACACAAAAATGGTCAACACAAGTGGCACGATCGCAAACAGCGCAATACCGGCCCAAAGCGACGTGCGCCCCAATTCATTGAATGCCATAAGCGCAAACAGAATAAACAGCCAAATCGCCCAGTACAGTGGGTCGGCTGCTTGATACAGGATTCCCATGACTACCCCTTATCTCTTACTTCAATTCCCTATCCCTTGCCTTGATGCCTGCCGAACAGTCGACGCGCCGCCCGTTTTGCCTAGCTCAGAGCACCTAGGGGCGAGTATAGAGCCGCCTTTACGAATAAGTCTTTCACACCGAAGCCTTGTTTGTGAAAGAAGACACCAGGCCGCCGGTGCTAGACTGGCGGCGATACGCGCCCTGGGGAGCTTTTAGCACAAAGGCGCACGAAGCGAGCGGCGGCAAGCAAAACGCTGCCCGCCCGTTAATCTCGGCCAAAAGAAAGGGGACTCTCATGACCGTACCCGTTTGGATCACGCCCATATCCATGGTCGTGTACACCATCCTACTCATGCTACTCACCGAGTTCATGAGGCGCCACTATCGCGCGTCAATGTGGATATGGGTTATCTCTCTCGTTACCATACCGCTGTGGATTATCAATATTCCCGGCGACGATTGGTTTCGTTGGGCAAAGAATCTCTCCGTCATCCTGCCGCTCATTTTTGCCGGAATCGGGCGCATTGCCGCCGTGCAGCAGAAGGACACACCGTTTTGGCGACTAATGCGTAAACGTTGGGTGCGTTGGGTGCTTTATGGAATTGTGTTTTGCAATATTGCTGAAGCCACACTGCGCGACGTTCAGATGGGTAATACCATGAATGCGCTTGCCGGCCTCATTCTTTGTATTACCATGCCATTCGGCGATAAGTATTGGAAGTACGACACTTCAAGCCATGGTGAAATACTGTCCTACACCGTACCAATGTGGAACTTCCTGTACACCACCTGGAACGCTTGCTTCGTGTACGCCGAAGGTCACGCCTTCTTTGCTTCCACATGCTGTATTCTAGCCGCCGCCGAGCTCTACCCCATCATTATGCGGCGCCCCGAGCTCTACATAACCGGTCGTATTTACACGTTGGGAGCACATCTACTACTGCGCAGCTGCTTCCCGCTTTTATTCCCCACCATCATGAACAGTTCTACCTGGTTTAACCCCGAAGTCATGTACTGGTGGGGCATGGTAAACGGCCTCATTGGCATCCCCTTTGTATTCTGGTACTGCTACCAACTAAGTAGCGGCAAGGCCCCCATCACGTTTAGGCGTGGCAAAGCACGGCAACGCTATATTGAAGGACGCGAGAAAGGTACTATCGATGAATACGGCGATCCCGTACCAATGAAGCAGGGGGCATAAAGATTGGAAAAGGGGCTGTATCAAAAGCCCCCAATTGAACGAGGGGTCGCCTATCTCGTCAAGAGGTATGCGGCTCCTTTTCGTTTTGTGTCGCAGCGCAAGCGCTGCTCTTCGATACGCTATAGCGCTTAGGCTTCCCGATCGATTCT
>JAYFOQ010000008.1:0-54633 GCA_034932485.1 Gordonibacter sp.
GCGATGATTTTGGAGAATGACGAGTATGCGAGTCAAATCAATATGTTGTGGTGTACCGATAGAGCGTAATGATGTACCGGTAGCCCCGTAACGGGTGCCGGTGAAATTTGGAACGATGTACCGATTTACTTGTAATAATCAGGTTACTACTCATAATTTCGAGTGGAGCGAAAACGGAGTGATAGGCCTCTCAAAATGGGTATTTTGGAGCAAATATGAAAGATGAGAAAGACTATGACAGACCAATCACCAGCAGAAACAACCTCGACCAACTTTCGTGCGGTCGAGTGGGAATAGGGTATTCCACTATATACCACCAGATAATTCAGTGTTTTGGAGAGTTGTTGATAGCGCTTTGATAGCAAATTCTCCGAGTAGTGCGTTTTAGTATCGCCAATTAGCTTTTGCCATTGATAGATATGAATAATAGCAAGTGCTATCGGCTGCTTAAATTCTTGAGTTTCTACGCTTTAGTCTTCTCGCAGTATTCTTGTAGTCTTTTATAACCTCAATTAATGCATCAAATAACGGCCTGAACTCGTCAAAATTTATTGTTTCATAGTTGCAGTTTACATACAGCGATAATTCGTGCTTTCCGTAATGTTTAGTTGATTTCGGGATAGCCTTACGTGAAAATAATCTTCCCTTGATCTTTGTTTTTAGTACTTTGCTTTCGTATAGATCTTCGATATCGCCTTCTTTTTTCGTTACAGATTTAGGCACCGTCATGAGATAAAGATTTCCATCTTCAAGGATGCTACTCGGCAAACCTTTTTTCAAAGCGGCCATAATTGTCTTTTTCTTTTCATCAGATCCGCTTACCACATTTATAAACTTTTGTACTGGTTTCCCCTGAACTAGTTCGTTATCAAACAACAAGATGACAGGATGCTTTGAGACATTTGGGCACATATCATTAAAGTATTTCCAATAATTAGGCACTTTCTTATTATTGTCTCTATTTGTGAAGTAAGAGTAAAATGATGTCGAGGCATCAGCTCCAGCTGTTAAGCCAAAGTAATATTCGAATTTCTTAGAGGTTCTCTTATGAAAAGCTATCTTATACTCAAAAGAACCGTCTTTTTTTCTGCTTATCAATGACGGATAGTCCTTGTAAAGATTTTTTAACGCCGCCCTGAGATGAACAGTGTCTGTCTTCCCTTCGGTTAAAACAACGGGTTTATCGTGATTATAAAAGTTTTTGTAGAAGAGAAACCTCTGGTACCCCTTTTCTCTCCCAGTAAAGACATGGTCCGAATGTTGGAAGCTTTTGGAAGACTGTAACTTTCTGGCTTCTATCAGCCTCTCCCAATATCTTAAACCCTTACTATCAACCTGATCAATGAAAGAAAACCTACCCTCGAGTTGTTCCATTGACCCCTTAATTTCATCAATCTCGAACTCCCCCGTTTTATACAAGCAATAAGCCATCGTTCGCGTGTTTCTTCTGTATTCAAATCGGGTATTTAGTTTTTTGTTAACCACTAACCCAGTAACTGATTGCCTGGAATCTCGAAGCTGTAATCGCGTTTTGTCCTCGTTAATTAAAAACCCAGCACGTGATACAACGTCTGTTACGTCTTGAAGAAACCGATCTAAATGATCTGGAAAATCTCTGCTATTAGTCGAAAAGGTCATATCATCTGCGTATCTCGTATAATCAACCTTGTGCTCACTTGCCACTTTCAAAAGGCGATAGTCAAGAATTTGACATATAAGGTTTGTGATGACTGGCGAACTTGGCGAACCCTGAGGCAATTTTCCTTCATAGCACGCTATTTGAGCAATAACAGTAGCAACATCCTCAGGGACCATAAAGTCCTCGTTCTTCATAAAGAAGCCTCGAACACGTCCGAAGTTGAAAGAGTCAAAAAAATCTTTTAAGTCAATGTTTATTACAAATCGCCGATTTCGATGTATCTTTGCGTTCGAGAAAATACTCTTCTTTTTTTCAAAAGCATGTGAGATATTTGCTTTGATGTTTTTTTCTTTACGCACGTGTTTTTGGTGAACGGCTAAAGCCGATGCAAGTCTTTTCTGTATTGGCTTCAAGCGTTCGTCGGGGGCGTTGATGGTACGCTTACTACCATTTTTTTTGGGTATTTCAAATTTACGATAGCAGTTCTCAACTTTTAAGTGGTACAAAACGTACGTTAAGTATCTTCTTTCAATTCCAAGAAAATCTGCAAGCTCATTTCTTGATGCGATCTCGTTATATTTCACCATATCAATTCTCTCAAGTAGTAAAGCGCGCGAAAACTCTTTTAGCGAGGCTGAAAGCCAAGACGTAAAATTATAGGACGCTTGGACAGCTAAAGACCCAACCGTTTTTGCCAACGCCCGCCGATACATCGGGCAAATAGTCTAGTCGCGCGCTTGGATGAAATTATATATAAGATAGCTCCATCGCTCAAGCCCTTCTAGATGCCCTAGTCTATGCAACAGTAGAATCAATTAGACTGGTTGGTTGCAAATGTAGGCACAACACTGCAAGGTTAAGTGCAACAGTTGCGATTAGTCCTGCACATTCTGATGAAAGCGCTGCAGTTAGCTCTGCATTGAGGCCTTGTGCCATCTTTTCAGACATCCAGACAAATTTCATTCATAGAAAAGAGCTAGCTAGCGCAAGCCTCATGCTGTGGTTTTGCAAGACTTAATGCAACACGCACGGGCTTTCTAAAAAAGCTATGATGAACACGGCTTTGCCAAGGCAGTTAATTTTTGTTTTGGCTTTTATTGAACGACGGCGTGAGACATTGAATACGGTTTAAAGATCACGTCGTCGGTCTCGACCCACTCAAGACCTAGGTCATCGAGCAGTTCTTTTGGTAACATATCTCCCGCATCAGGCTTTTTCTTATGCACCTTTACGTGCATAGCTATTCCCACCGGGGCAAAAGCGGGGCACTCCGGGCCAAAAATCGGGTGAAATACAATGAAATACGTTCGCTACAAGCAACGTCATTCACCTCTCATCAGGCAGAGCAACTACGATGAACTTTCCGCCTATCGAATGGGAATAAATTCAGGTCATTAAAATCGCCATATTTTACTATTTAACGCCCTTATTATCGCCATTTCGTACGATGATAAGGGCGTTTCAGCATTACAGCACATCGAGAGTGACACCTACATCACTCTCGACGGCCAATATACACGCGCATTACCGCTTTACGACAACACGGCGTTCGATGTCCTCCCGTTCTTTTGCCGGAGGCTCTTCGCCAATACCACCAAAAGGCATTTGGGCGACAAGTCGATATGAGGCAGGTACCTCAAAGAGAGCATGTACGGCATCGTCAATGACAGGGTTGTAGTGCTGCAGCGACGCACCAATACCCAACTCACGCAAACCGCTCCAAATTGATATCTGAAGCATGCCACTTGCCTGCAAAGCCCAACCGGGAAAATTGTCGGCATAAGAAGCAAACTGATCCTGCATACCCCTCACCGTGTCGTCATCGATAAAAAAGAGAACCGTCCCACGTCCGGAACTGAATCCATCGATCTTCTCACGAGCAACCTTGCCGCCAAACGCATCATAGATAACATCCCATAGCGCGTTATTCTGATTACCCAGCGCTACAACCACCCGTGAACTCTTCATGTTGAAAGCATCGGGAACGAGTTCAGTAAGCTCCTTCACTAGGGCTACTACCTCTTCATCTGACACCGACAACGCGTCATTAATATTGTAGTAAGTCCGCCTTTTCTTCAGAGACTCTACGATATCCACAATTTGCTCCTTTTCTTATCGGTCTTTATGTTAACGAGCCTTATGGTTATTGAACTGCAATTTTGCTTTTAAGGAACGTTCCCTTTTGCAGTTCGTCGTACGCCCGCTCAAGCTCTTCTTCGGTATTCATAACAATCGGACCACCCCACACAACAGGTTCATCCAAAGCAGGCGCACTCATAAACAAAAGACGCACCGGATTCTTACCAGCCTCAAGCTCAAGAGAGTCGCCTTCGGAAAGCCGCGCAGCCGTCTTCTCGGCTACCAGCTGCCCCGCAACTACGACATCGCCCAGAAGAGTAAACACCATAACTGCGTGGCATGGATCGGTGGTTAGATCAAGGCGTTCGCCCGGTTCGAGCGCAATGTCGTAGTAGGTAAGCGGCACATGATATCCGCGATAGCCTTCCGCTTCACGGAAGCGACCCGCTAAAACACGCACATATCCGCGCTCAAGCGCAACTTCCGGAATGTGGTCCCGTGTAATGCTGTGGTAGGTCGGTGCGCACATCTTATCTTTCGCGGGCAGATTGAGCCACAACTGCACTCCCAGCAAACGCCCAGCAGCAGGAATCATCTCTTCGTGCAAAATACCCGACCCTGCGCACATCCACTGCACCTCACCATCGCCAACGGTTGCCTCGTTTCCCAGGCTATCGCGATGCTTCATGGCACCTTCCACCACATAGCTAATGGTCTCAATGCCGCGATGTGGATGCAAGGGAAATCCCGCACGATAATCTTCGGGATTGGTGCTATCAAACGAATCCAACATAAGAATAGGATCGAAGTCCTCGGCAGTGTCACCACCCAACACGCGCACCAAGCTCACCCCCGCCCCATCGATGGTACGGCGTCCGCGAACGACAGACTTAACGGTTCTTTTCACGTTGACAACCTCCAAACTTCTCCAAAAGGGATACTAATTGTTGCTTTTCCTCATCGGACCAACACGAAGTTGCTTCAATGATTACCTTTTCATTGACGGGAAAAACACGCTCCACCACCTCTTTGCCTTTCTGCGTAAGGTGGAGAATACGACATCTCTTATCGACTTCGTCGCGCTGTCGAATAAGATAACCTTGCTTTTCGAGGTTCCCGACAATAAGGGGGATGGTGCCACTGGTACTCAAAATCTTCTCCTGAACTTGGCCAACCGTAAGGTCTCCCTTGTGGAACAGCGCCTCAAGCACAGCAAATTGGCCCAGAGTAAGGCCTGCCGCCGAACAGACACGAGCAGATTCCCGATCGATTGCATTAACCGTTCGATGAAGTCCTATAAGCGCTTTTAGTTCCAGCTTTGCCACTATACCTCCCTTATCTCTAACTAGAGATATTCTAACAAGTGGCTGCTAAGAATGATATATATTTAGTATCATTTAATCAAAACGACCGGCGAGTGGTAACAACATTAAAAAGCAGTCCTCTTTATCAGACATTATCAAGCGCAGGAAACACCACAACAACTTCAGTGGTAAACGGCACACGAGGGTGTTCAGCAAAAGCGATGGTACCTCCGCAGACTTCGGCACAACGTCGGGCAATAGAGAGGCCCAAACCCGTACCAGCGCCGGTCGAACGTGCCTCATCGTTGGTAACAAACGGCTCGAACGCACCCTCTTTCAAGCTATCGGGGATTCCCACTCCATCATCTGCCACATAGAGCGTCACACCCTCCCCCACTCGTTCACAACCAATTTCGATGCGCGTACCGAGTGGATTATGTTTGCAAGCATTGTCGATCAGATTGCCCGCCATACGCACAATAAGGCCGGCATCAACGCTTGCAAAAAGCGAACCTGCTCCGATGCGATAGTCCAATATGCACCCAGCTTGTTCTACATCAAGACGCTTGTCGTCGGCAATGGTTTTAACGAGTTCACCGACATCTTTGCGTACACAAGCTGCGGAAAAATCGGGATGATCCATCTTGGCAAAGGAGAACAGTGCGTCAATGAGGTCAGCCGCCTTTGTTGATCGGCTGACGATAGCCTTTAAGTAAGCAGATTGTCTCTCGGGTGGCACAATTCCATCGTCGAGAGCTTGCGCATAACCCTTGATAACCGTAAGGGGTGTCTTCAGATCGTGAGAAGCATCGGCAATGAGGCGTTGCTTTTCAAGTCGGGCGGTATCAAGCTGTCGCGCAAGACTGGCAAACCCTTCGAGTGAAGGCCGGAGCTCGGTTGGCACGATGGCAGTTTGATTGGGTACTTTACCTTCGTTGCGATAGGCCTCAAATGCAGCATCAAGCGGACGAACAGCGTTGCGTATCATGCGCGCAAGGAGCAACTGACAACAGAGGGCAAGCACACCAACAAGGGGGATAATCATCAACCATAACCGACCAATACTGTCGGTAACGCGCTCAAACGAGGCTTCATTCGCCACAGGCGATGCCACAATGAGGGTACGGGATGCACCTTCTCCGGTTTCATAGTCGTATCTCTGCACCATACTATCCAGCATGCCAGCAAAGTCGGTCATCTCGATTACATCCGATTCTCCCATAGCTTCAACAGTAGCAAAACTAATGTCGTCGGCAATGGCGCGGCTCGAAGCATAGAGACGAGTACCTTTATCGTCAAAAATAACGATTTCGCAATTAGCGAGATCGCGAGAAGCCAACAGGTCAAAACGGTCGTCCATGAGGGCATCATCATGCTGGAGCACCGTTTCCAGAGAAGGGAACGCAATAGATAGCTGCCGTTCTACCTCTGCGTTGATACCCAATACTGCAGCAAGCACTAAAACAACAAAGGCGAGCACGATAACCAAGCAGCGCGAGGTGAGGCTTGCGCAGGTTTTAATGGGACTCAAGACGATACCCCAATCCTCGCACCGTAACGACACGTGCACAATCTGTCGGCCTCTCGCCAAGTTTCGCACGAATATTCGAAACATGCACCATGATGCTCTCTTCGCCACCAAGGCAGGCGTCGCCCGTTACCGCCTCATACAATTGCGCCTTCGTGAATATGCGTCCTGGCGAGCGCATAAATTTCAACATTATCTTAAGCTCGGCAGCCGTTAATGGCACTACGCTGTCGCACTTAATCAACTCCATACGATCGCTGTCAAACGTAAGGTCACCCACGGTAAGGGTTATCCCTTCGTTGTCGGGTCGACACGCACGTGCGGCCAACTTCGCACCAGCAGAGCGACGAAGAACAGCCTTTACATATGAAACAACCTCCATTGGCTCGAACGGTTTTGTGATATAGCCATCGGCACCCACATCAAGACCAAGTATTTTGTCGGCTGATTGATTGCGGGCCGACACGATAATAATGGGTATATCGCTGAAACTACGCGCAGCTTTGATGAATTCGTAGCCATTCACCTCAGGCATCATGATGTCAACCAATGCCGCATCAATGCGTTCACGTTGTAGTAATTCGAGTCCTTGTTTACCATTGAAAGCAGTAAGCAGATCGAATCCGGCACCTCCCAAATACAACGAAAGAATCTCGATGATATCGGCATCGTCCTCTACGACCAGAATGGTGTTCACGGGGCGCATCCTTTCGGGCGATCTGTTCGCGAGTGGCGAGCGTTCGTGGCGACGGATCTCGTTACTTTCTCAAACTCAAAAACCTTCATCTAGGCCATCCGCCTCTAAGCGTTCTTCCCATGGAAAGTGCGGATTGAAATTCACCCCGCATGAGAACGCTTCTATTTTAAAGCTGCATCTGTTTACGTAAAGCGAATGTTACTTTTCTCAGAATATCGATCAAACCACTAAAACGCTCTCTGTGTCGTCGTTAATCCCAGTAGCCGAGCTGCCGGCCCTGTTGGTAAACAGCCACAGCCTTGGCATAGTAGCCATAAGAATTGAGGTGTGTCCAATCCGCGCGAAGCTGAGTTGAAATGCATCCCCGTGCGGCAGCTTCCTCGTCATCGGGCGAAACCTCAAATCCAGCAAGTTCAAGTCCGTTCTCAATAAGGAACACGCGCATGTTAAGAAATCTGTCGCCATACGCCGCACGTAGTGCCGCTTCCCAAGCTGTATCGTTACTACCCAGATCGTCAACACGCTGCTGATAAGTGTCGCCAATCGACGTGCCCGGATCATCGGTATCTCCGATAACAATAAATTCCTCACACTCCGCATATGCAATCATGGCATCGTACTGCGCAATGAGCGTATCGTAATCACCATCCCAGCCACCATTACTACCTATTTCGAGCACGAGTACATCGCCCTTGTGCTCTCGCGCAGCCTCGGCAACTAAAGGGTTTAAGGCATCATATGACTCCAAATCGTCGTTTGGCTCGAGTGCTCCTTGCATGATGGCAATTTCTTCTGACGTGGCGCCCGATACACCGTAGTTGAGCGTACGAATGCCCGTCAAGCGTTGCAGCACGTCGGGATACGACAGATTCCGTGCGTCGAAGTACCCGTCATCGGTATCGATCATTGCTTCAGACGCGCCCATCCCTTCGGTCATACTATCGCCCCAGCAAACGATCTCACGACCGGTAGTATCCGTTATCCCCTCATCACTACCCGTACGCAACAATCCCGACACCGACTCATCAAGCGATGCCGCCATCCCACCACCCGGCAACAAATCGCTGCCAACAATACCTCTTATGCGGCAACTTACCACATTTGCCAACACAAGCGCTGAAACGACAACCGTAGCGACAAAGAGTCTTCTATTCATGGCGCCCTCCAACCATCAATCTTTCCTTGATAGCGTGCGCTCGTTTCTTTCCACGATACATATGTCTTATCTTCACGATGGTCAGGCAGCTCGTATTGTTTCTTCAGATACGCGCCCAAAGAAGCGGAAACTTTCGTTGCCCCACGCAGGTTTAAGTGGTCACCTGCATCATGGGTATCGGCACTCCAATCAACGTCGACCTTGTCCTTTCCCACGTTCTGATCGACGTAGGGTACCTCAAGCTGCCGCGCGAGTTCAGCAATGCCATTGTGTCGCTCGGTGTTCCAATTGACCGTACTGGGCGTGCTCACAAACAAAACGGCAATGCCACGATCTTTGCAGGTTTGAACCATCGATTGTATAAACAACCTATTGAATAACGGGATCTTCGTTTTTTTGTCGCTTGGCGCCATATGGCGCGATGCATCAGCAGCCTTCACCGTCTCGTCAACACGAAAGCCCTTCAGTTCATCACTCCACGAAGTTTGCGCGACTGCGCCCAATGCGTCGCCAGAAGATTTCCAGCGATTATGAAATTCGAACACAGGAAACACGTCTTGCACCCCGCGCATCACCGCATCAGAAGCGGCAAAGGGCGCATAGATGCTATTGGTCTCAAACACGACTACTTTGGGCTGCTGATCTTTGAGTGCGCGATCAAGCAATGTTCGTCCGTAGCTGAGCGTCTGTCCAGGAGTTGCGCACACGTAGGAGGCAAAACCCCATTCATGCCACATCTGTAATGGCGAAAACGAGCTGAAAGCTTCACTGTCACCAATAAACAGCACATCGAGAGAATTGCTGCGCTCACCCATGACGCCATTAGCGGCGGCATTTGTCATGCCAAATTCTTCCTGGTTGTTTTTTGGTGCAAACAGGTATGAAGTACTAGTAAGTAGAGCGATCACCAGGAGCGTCGCCAATAGAACTGTCCCCATCCGACACATCAGTTTGACGGTTTTCCGCTTGCTGTTCGACATAGGTGAATCCTTCTTCATACAAGAATACCTTTCCTAGAATTGTGCATAGAGTGGAGCGACCGGGGTATAACCTACACCGTATGCTCCAAAGACGACAACAGCGGTAAGTAACCCCAGCGGCACAGCCCAGCGCAGCGCAATATGAGAACGTACAAAGGTGATAGGCTCACCACCGCGCTCCTTCGCGATACCAACACCTAGCACAGCAGCGAGAACCACCCCGATAATCAGATAATCATGAGCATCGAGGCCGAGATGGAACAATGCTCCATTCGTAAACGAATCGAGCGAAAATGAGCCAACCATTTGAGCGAACATAGCCAAACCAGCATTAAGACCATTCGCCCGAAAGAACAGCTCACCCACAAATACTACTACGAGCGTACGCGCAACCTGAAACGTGCGATAACCAGCACATTGGCGATTGATGCCATGCTTTACGCTAAACCGCTGCATCACGGGTTCTAAAAAACCTCCGGCAAGAATGATGACAAAATAATACATGCCAAAGAATAGATATTGAGATCCTGCTCCATGCCACAAGCCGTTAGCCGCCCATACGCAAAATAATGCAACCGAACTTGCTGCAAGGGGGCCTACGCGGTTACCAAGACGTCGCCGGGCCGTCTTGGTAAGCGATTTCATCGGCTTGCTGAGCGATACGGGGTAATACACGTAATCGCGAAACCACGTACCGAGTGTGATGTGCCAGCGTTGCCAGAACTCCGATGCAGTGCGCGAAAAAAATGGTTGGCGAAAATTCTCAGGGAGCGTTACGCCGAAGATACGGCCAATGCCAAGCGCGACATCAATCGTACCGGAGAAGTCACAGTAGAGTTGCACGGTGTAGAAGACAGCCGCCAGAGCAATAACACCACCGTCGTACGCCCCGTAGTTGTCGAAGACAGGCTTAACAAACGCATCTAAGCGATCGGCGACGATAACCTTCTTCGCTAGACCCCACAGAATACGCATGACCCCCGCGTTAAAGTTATTCCAGGTCAGCGAATTACCAGCACTCAGCTGAGAACCTGTTTCACCATAGCGAGCAAGAGGCCCTTCCATTATATGTGGGAAAAACACCAGATAGAGCGCTACTCGCCCAAAATGACGTTCGGCAGGTATAGTACCGCGATAAACATCAACAAGATACGATACTGCCATGAGCGTATAAAACGAAATGCCAATGGGTGCCGCCCATACAGGCAGCGTAAAGGGGGTACTAAAGCCAAAAAGCTGCAGCAGCGATGCTGCCAGTCCACCAAAAAATACCAGATACTTCATAGCCGCAAGCATGCCCACATTCAGAGCAATAGCAACAACAAGCACCATCCTCATGTGGCGGCCAAAGCGGTGGCGGATTTCCTTTTTTCCGCCCGATGCCTCCTTGAGAGCGTTATCGCGTGCAGTAATCTGACGGGCCATGATTCGACCCGCCACATAAATAGATACGGTCGATACCAACGCGAACACAAGCAGCTTTCCAGACACACACCAGAAGAACAGGTAGCTTGCCCCAAGCAGCACGCTCCAACGCCATCGTTTCGGCATCGCACAGTAAAGCACGATGACAAACGGCAGGAATCCGCACAGGAATAAGATTGAGAAGTAGGAGGTCATGAATGCTTTATTCCTATTGTTCGTCGCTTAGACGCGCAACAAGACGACGAATTGCCTCCATAGAGTTGAAGTTGTCAGCAATGATGTCTACAGCGGGGATGGTAACGTCAAACGTATCTTCAAGATCGGCGACAAGAGCAACAATTCCAAGTGAGTCGAGATAGCGATCGTCAACAAGCGTAGTACAGGTATGAAAGTTGACATCAGGATTGAGTTCTTCCAGGATTTCAAGTACGGGGTCCATAGGATTCCTTTCGATTACATGGAGGCAAGTCATAAAATAATTATCGGGAGTAAGCACGCATTCAACCGTAGTCCAGTGCTATGGTTTTGGAGCGTTTAAAACTGCCGTTTCAAACGAGTCGCGGGCAAGATGCACCTTACCCGTCGTATCGACAAGCACGATGCGGGGAAGATCGCGACTCAGAAAGAGGGCAAGGCCCTCAGTTGCGCAGTATGCTCCCGCTTGCTCAAATGCAAATACACCACCCACCGCAAGGTTATCCAGCGGCACTTGTTTTCCCAGCATATCGCTCGCCGTACAAAGAGAACCGCATACGTTCCAAAGGTGCACCGTGGACCCCTTGTTGCCACGGGAGGGGCCTGCATCAGAAGCAACATGCGGCAAAACTAAGTGACAAGGTGGGTTCTTTAACCCTAAACCACCTCCGTAGTAGGCAATTTGGTGCTTGCCGCCGTCGACGATGGCAAAGCGCTGGCCATCCGTTAATTTCAGGTCGACAACACGCGTCAAGTACGTCCCGCACGACGCAACAACGCCACGACCGATTTCGAGAATAAGCTCTCCATCGAAGGTGAGACCCTCCAACAACGAAGCGAGCGCAGATAAGTGCTCAGGTTCGTTATCGGGCTCATCCGCGTTAAAGTAAGCAACTGGTAGCCCTGGTCCGTACTCGAGTTCACGCAGGTTGCATCCATATACCTCGGTAAGCATGGTAGCTACCGCATCGAGGCTTGCCAACTCGCGTTCGAGACGTTTTATCGACGTTATTTGAGTACCCGAAAAGTACTGCAAACCACAAATATCTACCTGTGGATCTCGCGATGCCTCATCCACCATACGCTCGATTGTTTGGACATCGACACCGAATTGGTTGCCGCTCGAAAGACGCAGCAGCAGGTGAATCGTGGTATTTGCTTCGCGCGCGAGGTTCCGCAGTAGAGTAAACTGAGCAAGCGATTCCACCGTATAGCGCCCGCGTGCGCCGCAGAGCGAGAACGCCTCGCGCAGCATGGCTTCATTCTTATGAACGCCCGATATTACGAGTTTTTCTGGCGATACGCCCAGTTGTGCACAAATACGCGTTTCTCCGGGCGAACACGATTCAAGACGATCGACGGAATCAGCCAATAAGGGAATGACAAACGTATTGGCTTTCACGGCGTAACACAAGCGCGTCCGCGACGGCAACAGAGAGCGCAAATATGCTATACGTTTGAGTAAACGTTGCTGATCGAACACGTAAAGAGGGGTTTCATAGTGTTCGAGCGCACGGCGCAGAATTTCATCACTCATCGGCAAAGCTCCTTTCTGTCAATCTTTCCGTTTTTGTTGAGCGGAAAATGATCCACTTGCACGAACTTGTTTGGCACCATGTACGCAGGCAACAGGTGACGCGCCTGGCGCAATACACCTGCACGTTCGGCACCTCCTTCATAGAACGCAGTCAGACGTTTTGTCTGCTTGTCGAATACGCAGCGGCACCGATTTACGTCATCCATGCGTTCAATGGCTAGATCGACCTCTTCAAGTTCGATACGATGTCCTTGGCGTTTTACTTGATTGTCGCGCCGACCGCGATAAAACAATTCGCCCGCAGATGAGTACACAGCCAAATCGCCCGTACGATAGAAGCATTCATCGCTGGCCGCATCACGCAGTGGGCCAAACACACAGCGCGTGAGTTCACTATTACCCACATAGCCGCGCGCAAGCGACGGGCCGCTTACCACAATTTCGCCGAGCACGCCGGGTTCAACCAAGGGGCGTTCATCCTTATCGATAAGCATGACGCGGCAATGCGAAAAGGATTGCCCCAGCGGAACGCCAGATTCATAATTTCGCGATCGATCGATGGGGTGATACAGACAGTTACACGTAATTTCCGTTGGACCGTACACATTCGCAAAACGAGCATTGGGCGCGGCACACAGCCACTGATTCAGAGGTCGAGATGGCATTACCTCGCCGCTAAACAGCACATGGCGCACATAAAAAAGCGTGCGCCCATCAAGCGCATGAAAACTCGTAAACAGACACAACGCTGCAACAGCCCATACCAGCACGGTAACACGCTGGTCTTCAAGATAATCCAGCAATGCCACAGGAGTGGAAAACAGTGTGCGAGGTACAAGCACGAGCGTTGCACCAGTGGCCAGCGCACCGTAGATATCCTTTACCGAGACATCGAAATCAAAAGGCGCCTGATTAGCAAAACGATCCGACGCATCAAAGCCGAATGCCTCAACAAACGATTCGATAAAAGCAATGATGGCACGATGACTAATTGCTATACCCTTCGGCTCACCGGTAGATCCTGACGTAAACAGCACGTAAGCAATATCGGTATCGCGCGCTTTCGCACGTACTGCACGGAGATTCTCACTATCGATAGCGCTTTCGAACAACTGAACCGAGTCAACCGTATCGACATGAGACGGCAAACACCACACAGACTGCGAGGCAGTTTCATTAAAGACGACAAGGGGTCCTTCTAAAGCACTGCACAGGTTACGCAAACGCTCTTCCGGCACGGATGGATCAACGGGTACGTAATAGCCACCGGCATATAGAGCGCCCAGCATAATGGCAAGAGCTTGCGTGCTTTTCTCCATAAGCACCACCACAGGGCGTCCCGCAAAACCGCGAGAGATAAGCGCACTGCCAACCTTACGGCTCAGGTGTTGTAAGTGAGCATATGTGCAGATGGTTGCGCCATCCGCAACGGCGCTATGATCAGCTCGTAAGCACGCTGAAGCTTCCAAATATTCCAAAACGTTGCGCTTTTCGTGCATGCCAGACTCCTTACCGGGTCGATTCCTTGCATACAACTATGAAGCGTGAATATTCAGACATCCTGAAGCCAACCTTAACGTTTCTTTAGGTTGTCGGCAGCCAGGCATCGCCTTCCACTCTTCCACTCAACAGGCGCACCCTCATTAAGCAGCCTCGCAAAACAAAAACCTCTCTAAGGTTGCCCTATTGTTTTACGAGCGCTAGAATGAGTCATCGTGTTATAAACACCAAGTACAAAAGAATAAAAAATGCCTGCGTTCCGTCCGGCGCCTTACCCGGGCGGAACGTCCCGTTTAGCGGGCATTGTTAAACGAAATCCCACGACCCCAAAGAATAGACCATGCAACACGACAAAATTAAACCCATACTGTTCAGCATCATCAGGCACTCCAGCAAAGAGGAGCTCAAGAGGCAACTACCCAAAGACATCATTTCAGGCGTCATGGTAGCGGTAGTAGCCTTACCGCTTTCCATAGCACTCGCCATCGCTTCGGGAGTAAGCCCCGAACAAGGCCTCTATACCGCTATCGTTGCAGGGTTTTTAATTGCCTTCCTTGGTGGAAGCCGCGTGCAAATATCCGGACCCACCGCTGCATTTGCCACTATCGTAGCAGGCATTGTCGCCACCGATGGAATGGAGGGGCTTGTTGCAGCCACTCTCATTGCTGGTGTCTTGCTTATGGTGATGGGGTTTTTAAGGCTTGGGGCCATTATTCGCTTCGTCCCTTACACTATTACCATTGGCTTTACCGCGGGCATCGCGGTAACCCTCGTTGTCGGGCAAATGAAAGACTTCCTGGGCCTCACCTTTCCCTCAGGCACTGCTACCGTAGAAACCATGGATAAGCTACAAGCAGTCGCCCTCAATGTTGGCACCGTAAACTGGCAGGCATTTCTTGTGGGCGCACTGTGCCTTGCTATCCTTTTCATTTGGCCGAAGATAAACAGCAAAATTCCTGGTTCGCTCGTAGCCCTTATTGCTGGAATAGCTCTGGTGAACATCTTCGGAATGCAAGTGAGCACCATTGGAGACCTCTACACCATCAACAGCGCACTGCCAACGATTCATATCCCCCAACTTAGTATCGAGCTCTTCCGAGAGCAATTAGCTAACGGCATAACTATCGCAATTCTGGCCGCCATCGAATCACTGCTATCCTGCGTTGTGGCCGACAGCATGATAAGCGCACACCATCGCAGCAACATGGAACTCGTGGCTCAAGGAGCAGGCAATATCGCGTCCGTACTATTCGGCGGCATACCAGCAACAGGTGCCATCGCCCGTACTGCTGCAAACGTTAAAAATGGCGGTCGAACTCCGGTTGCTGGCATGGTTCATGCGGTAACCCTACTTCTTGTTCTGGCCTTTCTCATGCCTTATGCTGCCCTTATTCCCATGCCCACCATTGCGGCCATTCTTTTGCATGTTGCCTACAATATGTCGGGTTGGCGCAGCTTCGTACATCTATGCAAGACAGCCTCCAAGGGGGCAGTTGCCACCCTATTGCTTACCTTTGCATTAACCGTAGTCTTCGATCTGGTTATTGCTATTGCTGTTGGCATGCTTATTGCCGTAGTGCTCTTTATGAAGATGGTAAGCGAAGAAACCGAAGTGAGGGGCTGGAAATATTACGGAGACGAGAATTCTGAGGTTACTCACCTACGCGAACTCCCCGAAAGTGTACGCGTATACGAAATAAACGGCCCTCTCTTTTTTGGTATGGCAGACCGTATCGCTAGCATTTCGGTAAAGTCTTTCACCAAATATCTTATCATCCGCATGCGCGGCGTACCTTCACTTGATGCAACTGCAATGAACGCCTTAGAGAACCTTTACACATACTGCCAAGAAAATGGCGTCAGTCTCATTTTTTCACACGCCAACGAACAGCCTATGAAAGTGATGCAACGCGCAGGCTTCGTAGACTTAGTGGGCGAAGAGCATTTCCGCACAAGTATCGACGATGCCATAGCCCACGCACGCCAACTGATTGAAGAAGAAAAAACATCCTAAACAGAGACATGGCCAATCATTAAAATTCACTCTGCCAATCCGGCAGCATGTTAGTGGCGCAAGCTTCGCGATATTGATTGATGCGGTATCATATGCAGCGCTCATGTCATCGCACGGACAAAGAAGCGTCAAAAAGGGATCGACTGTGAACGAGAATACCATGGATGTTTCCGATAAGAACGTTCCCCAAAAAGGTAACGTCGCAGCGCTATTACCTATTGGGGTGTTTCTTGTACTCTATCTAGGGCTTGGCATCCTGTTCGAATATGGCCTTGGTATTTCCATGGGATTTTATAGCATTCCCATCGTTGTCATATTCCTCGCTGCGCTTTTGGTAGCACTCGCCCAAAACCGCAAACTTTCCTTTGACGATAAACTCGCTGTTATGGGCCGCGGTATGGGCGATAAGACCATTGTTACCATGGTACTTATTTTTATGGTAGCTGGAATCTTTGTGGGAACCGTGGGCCGCGATAGTGCCGAGAGCGTGGCTTATCTTTTACTCTCTGCCGTACCGGTACCATTCGCCGTAGCGATATTGTTTGTAGTAAGCTGCCTTGTGTCGCTCTCCATGGGTACCTCAGTCGGCACCATCACACTTATCACTCCCATCGCTGTAGCGGTATCGTCTGCATCAGGATTCGAACTGCCGCTCTGCATTGCTTCGGTTATGGGCGGGGCTATGTTCGGGGACAATCTTTCCTTCATTTCCGACACCACTATCGCCGCCTGCCAGGGACAGGGATGCGCGATGAAGGATAAGTTCCGAGAGAACTTCAAAATAGCTCTGCCAGCAGCTCTTGCTACCCTTGTCATCATACTTACGCTATCGTTTGGAGCTGACTTCGGTCAGAGTGTGAGCCATGACTATAACCTCATTCAACTTATCCCCTATCTTATTGTGCTTGTTGGGGGTATTGCAGGCATCAATGTGTTCATCGTGCTTTTGTTAGGTATCGTATCCGGCTCTTTCATTATGATAGCAACCGGAGCAACTCCGCCCACTGACCTCCTCGCCAACATGGGCACAGGCGCTGCAGGCATGTTCGAAACCACTATGGTTGCTCTACTCGTATCTGCCATTTGCGCGCTCATCCGCGAACATGGCGGATTCATCGCGCTGCTTAACGGCATTAAGAGCCTCTTCAAAAGCAGAAAAGGTGGGCAGTTGGGCATGGGATTACTGGTAGGCGCCCTGGACATTGCTACGGCAAACAACACCGTAGCTATCGTTATTTCTAACCCCATTGCCGCAGATATGGCAAAAACCTACGGCATATCCAAACGCAAAACCGCATCTTTACTCGACACGTTCTCCTGCGTGTTTCAGGGCATTCTCCCCTACGGCGCACAAATGCTTGTCGCCCTATCAGCGGCAGCAGAACTGGGCTTTACCGTATCGGCATTTCAGATTATTCCGTTCTTGTTCTATCCGTTCCTGCTATTAATGAGTTCGCTTGTGTTTATTTTTGTCATCCCCGACAAACAAAAATAGGCATACACGTTAGCACTTCTCCGAGATCTTTGCTCATGTGTATGCCTACGCTTAAATGCCCGAAGGTACTAGCAGCCCACGCTCGAACTAAACGCTATCGGCTCACTTCAGCAATAATGCCATCCCGATAGGCCTCAAGCAGCTTGCTTAGGTCGTCTATCTGCCGCTTTAGCAACTCGCCTGTATCGGTATCTGCCACGAGCGTGCGCTTCTCCACGCGTTCGACAACATGCCTCGACGAATGTATATCCAGCTCACCTTCCACCGCAGCACGGGTCGATTCGAGTGGCTCATGCGCCGCCAGAACAAAACCGCAAGAGTTGCTGATAAGCGTATACCCCGCAATACCGGTGGTGGGCTGGTATGCCTTCGAAAAACCACCATCGATAGTAAGTACACGACCCCCACACTTCACCGGGTCTTCGCCATCCTTCACCTTCACCGGCACATGCCCGCACACAATGCGCGATGTCGCGGGGTCCAGCCCGAAGTCCTCAAAAATACCAGCGATCACGTCTTCGTTATCAAGGAATGAGTAAAACGGATTCTTAACCTCTTTGCGTGCTTCCTTTTCGGCAATAAGGTACAGTTCAAACGTGGCCATCTTGCTCTTCGCAAACAACGGAGAGCCCTCCCCGAGCCACAGATACCACATGAGATCGCGGCCCCGTTTGGCCCTTTCAGGATCGGAATCAAAGAACCCTGCGCGCACATAGCGCTCCATCACATCATAAAGCGCACGTCCTCGGTACTTCTCGCCAAAAACGTCCACCTCTTTGAGGGAACCATCAGTATTCAACGGCACGCACGCGTGAAAGAGCAGACTACCGTTGTGTACCTTATAAAGGCTCCCTACCTCAAGGAAAAATCGCATGTGGCGCTGCAGCTTTTCACAACCCATGAATGCCTGTTCAAGACGCTGCATTACCTCTTCTTCCTCGGCAGTAAGGCGATAAGGATCAGATGGATCCACCGTGGGAAACACCTTATCGGTTAGCTCGTAATCGATGCCGTCCACGCATACGGTTCCCTCTGCATAATCGATACAATGCAACAGCTTACGATCGCTCAGTTCGAAGCCGGGGTTTTCGTCAATGAGAGCTGCCTCTACCTTAAACTGAATGATAGCCATGGCTTTCTGTATCTTAACGTTCATCTCTAACTCTTGTGGCGAAAGATCGGGGTTGCCCTTGAGGCCAAAAGCAACGCAAGGATCGTCGCGGTAAGCATCCAGCGCAAACGATGCGAGGGGCAAAATGTTAATGCCGTAGGCGTCTTCTAAAATGGAAAGGTTGCCATAACGCGCGCAGTTGCGCACGACATGGGCGATGCACCCACGCTGCCCCAAAGAGGCACCCATCCATACAATATCGTGATTCCCCCATTGGATGTCAAGGGAATGATGATCCGCGAGCGTATCCATGATGATATCGGGGTACGGCCCACGGTCGTAGATGTCTCCAACAATATGAAGGCGATCGATAGCCAAACGCTGAATAAGCAAACAGAGAGCCTCGATAAGAGCACCGCCGCGGTCAGTCTGAATAACAGCAGCAATAATAGCGGCGTAGTACGCTTCCTTATCAACACCATGCCGATCTTCTGTCATGAGCTCTTCGATGAGGTACGCAAAATCTTTCGGTAAAGCCCTGCGCACCCGCGAGCGTGTATACTTTCGGGCTGCTCGCTTACACACCGCCACAAGGCGCGGCAAGGTAACCGCGTACCAACGCTCTGGATCATCTATCTGGGATAGCACCAATTCCATTTTTTCGCGTGGATAGTAAATGAGTGTGGCTAGCGAGCGCTTTTCTTCCTTACTCAGGTTATCGCCAAACACGTCGTCTATCTTGAGCCGAATGGAGCCTGAACCATTTCTTAGAATATGGGAAAATGCCTCGTATTCACCATGGATATCCGAGGCAAAGAACTCTGTGCCCTTGGGAAGATTCAGTACAGCGCTCAGGTTAATGATTTCTGCTGAAGCCTTGGCCGCAGAGGGAAACGATCGAGAAAGTAATTCCAAATACCGCTGCTCCATCGCGTCCATATCACGCCTCCTCATAGGGTTTTACAGCATAGCGATCACATTTTACCTTAACCGTCCGATCGCAATTGCTTATTCCCATGTTTTCCAAGCTTCGGGAGCGTAGCCGATGGTTGCTTGCTTACCATTGCGCACCACGGGCTCAACCAAAACATGCTGATTCTCTAGAACTTTGTCAAATTTTTGATCGGCAGACAAGTATGTAAGCAAAGCAACTAAATCAGCATCTTTGGCTTTGGGGTCTATCAGCTGGTCAATTCCCCCCACCACGCGACAGACCGACTCGAGCTCACCCTTACTCATGCCTTTTTCTTTCAAGTCGATAAACTGAAACCTCACCCGTCGTTCTTTAAAATAACGCTGAGCTTTCTTCGTGTCGAAACTCTTTTTCGTTCCAAATACCTGAATATTCATATAGTTCCACCTTCCGCACCATCACTGCTCTCATTGTCTTTATTGTAAATGAATACACCCCAACCTTCTCGGTACATTGTCACCGCCAGTCCGAACGGTAGCTTCACCATCAGAAGGTCACTTCGAGAGCTGCTTTTGGTCGCGTATAATGGATGATTGTCATCTCGAGTGAAACCGTCAAACCCGAAAGCGTGAAACAATCCGTGCTGAACATTCAAACCACCCTCGCCAATGAACTCGAACTCTCTTCCTCTCAGGTTGACGCAGTCATCGATCTTGTCGACCAGGGAAACACCATTCCTTTTATCGCGCGCTACCGCAAAGAGGCAACAGGCGGCATGGACGATACTACCTTGCGCGCATTCGACGAACGATTAACGTACCTTAGAAACCTAGAGGCACGCAAGGCGGAGGTGCTCCGCTCAATCGAAGAGCAGGGCAAGCTCACCTCCGAGCTTCAATCAAAAATCGAAGCAGCCACCGTTATGCAGCGTGTGGAAGATCTTTATAAACCCTATAAGAAAAAACGCGCCACACGAGCGTCAAAAGCTCGTGCAGCGGGGCTCGAACCACTCGCTCTCCTTATCCTCGCACAGCAACGCAACAGTAAAGATCCCCTCGCCCTCGCCGCAGACCTTGTGAATATTGCTGCTGGTTATGAAACCTGCGAAGCTGTACTACAAGGCGCACAGGATATCGTGGCAGAAATCATCGCCGACGATGCCGAACACACCGCAAGCTTGCGCGCTTTCACCAAGCGGAGCGGCACCGTTACCGTCGAGGCTGTCGACGCCGACGAAAAAACCGTCTATGAGGCCTATTACAACTTCTCGGAACCCCTCATCAAAATTCCTAATCATCGCATCCTTGCCATCAACCGCGGCGAGAAGGAAAAGAAACTCAAAGTTAAGGTACAGGTAGATGCCAGCTCTGCTATCGCACAGCTTGAGAATAGAGTGCTGAGAAATCCGAGTCCTTTCACCGATATTCTCAAATCAGCTGTGGCAGACAGCTACAAGCGCTTGATTGCACCATCCCTCGATCGCGAGATGCGCGCCGAACTTACCGAGCGAGCCGAAACGGACGCTATTAAGGTATTTGCGAAGAACACCGAAAGTCTCCTTCAGCAACGCCCCGTGCGCAATGCGCGAGTTATTGCCCTTGACCCAGGCTATCGCACCGGATGCAAGGTTGCCGTATTGGACGAGTACGGAAAACTGCTTGATTACACCACTGTCTACCCCACACCGCCGCGGTCTGATATCAAAGGCACACAGCGCAAGCTTACGGAATACATCAGAAACTACCGTATCAATATTATTGTCATCGGTAACGGAACAGGTAGCCGCGAAACCGAGGAAGTAATAGCTGAACTTATCGCTCAATCTGAGATACCGTTACAGTACACCATCGTGAACGAAGCCGGTGCCTCAGTATATTCTGCCTCTAAGCTGGCGAGCGAGGAATACCCCGACCTAGACGTAACTACGCGCGGAGCCATGAGCCTCGGTCGACGTTTACAAGACCCGCTGGCCGAACTGGTAAAAATTCCGCCTCAGGCCATCGGCGTGGGGCAATATCAGCACGATCTTAACCAGGTCGCCTTAGACCGCGCACTGACCGGAGTTGTAGAAAGTGTCGTTAACCGCGTAGGAGTCGATCTAAACACCGCAAGTGCCAGCCTGTTAGGCTACGTAGCAGGCATCAATCCTGCGGTAGCTAGAAATATCGTCGCCTTCCGCGAAGAACACGGCGCATTCTCCAACCGCAAAGAACTGAAGAAGGTTCAGAAGCTTGGCGACAAGGCTTTTCAGAACTGCGCAGGCTTCCTGCGCATTACGGGAGGCAAGAACCCTCTCGACGCAACAAGCGTCCACCCCGAAAGCTACTCGGTAGCACTGGAGGTTCTCAAACGTGTCGGAATGAAGCCCGAAGCGCTTAACGGTGGCGGTATCACAGACATCAAAAAACACGTCGGCAATGTCTCTTCCCTGGCAGCAGCGCTCAATGTGGGTCAACCCACGCTGCGCGACATTATCGCCGAACTCGAGAAGCCAGGGCGTGACCCCCGCGACGATGCCCCCGAGGTCGTCTTCAGTCGAAGCGTGCGAGACTTTGACGATCTTGTCGTGGGTATGGAGCTCGCGGGTACAGTGCGCAACGTCGTAGACTTCGGTGCCTTCATTGACATCGGTGTAAAGCAAGACGGCTTGGTGCATGTGTCTAAATTGTCTGATCGATTCGTCAAACACCCCAGCGAAGTTGTTGCCATAGGAGACACCGTAACCGTTTGGGTAGCGGGCATCGATAAAGACCGCGGCAAGATATCGCTTACCATGGTAAAGGAAAAGTGACACCACTCGCCAACCAGGCAGATTTCCTCCGATAGCTGCCTGGTTTGTTTCCTCATCCCTTCTTCATTAAATTTTTCCATTCTCCGAAAGAAGAAAAAACATGTCTATCGAAAAACCTCCCGCACCGCGTCGCTCCAACGATCCTCTCCATGGCATAACCCTCGAGATGATGCTCACGCAGCTTATTGACCAGTACGGATGGGATGGCCTAGGGGAACGAACCAAAATTAAATGCTTCACCAACGATATCAGTTTCAAAGGGTCACTAAATTTCTTACGTAAAACACCCTGGGCGCGCAGTAAAGTCGAAGAACTTTATAAACATTCAAAATTTTAAACGAAGTAAAACCCTCTAAAAAGCAAGCATGAGTTCGTCATTAACAACAAGCACGAACTTGGTCAGAGCGAACCCTGCCTACAAAGTATTCGTCACCGTACTGCTCGGCTCCTTCGTGCAGGAAAGTGGCCTTCTTGCGCTAGCCGAACGTTATCGGAAGATGCAAACGTTATCGTATGTCTGGGGAAGCTTGCCTCACTGCGCAGTGCAGCTAACAACCTTCCCCAAACTAAGACTCAATGCATACCCGCTCGAAAGTACGGACGTTAGGCCAACACCAAGAGAAGGAAATAATCATGGGAGAATCGATACGTACTTACGAAAAAGTCCTCAATTATCCTCTCGAAACAGTTTGGGAAGCCCTACACCGAACGGTCGATCTCGACCTTCAAGGGGGAATGGCAATCCATACGCGCATTTCCGATAGCGAGTGGACCACGAAATTACAAAACCGCGTTACTCACTGCTCTACGGCATTCGACGAAACGACACACACAGCAACGGTAACCATGAAGGTAGACATTCGCAGAAATAGCGATACCGTCGCACTAACAGCTGTACCGACCCAGAATGGTACACGAGTAGGCATTGCCTTTTACTTACACGCAAACTTCATTCTCATCAAGCTTTCGGAACTCCTCGGATCGGGTGCCTACGAGGCAATTGCTAACAGCGTATTTAAGAACATTATTGCAATCTGCGAAAATCGCAGCACTTGCAGCATGAGTCAAGATGAGCTCGAAGCGTATGCTCACAATCTTGTAGACGGATGGAAGGCCACAGAAGAGAAAACTGAAAAACATACGGCAAGTAAGCACCACGCATAAGGGACGGGAAATACCTATGAAAAACATTCCTGAAACCAACAGCATTCGCGACCACAGCAAGGAAGTAGAAGCGCGCGTGACCGCAATCCGCGTATCCCCTCGCGATTGCTGCATGTTTTTCCAATCTCGCACTCCAGCTCTCGGCGAAATGAGAGAATGTTGGTATTGTGCATGGAGCGCTTTTAGCGATAACAAAAACCTCCATGCGCAAGGCTTGTGCAAGTTCAAGCAGTAAGCGTTAAGGGTGCCAGACTTTCTCACTATGTCTGCCTTGGCCCCTTCTTGTCGCTTTCTGTCCCGTGGGGAAAGGAAACCATGCTGAAAATCGCCCTTTGTGACGACTGCCCTGAGGATGTTGCGCTTCTGCGCTCAGCGCTCGATTCCTATCTTTCACGCTCCAGCCAAGACACCGCTCAAGTATACCCTTTCGACAATGCGCTTCTCTGTGCAGAAGGTTTGGCTCAAATAGGTGGCGTTGACGTACTTTTATTAGATATCTGCATGCCTGGTCTCCTAGGAACCGATATTGCACGTGAAGTGCGCCAACGCAAAGACAAAACAGAGATCGTCTTTCTTACCAGTAGTGATGAATTTGCCGTCGAAGCTTTTGCATTAAAAGCGGCACACTATTTAGTTAAGCCTTTTTCGCAAGACGAATTCGACGAGGCACTAGAAACGGCACTCAATCGCATCGCGAGCAAAGAAATCAAGCGTATTACCCTCAAAGCACGGGGAAGAAGCATTGTCTCTCTCGATGCAGAAGAGATAACCTACATCGAGAGTTCTTCCCACTCCCAGCACCTTCATACCAGCACGGGCTAGTGCATCGAGGCTCGGCAAACGCTCAGCGAAGTACTTTCACTTTTAGAGAGCGCGGCGCCGGGACAATTCTTTTCACCCTACAAAGGATACATCGTCAATATCAATACCATACGTACTATCGAAAATTGTCAGGTTGTATTGAGAAACGGCGCCATAATACCAACAACACCTTCCAATGCCAAAGTGCTAAAAGAGTGCTACTTCGACCGTATTTTTTCTACAGGCGGAGCGCCATGGAAACAGTGATTATCGGCGTCATACGCACCCTTTGTTCAGGATTGCTTGCCGCACTGCTCGTATTCACCCTTTCGCGCCCCAAATATGGAAAACGGGTCATCGGCGCCCTACTTGCCGCTATCTGCCTGATAGATATTGGTACCAGTATCTATTTCTATCTTCAAAACGATCTTACGGGGCTTGCGCGCTTTGACACACTGCTGTTCTGCCTCGTCGGCATCGCCGCAAAACCCTTTTTTCACGATACCCCCATGCAGTGGCTCTTTAACTACACAACCGCTCTCAACATGTACTGCGCTACCCTCGTTATAAGCTATTTAGTTTCGCGAGTACTCCCCTACCCTATGGTGGGCAATATACTTATTCGCGCAGCCATCCTCACGACTCTTATTTTTATCTTTCTACGCTTTTTGCGCCCCCTTTATCGACAGGTAGCAGAGAGGTGGAGTATCTTTTTTTTACTCACCTTAGCCATGCTGCTTAATTTTTCGTTTTACCTTTTGCGCGGCGACGACATTGAACGAACCCTTATCGAGAACGCCGCCCCCTTGCTCCTACTCATTCTTGTTATGGTGTTAATTTATGCGACCATTTTCTGCGCACTACGCACTCTGTCGCGAGAATACGAGCTTCGCAGTGAAAACGTACGCATTCAACTGCACCAGACAATGCTCGATGCCGAACTTGTCGCCGCCCAAGATTACGTACGTTTTGCCCGACAGAGCCGCCATGATATGCGACACCATGATGCGATCGTGCTGGAATATCTAGATCAGGGGAGCATCCAAGAGGCCCAAGCCTATCTCGAGCAACATGCGCGAGGCCTACAGGAAAATGCGCTCCGTATCTTTTGCGAAAATCAAACAGCCAATGCTATTTTTCACCTTTATGAACAGCGCTGTCTATCCGACAGCATCGACATAACCGTTCATGCCATTATTCCTCGTCGACTATCCCTACCCAATCCTGCCTTAGGCGCGCTACTCTCAAACATTCTTGAAAACGCCTGGAAAGCGTGTCGTACCGAAAAAGAAAAAGGTAACGCAGCGCACCTTAGCGTCTCTGCTGAAATTGATGAGTACGATCGACTAACCATCGAAGTACGCAACACTACCTCATGCACCATCCAGTTCGAAAAGGGGACACCCCTTCGCGGCGACGGGAGCAAAGGGACCGGCACCCAAAGTGTTGAAGATATTGTTGGGCAATGCGAGGGAATGGTAAGGTTCTCGCAACAAGACAACACCTTCCTTGTCCAGATTGTTCTGCCTTTACCTCCCCACACGCTCTTACCCTAAACCACGTGCCAAAACCCGCAAATGTCGCTATCGATCGACTACGCGATACAAAGATCCAAGAAGAGAGAATGAATAGACACGTCGCTATCAAGCTCCGGATGGAAAGACGTAGCAATTTGGCTCCCAAAGCGAACCGCAACCGCCCTCTCGTTCACTTCCGCAAGTATGTCAACACCTTCTCCCACGCACGTGACGTAAGGAGCCCTAATAAACGTCATAGGGACCTCACCAATTCCCTTAAATTCAGCCCGCGTATTGAAACTGCCCAGTTGTCGGCCGTATGCGTTTCGACACACAGAAATAGGCATCGTCCCAAGACCCGAAATGGCAAGCCTGTTCACCGGCATCTGGCTGCGAAGATCGCCGAACCCCTCGAGATGTTCGGCAAGGAGAACCATTCCCGCACACGTAGCCAGCACGGGAATTCCTCCTTCTATCAGGCCAATAAGAAGATCACGCATCCCTAAGTCGCCAATAATCTTATCCTGGGCGGTACTTTCACCACCAGGAAGAACCAGCCCGTCCAAGTGTTGGTTTAGGTCTGCCGCTTGCCGGAGCTCGACATACGATGCGCCCAACTCTTCAAGCCTTTTTTCGTGCTCCGCAAACGCTCCTTGTACCGCAAGAACGCCTATTGTCGGTCGATTCACCTAGACGCCTCGAGCTTCCATAATCACCTGAATCTCCGACGGATTAATACCCACCATGGCCTCTCCCAAGTCTTCTGAGAGGTCGGCAATAAGCTTTGCATCCTGGTAATTAGCCACGGCCTTCACAACCGCCGCCGCACGTTTTGCAGGATCTCCGCTCTTGAAAATACCGCTACCCACAAATACGCCTTCAGCGCCAAGCTGCATCATGAGGGCCGCATCTGCCGGCGTTGCTACACCTCCCGCAGCGAAGTTCACAACCGGTAGCTTACCGTTTTCGTAAACGAATCGCACAAGGTCATAGGGAACCTGTAGCTGTTTCGCCTGTTCAAACAACTCATCTTCCCGCAAACCCTTTACTTCGCTAATCTGACGATTCATTTTACGCATGTGACGAACCGCCTGAACAACATCGCCGGTACCTGGCTCGCCTTTCGTGCGAATCATCGTAGCTCCCTCAGCAATACGACGCAGCGCCTCGCCTAAATCACGAGCTCCACACACAAAGGGTACAGCGAAGGCAGCTTTATCAATGTGGTAAGTGTCATCTGCCGGAGAGAGAACTTCAGATTCGTCGATATAGTCAATTTCGATAGCCTGAAGCACCTGGGCTTCCACGAAGTGACCAATACGGCATTTCGCCATAACCGGAATACTCACCGCTTCCTGAATGCCTTTGATCATCTTCGGATCGCTCATACGGCTGACGCCACCCGCCGTACGAATATCAGCAGGAATGCGCTCAAGCGCCATAACGGCACACGCGCCAGCCTCTTCTGCTATTCTCGCCTGCTCAGGCGAGGTTACGTCCATAATGACACCGCCCTTGAGCATCTGCGCCAGCTGCCTATTAATTTCCCGCCTGCTGCCCTGACTTTCCATAGTCACCCTTCCTCGGATTGAATGAGTCTGCAGCAGACTATAGCCCTCAAATAGTCTTATCAAAATTACCAAAATGCGAAAAATCAATAAGACCAGTTTATTGCCAGACTAATACCAGAACCGCATTTCAGTTGAGGAAATACGAATCAAGGATTTTCAAGATACGCATCTTGGTAGGCATACGCCCGCTGAGGAGCCAACACCAGTAAGACACCCAGCAACAAGATTAGCGGCATCATCTTCAGAAGAGCTGTACCGGCAGAGAAACGGCGTGTAGGCAGATACATAACTGGTCTCCTCATGTCCAATACTTCGATACACTTGAGCACATCAACCCTTTTACAAACTGTCCTTGAGTCACGTCCCAAAACGATCTAGTGATAAGGTAAGCGACCCACTCGTTGACGTGTAGGAATAGCTCATATGCGTGCCGGTATTAGTATTGCGTGCCACGTAAGAAACCGTTCCAAAAGCGTTTGAATCCGATTCCACCTTTGTAAAGCCGCTATCCTTTAGTTCTTGTAAATATGTCTGAGCATCGTCTGAGGAAACCCCTGAATAAGTAAAACTTGTTAATCCGCCTTGATTGATAACAAACACATCCCCCGAGAACGTAGGCCGGGGCACTCCAGACGTATTTTCGTTGTCAGGCCAATGCGTATCGATTCCTTGTTCCTTTGACTTCGTGGGAACATCCTGTTTGTTCGACTCTGGAGTACCGGAGCCACTACTAGGATGCGATAAAGCAGCCGAACAACCCACAACCGACATCGAGCTTACAGCGAGTACTGCCGCAGCAGCGATAGCTGAGACCCTTGAAAAAGCAGTTCGTTTCATAATCTTTCTCCTTTTCCATGAACGGCATAAGCACAGCCATACAAACAGAGGAACGCATGACCATACGAAATAGTTCTTCGCATCATGAATAAGAATACCGAGCATAAAAAACTGTCGAAAGTGCCGTTGAAGGGCAAAAAAGGATGCTTTTTATGAAATATCTCACCTATGCAGACAAGCCTCGCGCCACCCATCGATATCGCGGTAGCTATGCGACAAACTGTTCCAATTCTTTACGTCCTGTTATATGAAGCTTCCCATAAATAACGCTGACAATGTTTTTTACGCGTCCTAAAGACAGTTGCATCCTTCGGGCAGCCTGGGCGTAGGTATCGCCTCCCACGAGGTACTGCGCGAGCCGATACTCCTGCTTGCTCAGAACCAACGTGATATTGTCTTTGGCAAATCGATTATGAAAGGCAATCCAGTGTCGCCAAGATTCTTCCGGAACAAGCACAATGCGATCATAGTAGCCTGGCCACAATTCTTGCAAACACTGTTCCAACAAACCTCCGTACATCATGATGGTTTCAGTAAAAGGCGCAGTAAACCCCCAAGGAAGCCCCCATGTCAAAGCTTCTCTTAGCCACTTTTTGCAGGCTTCGTAATCGCCCAGAGCATAGCAAGCTGCAGCACAGCTGGTTCTGAAATAGATATCAAGCGAGGTTATTGTTTCCTTTTTCGAACAAAACAGTAGCGCAGTACGAGCTGCCTCCAACATGGCATCGTACCTGCGCTGGCCCTGCAAAAACTTCACCTGCAGATACATCAGAGCCGGCAGAGAGTCGAGAGGAAATAACGAGAAGTCAGCTTCCTTGAGCCATCTTGGTAGATTTTCAGCATCAAACATACTCACGGTAGCTATTGTCCGGGCCGCCTCTGCGCAAAGTCGATCTTGTGAATGCGCAGATGTCTGGGAAATACGGTTGAGGGCCGATTCCACTTCGGCGAAAAGCTTGAGGTCTCCCGTACTAGCAGAAGCGCCCAACGTTGTTGCACAGGCAGCTATAAACGTCTTTTGATCAGGATTAACGGTTCGATAATAATCTTTAATATCCTGAAAACGACCCCTCAAATAGTTAACTTCAGCACGGTATTGTGCTCGCTCAGGCAGAGGGAATCGCTCAATAGCTGCGTCAAGTTCACAAGAAGGTAAGGGTCGCGAACAAAGCAGAGAAAAGGACCCATAGCGTGGGGTTTCCTTTTGATAAAGAGCCAGCTCGTCAACCGGTCTCGCAAGCGATATATCACGAGTGATCGATGAGGCGTTATCGTCTGGTTGCCAACGAGGCAATCGCGGGTCGAGCGGTTTTTCTACATCGGCAGGAATTGCCCAAGACTTACCAAAACGCTGTGCGCCCGGGATACGCCCTGATCTGCAGTAGCCCTGCACGTGACGCTGAGATACACCCCAGTCTTCTGCCACCTGAGCAACCGAACGATAAGTCATGCCCCCTCCGTTCACTGGTATCACAAAATAATACCATCTATGCGGATATCCGCATAGATGGTACAAAGGAGGGCAATTTTCAAAAGAGCTATGATTATTGAACGAACAGGCATTCTCATAAAACAACTCGAAGCCTCAATCCGTTAAATATGGCTTATGTCCCTACTTACGACGCCTCGATAACCACCTTGCACTTATAAGGACCATCAGCGCCCCGACGAACAAAGCGGTGACGCTAACAATGCCGAACCCCAGAGCGTCTCCCGTCTTCGCAAGCATCCCGCCAGCCATCTTAGCGCTACCTGCGCCCGGCGATGAAGATACGCCGATATCAAACGTCTTGGTAACTGAGCCAAAATAGTTACCAGCATCCGTCGCGGTGACGGTTACAGAGCCCGTCCCCTTACCCGATACGTTATTAGCACCGTACGTTATTGCGTAATCCGATGCCTTAATCAAAGACAGTTCGCCATCCGTCACCGATACGGCAGGAGTCGCTTGCGAGCCTTGTACGATTGTTTGAACAGGAACATCCGCCACCATAGACGGAAGCAGCTCCTTTTTTATCACCTCAAACGAACCGGACACGAGCCCAAGACCCTCACTGTCTTCGCCCGTAATATATGTCGCACCTACACCATAGGTACCCACATTAAGAACGCCATCGGTGCCACATTCCGTCAGCAAACTCTCCCACGAAGCGCACACATCCTCGTCGTTGGGTCCAAAGGAGTAGAACCAAGATACGGCTCCCTTGTCGTCTGAAGCAAGGGGGGCGCCATTGCGCAGGAGTATTGGAGCGGTATCGACCGTAACCTGGCCGAACGCACCCTCTCCACCTTGGATTGAGAACTCTTCTGACAGGTCAGGCACAAATATCGAAGAGCCGTCTTCCATCACGATAGCAATAAAAGACTCGACGACATCGTTCGTCTCAGCACCGAGGGCATAGCTTGCCCTTGCAGAAACAGTCTTCTTCTGCAACTTCGCAACGCCGGAGGGTAGCCACAACCACGCCTCACCCTTAGCATTCGCCTTTACACCTTGCAGATTATAGGGAAAGGATACTGCCTTATCCCTCTTATTTTCAGCAAAAAGTACCTGATACGCGCTTAAATCGGCATTGGGAGCGACTTTAAGCTTGACGGGGTAAAGCTTTGCATTTGCATTCTTCCATTCTTGATTTCTTGGGATATGAAGGGGAGAATCTGCCGCCTCAACATTGCCTCCACGAATCTGTATCCTTGCCGCATGTATATCCCAACGAAAGGCGCCCGTACCGCCACCCTTGGCTTTTACTACGCCACCCGTAATAGCTATAGCAGATCCGTTAAATTGCGTTTTATCTGCTCCAATACCGGGACCGTCTGTGGCTTGGGCATCAATTGAACCCCCTTGAATGTCTATCGTTAGTCCAACCACACCTCCACCAACCGTACCTATCGCCTTGACAACTCCCCCTTGTATCAATACGTTTCCAAAGTATCCACCGATACCCACAGCACCAGTCGCTTCAACCTCGCCGCCTTCTATGACCACGTTTCCCGCATTTGCTTTCTGGCCACCCCCAATGGCTGCCCATCCAGAGCCACCGCTCTGTAGTGCTTTCAATTTACCTGTACCGCTAATACGCAGTTCGCCCCCCACTTCAACACCGACTCCTGCAGCCTTACCCGACGGGCATTGCACCACGTTTGTGCTACCCTCGGCAAGTTCCAGATAAAGCTCCGCGCCGCTTCCTGCAATCCAAATAGGAGAACGATCGTTGTTTGATAGATTCACGCCGGAAAGCTTCACATACTGTGTACCACTGAGCACGCTCAGAAAATGATTTGTCGGCGTATCCGGGCTCGACTGGTACACAATGGCGGGTTGTTCTTTGGTGGTTGCTCCCTCTTCTAAAATGACATCTTCTTTGGAAATATCAAAAGTGTTCTGCGCAGCCGGTATCGCCTTCATCTCAGGTTCTACTCCAAGAGCGCCGACACCCTCTGAGCCATCGCTTATCCCTTCAGGCGCAATAGACATCGTCTCTTCTTGCGCGAAAGAAATTGCTGGGGTCAGACACACTGTTAGCACAACCACCATAATCGTTCTTAAAAATTTCCGAGAAGAGCTCATCTTACGTCCTTTCGCCTTCCGTCACTCCACCGCACTCATATGCATCACGATGCGCAGTCGGGCGATACGCGAGCTAGTTCGCCAACAAAGAACTTACCACGGAATCAATGGGCGCCTGCAAGCCTCAGCACGAAAGGCTCTCTTTACTGCACGTAACAAAATGCCCCTCCCTTTATTGCAAGAAGCACTTCCTCTGCAGACAGACACAAAGTGCCCGTCGGATTTCAAACGCTTAAATCATCCGTCGCGGCTGCTTCCTGGTGTACCAAGAATGCTTTTCTCTAATCTATAATCTCGCATGAAAACACGCTCATCTAAAAGAACTGGCCCCAAATTCTCTTGGGACCAGTTCATAGACTGTAGAGCTTCTTATGTATCCCCCTCCAAAAATCGAGAGGCATGCTCGCCGTTCGTCAAAGATTCTTTCGCTCGATCAAAAGAAGGCGTCTCGCCACTACACCGACAACCGTTTCGCAATAGCTAAGATAAAGTCACGCGTATTAAGTTTGGTAGGATTCTCCAAAGAGGTAATAAGCGCCAAGTCGCCCGTCATCTCGCCAGCCTCGATCGTATCAAGTGTCGCCTGCTCTAAACGATCGGCAAAGGCAACCAGATTAGGCAGGCCATCCAGTTCGCCGCGTTTACGCAATGCCCCCGACCATGCAAAAATAGTGGCAACCGAGTTGGTGGAAGTCTCTTCGCCCTTCAGGTGTTTGTAGTAGTGACGTTGCACCGTGCCGTGAGCAGCCTCATATTCGTAGACGCCCTGCGGTGACACCAATACCGATGTCATCATGGCAAGCGACCCGAACGCCGATGACACCATATCGCTCATAACGTCACCATCATAATTTTTGCAAGCCCAGATAAAGCCACCGCTATCCTTCATAACGCGCGCAACAGCATCGTCGATAAGCGTATAGAAGTACTCAATACCCGCAGCTTCGAAACGCTCCGCATATTCAGCATCGTAGATTTCCTGAAAGATGTCTTTAAAACGGTGGTCGTACTTTTTGGAGATGGTGTCCTTGGTGGCGAACCAAATGTCTTGACGTATATCCAGCGCGTACTCAAAGCAGCTGCGCGCAAAGCTCTCAATGGAGGCGTCGGTGTTGTGCATACCCTGCGCCACACCTGCAGCCGAGAACTCGTGTACCAATTCTCGTATTTCGGTACCATCTTCGGCGGTATACACCAACTCCACCCTGCCAGCACCCGGCACGCGAATTTCAGCGTTCTTGTACACATCGCCATACGCATGACGAGCGATAGTGATGGGTTTCGTCCAATTACGTACGCACGGTTCAATACCCTTTACCGTGATGGGGGTACGAAACACGGTGCCGTCCAAAATGGCGCGGATGGTGCCATTGGGGCTCTTCCACATCTGCTTCAGATCGTACTCGTCCATACGAGCACCATTCGGCGTGATGGTGGCGCATTTTACCGCTACGCCCAAACGCTTCGTAGCCTCAGCAGAATCTACGGTAACCTGATCATCTGTGGCATTGCGATGCTCAAGACCTAAGTCATAGTATTCAGTCTTAAGATCAACGTGCGGCAAAAGCAGCTCGTCTTTAATCATCTGCCAGATGATCCGCGTCATCTCATCGCCGTCCATCTCCACCAGCGGCGTAGTCATCTCAATTTTCGCCATAGTCACCCTTTCGTTGCCATACGATCCCAGCCACCGCGGATCAACGTCCCGCCGCGCTGGGTTTCTGTTCATTAACTATGATATCGTCATTATGTACATAATCATACCACCAACAAAAATGCGAAATGTTTCCCTCACGTGAAGAATCTTGACATCATGACACATTCAGTAACCTGAATAGGTTTATGGCATACATGACTAGTTTCAAAATAACGAGGATTCAAAACAAACCTATTGTCACGCACCGCTATTCGCAGAGCCCAACAGTTCTTCAGCAAATCCTACACGGAAGTTTTTAAACACAACTTCGCCTTCCTCCTGCGTTGCATCTAAATCGACGTCAGCCATAATGCTAAAGTCGTGATCGCCATTTTCGTCACTAAATATCTGACGCACATGCCACACATGTTGAGTTCGCTCATCCGATTCGTCAAAAGCGAGATATGACAAGGAACGTGCATCGGCGTCAATAAGAATATCTTCGTGCACCTCATAGTAATCATCGAGGGCGCGCTGCCAACGAGGTTCGCCGCACCCCCATTCTTGATCGAGTTTCCCCAGTTCACCAACACGACCTTGTGAAGCCAACCGTACCCGCAAGAACAGGGCATTGCGCACCAGTACGGTAAGGCCGCGACGATCGGCCACCACTTCGTCGGTAGCCACGGGCGGGGCAGCATCCAATGCCGAACCGGCGCGCTCCCACTCATCCATCAAGCTTGAATCAACCGAACGCACCACAAAGCCCAACCATGCCACAATGTCTTCAAAACGATCGTCACGCTTATCTTCTGGTACCGTACGCGCAATTACGCGATACGCATCCGTGAGATAGCGAAGCAATAACCCTTCAGATCGCGCGATACCATAGCGTTGCACGTAGCCCTTGAAATCGCTTGCCGTCTCCAGCATATCGCGCAACACTGATTTGGGTTCCAGCTGGAAGTCGCGAGCCCAAGGCACCTCTTGACAGTAGCGCTCGAAGGCAGCGCCCAACAGGTCTTCCAGCGGCTTTGGGTATGTAACTTCCGCGATGCGCTCGAGACGCTCGTCGTATTCTACGCCATCAGCCTTCATGTCTGCCATTGCACGGTCTCGTGCCTGGCGTTCCTGAGCACGCAGCACCTGACGCGGATTCTCCAGCGTGGCTTCCGCCATGGAGATAACGTCGTAAGCGTAGGTATCACTTTCGGGGTCCAGCAATTCTAATGCCGCAAGTAGAAATGGCGAAAGAGGCTGATCGAGGGCGAAGTCTTCCGGCAGATCAACCGTGGTGACGTATTCCACGCCACCGTCTTTCGTACCCAAACGCTCCACAACCTCAGCGTTAATTAACGTATCGAATATCTCATCCGCGCGCACCGCGAGCGCCGCCTTCTCTTCGTCGGTCTGCGCGGAGTCGTTAATGAGTTTGCGCACGCGTGCGTACGCATCGCCACCTTGCACTACCTCCGATAGCACCATAGAATGCGTAATTTTCATACGGGGTTTGAGGGTTTCGGGCGTGGCGTCAATCAAGCGCTCGAACGTCTGTTTATTCCAGGTAACAAATCCTTCGGGCGGCTGCTTCTTTTTAATCTTTCGAAGCTTTTTTGGGTCGCCTCCGGCCTTCTGCACCAGCTTAGCGTTTTCGATATCATGCTCGGGGGCCTGAGCTATTACCACGCCTTCAGTATCGAAGCCCGATCGACCTGCACGTCCGGCGATCTGATGAAATTCACGAGCGCGCAACCGGCGCATGCGATAACCGTCGAATTTGGTTAGCGCAGTTAAAAGTACCGTATGAATAGGAACGTTAATGCCCACACCAAGGGTGTCGGTGCCGCAGATAACCGGCAGAAGACCTTGCTGAGCAAGCTTCTCCACCAGCAAGCGATAACGCGGCAGCATGCCGGCATGGTGAACCCCCACGCCGCTAGCAAGCAGGCGTTTGAGTGTTTTGCCAAACGCCGTAGTAAAACGCGTGCCAGACATAGCCCGTTTTATCTCTTCGCGCTGTTCTTTAGACGCCACACCGAAGCTCGAAAGCGATTGAGCCGTAGCCAACGCTGCGTCCTGCGAAAAATGAACGATATATAAAGGTGCCTCTCCTTCGCGCAACGCCAGTTCAACCGTACCTTCTAGGGGAATCTCAACATATTCATAAGACAGCGGTACCGGACGCGGCGCATCGGCCACCACGCTCACGTCGACACCCGTGCGCTGCTTCAGCGATGCGGCTATTTGGGTCACTTCTCCCAGCGTAGCGCTCATCAGGAGGAATTGTGTCTTTGGCAACGTAAGCAAAGGAACCTGCCATGCCCAGCCACGGTCGGAATCGCCATAAAAATGGAACTCATCCATGGCCACGCAACCTACATCAGCTTGCTCTCCCTCTCGCAGGGCCTCATTTGCGAGGATTTCAGCCGTACAACAAATAACGGGAGCCTGTGTATTGATATGCGTATCACCCGTGATCATTCCCACATTCTCACGCCCAAGAACTTCTACGAGATCAAAAAACTTCTCGCTTACAAGCGCTTTGATAGGGGCAGTGTAATACGCTCGGCGTCCGGTAGCCAGCGCCATAAAATGCAGCCCTAGGGCAACGAGAGATTTCCCCGAACCGGTGGGAGTACCCAAAATAACGTGGTCGCCCACCATTAACGACATCAAAGCTTCTTCTTGATGGGGCCACAACTCAATGTCCCGCGAAGCCACCCAATCGAGAAACCGATCGAGAGCCTCATCCGCAGAAAGCCATGGTTCGGCAACCTCGCCCTCTTCTGGCTCCCACCAACTCGGTGCGATACGACCAAGCGAGCCGCAGACAAAAGCTCCCTTTTCGGTCAGCTCCGCCATTGCGTCCGTCGCACATTCCTCCATGCGGGATGACCTCCAGAATCTCAAGGGACTGTATCGAGCGCGCATCGTTGTACGCGACCAGCATCTTTCGGCCCGCAGCCGCAAGAGCGCGCCCACAAGTCTAGGGGAATAGCGGCAAAAAGACCACCATCGACGAGGTGTCCTCTTTGAATCGGCAGGATTTACAAACAAATTGCCTGACCAAACAAACAGAACGGAGCCTCAGAAGCCCCGTTCTGTCTTACATCACTCTCAACTGCCCAAATCTATCGGGGCATGGGAGGTTGTTGCCCAAACCCATCGGGCATACTCGACAACTCGAAGGGCATCGGGTCGTCCTGTCCACGCCATGCTGGCACGTCAAATTGCTGCGTCCAATAGCCCAAAGCACGCGTAACCATCATTGTCGCAAATACCGATACCACCAATGAGATAAATCCAACTACCACCATTATCAGTACCACTACGCTACCAACTGCGAAGGCCATTCCCATAACAGCAGCATCGGGACGTGCATTGATATTCATATTGCCACCCGTTGCGAAAAGCCCGATCGCTAGGAACAAGAATACAACCATCATTACCAGCACCATGATCACTGCCGACATTATTATCAACAACAAAAGATACATACCAAGAATGCGGAGAATTCCACCGAAATCGTGGCGAATCATACTCCATATTTTCCCGATCTGAAACCCAGCTGATAGGCGACCATAAATACTCGTACGCATCGAACCGACCCAATAAAAGAACATCGCAAAAAACCCGGCAGCAAGAGACAGCACGAAAAACGCCAACCCAAAAATACCGGAAGCCATGCCCAGCGGAAATGACAGGAAGCCTCCGTAAAAAGACCAATCTGACCATGCATAACCGCCTACCGCAAAAGATGCCACCACTTCAACAGCCCAAGGAATAAGGGAACAAACAAACCCAATAACGATTACGAAGAACCCTCGACTATACAACGTGCCATCTTCGTTTCCAAATACATGAGCAGGTAGCGGAGCATGCACCCCCCACGCTAAATCGCGCGCCCACCCATACAGGTATCCCGCAACCACAATCCACCCAAAAATGGGGATAATGCTCACTAAAGCCAGCACTAACAGTTTACCGAACCAACCCGGTGAATTTTTGATATCACGCCAAGCGGCGTTGAAGTATCCGGTCTGCATGGGTTTCCTTCCGAACTTGCGAAGCGTGCGCACACGCATCTCTTTCTTACTTATGATTTTCACTATAACGCGCACCCTGCCACCTAAGTGATCCGTTGCCGTCCCGTCAGCATTTCGTCGGGAAGGTTAAGATTTTAAGTAGACGAACAGTAACCGCAACTGCCCATAAAGACAGCACGAGACCCCCAGATTCCCAAGATCGCCCCGATAGCACCACATGCTTTTTTGCACGGGTAATCGCAAGGGGGACGAGGTCGGGTGTCTAGGGGCCTCGCAGCGTCAAACTGTTTCGTCGGCCATTAGGCCAGCGAAATCAATTTACTTAAGGGTGACAGCAGCGCCGGCTTCCTCGAGCTTGGCCTTGATCTCCTCGGCCTTCTCCTTAGCCGCACCTTCCTGAACCGGCTTCGGAGCGCTCTCGACCAGTTCCTTAGCCTCTTTCAGACCAAGACCGGTGATCTCGCGGACAACCTTGATAACGGCAATCTTGTTGTCGCCAAAGCCCTCGAGCACAACGTCAAAGTCGGTCTTCTCCTCAGCAGCAGCCTCAGCAACCGGAGCGGCAGCCATAGCAACAGGAGCAGCAGCAGAAACGCCAAAGACGTCCTCAAGCTCCTTTACGAGCTCGGAGAGCTCCAGGGCGGGCATTTCCTTCAAAGCTTCAATGATCTCTTCGCGGGTAACAGCCATGTTACTTCCTCTTTCTTGTTGGTGCGGAGCTTCTGCCCCGCATCGTCTTGTTTCAAGCGGGTACCGCATCACGCGGCACTTTTTACGCTACCTTTATGCAGCGTTCTTCTGGTCGCCGATAGCGGACACGCAACGCGCGAACGCCTCCATAGGACCGTTGAGTACACGGACCGTCTTGACCAGCGGGTTGGAAATGGTGCCGAGCAGCTTGGCGATAAGCTCTTCGCGCGACGGCAGCGAGGCGATAGCCTCGACCTGAGCAGCGTCGACGAACGAGCCGTCCATCATGCCGCCCTTAATAATCAGGTTCGGGTTCTTCTTGGAGAAGTCTTTGATCGCCTTTGCAGACGCAACCGGATCTTCACCTGCAAACACAAACGCGGACGGGCCTTCCAGCACGGCATCCAAGTTCGGCAGCTCCAACTCCTCAAGAGCGATGTGCATGAGCGTGTTCTTGTACACCTTCATGCCTGCATCGGCCTCACGGATGTTGTTGCGCAGCTCCTGAATCTGCTTCACGGTAAGGCCGCGGTAATCCACGACCCACATCGCGTTCACGCCGCCAAGATCTTCCTTGATCTTGCCGAGCGTTTCCTGGTTCTGAACATTGGGCATGTAGTACACCTCCTTCTTCACAAACTCGGGTTCCGCCCCTCGCGGGTGGGATCGTCGCCTGAGAAAAGGAACGACCCCCACTGTCACCTGACAGCGGGGGTCGTCTAAGCACGAAACTTATACAACCACCTCGGCGGGCCGCATTCCTGCGATTAAACCTTTCGGTACCTGCTGTCTTGGGCAGCGGAACATTCTTTTTGTATGCAGCTTCAGTTGAAACAGCATCCCTTACATCTTAGCCACGTTCCGCTTCTTGTCAACCCTTATATCGTATTTCCTTGAGCATCACCGGTAGAACGAGCATTTTTTGCCGTCGTACCTGCCGTGCTATCTCCCTTGAGAATCTCTTGGACCGGGTTGGTCGGCTCAGCCTCAAGATAGGTGAACGCAATGGAGTCGCCCTCTTTGTAACCCACAATCTCAATCAGACCGGGTAACGCAAAATCGTAAATTGCATTGCTGTCGACAAGCTTCACGTAGAAGTGCGAATTGCCCTCTACTACCGCTTGAGCAATGTGAGCAATAGCACCTTGCGCCTCAAGAGCACCTATGTCTCCCCCGGCATCAGCCAGCACACCGTTGGTGGCCAAAAGCGCCTGATAGGACTTCTGACACTCGGCTACTGTATTGCCCACTGCAACATTTTGATAGCGCTGGATGTCGATCATGGCAAACTGCTTCACCAATCCCGCATCATCCTTCAAAGCCATAAAGTACGTAGGCTGGTTTGCCACATTGATAAGCAGCGGGAATGTAGCATGATAGCGCAGATTTTGTACCTGACCCTCGGCCGATTGCATTGCCGATGCCTCCGTTGCACCAGGCACTGAATAGAAATGCGATTCGGCTGTACGCTGGTTTACCAACACAAAACCAATGATTGAATTGTCTGCGGTCGCCGAAGTCACCCCGGTATACACCCAGACGTCATCGTCCTTGGCAATATAGTTGTATCCCAGATTGCCATCAGAGCCAGGCGTGGTCTGCACAACATTTTTCTGCCCAAACACCGAGTTCAACCAACCATCTTTGTACTTACCGCTCCAGTTATACTGCTCGATAAGCAATTCAGCGGGGTAAGCGCGGTCAACCCACTGTGGCACCTCATCAATAGATAAGTCCTGCGTTTCACCCGTCGTGGCATCTACCATAACTACCCGCTGGATGGTAGTACCACCAAATAGACCAATGGTTCGCGTCTGTACCGGACACACCCACCAAGGCTTACCCTCTTCATCAATCTCGAACGATTTCTCGTCGAACATATAAAACGGGTAGCTCAATTGGACATGACGATCGATATTGCGCGCAAGCGGCTCAGATTGAGAATAGTGGATGGGATTGTCTTCTAGGCGCACAATCTCCGCATCCTGTGTGGTCATATTCACCAGTGAGTAAGCAGGGATACCCGCCTCGCGGTTCGTGAACCACTTAAACAAATCTGCATAACCCAACGGACTCACACGTACCGGCGAACCCTGATAGTTAATCTGACTATATAACGGTGAAATTTCGAACTGACTCACAAAATCGGGGATGGAGCCCATTTCGCGATTACCCAAAAGTACCGCTGAATCGCGATCGATAACCGGAATCTCTGAGTAGTTCACCTCTTTGATGTCCGTAGCGAATTCAAGCGTGTCGGTCTGCAATACGTTAGCATACTTCTCGGCGTTGCCCGGAAATATAGACAAGGACAAGATAGCGCCCACTACGCCGGCCAAAGCAACAGCCACCGGCACATACGATGCCCATTTGAACGCCTTCGATTTACCAGGGTTCGGATCAACCTTGCTTGTACCCGTCTCGTAGCTACGAGACCGACTCCAAAACACCAGAAACAGCGGCAACAAAATGAACACCGCCACAAACATCCAGGTATCTGTGCTATGAATATTGATAGGTGGATGAAACCACCAGTAGGCAGCCAACCCAATAATTATTATGATGATGGCCGCTGCAATAAGCGCCTTTTTACCCCATGCCGCCATGCGATCGGCAAAGGGCAGCTCCACCTGAACGTGCGGCGGTTGCGAGCCGCCTCCGTTACCGCCTCGCCCCCCTGTAGGAGCTTCGGAATCGGCATCAAACCGACCATCCACATTTACGCCTGATTGCTTAAGCGCTTCTAATAATGCATCGAACCCGGATGTCTGTTTCACGGCATCCCTTTCCTGTAACCCTCGATTACCTAAAGTCTTCACTATACACTAAAGCGCCCAATCGCTTGCTGCGACCGGGCGCCGGTGTTGCCATGTTTTTACAATAAACTTCGCAGTACGTAAGGAAGAATTCCACCGTTTTCGTAATAGCGGCCCTCCGTAGGCGTATCCACGCGAACCGTTGCTTCAAACGTCGTCGCCGTACCGTCCGCGCGTTCGGCACATACCTCTACTTTACGCGGTTCCGGCAGACCCCCACTAAAATCGATTGCTCCAACCGTATAGGTTTCAGAGCCATCAAGCCCCAAACTCTCGGCACTTTCTCCTTCAGCAAACTGCAATGGCAAAATACCCATACCAATAAGATTAGAACGATGAATACGCTCGAAACTCTCAGCAAACGCAGCGCGTATACCCAACAACGCCGGACCCTTTGCTGCCCAGTCGCGCGAAGAGCCGCTGCCATACATCTTGCCAGCCACCACCACAAGCGGCACGCCGGCGGCCTCATAATCCATAGCGGCATCAAACAGCGGACGCACTTCTTGGTTCAAAAAGTCGCACGTCCATCCACCCTTCTTCCCCGCGGCTAACAGGTTTTGAAGCTTTACGTTGGCAAACGTACCACGCATCATCACCTCGTGGTTGCCGCGGCGTGCACCGTAAGTATTGAAGTCGGCCTGATCGACGCCACGCTCTTCAAGATAACGCGCTGCCGGTGAATCCGCCGCGATTGACCCCGCTGGCGAAATATGATCAGTGGTAATGAAATCACCTAAACGAGCAAGAGCGCGAGCGCCCCGTACCGGAGCCGGCACAGACGGCTGGCGCTTCATACCATCGAAGTAAGGAGCGCGACGCACGTAGGTCGATGTATCGTCCCACGCGAACGTAGCGCTTTTCTCTGAGCCCAGCGCCTGCCAAGCGGCATCACCCTCATACAGACCGCGCGATCCCTCTTCGTACAGCTCACCGTCAACATGTGCCGTCACCAGCGCAGACACTTCATCATCCGTAGGCCAAATATCAGCCAAGAAAACAGGTGTACCATCAGCACACATACCCAAAGCATCATGTTCTAAGTCAATATCTATCGTACCAGCAAGCGCATAGGCCACTACCATTGCTGGAGCTGCAAGATAGTTCTGCGACACATCGGGCGAGATGCGTCCCTCGAAGTTGCGATTACCCGAGAGTACGCTGGCAAGCTCAATATCATCTGCCACGTTATGCAACGCTTCCAAGATGGGACCCGAATTGCCAATACAGCTCATGCACCCGAATCCGCAGGTATAAAATCCTAAGTGACGGAGGCCTTCCATAAGTCCCGCACGGTCAAGCAGCAGCTCGGTTGCTTTACTACCCGGAGCAAGTACACACTTAACCCACGGACGCGGCACGAGACCGGCTTCTGCCGCCTTTTTTGCCACCAGACCACAAGCTAACATCATGCGAGGATCGGTAGCTGTTGTACAACTGGTAACTGCCGCAATGGCAAGGGTGCCATGCGAGAGATCACGGGCTTCCCCCGCAACGTCTACAGAAACCGTCTTCGTACGATCGAGGCCGCGCTCGTCACACAAAGCGCGGAAACGTTCCTGTACGTCGGTCTGTGAGATGCGATCATGGGGTCGCGACGGACCAGCAAGCGAACGCTCGACGCTACCCAGATCAAGCTCGATTACCTCAGCGTAGTGGCGATGCGGCGCGGCGGGGTCGTTCCAGAAACCCTGGGCCTTGGCATACGCCTCCACAAGCGCCACCTGTTCGTCATTGCGACCCGTCAAGCGTAAATAGGCAAGAGTCGCGTCGTCCACGGGAAACAGCGTGCACGTACTGCCGTATTCAGGTGTCATATTAGCAATGCAGGCACGCTGCGTGGCATTCAGGCTGTCAAGCCCGGGGCCAAAGCACTCCACGAAGCGCCCGACTACGCCCTTTTCGCGCAGCATCTGAGCAAACGTAAGCGCCACGTCCATGGCAGCTACCCCTTCGGAAAGCGTGCCGGTTAGCCGAACGCCCACAACCTGAGGAACCAGCGTCGTAATGGGTTGACCCAAAGCTGCCGCTTCAGCCTCGATACCACCCACGCCCCAGCCCAGTACGCCAATGCCGTTTGCTGTGGGTGTATGGCTGTCGGTTCCCACCAGCGTATCGAAATAGGCTACGGGAGCCTCGTCGCAGGCACGCTGCACGCCCGCCGCATCCGATGTCATAACAACATGCGCAAACTGCTCAATGTTCAGCTGATGACAAATACCCGCTCCCGGAGGAACGATACGTACGTTTTGAAACGATTCCTGCGACCATTTTAGGAAGTTATAACGCTCTTTATTGCGAGAGAACTCCAAGTCCATATTTTGCTGAAGAGCCCCCGCACATCCAGCAACATCGGCGATAACTGAATGGTCTATTACCAGATCGCAGGGTATCTGCGGATTGATCTTCGCTGGGTTGCCCCCTAATTCGGCGCACGCTTCGCGCATAACGGCAAAATCCACAAACACAGGCACACCGGTGAAATCTTGAAACAGCACGCGCGCTGGACTAAATTCCACCTCACTGCCTACTTCACCCGCATTCCCCGCAGCCACAATGCGCCGCGCCAGCTCTTCGGCCGCCTGCTCGTCTTCCACATTACGCAAAACGTTCTCCAAAAGAACTGTCAACGAATACGGCAATGTCTCAGAACCAGATACCGCGGAAACCGGATAGTAGGTGTACGTTGCCTCGCCCACCTCAAGCGATGCAGCGAAGCGATTGGACTCTACGGTCATGAACGAACCTTCCCTCGAAACGAAACCTTATAGGATATGGGCACCCTATGAAACAACAACCATGAGGCCTCTTACACCCTGAGACACCCCCGCTCACCTTCTTCGACAGAAAGCCTCACAAATAAAGCTTCGCGGTGAAGGGGTAAACAGTACGGTAAGTTGAACGGCATGGCATGTGGCAAGCAAAAACTCGCCATCAATAACAGTTAGGCGAAATTACTTCGCCTGGGTGTTTTCCATGATTTGCTGAGAGCGACGCTTAAGCGCTCCCTTACCATTTTCAGCATCGAATTTCATCCGCGCACCCAACTCCTCTTTTACCAGAGGCGTTAGCTTGCCCGTCGAAAAATCGGCTACCGCTATAAGCATATCCTGAAATTCAAGATCGCCATGGCAGCATTGAATAGCCTCATCGAGCAGCGGCCATATTCTCTCAGACCTGTTCTCGGTGGTCGCGCCAAGCTTACAAAGAAATCGCAAGGCGGCAAGACGAACAAGACCGCTTTCTTCGTCGAAAAGAGCTGCTTCCGCACCCGGAACCGCCCTGTCGCACGTACGAGAGTCGTAATCGACAAGTGTTGTTAAAACATCCAAGCATTCCCAGCGTGTCTGCGCCTCAGGACGATTGAGCGCATCGACAAAAGCTGTCCCATGGACAGTAAGTGCCTCGGGCGATTCTTTTGCCACAATAGCGAGGGCCGAGGCGGCATTTTGTCGAGCCCGGCGCGATCCGCCCGAAAGCGCATCCGTCAGTTCGGTAAGTTTGCCATCGTCGCGTAGTGCGGATTCAGCTGCTTTCGCTGCTTCTTGCGCCTTGTCACTCACGGGGCCTTCCTCCATCCTTTTAGGGAGCAGGTAGATAGACCGCTCCTTCTCTATTATACCCCGACCCGCAGCATCCTCTTATCCGTCAGCGCAGAATCAACACGCCACCTCGGCAGGAGGCTGTGCAACCTCAACAAATCTATCATGCCACCAACTTCGAATCTTCCACCTTCTCCACAAACCAATCCAGGAACTTCATAAGCGGCTTGCGCATGACGAGGCCAATAAATGCCGCAGGAAGGAGGAAGAGAAGCAGCTCTCCCATCTGTATCCAGAATTCGTTTTGATAAGCACCCATCATCGCTGCGCGCATAGCGTTAATCACATGCGTCGCAGGCAGATAAGGACTGAGAACCTGAAAGAATTCGGGCAGCAACTGCAGTGGGTAGCTTCCTCCCGCACTTGTTACCTGCACAATGAGCAACAGTACGGCAATAGCCTTACCCAAGTTTGCGAAAGATACCACCAAAGAATAAATAACAAAGGTGAACACCAAACCGGCCAACCAGAAGCACACGAGATACAAAAACGGGTCGCTTACCTGCACTTTCAAAAAGAGCATGTTGCCTAAGGCCATACAGGTGGTCTGCAAGAGCGACAATACCGCAAATATGCCAAACCGCCCGAGGAACAACTGGTAAAGCTTGGGGTTATTCAATCGTTGTTGGGCCTTTTCCGACACAGCAACTCGAACCGCCACCAGTAAGAGCAACGATCCAATCCATAGCGCCAGCGTGGTATACAAAGGAGCCATCTGCGACCCAAAGTTTTCCGCTGGGTACACAGGGTGTCGTTCAAGTTGCACGGGAGCCGCTAACGTCGCAGCAAGAACGGCAGGGTCGGAGTTGAGCACCGCACGAAGCGTGTCGAGATCTCCGCTGGAGAGTGCCTGAGTTATAGACTGACTAAGAGAAGCAAACTTCTCGGACGAGGCTATTAAATCGGTGGCGACGCTATCAAGCTTGCCCTTCGCATCACCTAATTGCCCCGATACCGACCCCGCCGAGCCCTGCAAGGTGGCACCTGCCGCATCCAACTTGGATGCACTGCGCTCCAGTGAAGAAGCGACAGCCGACACCTCAGCTGTTAGCTGATCGAGACCTGGCCTAATATCGGTATCATAGCTTGCCGCCAAGCCACTGATGCTCGCTTGAGCATCGGTTACCAGCCGTTTCACCTCAGCATGCTGGCCCTGAGCATCGGCGTTACCCGCTTCGATGCTGGCAGCAGCACCTATTAGACCATCACGTAACTTTTCCTGCTGCTCGATGGAGGCGTTAAGGCGCTTTATGAGCATTTCAACCGCTGGCTTATTGCTATCGTCAATGCGATTTTTTAGTTGTTCCAACTGTTCAACAATACTTCGATATTGAGCAATTTGCACGTCTATCGCAGTCGCCTGTTCGCGTAGCTGTTGGGCAGAGCTTGCTGTTAGCGATCCCGTGGCTTTGAATGCAGCATCGATAGAATCGGACAAGCCCGCATATCCAGCACTGCTTTGCTGCAATGCATAAGAGAGAGCATCCGATGACGCCGACATTGCGTCCGATATCGTATTGAGCGCCTGCCTACCCTCCCCCGCTGCAGAACCGACCTGCCCCGCAGCTTCTCTTGTTTGCGTAAGCAGTTTTGAAGATCCGTCAACAAGTACCTGAGCCGAACCCATAACCGATGAATAGAGCGTAAGTACCGAGGCCGCCTGAGACATTTGAGTACCCATGGTATCTATGTGATGCGCCAGATCACCGATGCGCCCACTTGCATCGGCATCGTTTGCATATCGTGATATGGCTGATGAAATACCGAGAGCAACCTCGGAGAGCGTTTCGGCAAATACTTCGTTTACCTGACTTGACACCCCACCTGCACCCTGATCGGTAACCTTGGGCGCAACGGCGCTTTTCTTTTCATTAGTGTAATAAACGATTTGAGCATGTTCCACGTCGTCTGAATAAAACGTCATCATATCTTTGCTAAAACTGGGAGGAATAACAACGGCGGCATAATACTTACCCGACTGAGCACCATCGATCGCCTCATCCTCACTCACAAACGTCCAATTCAACTGGTCGTTTGCTCGCAAGGCAGACACCACCTGCTCGCCTATGTTAACCCTCAAGGGCATCAGGTCGCTCTCGTACCCTTCGTCGGTATTCGCCACGGCAACTTTTAAATTGCCGGTATTACCAAAAACATCCCAGCAAGCAACGATGTTGTACCAACTGAATAGCGAGGGCATAAACACTAAGCCCAACACGATAATTCCCGTTACCACGTTACTGGTAAGGCGCTTTACGTCATCGCAGAAGAGACGTCCTATGTTTCTCATGCGTCCCCCTCCTTGCGCACAGGTGCCTCGCTCAACCCCAAGGGTTCCTCAAGGCTGCTGCGAGCAGAAAACAACGCACGTAACTCTTCATCGCTCAGTTCATTCAGTGTAAACTGCCGATCGAGACCATCACGCACGTGCTCAATAACAACCAGAAACATCAAAATGAGCACGAGCCACACAAGCCAGGCGGTAAGCACAATCACTTTATCGCTACCGACAACAGAAAAAGCAACCGTAGCAATCGTGGGAACAACAATGCCAAACAGCCATGCTGCGTGTTTAAGGCGCGGATACCACAAAAGAAAGCGTTCTGCATGTTGGCGCAAGCGCGTTCGATAGTCTTCTCTATCGGAAAGGGCACGAATAAGCTGCCCCAAACGATAACGGCGAGCCGGAACCTGTACCTCCTCACCGTTCAGAATGTCGCTTTCTGCTATTTGCTTTGCAAACATCCTATTCAAATTAGAAAAGTAAGGCCGAGCCAGAAGGCCAACGACAAACGAAACAACTAAGAATATCAGGAGCATTAACACGAAATGAGCCCACTGGCCATCGTAAAACCCCGCAATGGTTTCACGCATTGCGTTGATGCCATAGGTAAAAGGGAAAAACGGGTATACAGCCTGGAAGAAGGGTGGGGTCATCTCGATGGGATACAGCCCGGTTGCACCAGGTATCTGCACGAATACCAGAATCACGCAGATTGCCTTGCCAATATGTTGCAGTGTTACCGACAGTGCAAACTGAATACTTAAATACGTCAACGATGCAATGATAGCAGTTAGGAAGAATAAAGGAACACTCGCCGCCTGTACGCCAATAGCTAAGTTTCCTGCGCAGCACACTACCGCCTGAAGCATTGCGAGTGGAGCTAAGAACAGCCACCTTCCCCAGTAACGCTGCGCTATCGTAAGGTTCTTTATTCCTTCATCGTCGACTTCTTGCCGCAAGATAACCATAAGCATAAACACGCCAATCCACAACGTGAGGTTTGTAAACAAAGGCGCCATAGCCGAACCATATGCATTCAATGGGTACAGCGACTCGGTGCGCACCTTGGTTGGCGAAGACATAAAGTCGGCTATTTTAGCTGCATCGAGCGTACCCCCGCCCAGTAGCTCTGAAAGTGCATCAGAAGACCCCAACGCAAGCAAGTCGGTCTGTGCGGTATCCAAGCTGGTCTGAAAGCCGGCCAAAAGCCCGTCTGTCTGACCCAATGCCGAAGCTGTTGTTTGCAGCGTTGAGCACAGTTGGTCAAGCGCAAGCGATGCCTGGTCAACAAGAAGTGCCTGATTTGACACAGCTGCAGACAACCCTGCCGCAGTACTACTCAGCTGAGAAAGCCCGCTATTAATAGCGGGTAGTGTCGTACCCGCAAGAGTGCTTCGGTATTCGGCGGCACTTCCTAAGGTACCTTGAACTGCGTCATTTACCGAATTAGAAGTATTAGCAATGGCTACTGCCGTATTCGCCGCATCGTTGCTTAGGGTGCCTACTCCAGCAAGCGCACGCTGCAGTTCGGCGTTCTGAGTTTCCAAACTTGTTACCAACTGGCCCAACAACACCTTGTCGGGATTATCGTCAGGAAGACTCTGCTGAAGAATTTTGAGCTGCTCGATAACGACGGTGTTTTGATCGGCCGCCGCTTGACCACTTTCGAGCGCCGAGCCAATCTCTCCCTGAGCCTTTACTACCGAAGAGGAAGCTGCCCCAATAGACGTGTTCGTTTTAGCAGCCGCCTGGGAAGTAAGAAGAGATCCTTGGTCCATTACCGAAAGCATATTTGACGCAAACAATCCCAGATTGTTTTGCGTAGCAGTAGTCAACGCCGATACCTGTTGCAGCTGAACACTCAGAAGCGCAATATCAGACTTCGCCTCGCTCAACGATCCCTTCGCATCGTTCGCTTTTTCACGAGCCTTTTGCGTTGCCTCAGAAAGGCCCTCTACCGATGTCCGCGCATCCGATACCGCCTTTTTTGCCTTTTCAAACTGATGTGCAATGCTGGTCTTTGATGCCTCTGCCTGGGTTTTCGACTCAGTCAATTTCTTATCAACTACTTCTGCAGCAATGGAGCTCACGGTTGAGACAAACGTGCTGTTGATGGTTTCATCAAGTGCCGATGCGCCGGTATCAGTAATTTTGGGAGAAACCGCACCTGCTTTCTCGTTAACGTAATATTCAAGCTGAGGGCGCTGAGGATTACCGGAAATAAGCGTGATAAAATCGCTACTGAAGTCTTTCGGAATAACAAACGATGCGTAGGACTTTCCCGATTCGACCTCTTCCATAGCTGTCTCGCGGTCGACAAAGGTCCATCCAAGCTGATCGTTAGACTTGAGCTCATCAACTATCTGAGCCCCTAGGTCTAAGTCGCCCGTAATATCACTGCTCGCTCCAGCGTCCTCGTTCACCACGCACACGCGTAGGTTTCCCGTATTGCCATAAGGGTCCCAAAACCCGATAACATTCAACCAGGTATACAACGACGGAAGGATTATAAGAACCACTACCACCACCAAAGCAGCGGGAGCTTTAAATAGTCTAAAGACGTCGCGCTTAAAAACGCGCAGCACATTGCCCACGTCTCGTGCCTCCTCGAAGTATCTTCATTCCCACGCCGCCAACACGCTCTTGGCTCTTATGTTCGCTCTGCGCGGACAAGAGCAACATCTTAGCGCAACTTGCCAATAATAGCGTCAACTTCTCAAGTGGAGAGAAACACGCAAGGAGAAACACGAGCGCGCGTATGCTTTAAAAAAGAGGCCTCGTTCAAAAGGTACGCCTAAAGCAACCTTTTCGAATCGAGGCCTCATCTGAGAAGCAATCACCCACCACCGCGTCTACAATATTCTCATTCTTACACTCATATCGATGGGTTTAGCAGTGAAGGGTGCGGTAGTGGCCAGACCATCAACTCCCGTCGCAGCATAGGCGGCGGCATTTTGAGAGGTAATACCGCCAGCGGCCACGAGGGTAACGCGTGGGTCAATGGCGCGTAGCTCAGATACCAGTGCCGCCAGCTCCGCAACGGGAATCTTGTCGAGTTGTATGCCATCCACTCCTGCAGCCGCCAGCAAGCGAGCATGGGCAGCATCAGCTTCCACAAAGAGCTTCTTTTCTATGCAACGGGCCTTGATAGCGGGCAGCTGCTCAACAAACCTATCAAAGCCGCCATAAAACACAAGATGCTGATCGAATACTAGCACGGTCTCGGACAACCCCAGTCGATGCGGGAAGGCACCACCGGCCATAACCGCAAGAGTAAGCAGGTCCTTTGCACCAGGCTGGCTTTTACGCGTGGTTAGCACCTCACAACGAGGGTTCTGGCCCTGCGCAGCATCTACCATAGCCCGCGTTTTGGTGGCAACCGCCGAACAGTGATCGAATACGTTGAGACAGGCTTTCCAGGCAGCATGCAAATGAGCCGAACTACCGCGCACCGTCATAAAAGAATCTCCTGCTGCCATACGCGTTCCACTCGGCAACGACGCGGTTACGCTGCAGCCCAGCCTCTCGGCTATGCGCACTGCCACTTCGGTTCCAGCCAAAACGCAGTTTTCGCGGGTGAAATATTCCATCTCGCCAGATTCCTCACCGATACCCAACACTTCGCAGGTTAGATCGATATAAGGAACATCTTCGCTTATCAACGCATCAATACGAGCATCGGCTATTCGCAGCATACTAACCCCGTCCTACACCTCGGCAATAATACGCTGAGTGCGCTGGGCCACCTCAGTTTTAGCGCGCTCGAGGTCGATCGTCGGGAAGATACCATCACGATAAATCACGACACCATCCGACATGGTTAAGCACACGTCCGATCCGTGTCCAGCGTACACCACGTTTACCACCGGGTTCGTCATAGGGGCCCACGAGGGTCCACTCACGTCGAGTACGGCGAGGTCGGCCTTCATGCCCTCTTTCACCAAACCGCAATCGTCACGACCTTGAGAGAGCGCTCCGGTGCGAGTAGCAGCAACGAGGGCCTGCTTCGGTGTTACAACAGCCGGATTATTCGTCGAGCCCTTATACAAGAGTGCCAACAGGTACAGATCCTGCATCATGTCATGGTTATTGTTGGAAGCCATACCGTCGGTACCCAGACACACATTCACGCCGCGCTCCAATAAAGCCGGAACGGGTGCATAGCCGCTACCCAGCTTCATATTTGACGCGGGATTGGCCGCCACGAATACACCTTTGTTGCGCAAGATGTCGAGGTCGGCATCTTCGCACCACACGCAGTGAGCCGCCGTCACCGGCACGTCCAACACGCCTAGGCTCTCGAAATACTGGATAGGCGTAAGACCATCATGGCGCTGCTTACACTCCTCATGCTCGCTTTTTGTTTCGGAAGCATGCAGATGCACACGTAAGCCCTTGCCTTTTGCAATAGCAGCAATATCGGCACACACCTGCGGGTTAGAGGTGTATTCGCCGTGAATGTTGTAATCGATAAGAATGCGGCCCTCGGCCGAACCATGCAGGTCACGTACCAGCTCTTCGTTCAGTGCGCAGATAGGATAATCGGCATAGGGCTTTGGCTCGAAAGCAATAAGACCCTCACACAAATTCGCCTTCATGCCAGCCTCGACAACGGCGCGAGCACGCTCGCGGGTGGCGTAATACATATCCGAAAAACTCACCACGCCAAAACGCGCCATTTCGGCACAGGCCAACAGCGTGGCCCAGTAGTTGTCCTCGGGCGTCATCTTGGCTTCGAACGGCCATACCATATCATTGAGCCATGCCTGCAAAGGTAAGTTCTCGGCGTAACCACGCAGCATGGTCATGGGTGCGTGCGCATGAGCGTTATAAAACGCCGGCATAAGAAGCTTACCCGATCCGTCATACACCTCGCCATAAGCTTGTGCGTCGATAGGCGCCGTCGTACCGACATAGGCAATACGCCCGTCTTTTACGCCGATCCACCGGTGAGACTGATAATCAAAATTTTCATCTAATATGTCAATATTTGCGAATAGCATGGGTTCTCCTCGGCTCGTAAACATCCCCAATAGGGGGTGCCTTTTCTGTCTTTTACTCTTCTTACCCACCACATCCGCAGGTACAGGGCTTACGGTACGCACCTTACCGTCAACGGTAAGTTTCTTCCCTACACATTATAAGACTATAGCTAGTAATGGCTTATCACAATCTTCTTTGCATGCGTTTCATATATGCTATCATGCCTGCTATGACGAGATGCGCGCCCGCTCTCTGCGGACGCAGAAACCAGAAAGAAGGAGTCATGGCAGAAGAATGCTCGCATGAATGCGGCAGCTGCGGCGTGTCCAGTTGCGGTGATCGCGCCGATGCCGGTCCATCTACGTTCCCAACCAATGCCCGTACGAACATCAAGCACGTTATCGGCGTGGTATCCGGCAAGGGTGGCGTAGGCAAATCGTTGGTAACCAGCCTGTTGGCCAGCGAGATGCAGAAGCGCGGGTTCAAGGTAGGCATCTTGGATGCCGACGTAACCGGCCCCTCCATCCCCAAAACGTTCGGCATTACCAACCCTCTAACAGCCGACGCCGACGGCATCATGCCGGCCTACACGGACAGCGGCATCAAGGTGATGTCGGTAAACCTCATGCTTCCGAAAGACGACATTCCGGTTGCTTGGCGCGGGCCTGTGGTTTCGGGCATTATCAAGCAGTTTTGGGGCGAAACCAGCTGGGGCGACATCGACTACCTCTTCGTGGACATGCCTCCGGGAACGTCTGACGTATTCCTTACCGTATTCCAATCGCTGCCGGTAGATGCCATCATAACGGTTTCCGCCCCACAAGAGCTGGTAACCATGATTGTAGGCAAGGCCGTAAACTTGGCAAAAGATCTAAATGTACCCGTAGTGGGCCTTGTGGAAAACATGGCTTATTTCAAGTGCGATCAGTGCGACAAAGAACACCACATATTCGGCGAGCCGCAGGGTGCGACCGTGGCCGAGCGCTACGACATCCCCGCCTACGCGACGCTACCCATCGATCCGGATTTTGCACGTCTGTGCGACGCAGGCAAGGTTGAGGAATACGAGGTGGCCGGCGCCCTCGACCCCATCATTTCTCAAATAGAGAAGAGCATTGCCGAAAAGGCTGCAGAATAGCAGGTAGTCTTCTCGCGCAACCAAGTACCCGCATGAACAGGGGGCCTCAGAATGAATAATCCGAGGCCCCTTTCTCTTTTCGACAACAACAGCAAATCAAGCTTAGGGGTGCTCGTCGAAGTACCCCGTTTGACCGCGCACCTGCCACGTGCACACCGCTAGCGCAATAATGAACAAACCGCTGACAATACCCATAATATCGAAGATACCCAATGAAATATTACTAGCCATAGCCCAGGCAGTTAGCACTGCATCGATAAGGGTAATCCAGAAGAACAACGTAATTTTGCAGGGGTTCTTCGCGCCGCGAATACCGAGCAGGCCAATAGCCAGGTTAAGCACGGCGCCCATTAGTGCGGCAGGCACCACCGACGCCATAATGCTGGCCATTTCAATACCAAGCACCTGCATGTTTGGAAACAATATCCCCAAAACTCCGAAAGCTACACCAAATGCCAGCTCCAAAACAGCCCACACCAGCATGACATTGCACAAGCGCAACAACCATATCTGCCACACCGACATGGGTTTACCATCAGTGCCGAGATGCTGTTTACCACTCTCGGGCAGATGATGGGGCACGTTCTGGCACGTTGCGCAACCGGCCACCTTTGTTTTTGCTGCGTTGGAGCGCGCTGCGGGCTCCTCTTTCATGTCATCCTCCGCAAGAACCTAATACGGCCCCATAAAATCGAGCGGGCTTCCTCATGATTCGAGGTAGCCCGCTTTCCCGTTTCGTAAGTACCGCATTATACGGCACACCTACCTGTCGATTAAAAACCGTAAGGTGATCTTAAGACAAGCCAACGCAGCTTGCACGCAGTAATCTTAAGACACACTCGTGCAGACTAGGCGCAAAAGATATCACTTTATTAGGTAAATTGATAAAAGCAGAGGTGTTGAAAACCATATTTTGGGTGTCAAGTTTCTGTCAAATTTCAGAGTGATGATGGACGAAAATTTGCGCAACAATTTGTACAGCTCCGGCCAGCCTCCCGAATTTGCGCGAAATGACAGGTAATCGACGATTTGCTGCAAAGAAGTGTCCCACCATTGTTTCTGACCAGGCAATTCTTCATCAAGCAACGCAATTTCAACCTTAATGACCAACTCAGATGCTCCGATCTGCAACAAACCGTCAAAAACGTGGCAGAAATCGAGCGAAGCACAGACGCGGCTAGATTCATGGCTTGCAAGCGCGTGTCATAGCACCGCGGCAGTCATCAGGGAACTCTCGAAGAAGGTGCGCGGCCACAAAGATGCCATCGTACGTGCGGTGGCACTTGGTATCTCAAACGCTTGCGTTGAGGCCATCAACAACAAGATTAAACTGACCGCGTGCATGGGATATGGCTTTCGCACTATCGGCTTTCGCACTATCGACAACCTCATTGTGCCCGTGACGCTACACTGCCCGAATCTGCCGATCACGCTGCCGGAAAGGGCTTAAGTACCCGCAGAGCCCACAGAAACCTTAATTGAATTTGTAAGTTGAACACCTGTCCAGTTTAACCTTGCAATTGGATAAAGCGTAAGCTCTTGCCCTATGCGAAGGCCTTCTGGTCTGAGCGTGGGGCACTTTTCTTCTTTCGATTGTTTTCCTACTATGGACA
>JAYFOQ010000009.1:0-139294 GCA_034932485.1 Gordonibacter sp.
GTTGGACTTGCAGGCAACGGCACATGCCGTGCAGCCGAAGCAAAGGTTTAAGTCTATAGCCATTCCGTAGTGCATTGTTCATCCCCCTTTCTAGATGGTTGCCTTCTCGATGTCGATAAGCGTGTCGAAGTAGTAGCTGTTCGCTATGACCGGAGAGAGGTTTGCGGGAATGACGTCGAGGTAGTAGCCTTCGACGAACTGATCGGCCTCCCAGCCGTGGTCGATGGTTATCATGCCAGGGCGCGTGCCGTCACTGAAGCGCACACGGCAGACGAACGCCGAGCGATCGTTGAAGATGCGTACGTAATCACCGTCGGCTATGCCGCGCTCGGCACAGGTGGCGGGATTGGCGGTAACGTAGGGCTCGCTTTCGAACTCGAGCAGCCAGGGTACGTGCGTATACTGCGAGTGCACCTTGAACTTGCTGCGCTCGGACGTGAACGTAAGCGGGTACTTCTCGGCAAGCGGGTTCGCGCTCCATGCTTCCAGCGGTTCTTCCCAGTAGGGTAGGCGCTCCTTCATGAAGTCGACATTCTGCCCCCAGTTGCCTCCGTCGATGGGAAGCTTTTCTTGGTAAAACTGCAGACGTCCGGTGGGGGTGTCGAATTTTCCTTCCTGACCGAACACGCGATTGTCTTTCTGGACGGTGAGAATTGACCCTTCCTTCTTGAGTTTCTCCCACGTAATGCCAAGTTTCTGGCAGGTGGGGTTATCGAAAAGGGTGTTGAAGAGCTCATTGGTGTCGGCGAAGTTATAACGCTCCAACCCCATCTTGTCCATGAGCGTGCGGAATATCTCGAAATCACTCTTGGATTCATAGAGGGGCTCTGCCGCTTTGGCGTTGTAGTTGATGTAGCGTGTGTCGTCACCTGAGGCTGTCTCACATTCGAAGTAATGGCAGGCGGGTAGTACGATGTCGGCGTAATCGGTGGTGGAGGTTCTCACGACATCAGCAACAACGAAAAGCTCAAGTGAATCCAGTATTTCACGCCACTTCAAGGTGCCGATAGCCGCGCCCAACAGGTTGCAGCTATAGCAGAACAGCGTTTTGATATTGATATCGGTATTGCCGTACTTCCCCTTGTCGAAGCAATTAACCAGCGCTGATGCATAGAAGGTATTGAAAGGGGGTGCATCCTTCACTTTACGCAAGCTGCCCGACATCCAGCCTGCAGCGAATTCACCGCGCCAGTAGCCGTGCCCGCTGTTTCCCGGCTGGCCGAACTGCCCAGCCATCATGGTGGCAGAAATGATGGAGGCGAAGGTGGGCCAGCCGTTGGTGAGGTGATCGAGACCCAAGCCGACACTTACCGCAGTAGGACCGTCAGCTAGGAGGTGTGCAAGCTCGATGATGGTGTCGACGGGCACGTCGCATAGTTTGGAAGCTTTTTCGGGTGTCCACTCGTGTACGCGCTCAAGCAGGAGTTCGTATGAGGGGTTTACCGCAATGCCCTCAATGGTGAAGGAGCCGCGCAGAACGGGGTTGCTTATCTCTTCGGCGGTACCGATGCGGCCGTCTTCTCCGCACACGAGAATCTTGTCAGCGTCGGTCCCTGCCGTGGCCTTTCCCAGATCGCTTAGGCGCAGGTACGTGCCGTCGCTTTCCTTGACCAAGAAGGGTGCTACGGTATTCTTGATCAGGAAGTCTTCTTTGACAAGTCCTTCGCTTTCTAGCACATGTGCCATGGCAAGGGCTAAAGCGGCATCGGTGCCGGGGCGAATAGGCACGAACAGGTCTGCCTTGGCGGAGGTGGTGTTGTAGCAGGGGTCAATGACGATGATCTTTGCGCCATGTTCGGCTTTTGCGCGCAGCGTGATATGGAATGTCTGGCTGTAGGCCTCGGCGAGGTTTGCTCCCCAAATGAATATGTTCTTCGAGTTATAGACATCCTCACGTCCGCAGCCACCTGCTCCTTTGGCGTTGCCGAAGAAGGCGGGGAAGGCGGCGTAGAACACCCGGTCTTGAGACGAATCGATAAGGGTGGCACCCATGGCGGATTGAAGGCGCAGCCCGTGGTTGGCATCAGGGCTGATGTTGCCGGCGCTTTTCGTGAAGGCGTTGGCCCCGGGGCCGTACTTCTCGGCAACTTCTTTCCACTTATCGGTGATGGTGGTGAATGCCTCGTCCCAGCTAATTTGTTCCCATTCTCCGCTTCCTCGTTCACCAACGCGTTTCATGGGGTACTTCAAGCGATCCTCGGCATATACGCGAAGCGCGTGGGTGAGTCCCTTGTTGCACAGACGGGTGGTGTCTGGCTCGGATTTGTTGATGCGGGATGTCTTGACAATCTTACCGTCGCGCACGTGCACGTTCATCTGGCATCCGTGCCCGCATCCGCCTCGACAAACGCCCGGCGTGATGGTTTCCTTGGGCGTACTTCCGTTTTTCTCGTCAGCTATGGCGAGCGTGGCTGGAGCGAGGCTTGTGCCTATTCCGGCTGCTAGAACGGCCGCTGCACTTCCTTTGATAAAACTGCGCCTGTTGACTGGCGCACCTAAGACGGTTCCTTTGGAATCATCCATGTGTGTCCTTCCTCTCTTTCCTTCGTCCTGGGACAGCGTTGCTTCTCGATCGAGTAATTGGATTGGTTCGCGGCGAGGCTCGGATAGGAGCCGAGCGTGTAAGCGCCACGCAACGACGACGTGATATCCCCCTTTTTTTGTTGATGACAATTGCTCCGATCGCGGGCGTGAGTTATGGTAAGGGCCTATTCGCATAACGCTTGGTTCGACTTTTTTACACCCTGATTGGATTTTGCGTCATCGACTCGATTCGGTGACGAGCCACGATTCCTCGAGGTGTTCTGATGTGTCGATACTGTTTATGGTGATAATGCGCGGTTGACGAAGGGGGAGATGGCTATAAAGCTTGAGTTTTTGAGAGAATTCGTCGTACTTGTGCGCTGTGGCAGCTTTAACGCCGCAGCTGAAAAGTTGTTGGTTGCCAGGCCGACGCTTAGCAATCATATACGCTCTTTGGAACAAGAAGTGGGCTTTGAGCTTATAAAGCGCGGGGAAGCGGTTGGGCTCACCAAAGCGGGGACGGCTTTTCTGGATACGGCTGAATCGATACTGAATACGATGGGCGATGCCCTTGAGAAGTGTCGTATTCTCGCTGAGAAGGAGCGACATCGGGGTTCAATGGTGCGCATCTCGTTGCGTGCGTCAAATTTTGAGTTGTGGGACTTGTTGGCTAAGCAATGCCCATGCCCCTATACGTTTGTTGACTACGACCGGTCTCGACCGCTTCTGTATGCTTTTGCGCGGGAAGAGGCCGATATCATGGTTACCTACGATTTAGATACGCTTCCCGCTCTGCGTGCCGAAGCGCAGAACTTCGATCTTTCGTGGGAGCCCTTCGGAACTGAGTCCTGTGTGGTGGTGATGAAAAAGACTAATCCTCTTGCACAGGGTCCCTTGATGCGCGAGCGTTTACGCGGTGCTGAAGTGGTTATGTTGGATGGTTTGGAATACGACTACTGGAAAAGCATCGTCGTTGATATTCTGGGAGAAGATCTGGATCTCAAGTTTAGCTTGTTGCCGGTGGATAACATACTAAATATGAGAATAGTGGATTTCGAGAATAAGATATTCGTCATGATGAAAACCATGACGCGACAGTTTTTCGCCGAGAGAGACGACTGCGTTATGTGTAATACCGTGGACGGGCGACCCTTGCTGATGCGCCGCGGTTTGATATACCGTCCAAGCGACAATCCCAACGTGGAAGACGTGTTGAACATGCTTCGCCAATATGCAAACGATTAGACGCTATTCTAAGTTGTCATCTTTGTGTGGCTGTATCACGAACCAAATCAATACTATCGCCTGTTTGCTCGGTGTGCTGCAACAACAAGCAAAGCATCCGGACAAATTCGCGTCGATTCTTTATCCTCGACTAAAGAGGGTTATATCATCAAGACTCTGAACAGGTGATTTATAAACACGTCGAAACGATGGGTATACGTGTGTTTAGAAAACTACAGAATCGAGGCTGATTCGTCCATGATTGTTTTTATCATATAAATGTATGGGCACCGAAACTATCTCAACCGAAACTATCTCAACCGAAACTATCCTTGTTAGGTGTAGACCGCGTTTGTCAGGAGTCAAAAAGAGAGCTGTGGCACTTTTCTGCTGCTCTGCGTAGTTTGAATCTCTCAAATGCCGTGGCAGTTGCCGCCTATGAGGCACTGCGACAGCAAGGGTGGCCTCAGTTAGTATAGTGTCTGTTTGCGTGAACTTGTGAAATTTGCCCTGCCCGCATGGCGTTTGCAATGCATTGCGGTAGACTAATCGACATTATGATATCGATACCATACCTCATCTGCTCCATACTCAGCTTCGTTCCCGCCATCGTGTGTCACGAGGCCATGCACGGGTTTGCCGCCTACAAGCTGGGAGACCCGACGGCGAAGCGTGCGGGCAGACTCTCGTTCAACCCGCTTAAGCATATCGACCCGTTTGGCACGGTTATCATGCCACTTTTGCTCATGGCTATGAACATGCCCGTGTTCGGCTATGCGAAGCCGGTGCCGTACAACCCGGCCTACTTCAAGGACCCGAAGAAAGGCGACCTCATCGTGGGCTTGGCTGGTCCGGCTGCCAATTTAGTGCTGGCCGTTTTTGGTGCCCTGGTGTTCACGGTGGTCTCGGTTGTGCTTCCGGTGAACCAGCTGGTGCAAAACGAGCTGTTCTACTACTTCTATACTATGTTTTTGCCTATGTTCTCACTGATTAACCTGTACCTCATGTTCTTTAACCTGCTGCCTATTCCGCCGCTGGACGGTTCGTCCATCTTCGCGTTCATCTTGCCTCGGAAGTTTCTGCCCACGTATTACAAGGTGCAGCAGTATGCGTTCCCCATTTTTATGATCGTGGTTATTGCGGTGCCCTATATCTTGAAGTTTAATCCTATAGGTATCTACCTTGATTTCACGGCGGGCAACGTGTTCGATTTCTTATTCTCATTCGGAAAATAAGCGGGGCGGGGTGTCGTACAAGGTTCGCATAGATAGCTTCGAAGGACCGTTTGACCTGCTGCTTTATTTGGTTAGCAGGCAGAAGGTAGATATTGGGGCAATTTCTATCACCCAAATTGCCGACCAATATTTGGTTGAGATGAGCCGCATGGATAATCTCGACCTAGATGTAGCCAGCGACTTTTTGTTGGTCGCTTCTACCTTGTTGGAAATTAAGGCGGAAAGTCTCATTCCTCGTGAACGTGACGCAGTAGATGAGGAATTGGCCGAACTTGCCCCGAGTGAGGCTCGCGATATACTGGTGGAACGTCTGCTTGCCTACAAGCAGTACAAAAATGCGGCATCTACTCTCCAGTCGCGTTTTGTGGCCGAAGGTCGCATGCATGCACGACCTTTCGGGCCCGATGCATGTTTTCTTGGATTGATGCCTGACTATCTAAAAAATGTTACCTTGGACGGTCTTGCGCTGTTGGCGTCGAGCGCCTATGCGCGCCGTGAGGTGTTTCTGCTGGAATCCGAACATATTGCCGCGAAGCCTATTCCGGTGGAGGTGCATGTTCGGGCCATCCATGCACGTATACGAAATAAGAAGCACTTGAGTTTTTCTGAGTTGGTGGATGATCGGACGCCGCTACCGGTTGTGGTGGTAACATTTTTGGCGGTACTCGAACTGTATAAACGTGCCATGGTGAAGATCGAGCAGCTTGAGCAGTTTGGCGATATTGATATTAACTATATCGAAAATTCGGGTGATTTGGTGCTCACGGGCGATGATGTTCTTACTTCGGTGGGCGAAGACGCATAAGACCGCTTGCCACCATTGTATGAAGGTTGGCAACGTGTAGGTTGGGGAGTAGCGTTGAAGATCAACGACAGGTCCGTGAGAGAACTCGCTTCTGCGAGGGAAGAGGAATGAAGGGTTATGTTCCAAGGACTGCAAGAAAGTCAGATTTCGGGCGCCGTTGAAGCGCTTTTGTTTGTGACCGACGAGCCGGTAGGCACTATTGCACTGGCTGATATGCTGGAAGTGGAGCCGGGCGCGGTGGAGCGCGTTCTTGTCGATTTAAGAACGCGTTTTGAGGCTGATGAGCGCGGCATCCAGTTGCGCGAGGTGGCCGGAGGATGGAGGCTGTATACCCATCCCGTCTACCATGAATTGGTCGAAAAGTATGTGTTGTCATGGGATACCCGTAAGCTCTCGCAGGCAGCCATGGAGACGCTGGCCGTCGTAGCCTATAGTCAGCCCGTTACGCGCGCAGGGGTGGCTTCGGTGCGTGGGGTGAATTCCGATAGCTCTATTAACTCGCTGGTAGAGAAGGGTCTCGTGCGCGAAGCGGGTACGGCTGATACTCCAGGTAGTCCGACGTTGTATGCCACAACACGCGCATTTTTAGAGAAGTTTGGATTGCGTTCGGTGTCCGATCTGCCCGATCTTGGTCAGTTTGCTCCCGACGACGAGACGCGTGCATTTATCCGCGAGCGCCTATCCGCTACGCGCGAACCATCATATATCTCTCCAGAGGTGCTGGGGGTCGATGATACAACGATTGTTGCCGATGGCTTCGATGGTTTGGTGTTCGATTTCGACGAAGAGGGTTCCGCAACTCTGCCACCCCCGCAGTCCCTGTCATTTCAGGCTCAGCCAACTTCGGAGGCGACGAGTTTTCCTAGTGGCTCGACGAGAGAGGTCGAATTAACGCGGTCAGATCAAGTTTCCGAACAGGAGATTGCGCCTGATCCCGATAAGGAGCCGAGTATTGCTGCCCAAAATTTGCTTGCAGGGGCCATGGCCGCAAGCTTTGGATTGGTGGAAAAAATCGATTTCGACAGCCTAACTTTCGAGACTGACGATGAGTAGGGAAGAATCGAGGCATCGTCGAGAGACGGCGCCTCTACGGAAGTGCGAAGAAGAGACCCAAAGTCGCATCGTGCCCATGCGTTTGCAGAAGTTTCTTGCGCGTGCAGGAGCGGCTAGTCGTCGCGGTTCTGAGAATTTGATGACGGCGGGGCGCGTTACCGTAAATGGTGTCGTTGTTACCGAGCTGGGCAGTAAGGTGGATCCACTGGTAGATGAGGTGGCGGTAGATGGCATGACGGTGCGGCTGGGTGATGGTCCCATTACGCTTATGTTGCACAAGCCAGCAGGTATTGTTACCACTATGTCTGATCCACAGGGACGCCCGACGGTGGCGGGGCTCGTGCCGGCTTTGCAGTATCCGGGATTGTTTCCTATCGGTCGGCTCGATCGTGATACGACGGGATTGTTGCTATTCTCTACCGATGGCGAATTGGGTCATGCCCTTTTGCGTCCAAGCGGTCATGTAACAAAGTTCTATACTGCGTTGGTGGAGGGTACGCCTACGCCGGGCCAGCTGGCGCATTTACGCGAGGGTATTGTTTTAGACGATGGTTTGACGCTTCCTGCGGAAGTGGAATTGCTGGAGGACGACCAGGCGCGAGACGCACTTATGGCTTTGGATGTACCATCCGTCGCCCCTACTGGAGCTTCTCGCCAGTATTTGCGGGCTTGCTCAGCACGAGTAAAGGAGCGATCGGTGGTGCGTGTTGGTCTGCACGAGGGAAGGAAGCGTCAGGTGAGAAGGATGCTTGATGCTATTGGTCACCCCGTGTTGGCCTTACATCGCAACACGTTTGGCCCTGTTCAGCTTAATCAGTTGCCGCGAGGGCAGTGGCGTCTGCTGGATGCAGCTGAGGTGGCCGCGCTTAATCAAGCGGCGGGCCGCTCGTGAACGGTCTGTGAACGCCCATCTATAATGCTAGAATAACTAAGGGAGGCGCGTATGCGAAAAACGTACGCGCGTCCAGCATACGACCTCAAAGAAAGGGCGGTCTTCGCACCCATGAAAGGCTCGCAAAACCAGCAGAGCGGTCATCCGGGTATCAGGCGTATCGCTGTCGTAGGATTAGGCCTGGTAGGTGCCTCGTTTGCTGCCGCAGTGCATGCCGCACAACCTGGTATTGAGATTCTTGGTATTGATGTTGATGCACGTACGCGCGCTACCGCGCAAGAGCGCGGCTGGGTAAGCCATACTGCGACACCTGATGCTCCGATGTTCGAACAATTCGTGAGGAAAGATTGCGATTTAGTGGTATTGGCTGTGCCGGTGGGTGTCGTTGAGGGGTATTTCGATTGCTTAGCTGCATGGGATTTCCGTGGCATTATTACAGACACCGCCTCAACAAAAGCTGGTATTGCCCGTAGTGCGGCACTCTTGCTGCCGTATCCAGAAAACTACGTGCCAGGGCATCCTATGGCTGGTTCCGAGGTGAATGGCATCGAAGGCGCTCGCGCCGATTTGTTCCAAGGTGCGCACTGGATACTCTGTCCCGATGCAACTACGCCAGCTGAACATTTCCCGCGCCTGCATGAGTTGGTTACCTCGGTGGGTGCACGCGTTATTGCTCTACCACGTGAAGATCATGATCGAGCGGTTGCCGTGGTGAGTCACGTGCCTCACATTATGGCATCGTCGTTAGTGCAGCTTGCTTGCCGTCATGCCGATGATCAGCAGGCTCTTATGCGCTTGGCTGCTGGTGGATTCAAAGATTCTACCCGCATTGCTGCTGGCTCTCCAGAGCTTTGGTGCGGTATTGCTTTCGATAACGCCGAGGCGCTTTCCGCTGGTTTGGTTGAAATTCAGGGTATTATTGCTTCGTTTGAAGAAGCACTGGCTGCTGGTGACCGTGTTCGTTTGACGGAGTTGCTCGCTCAAGCGGCTGAGGCTCGTCGTGCGCTGCCTGTCACTTGGGTACCCTCTACTGAAAAGTTGCTAGAGGTTCGTATTCCCATGGAGGACCGCACCGGCGTTGTGGCAGAGGTTACCACTATTGCAAGTTCGGTTGGCTGCAATATCCAGTCTATCGAGATCGACCACCTAACCGCCGATAGTGCGGTACTGAGCCTTGTCCTCACCGACGAAGGCGATATCGGTCAGCTTTCGTCCCAACTTATTGGTGCCGGTTTTTCGGTATCGTTCAGCCCTCTTTCCGCAAAGGAGCACACTCATGTCACTTGATACCGCCTGTTCTGCTATGTCGGTTATATCTCCTCTGTCGGGGCCGCTTGAAGGTGCCGCTGTTGTGCCGGGCGATAAATCTATTTCCCACAGAGCTGTACTGTTCGCGGCTATGGCTGAAGGTACGTCGCATCTTACGGGCGTACTCGATTCAGACGATGTTCGTTCATCGGTGGCGGCGGTGCAGCAGTTAGGTGCACAGGTATTACTGGAGAAGCAAGCTGACGGCAGCTTGGCTGGTGGGGTGACCGGATGGGGTGCGTCGGGTCCTCGCAAGCCTGAAGGTGCTGTCGATTGCGGCAACTCGGGTACTACTGCCCGTCTTCTCATGGGTGTGCTGGCACCGTGGGAGATACCGGTTGAGATTACGGGTGATCAGTCGCTTAGTCGTCGTCCTATGCGGCGTATCGCTGCTCCCCTCATGAAGATGGGGGTACGTTTTTTGCCCGATGGGCGCGAAACGCTGCCGCTTACCGTCGTGGGTACACGCGACTTGCGCGCCATTACCTATGATGCTCCGATGGCATCTGCCCAGTTGAAAACTGCAGTGTTGCTGGCCGGAGTGTATGCGAAGGGTACGACTACCCTGAATGAGCCAGCACCTTCGCGAAATCACACTGAGCTTATGTTGCCGGAGTTCGGCGTGTCTACGACGGCTGCCAACTGCACGGCGAGTGTTACGGGTCCGCAGACTCTTGAAGCCTGTGAGGTGCAGGTGCCTGGTGATCCGTCCTCTGCGGCTTTCTTGGTATGTGCTGCAGTGCTTAAGCGTGGTAGTGCCATTCAGGTGGAGAATGTTAGCTTAAATACTGCCCGTATCGGTTTTACGCGCACGTTGGAGCGTATGGGTGCCGATGTGTCTGTGCAGCGAAAAGGAGCGGCGGGTAAGGAGCCCTTCGGTACCATTTCGGTGCGTTACACGGCGGACCTACATGGCTGCGAAGTACCAGCTGAAAAAATTGCCTCCATAGTTGATGAGGTTCCGGTGCTGGCACTGGTGGCTGCTAGCGCACGCGGGGTGACCGTCTTTCGCGAGGTGGGCGAGTTGCGTGTGAAGGAAACCGACCGTTTGGCTGCGGTGGTTGAAGGGCTTGAGCGCTTAGGGGTGGAAGCTTATATCGATGGCAATGATCTCTACATTGAAGGGCAACCTGGTCTGGTGGTGCCTGAAGGGATGGTGCTTGATTCCCGGGGTGATCATCGCTTAGCAATGACCTGGGCACTTGTGGGGCTTACCGGTAAGGTGCCCGTGACAGTGGAGAACTTCGATGCAGTAAAAATAAGTTATCCCCAGTTTTTGGGAGACATTGAAAGGTTGGTGCGATGATTATCGCTATTGACGGCCCGAGCGGGGCCGGGAAATCCACGGTTGCTAAGGCAGTGGCAAAGAAGCTCGGTTTTTCTTGTTTGGATACCGGTGCTATGTATCGCGCTATTGCGTGGCGTGCCCTCGCTGACGGGGTGGCGCTTGATGACGATGTGGCGCTTGGTCAGGTTGCTCGCTCTTATGATATTGCATTTGGACACGAAGACGGCGATCCCGTGCCAAAGCGAGTAACTATTGGTGGTGTTGATGTAACCGATGCTATTCGTACGGCCGAAATTGATCGTGCCGTTAGCCCCGTATCTTCCGCACCTTCTGTGCGCACGGCTTTGGTAGAACAGCAGCGCAGGATTGGCCGTATGGGCAACTACGTGGTAGAGGGCCGCGACATTGGTACGGTTGTGTTTCCCGAGGCAGAAGTGAAGGTGTTTCTTACTGCTTCAGATGAGGAACGAGCTCATCGTCGTGTTCGTCAGAACGTCGATCGTGGCATAGGGTCCATTGATTTTGCAGAAGTATTGCTCGACCTGCGTCGCCGTGACGATCACGACTCGTCTCGTGCCACGTCGCCTTTAAGACCTGCCGAAGACGCCGTACATCTCGACTCAACGGGTAGCTATATTGAAGAGGTTATCGGGCAGATTTGTGAGATGGTATACGCGAAGGGGGCTGTAATGGGTGCGGCCGAGGGCGTGCAATGAGTCTGATTACTCCCTATGAAAAAATTTGGGATATGCCCTTTGGCGGCACATCTAACGACAAACAGGCTCCCCGTTGGACGGGTAATCTTATCTGGGGATTCTTGGTGTTTGTATTCAAAATATGCTTCCGTTACCGTGTTGATGGCCGTGACAATATACGTGGATTCGAAGGTGAAAGTGGCTTGGTTGTAGTTGGTAACCATACGTCTTTTTTAGACGTGGCCTTCATGTACCTTACAACACGTCCAAAGCAGTGGATACGCTTTATGGGCCGCGAAGATTTGTATCCTAAGGCGGGTGGTTTAGTAGGACAGGTACTTTCACGTGTGGGATCGTTCCCTATTAAGCGAGACGCTGCCGACCGTACTGCCATCAAGCGTGCTACGCATATGTTAAAAACCGGCCAGATTGTGGGCATTATGCCCGAGGGTACACGTCGTGGCAAAGGTTCAAAAGATCCTCAGCTACATTCGGGAGCTGCCTTTATTGCTAAGATGGGAAAGGCTCCTATTCTACCCATGACCGTACGCAATGCCGAGAATGTGAAACGCAAGGGTGAATGTATTCGTTTTCCAAAAATAACCATTGAATACGGCCACCCCCTACTTGTAGGCGATTTTGACTTTCTACCAAAAGAAGACCGCCTAGATGGTTGCACCTGGTATGCCATGCGTGAGTGTTTCGCTCTTTCGCAGCGTATTCCTCGTGAGCAGGTTGACATGCTTTCTCTGTTTCCCGGCGGTCGTGACTTTACCGCAGTGTTCGCCGCTCACTCGATTCCCGAACACACCACCGAAGAGGTGGTCGCGGACATCCGGGCAAAGCGTGAGGCCAAGCAGCCCAAGGCGGGGCAGTAGCCGCCCGCCCGTGCCGCCTCAAGGAAAGGATGTGCCCATGAACGTGATTCGAGCTGAGTTCGCCGGTGCCTGCTACGGCGTCCAGCGTGCTTTGGATCTGGCGCTTGCCAGTGTCGAGGGCGGCGGTCGTGCGTATACACTAGGCCCGCTTATCCATAATCCGCAGGTGGTGAGCGAACTTGCCGAGCGCGGGGTTAGCGCCGTGGGCGATACGTCCGAAGTGCAGGGCGAGGGCACGGTTATCATCCGCAGCCATGGCGTGACCCCAGCGGTGAAGCGCTCGGTGGCCGAGACTGGGTTGCCCTTGGTGGATGCCACCTGTCCACATGTCATGCGCGCACAGAAGGCGGCGGCTGCACTTGCCTCCCAGGGCCGTCATGTCGTGGTGGTAGGGGAGGCGGGGCACCCCGAGGTGGAAGGTTTGGTTGCCTACGCACGTGAGGCGGGGGGTACGGTGTCGGTCGTTGCCAAGCCGGATGACCTGCCTGCTTGCATTGCCGATCAGGTGGGTATCGTGGTGCAGACCACCCAGACCCGCGGGGCTTTGGATGCCATTGTGACGGCGCTCGAGGCGCGCGGTATTGAGCCCGTGGTGAAGAACACCATCTGCTTCGCTACCAGCCAGCGCCAAGAGGCCGCCGCGGATCTGGCTGACAGCGTGGATGCTATCGTGGTTATCGGCGGGCGCAACTCGTCGAACACCACGCGGCTGGCCGATATCTGCGCCGCTGCCTGCCCGCGCGCCTTCCATGTGGAAACCCCGGGCGAGCTCGACCCTGCTTGGTTCGAAGGCTGCGCGACCGTCGGCGTGACGGCGGGGGCCTCGACGCCCGAAGATCAGATCGAAGCCGTGGTCGCTCGTTTGGAAGCGCTCTAGTTCCTGGGGTTCCGTGCGCCCGCCTTGCCGCTTGCGCTTTGCGGATTGCAGCCGCCTGTCGTTGCGGGGCCTGAGATTTCATGCGAGTTTCAAATTTGCAGTACGGTAATGCATATGCTAGAATGCCCCCTGTAAAAGGAAAGGAAGCGTATGCAGGCTACCCTGAACATCCGAATCGAGCAAACACTGAAGGAGCGCGGCGATAAAGTGCTTCGCGACCATGGTGTCAGCACGTCGGCGGCGGTGCGCGCCCTTTGGGAGCAGCTGGCTGCGTCGCGTGAATTGCCGGTTTTTCTTCAGGAGTCGCTGCGTGAACAGGATGGCAGGGCGAAGAAGAAGGTGGCCTTGCGGGCCCTTGCTGGTATCGGTGAGGGTTCCTGCTCCAACCTGTCAGACGGGGAAATGCATGCGCTGTACGGGAGCCGCTATGAATAGTGTGCTCGTCGATACTAGCGTATGGGTTGACATTGTGCTGAAGCGCCCCGATTTCTTCGAGGACTCGCTGGGATCTGTCATGGCTTGCATCGAAGAAGACTTGCGCATCTTTGCTGTGGCAACATCGGTCAAAGACGTTTTTTACTGGGCGGAGAAATCGGCGGGAGCCGATGCGGGCTATCGGGCCCTCGACCTGCTGTTTTCCATTGCGGATATCGCTTCGGTAGATGGTCCGGTGTGCAAGCAGGCTTTGTTGCTTGAGCGGCCCGACTACGAGGACGGTATTGTGGCTGCTTGTGCGCAGGTCGAGCGGGTTGATGCCATCGTTACGCGCAATACCGCCGCGTTCAACGAATCCTCCGTGCCCAAATATGCGCCTCGCGAACTGCTTGAGTATATAGGGTATGAGTCGATTGAACTTTGATTGGCAAAGATGAGTACTTATCCTTCTAAGGACATAGAACGCGAGATATCACGTAGGCACGTCGGAGGCACACCCGACGTGAAAACTGCGCAGCCTCCGCGTGCGCTCGTGTCGTCGGTCGCGCCCGAAAGCCCGGCCGACGATGCGGGATTCGAGCCGGGGTGCTTCATTACTTCCGTTGATGGACAGCCCTTGCGTGACATAATAGATTGGCGCTGGCTTACTGCCGATGATGAGGTTGTGCTGGACTACATTGATCTCGAGGGCGATGCGGGTGAGGTGGAGTTGATGCGCGAGCCGGGCGAGGACTGGGGGTTTGAGTTCGAGGGTGTCGTGTTTGACGGGGTCAAGCAATGCCGCAATGCCTGCACGTTCTGCTTCATGCGTCAGCTACCCGACGATATGCGTCCGTCCCTCACTCTGCGTGATGACGATTTCCGCCTGAGCTTCCTTGCAGGTACCTTCGTTACCTTCACGAACCTGAGCGCTAAGGATGAGGCGCGCATTGTGGAGCAGCAGATATCGCCGCTGCGCTTATCTTTGCATGCCGCCGATCCCGATGTGCGTCGCCGTATGATTGGCAAGCACGCTGGACATGGTATCGAGGTGCTTGAGCGGCTGCTGGAGCAGGGTATTCGATTTCATGCGCAAATTGTGCTCGTACCCGATCAAAACGACGGCGCGGTGCTTGAACATACGCTCGCCTGGGCGTATGAGCGCCCCGGTATCGTTGACGTGTGTATTGTGCCTTTAGGATTCACCAAGCACCAGACTTGCTTTGATCGCAGCTTTAACGACCCCGTGTCATCGCGGGCTGTTATGGACTTAGTTGTTCCCTTCCAGCAGCGCGCGCTGACTGAGCGTGGAGCGCTTTGGGCGTATCCTGCCGATGAGTTTTACCATAATGCGTATGGAGGCACGCTTTTAGACAACCTTCCTCCTGCTGCGCATTATGGTGATTTTGGAATGTTTGAGGATGGCGTAGGTATTATCCGGTCGTTTGTCGACGATTGGGAAGAGGCGGAGCGTCTCGGTCTTCCCGAGCAAGCTGCTGCGGCGCTCAAGAGTGCGGGACTACAGATTTACTATGCTGCGGGGTGCGCTACGCGAGAGTTCTTGGGTCCTTTGGCTGCGCGTAGTGCTGTGGCGTCGTGTTTCAAACCCCTGTTCATAAAGAACGATTTCTTTGGTGGTAACGTTGATGTTACCGGTCTCCTTTGCGGCTGCGATATTGTGGCCGCAGTGAAAAATATTTGCGCTTCTGCCCAAGCTGAGGAAAATCCCCGTTCTCTCTTTGTTATTCCGCGTGTTGTATTCAACGACAATGCGGTAACGCTTGATGACATGAGTTTGGAGGATATGGAGAAGGCCGCAGGTGTGCCGCTTGCCGTGGTATCCTGTAATGCGTCAGATTTCCTGAGGGAAATCGTCGACCTGGCTGGGCGCTAGCCCGGCTTTGACCGAACCAATTTGTGAGGTGTCACCATGCCCCTACCACTCGTTGCGGTGGTTGGACGGCCGAATGTCGGCAAGTCCACCTTTGTGAACCGTATAGCCCAGGCCGATGAGGCCATTGTACATGAGATGCGTGGCGTTACGCGTGACCGCTCGTATCATGAAGCCGATTGGAACGGCGTGCCGTTCAAGCTTGTTGATACCGGTGGTATCGAAATGGGCGACGACGATGCCTTTCAGGGTTTCATCCGTAATCAGGCGATTGCTGGCGCAAATGAAGCCGATGCCATCGTGTTTCTGGTGGACGGTAAGACGGGTATTAACGCTGACGACGAGGAAGTTGCGCGCATCTTGCGCAGGACAAAGAAGCCGGTATTTTTGGCCGTTAATAAGATGGATACCCCAAATCGGGAAGATGAGTTGTGGGAGTTTTATCAGCTGGGTCTGGGTGACCCCTGGGCAGTATCGGCCACGCATGGCCATGGTACGGGAGACTTACTGGATGCCATCGTGGAGGCGCTGCTTCAGATAGAGTTGCCCGAAGACGACAATGAGAGCGATGAATCCATCAACGTCGCTATTATCGGTCGCCCGAACGCAGGTAAGTCTTCATTAACAAACAGGCTTACGCAAAACGATCGATCCATTGTGTCGGATGTTGCTGGCACAACGCGTGACGCTATTGATACCCACATTGTGCACGAAGGCACACGTTATACCATTGTGGATACGGCAGGCTTGCGACGTAAAAGCCAGATTGATGAAGATGTTGAGTATTATGGTTACGTGCGTGCTATGCGTGCCATCGACCGTGCCAACGTGGTGTTGTTGGTTATCGACTCGACTCTTGGTCTGACTGATCAAGACCAGCGCGTTGCCGGATATGCGCTTGAGCGCGGTTGTGCCATGGTTATTGTGCTGAACAAATGGGATCTTGTGGAAGGTCCTGAAGCTAAAGCCGAGATTCGCGAGCGTATTGCCGATCGTATGATGTTTGTGGGCTACGCACCCGTCATTGCCATATCGGCGCTTACGGGTAAAAAGGTTGATCGTATCTGGGATGCACTTGATACCGCCTACAAAAACTTCAGCCAGACTATTCCTACCAACAAGCTCAATACTTGGCTTGCTGGTATCCGCGAATCGGGTCATACCGTTACCAAGGGTAAGGTTATTTTGCGTATGAAGTATGTCACGCAGACAGGAACCTGCCCGCCATTTTTCACGTTCTTTGCGAACCGCCCCGATGTTGTTACCGATAACTTTGAGCGTTTCCTCGAAAACCGCATGCGTGAGGCATTCGATCTTGAGGGCACTCCTATCAAGATGAAGTTCAAGAAGAAGGACTAGGGGAATTATGAGCGGAACCGAATATTTTGTTCTTGTTGCCGTTGGCTTGTTTGTGGTGTCCTTTTTGCTGGGTTCAATTCCTTTTGGGCTGATTATTTCTAAGGTGTTTTACCATACCGATTTGCGCGAGCATGGTTCGGGCAATATCGGCACAACGAACGCTATTCGCACAATGGGTAAAGTGGGCGGCTATGCTGTGTTTGTGCTCGACTTCGGTAAAGGCCTCCTATCAGGTGTGCTCGCAGGCGCTGCCAACACGATGATGATTGGCCATGGTGTCGAAGCAAATGCGCTGGCGAATTCGGCCACGCTGCTGGGTATTGCCTTCTTCGGCTGCACGTGGGGTCACATCTTCAGCCCATGGCTGAAGTTTAAGGGCGGCAAGGGTATTGCTGTGGCTGTGGGCTGCCTGTTTATGACGTTCGGGCCGATAGGTGCCTGTCTTGAACTGCTTATCTTCATCGTGCTGGTAGTAACGACCAAGCGTGTCTCTATCGGTTCCATCGCGGCAGCGGCCTCATGTCCGCTCTTCGCGGCCTACTACTTCCTGTTTGCGACCTTTGCACCGCTTGCCTGGGTGTTCTGCTCTATTGCGGGCCTTACGGTTGTCTGGGCGCATCGTGAGAACATCAAGCGTTTGCGCGCTGGTACGGAAAGTCGCATTGGTGACAAAAAGAAGAAAGCGTAGGTCTGCCATGAACGTGGCTGTTATTGGTGCGGGATCTTGGGGTACCGCTTTGTCCCAAGTGTTGGCGGACAATGGAAACAACGTGCGTTTGTGGGCGCGAAAGTCTGAAGTGGTAGAAGGGGTGAACCTCCTTCACCGCAACGTGCGCTATTTAAGTGATGTCACCCTTAATGAGCGCATTGTGGCTACGTCGTCTTATCAAGAGGCGCTTGAGGGCGCGCAGGCATGCGTAGTTGTTACGCCGTCAAGCCTTATGCGTGAGGTAGCCCAAAAGCTTGAGGGCTTCATGGATAGAGACTTCCCCTTGATTATCTGCTCAAAGGGAGTAGAGGAGGAGAGTGGTCTTCTACCCGTAGAGGTATTCGAGGCAGAGTTGGGTAATCCTGGTCGATTGGCCGTGCTTTCAGGTCCGAACCATGCTGAAGAAGTTATTCGAAAAATCCCGTCTGGAACGGTTGTTGCGAGTCCGGCAGAGGCTACGGCAACGTTTTTCCGTGATCTGTTTGCAAGCGAAACATTTCGTACTTATATTAGCGATGACGTGTGCGGGGTAGAACTCTGTGCTGCGTTTAAGAATGTCATTGCTATTGCGGTAGGTCTTTCCTACGGCATCGGCTACGGCGACAATACGGCTGCTATGCTTATGACGCGCGGCTTGGCCGAGATGAGCCGGTTGGTGGTGAAGGCCGGTGGTCAGGCTATTACGTGTATGGGGTTGGCGGGAACCGGCGATCTTATTGCTACGTGTACTTCCGAACATTCGCGCAATCGTCGCTTCGGTAAGTTGCTGGCCGAAGGTGGCACACTGGACGATTTTACGGCGCAGACGCATATGGTAGCCGAAGGTGCGCTTGCCTGTCGTACCATAGCTACGCTATCGGCACAGTACCATGTAGAGTTGCCTATTACCGACGTGGTACGCAGTATCGTATGGGAGGGTGCCGATCCGCGTGAGGTGGTAGGCGACCTTACGGGTCGTCCGCTTACGACGGAGTTTTACGGGCTTTAAGCTGGAGCTAAAGTCGGTTGGTTGCCCCGCAGTTCTTTAGATGTTAGCTTGAATGGGCTTATGTTCCCAGTATGTTCAACTGTGAGGCACCCCCGGCCCTGCTTGTGTTTCGTACTTTGCGAGCAGTAAAGCGCAAGCGACGAAAATCAATTGTCCAACAGCCCGCGTGTGCATCCCAAAGATTGCTTTCGCATGCTCGTTCGAGGTCGTCTAGAATTGCTTTACGGTCATCTTCTTGGTAGAGTCCCAGACTGCGTGTAAACAGTCGCTCGGCCAGCAGGCGCAGTCCGACACGTCCTTGGGCAAGGCGCGTGGGTTGATCGAATACTTCTGAAAACTCAACTTCAAATCCAGCGATCTTTAATAAGCGATGATAAGATGCCTCGCGGGGAAAGCAGAATTGGCACGAATAGTCGCCGCTATGCTGTTTTAGTGCCCAGGTGTAGCCGGCTTCGACATGGGCAATATTCCCTTCAGCCCCCATCTCGGCTATGAGTATGCCACCGTCTGATAATGCGGTAGCCACGCTTTTTAACAGTGCTACGTGGTCGGGCAACCAATGAAACACATTATCGGAAAACACCACGTCGAATGAATCGTCGAAGGGCAGTGCACACATATCAGCAACGATGAAGTTGGCGGCCGGGTGTTTTTCTTGTGCCTGCTTAATTAAGGCGGGGGAGCTGTCGACACCCGTAACGTTGCCAAACCTTGATAGGGCGTCGATGTGGGCGCCGGTATTGCACCCTAAGTCCAATATGCGCAATGCGGTGGTTGTGTTGCATTCCCTGACTGCCGAACGCATTTGTTCGAGTAAGCTACTGTCGTGCGTTTCGATATTGTCGAGCGTCCGCTCGTAAAGGTTCGCATCGCGTTCCATATAAGCTCCCTCTGTTGCTTGTCTCCCTTTTTTAGTATAGCGCACAAGGTATTTACTTGGTTGGCGGGTGTGTGGCTGTGAGTGGCAGGCTTACGTACTCTGACGGTAGCTGCTATTTCTTTTCTTTCGACCTAATGACAACGTGTTTACCAAGCTTTTACCAAACGGGTAACCGCATTGCGCGTAAAAGGGTCATGCCTTAAGGTAAGTACTGCGCTGAAGCAGCTTAACCATTTTCTCTTTTTGCTGTCCTAGAGAGAGTGGGCACGTGCTTGAAAAACGAAAATTCTCTGTGTGTCCGCCGTCTCGTCTCTCGTGTGAACCCCCTCTCTCTCAAATCCTCGACGGACACGTGAAGCATACGCACCGTTTCCTTCTCCTCAGTGCGTACTGCAGACCCTCCTTTGGTCCCCCCAACCAAAGGAGGGTATTTTTGGTCTATAGTCATTTTTTTGAGCTTGGTTCATTATTATGCTCGTTGATCCCAGGACGCTACTTTCGTTATGCCTCGCTGATTTTTTCTGAAGACTTCTTTATCTCTTCGAGGTAAGTGGAAATATCTACTCCCAGTTTGGCTAGTTTTACGCCACCTGTCCAGGGAGTGGTGGATGTAGCTACGAGCCCTGGTTTGTAGGTCAACATGGTTATGGTTCTGTCAGCGGAAAAAGTGGGACAACCTACCATTCCGGTTTGGGCGGAAAGTCCACTGGGCGTGTCAATCGCTAAGGCGAAGGGAGCATTTTTTGCCTTAGGGGGTAAGTTCTTGAGGGGGCGTGCGTGTTCGGCACGTTCGTGTGTACGTTTGCGGTGACGGTCCCTTCCTTTACCGCGACTACCTTCAAAGCGTCGGCGATTCGCAACTCGTATCCAAGTGGCAAAGGGTTCACGTACTTCGTTACCGGAAAATCCGGTACCCAGTATGGCATCCACTACCGCTTCTGCCTGATCGAGGGTGTCGGTAAGAATATCGATGTCGGGGGAGATAAGCACGTGTAAGGGCAAATTCTGTGCGCTGGCTTCGGCAAATGCTTCTTGTGCGGTGGATCGTGCTGGTTCGGTAGTTAGTCGCTCTGCTAGGTTGGATGCAATAAGGGTAGTTGGGTAGCCTGCACGTGCTAGCTCAAGCGCAGCCACCCACCCATCACCGCCATTGTTGCCGGTTCCGGTGAGTACAACGACGGGCGCTGGATCGGGCACGTGTGCACGTACTTCGTCGCATGCCGCATGTCCCGCACGGTTCATAAGTGCCGCCATTGTTGTACCATCGGCAGCTATCATGCGTTCTAGCGTAGCTACTTCGCTCACGTTTAGTACGACGCGTCGCTCGCGTTCGGCACACACGCCCTCTTCAGTCATGACGCGCGTGTTGCTTAAAAGTCCATTAAGCATAACAAAGGAACTCTTCTTTATCGCGGAGCGAAGGGCGCGTACGATGAGAGAAAGAGCCCATGCTCCCATGAGAAGTAGCCAAACTACAACGAGGCTGCTCTGATGGTTTGCAACGAAGGCGCTGGCAGCACTCATCTCTGAGGAATTTGTCGGGCTAAGTCCTACAATGCCAACCAGCGCTGCGAACGGCGCAGTGACGAAGAGGTAGAGAAGACCATATCGAGCGAGATAATGATACCAATGTGCCGGAGAAGCATCGTGGCGCACGATACGTAGACGTAGTAGTTTCTGTCCGAGGGTTTGGCCTTGTGTGAGTATTGGTGCACCGACGAAGAATAGGAGCAAGCAGACGCGGTTTGTCCAAGCTTGGACATCGCTCCAAGAAATTCCGTTTGCGGACAAAGCGTCGGATACTCCCAGCATTCCCGCGATGAACAAGGCAAGTGCCGACACCGCTCCGGCAATCATTAAATCAATGAAAAATGACAGCGCTCGACGGGTGACGCTGGCGCGTACGCCTGCTTCGCGGGCTTCCTCATTTACGAGACGTATGTCGGGAAGTGTTCGCAGGGCGGGGCCTGCAAGCAAAAATCCTACCATGGTTCCTAAGGTGTTCAGCATGAGGTCATCTACATCGAACAAGCGATAGGGATGCTCATACATACCCCAAAGCCCCGTAAGTTGCGAAAGCTCGTAGAAAAGAGTAGTAGCAAATCCAATAAGCAGCGCCTGCCACCAGGTACGCCTGAAATAGTAACGTAAGTATATGCCGAGCGGAACCAGGAGCAAAACGTTAAAAAAGGCCTCGTAAACGTTTGGGTCGTGCAGCAAGGTCGTCCAGGTTGTAGGGTCGGAGATAGAAGCGGTTGTTGAGTCGAGGAATAGCCTTACAAAGTTGAAGGGAATCAACTGCGGCGTGGCTGCGTAGGGTACAAAAGCTGAGCGGTCTTCAGGCAATGGCAAAATAACCATGTAGTAGGCTACTAACATATAGAATACAAATGAGTATACGATAAGCGAGCGTAGCCACGGAATGGAGCCGAATTTACGGTACTGGTAAATCATGTAAGGAAGCGTGATTACGGCGGCGATGAGGGGAAAGGTTAAAAATCCCACTATGATGTTCGAAACGTATCCGTTCACTGAAAAGATTCCTCTCTTGTTCCCCAACAGGTGGCTGCTTGAGCGCTACCGATTATAAGTGATAGCGTCGGGGATAAGAACGAGCCTTTCCTCAGTAATTAGTTTCCATCCCACGTCGCTCTAATTCGAGTAAGTATGACTTAATTTTTGCGCCGCCGCCGTATCCTGCTAATGTGCCGTTCGCACCTATAATGCGATGGCAGGGTACGATGATGGGTAGTGGGTTTTTATTGTTTGCGCCACCGATGGCGCGGCATGCCTTTGGGCTTCCGACGGCGCACGCAATGTCGCTGTAGGAGCGTGTTTGGCCGTAGGGCACTTGCTCGATTGCTTTCCATACATGTTTTTGAAAGTCGGTGCCTTCGGGAGCGAGGGGAAGATCGAAGGATCGGCGTTTGCCTGCGAAATACTCCTGTAGCTGATTAGCAGCTCGGTTTGTCAGCTCGGTGGCACGTTTTTCGCCCGGCAGCAGCTGTTCGCCAAAGGCTATGGAAGTAAGAGCCTGTCCGTTAGAGCCAATAGTGAGGCGGCCGAGTGGCATTTGATAGGTAAAGTACGAAAGCGGGGTGGTGGCCATGGTGCACCTTCTTTCCATTGGCGATATTTGTATTATAGTGCGCAAACCACTTCCTTGGTGTGAACGGCTCTCTTCTGTACCGAGGTGTCATGTGAGCGGGGCTGTGCGTGTTGATTTCACCCGCCTGCCCGACTTGCAAAGGAAGGCTTCGGGCCATGCGTTAAAATGAACCAAAATGCATGGGTGACAAAGGAGTCTCGTATGTTCGAACCGGTGAAAATAGCGCCGTCGCTGCTGTCGGCAGACTTTATGCAGCTGGGACGTGATGTGGCACTGATTGAGGAAGCTGGCGCGGGATTTGTTCACGTCGATGTTATGGACGGGCACTTTGTGCCGAATCTTACCATGGGTGTGCCGGTGTTAAAACAGCTAAGGCGCGCGACATCACTGCCGTTAGACGTGCACTTAATGATTTCTAATCCACTTGAGCAGCTACCATGGTTTTTAGATGCCGGGGCAGATTTTGTAACCGTGCATGCCGAGGTGCTGGATGCTGACGGACTGGCCCGCGCAGTGGCGTCGATACATGCTGCTGGTGCCCAGGCAGCGGTTAGTTTGAAGCCGCGTACCCCAACGGGGGTGTTGGCGCCGATTATATCTGAGCTAGACATGGTGCTGGTCATGAGTGTCGAGCCTGGTTTTTCTGGTCAAAGCTATATTGAAGGCACGGAAGATAAAGTGTCCCGTGTGGTAGAGATGGCGCGTGCGGTAGGTAATGCGCCCTTGATACAGGTTGATGGTGGTATAGGGTTATCTACAGCAGCTCGCGTGGCTGCTGCAGGGGCAGATGTGCTTGTGTGTGGTAATGCTGTGTATGCAGCCGACGATCCGGCGCGTGCTATTGCTGATATTACTGCTGTGGCTGATGAGGCGCGTTTGGCTGTGCTTGCAGCACAGAAGGAGGATTAAAGCATGCCTGCTGTTGTATCGGATAGCTACGTTTATCTTGATTGGGCGGCTACGGCACCCCTTGGTGTGGAGGCTGCTCAAGCCATGGAACCCTATATGATGCCCGGCTTGGCTAACTTGGGAATGGGAGGCAATGCAAATTCGCTCCATGCGCCCGGGCGCGCAGCTTTTGCGGCGATGGAGGACGCGCGCCGTAGTGTTATGCGTGATCTAGGGGCTTCACGTCCTGACGAAATTGTGTTCACTTCTGGCGCCACCGAGGCTGACGATGCGGCCTTGTTCGGTATAGCTTGCGCTGCGGTGGAGGAGCGTCGTCGGCATGGAGGGGGCAATTTTGTTCCCCATATTATTACTACCGCTATCGAACACGATGCAGTGCTTGCTCCAGCCAAGCGACTGGAGACGCAGGGTTTTCGTGTGACGCGGTTGGCGCCAAACCGGCAAGGCTTTATTGAGGTTAGCGACCTCGAAAAAGCCATCGATGCAGATACGGTACTCGTGTCGGTACAGGCGGCAAATAGCGAGGTGGGTAGTATTCAGCCTATTGCCGCGCTTTCGCGGGTTGCCCATGCCGCTGGTGCTCTCTTCCATACCGATGCCGTACAATCTTTGGGTAAAGACTCTTTTGATTTGAAAAAACTTGATGTGGATGCTGCGTCGCTTTCGGCTCACAAAGTAGGTGGCCCTAAGGGTGTGGGTCTGCTGTACCTCAAGGCTCGTACGCCGTTTATGCCCTTTATGCTTGGTGGTGGTCAAGAGGCGGGCCGGCGCAGTGGTACGCAAAACGTTGCTGGCATTGTGGGCTTTGCGGCGGCGCTTCATACTGCCGTTGCTCTTCAGGAGGATGAAGCGACGCGCCTGCGGATGCTGCGTGATAAGCTATATGCAGCACTTGCCTCGCTTGACGGTATTCAAGCGACGGTGGCGGTGGAGCGAGGAAGCGTTGAGTTCTTGCCAAACATCGTGCACGTACTGGTGGATGGCATGGAGAGCGAGACACTTATTCTGCGCTTGGACATGAAGGGCTTTGGGGTTTCGGGTGGCTCGGCCTGCTCGTCACATTCACTCGATCCGAGTCATGTGCTGCGCGCTTTAGGAGTGGACAACGACCGGGCTCATGGTGCACTGCGCATATCGATGGGTCGCTACACTACCGAGTCCGATATTGATGCTTTTATTGAAGCTCTTTCTTCGGCGCTTGATTGGAGTTGACACATGGAACTGATAACCACTCATACGCACACCTTGCTTTGTGGGCATGCGGAGGGAACGGTTGAGGAGTTAGTTAGTGCGGCAGAGTCGGCTGGTATCAGCACTATTGCCGTAACTGAACACTATCCGCTGACGTTGGCGGTAGATCCGCGGGCTTACCTGTCTATGCCTGAGCATAAAATGGATGAATATCTTTCCGCTCTAGATGCGGCGCGTGCGAAGCATCCGAATCTTGAGATTCTCACAGGATGCGAGCTTGATTGGTTGGGTGATTGTGAAGACCGCATTATTACAGAGGCAGACTTAGCGCCGTTTTCGGTGATATTAGGATCGGTACATTTCGTGGACTTGTGGCCCTTTGACGATCCTGCTCAGCGAGATCATTGGGAGGAACCGGGTGCTCCCGATGCTATTTGGTATCGTTATTTTGATCTATGGTGCGATGCGGTATCCTCGAGCCGTCCCTTTACCATTATGTCCCATCCTGATCTAGCGAAGAAGTTTAATTACTATCCTACCTATGACGTGCAGCCACTCTACGAACAGGCCGCCGAAGCATGCGCTGCGGCTGGCCGCATGGTGGAAGTGAATACATCGGGACAGTATTACGCCTGCAAGGAAATGTTTCCTGCGCCGGCACTGCTGGCAGCGTTTTGCCGTGCTGGCGTGCCGTGTACCGTAGGTACCGATGCGCATCATCCTGATCACGTTGCACGTGACATACGTGCGGGATACCGTCTTATGTACGAAGCTGGTTATCGAACGGTAACGGTGCCGACAGCCGACGGAGACCGTCGCACCATTACTATCGAACCATAGACGAACAAGCCTATCCGACAAGAGGAAAGAGGTTGATCGACATGGTTGGGCCGAAAAGGAAAAAAGAACAGGCTGGCTTGGCTCAGCGGGCGTCAGGCCCTCTCTCCAAGCCGATAACTGCCATTACGGTGGGCGGATTGGAACGTGCACTGCTGAAAGATTTCCCAGCTGCCGATGCTGAAGAATGGGATCGCACTGGCATGTCGGTGGGCGATCCTGCTTGTATCGTGAAGCGTGTAGCTGTGGCGCTGGATCCAACCGTGCAGACGGTGGAGGATGCTGCCGATCTGGGAGCAAACGTTTTAGTGACGCATCACCCTGCCTACTTGAAAGCACCCGAGTCCTTCTCACCCGCATCGTCGACGGCGGCAAATTCAGGTGCATTGGTATGGGCAGCAATTAGTCGCGGTGTGTCGCTTCTTTCCTACCACACGTCTCTTGATGTAAGCGTGGAGGCTCAGCGTGTACTGCCGGGTATGCTAAACCTGCAGTTTAAAAGCGTGGTATCGCCCCTTTTTGCTACTAAGCGGAAAGGCTATGGGCAGCTGTGTGTAATAAAAGCTTCCGATGGAGTATTAACGTTGGGGCAGCTTGCTGCACGTTGTACGTCGGTGTTTGGGCGCCAGCCGCGTGTGTGGGGCGATTTTTCCCGAGAGCTCGATCGCGTTGTTACGTGCACGGGTGCAGCGGGAGATGAAGCGAAGATTGCCTTGCGAGATCAGGTGGATTGTCTCGTGTGTGGTGAAATGAAGTATCATGAAGCCTTGGCACTTTCACAGGCGGGTCTTGCAATTATCGAGCTGGGTCACGATACCAGCGAGTTGCCTCTTGTGGCGGTGTTGGCTGCTGCAGTCGAGGGGGCGGGGGTCCCCGGAGACTTTATTACTATATTAGACCAGGGAGATAACTGGTCTTACCCAGAAACAACGCGTGTCTAACCCACTGGCTGGTATCGACAACGCACGAGAGAGACGAAGAGAAGGAAGCGCATGCGAGCAACCATCGAACAAATGACTACGCTGCTACAGATGCAGCAGATCGACCTCGAGCTTCTAAAGCGGAAAAAGGAGCTCGAGGCACTGCCTCAGCGTGCGACTATCCTTGCGACGCGACAGAAGAAGCGTTCCATTGAACAAAAGAAGGATCAAATAGCTAAACTGTGTGCAGCCGCTGAGGTGAAAGCTGCCAAATTGGAAGATGAAGATGCGGGTCTTGTTGAAAAGCAGCGTAGTGTGCAGCAGTCTATCGACGAACAGCGTGGTGACTATCGTAGTGTTGAAGCTCGCACTAAGGAGCTGAACGGTTTTGCAAAACGCCGTAACGTATTGGAAGAAGAGCTCGGTAAAGTAGGCGAAGAGTTGGCGAAGATTGAGGGAATACAGAGTCAGGTGACTTCTGCCCTCGACGAACTGGAGAAGCAAGAGGCTACGGCTATTGCTTCTTTTCAACAAGAAGGTGGTAGTTTGCAGGCTGGCATTGCTCGTCTTACTGCTGAGCGTAGTAGCCTAGAATCGTCGCTTTCTGATGAGTTACGTGTGGCCTACCAGCAAACGGCCGCACGAAGTGGTGGTGTTGCTGTGGGGCGCTTGATGGATGGACGTTGCGGTGTGTGTCGTAATGTTATTGACGGTGGACGCCTTATCGATCTAAAAACGCAGGCACCACTAGGTACGTGCCCGCACTGCAAGCGTTTGCTTGTGGTTGCATAAAGCTAATACAGAACAGACAGGAAAGAAGAAATGCAGCAAGACGACGAGATATTTGATCGTACGGTGCGTAAGAATGTATCTTACGACGGCCCGGGTAAGCTTACGGGCAGCTCGCACCTACGTCATGGGGGTCACTACGAACTGTTGGTAAAGGATCACTTCGATGCAGCCCATGCACTGCCTGGCTACGACGGACCGTGTCGATATCTGCACGGCCACACGTGGGATGTTGAAGTGGTTATTGTTGGCCAACATCTCGATGAAGTGGGTATGCTCTACGATTTCAAAAGTATCAAGCGCGATCTACACGCGGTTCTTGAGAACTTTGATCACCGCTGTATCAATGATGTGCCTCCCTTTGATGATATGAGTCCTACAGCAGAGCATTTATCTCGCGTTGTTTTCTATGAATTGGAAAAGACGCTACCTGCCCATATATCTCTTAAAGAAGTGGGTATTTGGGAAAGCCCCCTTGCTAAGGTAACGTACCGTCCTTAGCAAGTAATAGATTGCTGCGTTGTCTTTTGTGTCTTGGAAGAACGCAGCAATCTACACTAAGGGTAGACAGGGGAGGTTTACGGTAAGTTATTGTTAATTGCTCAACGCAAAAAAGCCCGCTGTTTGCGGGCTTTAATTTGCGAGGTTGCCGATCAAAAAAGAACGGCAAACGAGAAGTCGCGTTAGGCGCGCACGACCTTGCCAGCCTTCATACACTTCGTGCACACGTTGGCCTTGCGTACGTGGCCTTCCTTGTCCATGATCGTGATCTTTTGCACGTTGGGACGGAACACGCGGTTCGTCACGCGGTGCGAGTGGCTGATGTTACGACCCGCAACCGGGTGCTTACCGCAAACTTCGCAAACTTTAGACATCGTAATCACTCCAGGTTCGTTGTGTTTCTTCACGGACTTAAGCCGTTGATGACAAAAAAGCCCTCATACTATAGCACATAAAACGAATACCTTACAAGAATTTTTCGTGTAGTATGGAGGGGGGTCAAAGCAAGTACGTCGGAAACTGTTTCCTCCATGCGGTATACTGCGATGCAGTGAGGCCGAACCCCGCGTGGCGAACGTGCTACGCTTTGAAAGGATAAGCCATGGGCACTATGATACCCGGCAACTTGCATGTTGCCAATGATGTTCTGGCCGATATGGTTGGAAATGCGGCACTTGAATGCTACGGCGTCGTCGGTATGGCTGCTCCGTCTGCAGCTGACGGCATTGCGAAGATACTTCCTACCTCGCGTTTGCGCCGTGGAGTTGTGGTCACTGCGACCGAAACAGGCGTACACGTCGAACTTTATGTGGTTATCGAGTACGGCACGAATATTAATACTGTGTCTCAGAACCTCGTGGACCAAGTGACGTTTGCCCTAAAGGAATACGCACGCGTCCCCCTCGATGGTGTTGAGGTGCACGTGCAGGGCGTCAAGGTGCGCAAATAGGCCGCCGCGACCGGATCAGTTAAGCGAGCCCTGCGCACGGGCGGCCCCAAGAGGGGGCTCTTTGCGTAGCGCTCCACGCTAAGGAGAGATAGACCCACCATGCCAGAATCCTATACCGCGAACGACCTGCTCAATGCCATCGCCTCGGCAAGCAAGACCTTGAGCGAGCGCAAGGATGAGATCAATCGCCTGAATGTGTTTCCCGTACCCGACGGAGACACGGGCACCAATATGTCGCTGACGCTTGAGACCGTGGTTGAGAACCTCGCGCGTCTGCCTATTGGGGCCGATACTGCGGAAATTCGTAAAGCTATAACCACCGGTGCACTTATGGGTGCACGTGGAAACTCGGGTGTTATTACTTCGCAGATTCTCCGAGGACTGTGCGAGGGAAGTGTTGGCTATGACGTCATTACCGCTGAGAGCATTGATTCGTCGTTCTCTCATGCCGTGGAAGTTGCTTTCCAAGCAGTGCGCAAGCCAGTAGAGGGCACCATTCTTACGGTGCTCCGCGATAGTGCTACTGCGGCAAAACATGCACGTAAGAAGAAGCTTTCCGTCGATGAGGCCCTTGAGGCTGTTGTGACGGGAGCTTATGCTTCGGTGCAGCGTACGCCTGAATTATTGCCCGTTCTCAAGGAGAACGGTGTGGTGGACGCGGGCGGCTATGGTCTCGCCATTTTCTTCGATGCGTTCGCTTCGGCACTTACTGGCAAAGAGGGTCCACTGGGCGACGAACTTGCTTTTTCGCGCTCCGCCCTGCCGAAGGTCGAAATTGAGCAGGTGAACGATTGGGAGGGCTCGGCGTTTCGTTATTGCACTGAGTTTTTGGTGCACTCCGACGCTGTCGACGAGGATGCTGCTAAAAACTTTCTTACTACTGTGGGCGACTGCGACCTCATGGTTGGCATGCACCCCCATTTTAAGGTGCACGTGCATACAAACCGTCCCGATGAGGTGCTGGGTTGGTTCTTGAATCATGAAGCACAGATATCGGAAGTGCATATTCACAATATGCAGCTGCAAAGCGCCGCACGCAGTGAGGAGATTGCTGCTGATGAGCATGCATCGCGCAAGCCGCTGGGTTTTGTGGCGGTAGCTGCAGGTGAGGGCAACGCGAAAATTTTGAAGAGTCTTGGTGTGGATGTGGTTGTGTCTGGTGGGCAAACCATGAATCCGTCCACCAAAGATTTATTGGACGCAGCCAACGAAGTGAACGCCGACGCCGTTATTATTATGCCGAATAATAAGAACATTATCATGGCTGCACAGAGTGCTTGCGGTTTGTCTGAAAAGCCGTGTGCTGTGGTGCCTACTACCAGTGTGCCGCAGGCGTTTTCAGCGCTTTTTGGTTTCGATGAGGATGCTACTCTCGACGAGAATGTTGAGGCTATGTGCCAAGCTTACGCCGATGTGCGTACAGGTGAAGTCACTCATGCCATCAAGGACTCTAAGGATGCGCAGGGAAACCCCATTAAAGATGGAGATGTTATTGGCATCGCCGATGGCTCTATCGAGTCGGTGGGTACCGATGTATCTAATGTGGTTATGGACTTGTTGGCTTATATGGATGCTGGGTCGGCGGATACCTGTACGATCTTGGCTGGCGTAGACTTTGATGATAGCGCGCTCGATACGTTAGTGGCTCGTATTGAGGAATCCTTCGAAGACTTAGAGATCGATGCACATCGCGGCGAGCAGCCCTTGTATCCGGTTGTCTTGTCGGTAGAATAAGCATGAGGCAGAATACGTGAGCAGTAGAAGAGCAAACGAGGGCGCGGCAATCGCGCCCTCTTCGTCTCCCGATCGCCTTGCTGCGACGCTGGCGCTTGATGAGGTGGTTACGCGGGTGCGCTTGGTAAGTCCCGCGCGCGCCAAAGCGCTTGAGTTGTTGGGTATTCGTACAGTTCGCGATTTGGTCACGCATTTTCCACGCCGCTATATAGATTTATCATCTAAGGAGACGGTGGCTTCTGCCTCTATCGGGCAGCAATGTACTATCCAGGGAATTGTTCATGAAATTAAGCTAAAGCGACCCAAGCCGCGTCTTTCTCTGGTGGAGATTACGTTGACGGATGGTACGGGTACGCTGATGATTACGGCGTTTTGTCAACCTTGGTTGATGGATTCGCTCTCTGCGGGTATGCATGTGGCTGTAGCGGGTAAGCTTGAGTTTAATTACGGCTTTAAGCGCATGACAAACCCGTTTATTGAAGCGATGGTGGATGGTAGCGAGGGGGGCGGAAGTATGATTTTTCCGGTACATCCCGCTACCGAAAAACTATCCGCTGCGTGGGTACGTCGGATTGTGGGTAATGGCCTTACGCATGTGGCGGGTTTGTATGATCCTCTCCCCTTGGAATTGCGGGCGAAATATCGCTTAATGAGTCGTGCATCGGCTCTTTCAGCCATCCATTTCCCCCAAAGCATGGGTGAAGTTTCCGAGGCGCGCCGTCGTTTGGTGTATGAAGAACTGCTATTTTTGGAGCTCATGCTTATGGAGGAAGGGCGCTCTCGCACGGATGGGCGTAAACCGACTGCTCATGTGATTGATGGCCCTCGAGTAAAAGCGTTGGAGGCTGGGCTTCCTTTTAGTCTTACCGACGAACAGCTTACTGCGCAGCGCGATATTCTGGCAGCGTTGGCTGCACCGCAAGCTGCGAATCACTTGCTGCTGGGCGATGTGGGTACGGGGAAGACTATTGTGGCTGCGTTTGCGCTCGCCGCTGCTGCCGACACCGATACCCAAGCGTTACTTATGGCACCAACCGAAGTGCTAGCGCGTCAACATGGGCAAAGTTTAGGGCCGCTGTTTGATGCGATTGGCGTTACTTGGGAGGTGTTAACGGGGTCGACGCCGGCGGGTGACCGTGAGTCTATTCTTTCACGGGTGGCAAACGGTGGGGTAAGCGTACTTATTGGTACCCATGCACTTTTAGAAGACGAGGTGGCTCCCGCGAAGTGCACTTTGGTGGTTATCGACGAACAGCAACGTTTCGGGGTTGATCAGCGTGCGAAGCTGTTGGCTAAAGGGGAAGCTCCCGACGCGCTCTACCTTACAGCCACCCCTATTCCGCGTTCGCTTGCGCTCGCATTGTTTGGTAATCTAACATTGTCCTATATTAAATATCGTCCACACGATACCGTTCAACGTATGACGAAGGTGTACACGAAACAGGAGCGCGGTCGAGCCTATGACGCCGCGCTTGCGGCGCTTGAGCGCGGTGAGCAGGTGTACGTGGTGTGCCCACTTATTGGAGCCACGTCGGAAAACCGTGACGAGCGGGCGGGTAAGCGCGTCGTGCGTGAGGGTGACGAAGACGAATACGTGTATGCTGCTATCAGTATCGAGGATGATGCCGATCTCGGTGGCGACAATGTCGCTGCTGCTCAGCAGGAAGCCGCCTTTCTGCAACAAAAAACGTTCTCTGCTTATCGGGTTGAATTGTTACACGGCCGTATGCCGAGTGCGGAAAAACAAGCTGTCATGCAGCGTTTTCGTGATGGGCAAACGGCGGTGCTTGTTGCCACGACGGTTATCGAGGTGGGCGTGGATGTACCGAATGCCACGGTTATGATCATAGAGGATGCCGATCGTTTTGGTCTGTCGCAGTTGCATCAGCTGCGTGGACGTGTGGGTCGTGGTGAAAAACCTGGTGAAGTGTACCTGGTGTCAGCCTCGCGTACTGATGCAGCTTTAAAACGCCTTTCTGCTATGGAAACAACTGATGACGGTTTTGAGTTAGCCGCTTATGATTTATCGTTGCGTCGGGAAGGTGATATTCTAGGTAATCGCCAGCATGGTGCATCGGCGTTGAAGCTGGTAAACGTTGTGCGCGACGGCAAAATTATTGAGGCTGCGCATGCTGATGCTCTGCAGCTTTTAGAAGATGATCCAAAACTGGAAGCACCCGAACACCGAGCTTTGGCTCGTGAGGCTCGACTCACATTCAAACGCGTCGTAACGGTGCAGGGAGGTTAACGTGCGTATTATTTCAGGAGAGTTTAGGGGCCGCGTATTGAAGGCGCCGAAGGGGGAGGGCACGCGTCCTACGACCGATCGGGTGCGAGAAGCGCTCATGAGTGCAGTGAACAGTGCTCGTGGTGGATTTGATGGTGCGGTGGTGCTGGATGCGTTCGCGGGTTCGGGGGCGCTCGGTTTCGAAGCGTTGTCACGTGGTGCCGCTCAGGTGCATTTCTTCGAGCGTGATGGCGCGGCGTTGCGCGTAATTGAAAGCAATGCTCGCACGCTTGGCCTTCCTGAGACGCGAGTGCGAGTGCAAAAAGGAGATGTTCTTAAGGTTCCACCTCTTTACGTTCGGCCGTCCTTTGATTTGCTGTTTCTTGATCCACCATACGCGTGTGAAGCTGGTGCGGTGTTGGGAATGGTCGCGCAGCTTTCGCATGCGGGCGCGCTTGATTCGGATGTTTTGGTGGTGTATGAGCACGCTGCCGCTTCAGGTAGCGAGGTCGACCAGGCGGCGAAAACGTGTGGTTTGTCCCTTGCGTCACGCAAAAAGTACGGGGATACTATCGTGGATATCTTGAGAGATGATGGTGAACGTGAGGTATAAGGCCCCACGTCCGAAATAAATGCTGGCGATGCTGGCGTGAAGAAGGAACGGAACCAACCGATATGAAACGAGCATTAACTCCCGGCACATTCGATCCTATTACGAGCGGGCACCTTGACGTAATTACGCGTGCTGCACAACTGGTAGATGAGGTTGTGGTTGGTGTTGCCGCCTCTGAAAAAAAAGGCCCACTATTCACGCTAGAAGAGCGTGTTGAATTGGTGCGTCAAGCAACAAGCCATCTGCCAAATGTGAGGGTTGAGCCTTTCGACGAACTTCTCGTTGACTTCGCTGCGCGCATGGAGGCTTCTGTTGTGGTAAAGGGTTTGCGCGCCATTACCGATTTCGAATATGAGTTTCAAATGACGGCCCTTAATTATCAGTTGAATCAAGAACTTGAGACGCTATTTATTATGTCGCCTCCCGATTATATGTACCTATCTTCATCAATCGTGCGCGAAATTGCGAGCTTACATGGCAAAGTGAATGGCTTTGTGCCAGCCTGCGTAAAGGCGGCCTTAGAACAGAAGTTCCCTGAATAAGCTTGCCAGTACGGGAACAGATTCGTGGCTGAGGGCTTTCGGGGGCTTCCGACCGGGTAAAATGTGCGCGGTTTGTGCATTGACGTTGGGTTATTCTGTCAAACCTGCTAGAATACCATGACGCATGTACGCAGTAGGGATGTACCCGTGCGCCAAACGCACATGAAATGCAGCACGAGCAGGGTGGAAGGACAATCATGGACGAAACAGGAGTCTTGGGGCTGCTCGAAGAGCTCTCGATCCTCCTCGAGGATTCGAAGCCGGTCTTTGGCAAGGGCAATATGCGTCAAGTCGATATTGCCGCAGCATTCGAGATCATGGACGAGATCCGCGATACGTTCCCCAGCGAGTTCTCGCAGGCACGTCAGATCGTGCGTGAGCGCCAGAGCCTACTGGACGATGCCGAGGCTGAGGCAAATCGCATGATCGAAGATGCGCGCAGCCAAGCTATGACTATTGCAAGTGAACAAGAGATCGTACGCATCTCTCAGCAGCAAGCCGACCAGATTATGGCTGACGCTCGCGAACTGGAACGTCAGACGCGCGCTGGCGCAGAAGACTATGCCGATGAGGTGTTCGGGCATGTCGAGCAGAGCATGGATACGTTGCTTAATAACGTTCGTCGGTGTCGCGACCGACTGAATGCCAACTCTTTGGCTTCGGGTCGCTAATGAACGCGACGAGCATTCAGCTTCCCTCAGAGCTCTTCGCACCAGCGGAGAGTTCCCATTTTGAAGGTACGTATGCTGCCGGCATAATGAAGGCCGGGCCTGATTTGTACGATTTCTCCGTTCCGCTTGTCTGGCAAGTCGATGTAACAAATACGGGTGATGCCCTTTTGGTGACCGGTACGGTAGAAGGTGAGGCTAAGACGTCGTGCGCACGTTGCGTGGACGATTTCATCTTTGCGGTCACTGGTGAGATTGAGGGCTATTATGTGTTTAATGCCGAAGACGCTGTTTCCGAGGATAGGGAGGGCGATGAGTTTGAGGTGTTGCCCGAAAACAAGACGATTGACCTTGAGCCTCTTATTACAGCAGCGCTGTTAATGGAGTTCCCCCTCGTGCCACTTTGTGACGACGACTGCCGAGGGCTTTGCCCCGTATGTGGTTCCAATTTAAACGATGGTGACTGCGGGTGTGCGCCGGCAAAAGAGGGGGAAGAGGATGCGTCCCTTAATCCTTTTGCCGCGTTGAAGGAGTTTCCGTTCGATCAGAACTAGTAGCACATCTCATCTTAAAAGCATTTCCCTTACTAAAAACAAAACGGAAGCTCTGGCTTCCGTTTTGTTGTGTCAGAAGCATTACAGTTTCCGTCTTTCATGCCTCCTAACTAGAATAGATCATTGAGAAAAAGAGGTATTTAGTATAATGAGACTTACTTGCTGCTGAACGATATGCAGCAATGACCCCTTGATGGCGAGGAGTCCCCATCCGTCTCTCTGAGAAGGGCGTGAGTTATATGAGGCGGCTGATTAACCTTCTCTTTATCGTTGCTTCCCTCCTTACCGTAGGTATAGCTTTTTTTGCTTTCTTTGTTTCTGCGGGAAATCCTGTGAATAACGATGATGCTCTCCTTTCGTATTCTGACGATTGGGAACTCCCAGACGGGGGAGGGTTCATTAATCTTGCTGGAGAGCCTTATCCTGAAGGAACTACTGAGATTATTGTGTCAAAGACTCTTCCTAATCCGTTGCCCAGCGATGCGGTGTTGTATATGCGGTCGCAGCATAATGCGGTAGAGCTTTCGGTCGACGGGGAGCCGTTGAATGTTGAGGGCGTGTTTTACAACGGGACCTTTGGTATTGATTATGTGGGTGTATGGATAGTTGCTCCTCTTTCAGAGGGGATGGCTGGAAAAACCATCACGCTCGATATTGCAAAAAGCGATGGCAATCGAGACAGGGTTCCCGAGGAAACCTTGATTGCAAGCAAAAATGCCTTGACGCTTCATCTTGCTAACAAAAGCATTATTCCTACTGCCATTGCGTGCTTTATGATCATGCTTGCGTTTGGTATATTCGTTGCCAGTTTTTTTCTCAAGAGACATCAGGGTCTCAGTGTTGATCTTGTTTTGTTCTGGTTGGCAGTATTTATTTTCCTGAGTGCTTTTTGGATGTTTATGGATGATAACGTTGTTTTTATCTTTGCCCCCTACAATGATGCTTGCTATTTCTTGTCGTTCTATAGCTTTATGCTGCTTCCCATTCCTTTTTCCTTATTTATTGCTGAACGTATTCCTCGCAGCCGGATGGTTATGCAGATTCTCTCTTGTGGGTTTTTACTCGCTTTTTTCTTGTCGGTTATTGCTGCGATAGGGTTTGCTCAGCCGCTTTCTCTCATGCTTCCCCTAACTCATTTTTTCATTGTTGCTGGATTGGTGGCCACTTTCGCCTACGTTTGGCGGGATCGTGACGTAAGCGGAGTTCTTCGCGTACCTGAATTGGCGTGGGGACTTTCTGTGTTTGTGGTTGCAGTAGTTGGGGCGATTGTGGCATTTTATTTTGGAGCAATTCAGACTTACTCTATTTTGTTTAAGTGTGCTATATTCGCATTCGTACTAACGCTGAGCTGGGGTGCCTTGAACCGCGCCCTCTTGAGTGTTAATCGCGCTCTATCCTTCGAACAACTTTCTCAGACCATTCCTTGTGGCATATGTCGATTGAATTATGGAGAGGAATTTTCAATTGCTTATGCTAATGACTATCTATATCGCATGTTCGGCTACGAGCCTGACGAGCCAAAGCAACAAGGTCTTAGTGAATTTGACTATATTTTCTATCCTGAAGATCGACAATCTTTGCGGCAAGAGTTGTTGGACAGAATTCAGGAAGGCATGCATACGTTTGAAATTGAAACACGTGCTCGACATAAATCGGGTGCATTGATTTATTTATTAACCACTAATAACTATTTACCTGAACAAAATGAAATTGTTTCAACACTAACCGATATCACTTTGCGAAAGACCGCTGAGGATAAGCTTCGTGTGAGTGAGATGGAGTTTCGTGTGGCAGCGGAACAGAGCGAGAAGTATATTATGCGCTACGACATCAAAGGACGGTGCCTCTACGCCAACATTAAGGCGGTTGCAAAATTTGGCATGCCGAAACGGTGTGAAGAGCCTATTGAAGAATGGTTTGCCCTTGGATTGGTTAATCAAAACAGTCGCGTGACACAGCGCAAATTTTTTGAGGCAATCCATCGGGGTGATGCACATGGGTTGGCGGTGTTGTCTTTACGTCCGCTTGGTTCGGCGGCTTATCGCTGGTACCATTTTGACTTTACTACTGTTTGCGACAAACGGGAGGTGCCTGATCAGGCTGTTATCTCGTTTTATGACGTAACCGATCAACGCGAGAAAGAATTAGCTTACGAGCGGCTTATACAGAGTTCTGAAATGATTGCGGAAGATCAGGTAACAACCTTTGAGTGTAATCTATCTCAAGACGAGATAGAGAAGGTGTCGGGCAAATTAGTAGGCACTCTTCCTCGTAGATCGGGCTTAGATGCGCAGGCTGCCGAATACGGGAAGTTTATTCATGAAGACGAGCGTGCCCAGGTGCTTGAAATTTTAAACCGAGTTAATCTGACTAAAAGTTTCTACCGAGGTGTCTATACTCACGATCTTGAATTCCGCTTGATGCACGAGGGGGCGTACCGGTGGTATAGGTTGAGTGTCCAGGTGGTGAAGTATGTCGATAATGACGATTTGAAAGCTTTTGTGGTAGTGCGAGACATTAACGAGAAAAAGGTAAAGGAACTTCGCCTTATAGAACGCTCCGAAATTGATGGTCTCACAGGCATTCTAAATCGTTCGGCCTTCGAACAAAAGTTTACTGAATTGGTTGAGCGGGATAGGACGGCTTGCCATGCGTTGGTAATGATGGACATTGATCACTTCAAAGATGTCAACGATACCGAAGGACACGCTTATGGCGATCATGTGTTGCGGGATGTGGCTCAAGACGTGCGCGGAATTTTGCGTCAAGGTGATATCGTGGGTCGCTTAGGCGGCGATGAATTCGTATTCTGTCTCGCGAATATACGTGGCGATAAGGAACTTGCTAGCTTACTCGAGCGTTTGCGTAGTTGTTTGGATCGCGTGCTTACGAGCGAATTGCGACAGTCGGTTAGCATAGGTGCCACCCTTTTTTGCGGTGAAGCCCCTGAATTTTCTCATGTTTACCATCAAGCTGATCTTGCTCTGTATCGTGCGAAGCGTGGAGGTAGAAACCAGGTGGTTCTTTTTGATCCACAAGAAGAATAATCAAAATATTCTTGATATCGCGGTGTTAGTTGCACTTTGTTTTCGATGATTTTTTCGGTACAATTGAAATTCTAGACGGTGAAGCCTTCCTATCGTTTAGGAAATTGTAGTGCTGAGCACTTGCGAGGTAGGCATTTCTTTGGTAACATACCACTTCGCGTGTTTACTTAAGCGAGTACGGACGACCGACTCGTCCGGCTGAAGAAGGAGCATAGATCATGGCAGTACCTAAGCGCAAAATGGGCCGCATTCGCACCCACAACCGTCGCAGCGCAAATGACAAGGTTGCGGCGCCTGCTCGTTCCGTATGCCCGCAGTGCGGCGAAGTGAAGCTCCCGCATCGTGTATGTGGCAATTGCGGTTTCTACAAGAACCGCGAAGTCATCGAGACGGACTAGCCCGTTCTCCCAGCGCTTGCGCTGAGACTTGTATCGACAGGCCTCCTAGCATTTCAGCGTTCGCTGCATTGCTAGGAGGCTTTTTCTGGTTAAGGATAAGGAAGCCGTCAGCAAGAGGAGCTGTTTATGTCAGATAAGGTCACCATTACGGTAGATGCGATGGGTGGAGATAATGCCCCTCAGGTCGTATTGGAAGGTGTGGCTGATGCGCTCGCTGCAGATGCGGGATTATCGGTTATCTTGTGTGGCCCCGCAGAGATTGTAAACCCTTTTGCCGCCATACACGAGCGCTGTGAGGCCCAGACAACAACGCAGGTTATCGGCATGGATGAGCATCCAGCAAATGCGGTGCGTACCAAGAAGGACTCATCCATTGTGGTGGGATGCCGCTTGGTGAAGGAAGGTAAGGCGCACGGCTTTTTTTCTGCGGGATCCACAGGAGCTTGTTTGGCTGCGGGTACGCTGGTTATGGGTCGTATTAAAGGTGTTTCTCGTCCAGCTATGGCTACGGTCATTCCGTCTCCGGTTCGTCCTGTTGTTTTATGTGACGTGGGTGCCAATGCTGATTGCAAACCCGCCTATCTGGTGCAGTTTGGTCAGATGGCTACCATTTATGCAGAAAAGATCGTGGGTATAAAAAATCCGCAGGCTGCCCTCTTGAACATTGGAGAGGAAGATACGAAGGGTTCGCAGTTTGCTCAAGAAGCTCATGCGCTTTTACGTGAGTACTTGCCGAATTTTGCTGGCAATGCTGAAGGCGGCGATATTCTTGCTGCAAATTTCGACGTAATTATTACCGATGGCTTTACCGGTAACGTGTGTCTAAAGACTATTGAAGGTACGTCAAAGACGATCTTTAAGACGCTTAAGGCCATCATGTTGAAGTCGTTTCTCACCAAACTAGGGGCGCTTGCTATAAAGGGCGAACTAAAACGGCTTATGGAGCAAGTAAGCCCCGATACGTATGGTGGTGCACCACTTCTCGGCGTAAAGGGTGCGTGTGTGGTGGGACATGGATCATCGAACGCTCTTGCCATAAAGAACGGCGTTTTGACTACCGCGAGCATTGTACGGGCGGGTGTTTCTGAAATAATCGCGCAAACGGTTGCGACAGGCGCATCCTCGTCCCCGACGTGCGCTTCCTCCGCTACAATAGACTAAAGCGGGAAAGCCCTGAAGTAGAAACTTCGGAGGCTTTCTGCGCGCTCGCTCGACGCTTCGCAGCACTTTAGCCAAACGTCGCGCGAGTGCTGCAGAAGACGCAAAACGCACGCACCGATTACGAGAGCCGAAACGTCATGACCTTGACTGAAGAACAACAAAACAAGCTGGCTAGAGCGCAGGAAATACTTGACTATCGTTTTGATAGCGAGCATCTCCTGCTCTCCGCGATTACCCATCCTTCCGCAACTGAGGGTAAATCTGTTAAATACTCTTATGAGCGCTTAGAGTTTTTAGGTGACAGTATTTTGGGTGCTATTGTGGCGGCTATCGCATTTCATCGCTACCACGACCTAGACGAAGGTGGCCTTACACGCATAAAGGTGGCCTTAGTGTCGGGCGCGAGTCTGTCTGAGGTGGCGGCTCGCTTGGGCTTTGCCGACATTATTGTGTTTGGGTCATCTGAAACGGGCACAGGTAAACGTGGGCTTCACTCAGCCTTAGAAAATGTGTATGAAGCGGTGGTGGCTGCGCTGTACTTAGATGGCGGTATCGAAGCGGCGCGTGCATTCGTTGAAGATACCCTTGTTCCTCGTATGTCTATGGATATGGCGCGTGAACCTGAAAATCCGAAGAGCGCTTTGCAGGAAAAACTGCAAGAAGACGGCATAACACCCACCTATAAGCTTGTAGAGATGCAGGGTCCTCCGCACGACCGTACGTTTGTGGCGCAGGTGTTCGCAGGTACTCAGGGTATGGCTCGTGGTACGGGGCGTACGAAGAAGGAGGCCGAAAGCCAAGCTGCTAAGAGTACGTTGGCTCGCATGGGAGAGTTTTTAGGATTGGGCACCTCTGAGGAAGAACGTGCCGAGAAGGCCGCCGCTTCTAAGCTTGCTAAGGCCGAGAAGGTGGCAGCACGCGCTGAAGAACGTGCGCGCAAAAAGACCGAACGTGCCCAGGCCAAGCAGCGCAAGCAGGGATAACCCGTGTATCTGAAGTCACTGGTTCTTAAAGGATTTAAGTCGTTTGCCGACCGCAGCGTGCTCTCTCTTGAGCCGGGCATTACGGCGGTTGTGGGACCAAACGGTTCGGGTAAGTCAAACATTTCTGATGCGGTACTTTGGGTACTGGGCGAACGTAATGCGAAAAATCTACGTGGCCAAGCCATGGAAGACGTTATTTTTGCGGGGTCGTCTGCCCGCAAGGGTACCGGACTAGCTGAAGTTGACTTGGTGTTGGATAACTCTGATGGCACGCTACCGGTCGATTTCTCTGAGGTTGCTCTCACGCGTCGTATGTATCGCTCGGGTGAAAGTGAATATCTGATAAACGGCACGGTTGCGCGCCGTATGGATGTGTTGGATATTTTGCACGACACGGGGTTGGGTACCGGTACGCACTCCATTATTTCTCAAGGAAGTCTTGACTCTATTCTGCAATCGAAGCCCGAAGACCGTCGCGCTCTCATTGAGGAAGCTGCTGGCGTACTGAAGCATAAGCAGCGCAAGGCGAAGAGCGAGCGGAAGCTCGAGCATATGGATCAGCATCTCACGCGGGTAAAAGATGTGGTTGCTGAAGTTGAACGTCAACTGGGACCCTTGGAGCGCAAGGCCAAACGCGCGCTTGCCTACCAAGGGCTTGCTACAGAATTGGCTGACTTGACGTTAGCCCTTGCTGTAGATGATCTCCGGACGTTGCAGCGTGCTTGGGATGAGGCGGTAGCGCGCGAGAAGACGTTGGATCATGAATTGGAACAAAAGCGAGCGGCAATCACTGCGGCTGAAAGTAAAGCTGAAGAATTGCAGGAGCGCATTCGTCGTGACAGCACTGATGCGGGTGAGTTGGCAAAACATCATCGTCGGGCGTCCTCCGCTGTTGAGCGTATTGAAGGAGCGACGCTTCTACTGAGGGAAAAGCGTCGTGCTGCCCAAGATTACGAGGCTGATCTTCGCATTACGCGGGAGACAAACAAAGAAAAGCGTATCCAAGCCGAAGCCGATCGCGCCTCAGCTGCAGCTCAACTTGCTGAAGTGCGCGCAGACCACGCTCGCGCCGATGAGGTAGCAGCACGCCTGGCTAAAGAACGGTCTGAGGCTGCCGAGAAGCGCCGCATTATTGAGCGCGAGGTGGAGGACCTTACGGCTCTGCGTCGAGAGCTTGAGCGTGAGCGCGATGAGGCGAAGCGCGAACAGTCGGTTACTCAGGAAGCACTTGCTAACGGGTTGGCGCACGCCAAGCTTGTCGACGGACGAAGTAAGGAACTGGCAATACAATTAGATCGCGCTCAAACCGATCATGCTGAGCGCGCTTCACGAGCGCACGAATACACGAGTTCTCTTGCGGCGTTGGAAGAACGCGAGGGCGCTGCTCGCGCGCGTGTGGGTACGTCGTTTGCTGCGCGCGAGGCTGCGCGTTCGGTGCTTGACGAGGCTCGCGATGCTGAGCGGTTGTTGATTTCTCAAATAAAAGGTATCGAGGAAGTTGAGCGGGCAAGTCAGGCGTCCGGTCCATCTTTGGCCTGGTTGCTTAATCATAAAGAAGATTTTGCCACAGGCTTAACGCCTCTGTCTCATGCAGTATCTGCCCCCGAAGGGTTTGAGATGCTGGTCGAGCGTTTGCTGGGTACCGATCTTTCTGCGCTCTTGGTAGACGATGCGAGTGGCGCACGCGTTGTGGTAGAAGCGTTGGTTGAGCGCGCTGAGGCGGGAGAGGTTTCGCTGGTATTGCGAGACGATGTGGCTGCAGGTAAGTCACCCGTGCCAGCTACTGGTTGTAGGTTACTTGATGAATTGTCGTATCCAGCTGAGGCTGCTCGTGCTGTGGAGGCGCTACTCGGCGATATTGTTATATGCGAGAGCTTGAACGACGCTTTTGCTGCCCACGAGAAAGACACCGAGGGGCTGCGTTTTGTCACGATGGATGGTTGTGTTGTGTGGCCCAGCGGCAAGGTGTGGATTCCGGGTGCAGTTGACGACGACGGTGAAGGTGTCTTGGCGCGTCACCGCCGATTAGAGGAACTACGTGGGTGTCTGCTCGGTGCGGAGCAGGCTTGTGCTGCGGCTTTGGCATCATCGAACGGGGCGGAGGATGCCTACCGTTTAGCTCAGACTGAGAGCTTGAAGCTTTCGCAGCAGCTCGCCGAATTGCGCGGTACTGCTCAGGCTGCTGTTGCCGATGCGGAGCAGGCTGAAGGTAAACTGGTGAGCGTTCGCCGCGAACTGGAGGATGTCGAGCGTCAACGCGCGGATGCAGAGCGTACGGTGGCAGATGCTCGTCCGAACGTTGAGGAGCTTGCGGAACGTGTAGCTGCGCTTGAGAAGTCTATGGATGAAGCGCGCGAAACGCTTGCGAGTAAACAGGATGCTGTTGTGCCGCTGCGCAAAGAGGCTGGACGATTGAACGATGCCCTCAACGAGGCGAAACTGAAGGCTGCCACACTGGCTGAACGCGAGACCTATACGTCGCGTGTTGTTGATGCTCGCGTTCGTGAGATTGAGCAAATCGATACTGCCGATGCAGAGGCGCGTGAGGGCTTGACACGCAAGATGGTGGCTCAGGAACGTATTGAGCCGTTGCTTGCGCTTTTGGAAGAGTTGTCCGATAGTGCGCGTCGTCGAACGCGTAATCTTGAAGAGGCTGCCAGCGCTGCACAGGATGCAACCAGCGGCATGCATCATGCTGCCAATGAGGCTCGTACGGCAGCGCGTGCTGCCTATGATGCTTTCGATGAGGCCAATGCGCGTATGGCACAGGCGCGTGTTGATAAGGGTCGTCTTGAAGTGCAGGTTGAAGCTGCGGTGAATGGTATCGTGCATGATTGTAAGGTGCCTCTTGACCACGCTTTAGAACTTCCGATTTTGGAAGATCGCGGCAGTACCGAAGATCAGGCTTTCAAGCTGCGCCGTCGTATTGCCAACATGGGCACCATCAACCCTGATGCTGCCGATGAGTATGAGCGCTTGAAAGAGCGTTATGATTATCTTGCTGCTCAGCTATCCGACCTTGACAGCGCGCGACGTGCTCTTGGTAAAATTGTGCGCGTTATAGATGCCCGCATGAAAGACGATTTTATTCGCACGTTTGAAGCGGTCAATAAGAATTTTAGTGAGATATTCGCTGTGTTGTTTCCGGGTGGTTCGGCAGAATTGTCGTTGGTAGACCCTGACGACTTGGAGAATACGGGCGTGGAGGTGACAGCGCAGCCGCGTGGTAAGCGTATCACTAAAATGATGCTTATGTCGGGCGGTGAGAAGTCGCTGACGGCACTTGCGCTGTTGTTTGCCGTGTACCGCATCCGTACGACCCCGTTCTATATCCTAGACGAGGTGGAAGCTGCTCTTGACGACTCGAACTTACGTCGCCTGACAGCTTATCTGAGTACGTTGCGCGATGCGACGCAGCTTATTATGATTACGCATCAAAGGCGTACTATGGAAATGGCTGACGTCTTATTTGGCGTTTCAATGCAGGCTGATGGTGTAACTAAGGTGGTTAGCCAGAAGCTTGAGCACGCTTTAATGCATGCAGAATAAGTTCAATCTATGGTGTTAGATAGCGAATACGCTTTGTGACGCTGGCGTAGAGAGATAGGAGCCTGACATGGGATTTTTTGATCGCATCAGCGAGGGCTTGAGCCGCTCGCGCGATAAGTTTAAAGAGCAAATGAATGTTCTTTTGGATCGTGGTCCCGATCTGGACGACGACTTTTGGGATGGTTTGGAAGAAACGCTCATTCTCGCCGACATTGGGGGAGCGGCAGCGAGTGAGATCGTGGAAAATCTGCGAGATCAGGCTACGCGCAAGGCGCTTCCCGACGCCTATGCCGTACTAGACCTGCTGAATGATCAGATCGCCGATACGTTTGCTACGGGTGGTGAGAACGTATTCGGTGGGGATAAGGCCATTGTGTTGTTCGTGGGCATCAACGGAACCGGAAAAACCACGACGGTGGGCAAAATTGCTAAGGAAGCCACCGATGAAGGTCGTGTGGTGCTACTGGGCAGTGCCGACACGTTTCGCGCTGCCGCGATCGAGCAGTTGGAGGTGTGGGCGCGCCGTGCAAAGGTGGAAGTATGTACGCGGGAGCGTGGTAGTGATCCTGCGAGCGTCTGCTATGACACCATTGAGCGCGCTGAGGCATCTGGTGCCGATCTCGTACTCATTGATACGGCTGGTCGCCTGCATACGTCTGCCGACCTCATGCGAGAGTTGGAGAAGGTGGTGGGTGTTGTGCGCAAACGCGCGCAGATGCCCGTGTATACGGTGCTGGTTACCGATGCGACTACTGGTCAGAATGGTTTGCAACAAGCGCGCGAATTCGACCGCGCTCTCGACCTCGATGGCGTTATTGTTACAAAGCTTGATGGTACGGCAAAGGGTGGCATAGCGCTTGCGGTAAGTCATGAACTCAATCTTCCCGTACTGAAGATTGGCGTAGGGGAGGGGCTTGACGATCTGAAAGATTTTGATGCACATGACTTTGCTCGCGCCCTTGTCGGTGCCTTCGACGAGCGGGCGTAACGATTATGTGCAGCGTTCAAGTGCATTCTAACCCTGATGTATTTGAGGTAAAAGTTCCCTTCAAAAACGTTAGCACCAACGCGACGAACTGCTATATCGTACGTGATGATGACGATGTGCTTGTTGTGGATACGGGCGCTCCTACAGAAGAGGGTGCTGCTATTCTTTTGGCGGCGCTCGATGAGTTGGGTATTGATCGAACGCGCGCTCGGTACTTCCTTACGCATCTGCATCTTGATCATGCTGGCCTTGTTGATGCTATCGTGCCGGACGGAGCAGTACTCTACTTGAGTCCTATCGACTTTGAAATTGATCGAGCATCACGCAGTGCAACGTACTTTGACGAAGCCCGCCGCGGTTTCGAACAGCAGGGTTTGTCGCCCTCTGATGCCTCCGGATTTGCTCGTTATGCTATTGAGCCCCAGCTGTTTGACCCGGAGCGTTTAGACGTGCGCTTCGTACGCGAGAATGACGACATTAAAGTAGGACAGTTTCTTTTCCGCGTAGTCGAAACGCCTGGCCATACACCTGGTCACCTAGAACTTTTTGAGTCACAATCGCGCATTTTGTTTGGTGGAGACCATATTTTGTTTGTAATTTCGCCTGGTATTGCTCGGTTTCCCGGTGGCAAGGATGGTCTTCAAGCTTATATCGATAGCTTAGAAAAAGTGCGCTCGCTCGCCCCTTGTAGGCTGTTCTTGTCGCATGGTGACGAACAGGATGGCATTCTCGATAGAATTGCTTGGCTTGACCGGCATCACAAAAAACGCCTGGATGAAACCATTGCGATCGTGCGGGCGGAACCCGGTTTGTCTGGTGAGGATGTTATTCGTCGTATACGCTGGAACGTACCCGCCGACACCTGGGAAGGCATTGCTTATCTGCAGCGCTCTTGCATCGTTAATCAAGGTATTGTCATTTTAGACCATCTGATTGATCGCGGGAGCCTTTCACGCACCTTGGACGAACATGGCGTATGGCGTTACTATTAATTTTCTCGCTGAGATAAGTTTCGTTTTCTTATGTTACTTCCTACTTGAAGTATGGTTTCTCCAACTATCTTTTTGGCGGCGCTCCTGACCTCCGGTCAGCGAGAGGACTTGACGCGTCCGGTCTCTTTGGGATAAAAACGTGCTGATTCTTTATCCTTGACTAAGTATATCCGTATTGTTAAGCCTTTGAACAGGTGTCTTATAAAACGTGTTGAAGTGGTGGGTTTGTGCGTGTTTGGTATTTATGGAATCGGGGCTCTTTTGTCCATGATCTTTATCATCAGATAAAGATCAAAAGAGGGTTTTCGTATGTCTTTGTCGAGCGAACTCTATCTAATGGCAGACAGAGCTAAATCGTATCGTCTTGTGATTTAAGAAATAAATTAAATCAAGTCGCGTGCTGCGGTTGGATTGATCAGGTTATACCGTTTATGGTTCATTATCGATAAGTGCGATGAGTTCTTGTTTGGAATGTATGTTCATTTTTTGATAAAGATGCTCGCGATGTGTCGACACGGTGCTTTTCGATATGACGAGAAGTTCTTGCATGGCAGCCATATCTTTGCCTGTGGCGATGAGTTGCATGACCTCACGTTCACGCGGTGTGAGTTCGAATCGGTCAGCTACGGCGACGCAGCGTTCGCGAAATATGCGGCGCCGGCGTGGCAGTGAGTCGGCTAAGAAGTCGGCATCGACTTCTTGGAACAGATAAGCGTAGGAAAACACCATAACCAGCACCACAAACGCTGTTAACATCACGATTGTTTCCGGTGTGGCTATGCTGGCAACCCCGAGCGCTGTTCCCGCGGCTATGCCGACAGCAGGTCCTAGCGTCCACAAACCGCTCACTATGGCCAAGATGCGCAGAGGATCACCTAAGCGATGGGAAGCGTACAACGCAATAGGCCAAAATACCAGGTTGACCGCCTGAAATGCCGCGCCGTTGAGAGAGTATAACACAGGAGCGCTGTATTTGTATGATGCGAACTCAAGCCCCAGCACACCCACCAAGGCAAGCATGAAGAACATACGGTATACCTGTGAGAATTTGAACCGTTTAGGCTGTAGGAGGTAAAACACGGCCATAGGTACCATGGACACTAAGATGAACAGGATGGTCCATGGTTGCATGGATGAGAGCATGTTCAAGGGGATGGTTTCGCCGTTGGGGTAGGCTGAGACGGTTTGCACTAGCTTGTTGGCTATCTGCCAAAGCATGACGCACGCCGCTAGTGTGTAAAGGTTCCTGCGTAGACGTTTCTGGTGTTCGACGTTTTCTACGTGCGGCATCGCGGTGTCGTCTCTGTTCGGTTTGATCATGATGAGTGCGACGGCTGCGATGAGCGGGCATGCTGCAGTCACCAGTATGTTCGCGAGGGGCGACGTGGGAACCACGACAAGGGATAGCAGTATATTGAGCAAAAGCGCACTTCCGGTGAGCGCAGCGATGGACTGCAAGGGGTAATGGGAGAGTAACCGGTTGTAATCTAATAACATGAGTGCCCAGCCAGCGCTACTCACTCCACAGCATACGAGGTACAGGAGGGAGCCGCCCTCCATGCCATCGGGGATAAAACCTAGCATGAAGGTCGCAAGGGCGATCAGGGTGGGGGCGAGCGTGCTTGTGATGCGCTTATCGAGCAGTCGATTAATGGGCTTGGGGATGACGGCTAAAAGAAACATGATTATGCCAGCCAAGATGCCGATGCTTGCGTAGATACTGCCGTAGTGCAGAAGGTAATCGAATGTGGAGTTAAGTGCAGGAGTGGGTCCGATTCCGCCGTACAGGTGGCTGAACCAACCGGTCAAGCAGGCGTATCCCAGTGTAATAAGTGTCACGTTGCGCGGTGTATCGCAGTTGAAAATCATGCGTACGTTCGCAAAAAGATGTCGATGATGCCCAGAGCCCATGGCGTGCTCCTTCCCCCTCGTTTCCCCCTCGTGATGGGCAAGTGTAGCAAAACAGCACGTCAAAGTATATCGTGCTTCAAAACCGATGTTGCATCAGTCTAAATTCAGTCTTGTCGCACGATGGTCGATTATTGTTTCGAGTTGCTATTGTGCCAGCTAGTTCCGGAGTGGGTCACAGTTTTGAGGCTTACTCGACGTATACAGAGGAGGATGTCTATGTCTAATGACACCGCGCTAGGAGGGAGCATCGAGCGTCGTACGTTCTTGAAATGGACAGCGACAGCTGGTGCCGCGATCGGTGGAACCGGACTGCTGGCAAGCTGCAGCAGTGCGTCTGCGGAAGGCGAAACGGAAGGTTCGCCCATTCCCGAAATGGGTAACTCAAACAAGGCTATCAGCGACGGTTTGCCGTACGGTGCCGACAAGGTGGTCACCACGGTGTGCGGTTGCGGAGATGTGTGTGGCTGCCTGCACACAGGTTCATGCTATGTGAAAGATGGCAAGTTAGTATACTACGAAGGTTGCAACGAGGGCTGGAACAAGGGCGCACTGTGCGCTCGTGGAGAGGCTACGATGCAGATCGTGAACAGTCCCGACCGCGTGAAGTATCCCATGCGTCGTACGAACGAGAAGGGTGTGCAAGGTGAGTTTGAGCGCATTTCCTGGGACGAGGCCGTTGAAGAGATTACCGCAAAGTTGGCCGATATCATCGAAAACGACGGCCCCGAGTCTGTTGCCTGCGTGACCACGCATTGTGGCAACCGTTTCTACTTCACATCGTCCATCCAGTTCAGTATGTTGTTCTCGTTCGAATCGGGCGAGTTTGCTGCTGGCTGCTTCAACGACGAGAAGATGGGTCCCACCGTCACCTTGGGCGACTGGTATCACTGGCTCGAGCACGATATGGATGAAACTAAGCTCATTCTCTTGTGGGGCGAGAACGACGTTCTGGCCAAGCCGCAGGAATGGTCCGATGGTTACGCCGAGGCTCAGCGTAAGGGCGCGTTCCTTGTGTCGCTGGAGTCCCGTTTCTCCGAGACGTCCGAGAAGTGTGATATGTATATCCCGGTTCGTCCTGGCACCGACGCGTACGTCGCGCTAGCTATGGCTAACGTTATCATCACTGAGGGCCTGGTGAACCAGGAGTTCGTTGATAAGTACACCTACGGATACGAGGAGTTCAAAGAACTCTGTCTGAAGTACACGCCGGAACTGGTGGAGAAGATTTCGTGGGCTCCGGCCGACAAGGTCCGCCAGGTGGCCCGCATGTACGCTACCATGAAACCGGCTATGCTTGAGGTTGGCCGTGGCGGCAACCAGACCGGCGGCGACACCAGCAACTCCAGCTGGATGATGTCCCGCGCCATCACGTGCCTCATCGGCCTGACTGGCCAAGTGGGCGTGCGTGGCTCCGCGTTCTCGCAGGAGGCCTCCGGCCAGGCGATGAACGGCATGTGGTTCCATTGGCCGTTCTTGTCCGTGTATGGCGCTCCGGCCATGGCCGTGAAGCCGCTTGTCGAGCGCAAGAAGTCCGAATCCCAGAACATCTGGGGTATGTCCGAGGCTATGTATAATCCGGATTTCGATTGGCATACTCGCGCCATGATTTCGAATTCCAACCCTGGTGCTGCTGCGGGCGACCAGGCGTATCTCGCCGAGCGCATGAAGGAACTGCCGCTATACGTCAGCATCAACCGCGCCATCCATTGGACCGCGTCGCAGTTCGGCGACTACCTGCTGCCGGCTTCCACCTTTGTGGAGCAGTACTGCTACCGCGAGGACTGGGAGGCTTTGGCCTTAACCGTTCCCGCCATCGACCCGATGTTCGAGAGCAAATCGGACCACGAGATCTTCAAGAGCCTGGCTTTGGCCCTGGCCAAGAAGATCGGCGCCACCGCCAGCGAAGAGGAGATCTGGCCGTACAGGGACGACGAGGACTTCGCCAACCTGATCGCTTCCAACCCGCTGACGCTCAACGAGTACAAGACCTGGGTCGACTCGGGCGACGGGCGCTACAAGGATCTGCTCGACCTTGACATCCACAAGGCCGCTGCGCGTCCGGGCGGTTTGATCCCGAACCCGTTCTACGCCGGCCAGCGTGGCGAGTTCATCCCCTACAAGGCCAAGACCTACCAGCACGAGGGCGGCATCGCTCCGGCTGACATGGACCCCGAGGAGATATTCTTCCCGACCTACACCGGTCGCGGCGACGATCCCGAGGGCAAGGGTTCTGACGGCAAGCTGCTGTTCAAGGCCGACTGGCTGCCCCAGGTTGATCCCAGCCTGCCGGCGCTGCCCATCCCCGACGAGCCGTTCGACAGCTACTACGCCGAGGGCAACCCGATCGAGTCCGGTAACTGGGAACTTTCTGACGCGGTGAAGAACGGTTACGACTTGGTAGCTGTGGGTAAAGGTCATAAGTTTTGGCAGTTCCTGTCGTTCAATCAGAACTACGACGGCGGCCCGGTGTCTTCGTGGCAGCGCGAGGCGTTCCAGTCCGCGTCTGAGCCGTGCGTTGAGGTGAACCAGGTTGACCTCGAGCGCCTTGGCCTCAAGGACGGCGACTATGTCACGGTCGAGTCGCAGTATGGCAGCATGGAAAACATTCGTATCATCGAGAATGAGTGTATCATCCCGGGCACTATCGTGCCTCCATACCATTGGGGCAACGTGCAAAACCGTATCTATCCGTATTCGCTGTCGTTCATGCACCTCGACCCGAAGCGTCGTCCGAAACTCACTCCGCAGCTGGTTGGTAAGTGGGGTTTCTTTAAGTGCTCCATCGCCGGCGGTCAATGTGTTCAGTCGGCCGTGCTCTGTAAGATCTACAAGGCGTAAAGGAGGCCGATGATAATGGGACAATTCGGTTTTTTGGTTGACGAACATCGTTGCGTGGGCTGCAAGGCCTGCGAGATGGCGTGCAAGAATCGCAACGAGCTGGAATCTCCTGGCCCACGTTTGCGCCAGGTTCAGAAGTACGTGTCGGGCAAGTTCCCTGACATCAACGTGAAGCATGCCTCTATGGGTTGCATGCACTGCGCCGATCCCGCATGCATGAAAGTGTGCCCGGCGGGTGCCATTACGAAGATGGAAGACGGCGCCGTGGTGGCCATCCATGACAAGTGCATCGGTTGCCATTACTGCTTCTTCGCATGCCCCTTCGGTGTGCCGGAGTACCGTCCGTCCGATGGCACTATGATCAAGTGCGACTCGTGCTACGACCGTCGCCAGATGGGCATGGAACCCGCATGCGCCCATGCTTGCTTCTATGGCGGTTTGCACGGCGGCGACCTAGACGACATGGCGGCCATCGCCCGCGAGCGTGCTGGCGAGCGTTTGGGCGGCGAGACCGACCCCAACGTGCTGATTGTTGCGAAAGCGTAGCGAGCGACGTATCTTGAAAGAAGGTGACTACCTGTGGAGAGTACTACCGCACAAGCGAATTTCGATCTGAGCGAGGCTCAGATCGAACGGCTTGAAACGTTCTGTGTCGTCAACGAGTTGGTCGCGCACCTGTTCAACGAGGTGCTCGATAACGAAACCGCTGCGCGCATCGCTCAGCTACACACAGACGAAGAAGGGGATTTCATCCTATCGAGCGAATCGGCACGCGACGGCCTGACTCGCATGGCGGCATTCTGCTCCGCGGCGTCGCCCGAGACGATGACCCGTGCGAAAGCCGACTTCCACAAGCTGTTCGTGGGTCCTCAGAAGTTGCCGTCGCCCCCGTGGGGGTCAGTGTACCTGGACCGTCGGGGGATGATCTTCGGACCTTCCGAGCAGAAGGTACAGGACTTCATGAAGGCGCGCGGTTTGAAGAAAGCCACAGACGAGCATGTGCCGTGCGACCACTTCGCCATTGAGCTGCAATTCGTGGCAGAGTTGGAGAAGCGGGCCATCGCCGCGCTGCAAAGCGACGCGCAGGAGGTGAAGCGCGACCTGGCAGATGCGGCTGGCTTCTTGGAGACGTACGTGGCCACCTGGCACGAGCGCTTCTTGAATTTGGTAGAAGACCATGCGGAAACCGCCTTCTATCAGGGGCTTGCCCTGTTCGCTCGCGGTGTGGTGGACCAGCAGCTCTTGTGGCTGTGCTCTCTTTCGCTCTAAGGGCCATCGATTAATGTGCGGGCGGCGCCCTGCCGCGCTGCCCGCACACTTTATACAAAGGAGACAACATGGAATTCTTGCAAAGCGATTGGGGGTGGACTGTCATCCTGGACCTGTTCTTCGGAGGCTTGGGTGGTGCCGCATTGGCCATCACTGGGCTCATGCGCCTTATGGGCAAGCAAGCCTTTCCGAAGACGGTGAAGTTCGGCGCTTGGATAGGCACCGGATGCCTTGCCGTGGGCGTTTTGTGCCTACTCGCCGACGTAGGCCAACCATTGCGCGCGATGCTCATGCCCATCAGCTTCTCGCACTTCACATCATGGATGACGTTCGGCGCCTGGTTCATGTTCTGTGCCGTGGTGTTCGCCGGGATGTTCGCGCTGGCATCCACGTCGCAGGTGACGAACAAGCTGGGCGAGGGCATCCGCTCCAAGCTCGACGCGCTGCAGAAGGTGTTTGCGGTTGGCGGCATCGTGTTCGGCCTGGCGGTTGTCGTGTACACTGGCTTTCTGGTGTGCTCTGCTCCGGGCATCCCATTCTGGAGCACCGTGCTCGTGCCGCTGGGCTTCGCTCCGCTCTCGCTGCTGGCGGGATCGGCCACGGTGTATTTCCTGGTTTCGAAGTTCGAGGGCTGTGCTGACGGCGAGCCCAAGGCTGTGGCTGTAGCGCTCAAGGCGCTGTGTGTCGCCATCATCGCGTTCGCTGTGCTGTCGGTCATCGCGCTGGCTGTGTTCCTGGGCGATGCGGTGGCTCAGGGCGGCACTGCCGCAACCTGCTCGGCTGCGGTTTCCGGTGGCGGCTGGGCCGCGGTGTTCTACGCGGCGGTTGTGGTGGTTGGCTTGGCGGTTCCCGTCGCGCTGGCTCTCATGCAGCTGGTGGCAAAGAAAACATGCTGGAAGATAGCGCTGGCCATTCTGGTGTGTGTGATTATCGGCGGCCTTGCGTGGCGTATGGTGCTCGTTTCGCAGGGTGCGCATGAAGCGTTGGCGCCTCCGGTGGTTCCCCAGGCATTTGTTGACTATACGTTACAGCTGTTTGATTAAACGATTACTTTCTATTTCCCTCCCCCTTAGAAGGCCTGGTCGACTATGTCGGCTGGGTCTTCTAAGGGGGAGGGGTCTTCTCTATATCGTTTATTTATTTGTTAGTTATCGTCGTTTGTTTGGGCGTTTTATTTTGATGCTGCGCAGATTTACTGAAAGCTCTTGATGAGAGCATAGGCGTTCATGATATCAGGGCATTTGAATGCGCAGTTGGGTTTGCCTTTGGTGATTTGAGCGATGATGTTGTTAAATATGAGTTTGTCAACAACAGAGGGTTGCGCACTCGAAGCTTCAGACCGGGTGGGTTGTGGTGCTGGCAGGGGTGAGCATGATGATTCCGGGAAACGCATGTAGCGGGAGGGTAGTGGTTGAATATAAGGCTACTCTAAGCTGCGTAAGTTAAACAGCTTACATCAAAGAGACGATTTGTTTGAATGTGGGAGTCTCGTCAACGGCGCGTACACAGCACGTACCGTCGTGCATCCAAGGCACTTATTGTGATGTGACACGGGATCGTCTACGGTTCTATGTCAATAAATTTTGCTGACAATACAACCACCGAGATATAAAGGTTAAGTTGAGTTTCTGTTGGATATCATGTCCCCTCTTTTAATTTCGGCTATCGTTGTTCGTTGAGTCCACGGAGAGCAACCCTCCGTCATCGTGAGTATGTCGGGGATTCGACGGTGGGTGCTTTACGCTGCGCTATAATGTTTCGACAACGCTGAACCTGAGATCGAGGAGTCTGACACCATGCTCGAGAACCTCTCCGAGAGACTTCAAAATATATTTTCTGGATTGCGCGGCAAAGGCCGCCTAACTGAAGATGACATCAACGACGCCATGAAGGAGATTCGCATGGCGCTGCTTGAGGCAGACGTAAACTTCAAGGTGGTGAAGGGTTTTGTTGCGCGCACCAAGGAACGCTGTCTTGAGGCTGAGGTGCTCGATTCGCTTACCCCAGCACAAAACGTCGTAAAGATCGTCATGGATGAGCTCACCGAGCTTTTGGGTCGCACCGATAGTAAACTAGTGATGACTAGCCGTATTCCTAATGTCATTATGCTGGTGGGACTACAGGGTTCGGGCAAGACGACGGCCGCTGCGAAGTTGGCGTATCGCCTGAAGCAAGAAAATCACGCTCCGCTGTTGGTAGCTTGCGATGTGTACCGTCCCGCTGCGGCTGACCAGCTGGAGACGTTGGGTGATGAGATTGGTGTGCGTGTCTATCGTGGTGATGGCGTGGATCCCGTAAAGATTGCGACAGAGGGAATTCAGGACGCTATCGACAACTTGCGCGATGTGGTTATTGTTGACACGGCGGGGCGTCTGCATGTGGACGATGAGATGATGGATGAAGCTGAGGCCATCAAACGCGCCGTAAAGCCTGATCAAATACTCATGGTGGTTGATGCTATGACTGGCCAGGACGTTGTGAATGTGGCCAGTGCATTCTCTGAGCGAGTGGACTTCGATGGTGTAATTATGTCGAAGATGGACGGTGATGCCCGCGGTGGCGGTGCGCTGTCTATTAAGCAGGTTACCGGCAAGCCAATTAAGTTTATCTCATCGGGTGAGAAGCCTGACTCTCTCGAGGAGTTCCATCCCGATCGTATGGCAAAGCGCATTCTTGGCATGGGTGACGTGGTTAGTTTCATCGAGCAGGCCGTAAAGGTACAGCAAGATGAAATTGAGGCTGAGACCACCGAGCGTATGATGCGAGCTCAGCTAAACTTGAACGACTTTATTGATATGAACCGTCAGATACGCAAGATGGGTGGTGTCTCGAAACTACTGAGCGCCTTACCCGGTGGCGACAAAGCCATGTCGCAGGGTCAGGTTGATGAAGGGGCGTTGGACCATATGGAGGTTATTATTAACTCCATGACGAAGGCTGAACGTGAAAAGCCTGAGTTATTGAACGGTAGTCGACGTGCGCGTATTGCTGCTGGCGCCGGTGTGGCTGTTTCGGAAGTGAATCAGCTTATCAAGAAGTTTAACGAGACCAAAAAAATGATGAAAAAGATGATGCCAGCCGCTGAAGAGATGGGTGGTAAGCGCGGCAAAAAGGGCAAAGGTCGTCGTCGCCGTATGGGCCTGCCCGGTGGTATGGGTGGCATGAATATGGCTGATCTGAAGAAGCTGCAAGACATGATGGGCGAGTAGTGTTGCTTAGTTTTCTGTAACCAAATAGCACTAATCGAGAACACATGCGCACGAGGGAAGCTAAGGGAATCTCCAGGTAATCAAGCTATGTGAACGTTCTTCTAGATTGGCGTTTTGGTAATAGTCGAAAGAAGGATCGTTATGGGTCTTGAAATTCGCCCGTATCGCGAAGAAGACATCGCGGGCATGGTCAAGGTGTGGAACGAAGTGGTCGAGAACGGGGAAGCGTTTCCTCAGATTGATCTCTTGACCATCGAGAAGGGACGGGAGTTTTTTGCTGTTCAAACCCTTTCGGTGGTAGCCGATCTCGATGGCAAGATTATGGGTCTTTACTTGCTGCATCCAAATAATGTTGGACGATGTGCCCATATTGGTAACGCCAGTTATGCAGTTGTTTCTAGCGTACGAAGCTTAGGTTTGGGGCGTGCTTTGGTGGAAGACTCGCTCAAGCAGGCTGCCAAGAACGGATTTCTTGGTTTGCAGTTTAATGCGGTGGTGGCGAGTAATGCTGCCGCTATCCATTTGTATGAGGATTTGGGATTTGTGCGCATAGGCACTATCCCCAGAGGTTTCGTTAATTCTCTCGGTGGTTATGAGGATATGCATATCTATTTTAAATCCTGCGTGTAGCGTCTTGTAGCTTCTCTGTTAACGAGCTCGAAAAGCCGAGAAAACATGGGCTTTTCGAGGATGCGATAAGTCGTAAAAGCAGTTCTTGTGCTAGTTCGCTAGAATAATGAAAGCAATCGACTTGCCAAATGGGCGTTTGCGCCGTATTATTAGCAATTGCTGTTTTCGTTCGGCTTTTGTCGGGCGTGATCGGAACCATTACGTAAGAAGCAAAAAGGAGTTCACCTTCATGGCAGTGAAAATTCGCCTGGCCCGTCATGGCGCCAAGAAGCGTCCCTACTACCGTATCGTTGTCGCCGACGCGCGCAGCCCGCGCGATGGTCGTTTCATCGAGGAAGTTGGTCGCTACAACCCCTGTGTCGAGCCTGCAATGGTGCAGTTTGATATGGAGAAGACTGATCAATGGATTAAGAACGGTGCACAGCCAACCGATACGGTGGCTCGCCTGCTCAAGATCGCTCGCGAAAGCGCGTAGTCGCTATGGCCGAGCAGACGGAAGATATCGTCGGCCTCGTCGAGTCCGTCGTGCGTCCGCTTATCGAGTTTCCAGATGAGCTGCAGATCGAGTCGACCGACACAGAGGATGGGTCTATCCTTGTTGAGGTTCGCGTGAACGAAGAAGACGCCGGCAAGGTTATCGGTCGTCAGGGACGGGTTATCAAGGCTATCCGCACGCTCGCCCGTGCCGCTGCGTCGCGCACCAATACCCATGTCGAAGTGGAGCTCATCGATTAGATGCGCACTTGGATCGATGTCGCCACTCTGGCGAAAACAAAGAACTTGCAGGGAAGGTTTGTCGTGCGAAGCGCGGCAAATCTTCCTTTTTTGCTTTCAGAGGGTCTCGAAGTTGCTTTTGTTCCTCCTGCGCTGGATGCCCCGCGCCGCGCTCGGGTAGAAACGGTTGTGCCTTCTGGTGAACAAGCGGCTGTGGTGACGTTTGATGTGGTGTGCGATATCGATACAGCTGAGAAGCTGGCAGGTTGTCATTGCCTCGTGCGTCGAACTGATCTCCCGGAAGGTGTATTCCAGGAATGCGATGAGGGTTGGGCTGGCTGGCAGGTGTGCGATGCTCATGCCGGACTACTCGGGGTTGTTTCGCGTATTGAAGAGATGCCGGGGCAGATGATGCTTGAGGTTGCCGCGGCGGGCCAAGATCGCACGATTCTTATCCCCTTGGTGGATGAATTTGTGGTTGAAGTGGATGAGGACGCGCGTGTAATCAATGTTGTTGTGCCTTCTGGCTTGCTTGATCTATAAGTCATCCCCCTTTCTAAGGAACGCGCTATGATCATCGAGACACTCTCGACGTTTCCCTCCATGTACGATTCGGTTATGGGTACGTCCATGATGCGCATTGCTCAGGATAAAGGCATTCTTGAGTTCCATGCTCACGATCTGCGCGATTGGACCCATGATCGTCACCGTACCACTGACGACGATCCGTATGGCGGTGGCGATGGCCTCGTTATGAAATGCGAACCTATTTTCGAAGCCTATGAGGATATTGTATCCAGCAACTGTATCACGCATGAATCCTTGCTGGTTGAGCCCTTTTTGAAAGAGCAACAGCGTCATGCTTCCCCCCGCGTTTTGCGCCCCAAAACCATTTTTTTAGCTCCGCAAGGCCAGCGTTTTGACGATGCGCTTGCGAGCGAACTTGCTCGGGAGGAGCGGTTGTTGTTCGTGTGTGGGCACTATGAGGGCATTGATGAGCGTGCCTACGCTCTTGCCGATTATACCGTTTCGTTGGGAGACTACGTGCTTACCAGTGGTGAGCTGGCATCCATGGTGGTCATTGATGCCGTTGTGCGTAAACTTCCTGGCGTGCTAGGTGCTGAGACGGGCGCTCTTGGTGAGAGTTTTGCCGATGGTCTGTTGGAGTATCCCCAGTACACACGCCCGTCAGTATTTCGAGGCGTGGAAGTTCCTGCGGTGTTGCTGTCGGGTGATCATGCGCGCGTAGCGCGTTGGCGGCGGGAGCAAAGTCTTGAGCGTACCGCGCGATTGCGCCCTGACTTACTGGAAGATGTCGATCTTTCGCCCGCTGATCGGGAATTTCTGAAGAGTTTATCGACTGAGCCGGGCGTTTAGCCTCGAAGCGCTATCATATACGCTCGTGACCTCATTCGGGCGTTATGCGCTCGTTCAGAAAGGATAGACGACCTTTATGGATTCTGGGCAGCACGCCGAGCCTCGCAAGCGAAGCATTTTTAGGAGCCTTCTCAGCCTACTTATTATGGTTGCCTTTGTTTTTGGGCTATCGTGGGCTTTGCGTACGTTCGTTTTTCAACCTTACGAGATTCCTTCCGGCTCGATGGAAACTACCATCATGACCGGCGACATGGTGTTTTCGGAGAAGGTGAGTTACTATCTGCGCGACCCGAAGCCAGGCGACATCGTAACATTTCAGGATCCCGAAATTCCTGGTCGTGTGCTTATCAAGCGTTGTATCGCGGTAGGCGGTCAGACGGTTGATCTTGTCGACGGCAACGTGGTTGTTGATGGGGTGATTCTAAGTGAGCCTTACACCCACGGTCTGCCCTCTGAGCCACTAAAAACAGCGCTGGGAACCAATTTTTCCTACCCCTATACTATTCCCGCCAACCACTTGTGGGTCATGGGCGATAATCGTACGAACTCTCAAGACTCACGTTACTTTGGTGCCATCGAAGAGAGTACCGTGACGGGGCGGGGTATGCTTATATATTGGCCATTGAACAACTTCGGTCTACTGAACTAGCGTTTTCGTAAGGAACAAGTGCCGCCTTGCGTGGCCATCAAGGATAGGGAAGACAAGGAGAATCATGCCAACCGAGACCGTACCCGCGGTAACTGCGGGCAGTGAGGCAGCATGCAAGCCGTTGCCGCCAACGTTTCAAGACGTCATCATGAACCTACAACGCTACTGGGCTGATGCTGGCTGTGTTATTTTGCAGCCCTATGACAACGAGGTAGGTGCTGGTACGAATGCGCCAGCCACTACACTGCGCTCTCTTGGTCCGGATACCTGGCGAACAGCTTACGTGCAGGGTTGCCGCCGTCCTACGGATGGGCGTTACGGTTTGAATCCGAATCGCACTCAGCACTATTTCCAATTCCAGGTACTAATGAAGCCCTCGCCTGATAATATTCAGGATTTGTACCTAGGATCTTTACGCGCCATTGGCATCGATGTGGATGCACATGATGTGCGTTTCGTTGAGGATGACTGGGAGAGCCCAACGTTGGGTGCCTGGGGTCTCGGCTGGGAAGTGTGGATTGACGGCATGGAGTGTACGCAGTTCACTTATTTCCAGCAGGTGGGTGGTTTTGAGTGTAGTCCGGTGCCTGTTGAAATTGCCTATGGTTTGGAACGACTGGTTATGTACGTGCAGGGCGTAGACAGCATGTTTGATATCGTGTGGGCACGCGGAGACGACGGTGTCACATTCACTTATGGTGATGTGTATTTAGAAAATGAGCGCCAGTATTCTGCCTACAACTTTGAGGTAGCTGATACGGAATTTTTGTTTCAGGAATTCAGTGACCGCGAGACTGAATGTCAGCGCACGCTTGCTGCTGGCTTACCGTTACCTGCCTACGACAGCGTGCTTAAGTGTTGCCATACGTTCAACTTACTGGATGCCCGCGGCGTGATTTCGGCAACCGAGCGCATGGCCTATATTCTGCGCGTACGTACGTTGGCGAAGGCGGTGTGTGCGTCTTATATGGAACACGTTGTGGGGCAAGTAGCGGATGGCGTTGGGGAAGTGGGTGACGCTGCGGTATCGGTGACCGACGCGGGGAAGGAGGCCGATCATGAGTAATCTACATACGCTTGCTTTTGAGATTGGCACCGAGGAGATTCCGGCGTTCGATTTGCATAAGGCAACCTTGCAGTTGGAGAAGCTTGTACCCGCAGCGCTCGACGCGGTGCGCATCCCGCACGGTGCTGTTTCTATCTATACCTCGCCGCGCCGTTTAGTGGCTATTATTGCCGAGGTGGCCGATGCTACTGAGGCTCTTGAGGAGGTATTTCGCGGACCGTCCGCTAAGATAGCCTTCGATGAGCAGGGTGGCCCAACAAAGGCCGCTATCGGCTTCGCGCGTGGTAAGGGTTTGGATGTAGACGCGCTTGAGCGCCGCGAGGAAAACGGCGTAGAGTACGTGTTTGTCACGAAGAGTATTCCGGCTCGTGACGTGGCTGAGCTTTTACCCGAGGTGCTACACGGCATTCTTGAGGATATCTCTTGGCCGAAGTCGTGCCGTTGGGGTACGACACGTCAGTACTTCTCGCGTCCAGTGCGGTGGCTGGTGGCGCTTCTGGATGAGCGCGTGATTCCCGTGGAGTTCGCCGGCCTTAAGGCAGGGAACCTGACACGTGGTCATCGCTTCCTGTCGCCTGGACCGCATGAGGTGGCCTGTGCTGCCGATTTGATAGGTGTTATCGAAAGTGCCTTCGTTGTGACGAGCGAGCAGGAGCGCGTTGCCGCAATACGTACAGGCGTTGAGCGCGTCGAGGCCGAAACAGGCTTTCGAGCCGAGTTGCCGGAAAAAACACTTCTCGAGGTTACCAATCTGTCTGAGTATCCCACCGTTATTGTGGCCACCTTTGATGAGGATTTCCTGCGCGTTCCCGAGGAAATCATTGTGGACGCGATGCTCATGCATCAGCGTTATTTCCCGTTGTACGACCCTGCGGGTAAGCTGACGAATAAGTTCATTTTCGTGTCGAATGGCGACCCGAAGTATTCCGACATTATCCGGAGCGGCAACGAGCGTGTAGTGCGCCCGCGCCTGTCCGATGCAAAGTTTTTCTACGAGGAAGATCTTAAGATACCGCTCGAGGCGTTTGTCGACCGTTTGGATGAAGTGGTGTTCCAAGAGACTCTGGGCACGATGAAGGATAAGACCGATCGCATCGTGGCGCTTGCTGGTCACTTGGCTGCCGATGCAGCTTTACGTGAGACCGACGTCGTTGATGCTGTGCGTGCTGCTTACCTCGCTAAAGCCGATCTGGTTACCGGCGCGGTGGTTGAATTTACCAGCGTGCAGGGCGTTATGGGGTCGTATTATGCTACGGCTTCAGGAGAGAATGAGCAGGTGGCTCAGGCTATCGCCGATCATTATCGTCCGCGCTTTGCTGGCGATGAGCCACCCGCTTCCTGCGTGGGCAAGATTGTGGCAGTGTCTGACAAGTTGGATACTATCTGCGGTTTGTTTGCCGTGGGGCAGGGTCCAACCGGTTCGTCTGACCCGTTTGCGTTGCGTCGAGGTGCCATTGGTATTGTAGCCATGCTGGAGGGCGGGTTGCCGATATCGCTTGGACGCGCTATCGATGCGTCACTCGAAACCTATCAACGTGCTGGTATCGATTTCGACTTTGCCGAAGTGCGCGCCAAGGTGTTGGATTTCTTTGTTACGCGCACAAAGGTTATGCTTCGTGATGAAGGTAATTCTCCTGATACTATTGATGCCGTGCTTGCAGCCGGTGTTCAGGAACCTGTGCAGGTTATTGCCCGTACACGTGCGCTCGAATCTGCGCGTAACCACGAGCCTGAGACGTTTGATAATTTAGCTACCGCCTACGCGCGTGCAAACAACCTGCGCGATACCACCTTAGGTACTGTGGTTGACGAAGCGCTTGCGGGCGACGCTGAGCGGGCGCTCCTTTCAGCTATCGATGAGGTGGAAGCACGTGTGTCAACCGCCCTTGCTTCCGATGACTATACGGCTGCTTTCTCCGCCCTCGCCGCGCTGCGTGGCCCCATCGACACCTTCTTTGTCGATGTGCTTATCATGGATGAAGATGTCAACGTACGTGAGAACCGCCTGCGCTTACTAAACCGTTTCGTAGGTGTATTTGCCAATGTTGCCGATTTCGGCAACATGGCTAAGGGTGCGAAGTAGAGCCATGACTGATCTTATCCCGCACGAGAACGTGACGCCGCTACCCACTATCCATGTGGTTAGCGACTCGGTGGGAATCACTGCCCAGGCGGTGGCCCGTGCGGCTGCCGCCCAGTTTGGCGTGACAAATCCCTGTATTGAAGTACTGCCTAAGGCGGGGTCTTTCGACGAGATACGTGAGTTCATAGAAGTTCATGGCGCCTTTCATCGCGAGCGCACAGGCGATGGACGCATGCTGATCTTTTATACCTTAGTAAATCGTGAATTGGCGCATGAACTGGCATCTTATGCTGCCGAACGTAACGATTTGGTTGCTATCGATCTTATGACCGATGCTATTGCTGCTATTGCGCATATGACCGGGCTGGCTCCGTCGACCAAGCCCGGTGGTTTGCATGTGGCTGACCAATATTACTTCCGACGTATTGAAGCTATCGAGTTTAGCATCGCACACGACGATGGTCGCAACCCTCAGGAGTTGACTCAAGCAGACATCGTTCTTTTGGGTGTATCTCGCTCGTCGAAGACTCCGACATCCATCTATTTGGCCCAGCAGGGCTACAAGGTGGCAAATATTCCGCTAGACCTCCATACGGCTCCACCGCGCGAATTGGCCGATGTCGACCGTACGCGTTTGTTTGGTCTTATGACCACGCCTGAGGTGTTGGTGGGTATACGTCAGCGGCGTCTTGGAAACGCTGGCGTGGTGGCAAAGAGCTATGCAGATCCTGAGTATGTTTATCAGGATCTCGACGAGGCACGCGCTCTTATGCGCAAACTCGGTTGCATTGTCGTTCACACCGAAAATCGAGCCGTTGAGGAAACCGCCCAAGAGATTTTGCGTTACTATGAGCGCGCTCACCCTCCATCGGCTGATATGATGGGATAGGCCTGCGAATCTACGTGGTTCGAAACTCTGTACGACTGGCATCGTGTTTAAGGAGAAAAAAGGTGACTGAAGAAGTCAAACGAGTCTATGCTTTTGGCAAAGACGCAGAGGGTAACAACGTAACCGAGGGTAACACGTCTATGAAGGCGGTGCTGGGCGGCAAGGGGGCAAACCTCGCCGAAATGGCCAACATCGGACTCCCGGTGCCTCCGGGATTCACCATCTCATGCCAGACATGCATGGAATACGCTAACGCCGGCAATGTGTGGCCCGAAGGCGTGCTTGACACCATCCAGAAATACCGTGAGGATCTAGAAACCCGCATGGGTAAGAAGATTGGCGAGGCCAGTGACCCGCTGCTCGTGTCCGTGCGCTCCGGTGCCCCGTTGTCTATGCCGGGCATGATGGACACCGTGCTGAACCTCGGCCTGAACGACGAATCCATCAAGGGTCTTATTACTCAGACTGAGAACCCTCGTTTTGCATGGGATTCCTATCGTCGCTTTATTCAGATGTTCTCTTCCGTAGTTATGGGCCTCGACGGCGATTTGTTTGAAAATGCTATTACAGCTATGAAGAACGATCGCGGCGTAGCTTCCGACACCGATCTTACCGCCGAAGATCTACAGGGACTTGTAACCGAGTTCAAGCGAATTTTTACTGATAACGTGTCGGCTACCGAGTATCCGACCCTTGTGGTGGGTGGCATGGTGCAGTTCCCGCAAGATCCCAGCGTGCAGCTGCAACTGGCTATTGAGGCCGTGTTTGGTAGCTGGAACAATCCGCGTGCTACGCTCTATCGCAAGCAGAACAAAATCGCTGACGATTTGGGTACGGCGGTTAATGTGCAGTCCATGGTGTTTGGCAATAAGGGCAACACCAGTGCCACTGGCGTTGCGTTTACGCGTAATCCCGCGAATGGCGAAAAGGAATTCTACGGCGACTACCTAGTTAACGCTCAAGGTGAAGATGTCGTAGCGGGTATCCGCAATACGAGCCCCATTGCTGAACTCAAGCATGTTGAGGGTCTTGAAGAGGCGGGAACCGAGCTCGAAGAGGTGTTTGTGACGCTGGAGAACCACTTCCGCGACATGTGTGACATTGAGTTCACTATCGAGCAAGGCAAGCTTTGGATGCTGCAGACTCGCGTAGGTAAGCGTACTGCCGCCGCTGCACTGCATATTGCTATTGAAATGGAGAAAGAGGGCCTCATTTCCAAGAAAGAGGCCGTCATGCGCGTCGATCCTGAGCAGCTCGATCAGCTGTTGCACCCGCAATTTGATAAGCACGCCAACTACGACGTAGTAGCAAAAGGCCTGAACGCGAGCCCGGGCGCTGCGGTAGGCGAGGCGGTATTCTCTGCTGTTGATGCGGTAGCTGCCACCGAATCTGGTCGCAAGTGTGTTTTGGTGCGCTGGGAGACAAACCCCGACGATCTGGCTGGTATGATTGCTGCTGAGGGTATTCTTACCTCACATGGTGGCAAGACGAGCCATGCGGCAGTTATCGCTCGTGGCATGGGTACCCCGTGTGTTTGTGGCGCTGAGACCCTGAAAATTGATGCCGAGAAGAAGGAAGCGATTATCGCCGGTACCGATATCGTTATCCGTGAAGGCGATATGATCTCCATCGATGGCACGTCAGGCTCGGTGGTGTTGGGTGCGGTAGAGCTGGTATTGCCTGAGCTTACGGGCGACCTGGATACTATTTTGGAATGGGCAGACGAGTTCCGTACCATGGGTGTGCGCGCTAACGCCGACAACCCTGAGGATGCCGAGTTGTCGCGTGGCTTTGGTGCTGAAGGCATTGGCCTTTGCCGTACTGAGCATATGTTCCTAGGCGACCGCAAACAGATTATCCAGTCGTTTATTTTGAACGAAGAGCCGGCTGTTCGCGAGAAAGCTCTTGCCGACTTGTTGGAGGCCCAGACAGGTGATTTCTATGGTATGTTTAAAGCCATGGACGGTCTGCCGGTTATCGTGCGTTTGCTGGATCCGCCACTACACGAATTCTTGCCGGCACCGCGTGAGTTGGAAGTTGAGATTACGCGTATGGAGTGCGAAGGCGCGTCTCCGGCTGAAATTGCCGAGAAGCGTACCTTGTTGAGCCAGTGCGATGCTATGGCTGAAGTAAATCCGATGTTGGGTTTGCGCGGCTGTCGTCTTGCTATCCTGTATCCGGAGCTTCCGGCCATGCAGGTGCGTGCTATCGCCACTGCAACTGCTCGTTTGCAGAAAGAAGGCTTGCATCCCGAGCCGGAAATTATGATTCCTTTGGTGAGTGTTTTGCCTGAGCTGGAGACGCTGCGTACCGAGGCCGAAGAGGTGCTTGCTCAGGTTGCCGCTGAGGAAGGGGTCGAGTTAAACATCGCCATTGGTACGATGATCGAGCTGCCGCGCGCTGCGGTTACTGCTGACGAGATTGCCACCAAGGCCGACTTCTTCAGCTTCGGCACCAACGACTTGACGCAGACGGCGTTCGGCTTTAGCCGTGATGATGTGGAGTCGAAGTTTGTCCCGCGTTATCTCGAACGTCGCATTTTGCCCTATAACCCCTTCGAGACCGTTGACCCCGGCGTTGCTGCGTTGGTTGACATCGCCTGCCAGAAGGGTCGCGCTACGAATCCGGATATCACGCTGGGCGTGTGCGGTGAGCACGGCGGCGATCCTGATTCGGTGAAGACGTTCCACAAGATTGGCCTCACCTATGTAAGCTGCTCGCCTTATCGTGTTCCGCTGGCTCGCTTGGCTGCTGGTCAGGCTGCCCTTGCCGAGACGATGGGCGACGCACGCGATAAATAAGCGTTTGTTAAGGCTTTTACAGAAAAGGAGATCCGCATAAAGCGGGTCTCCTTTTCTGTGGGCTGTACGATTTCATTATCTCTTTGTCTAAGCTGTCTAAAATTAACGAACCTACTTTGTACTAATGTCACCAGTGTAACTGTCGTTACTATCGTGCTTTATGGGGATGCCGAGCGGGTTAGACCAAATTGATCAAACTATCTTTCTTGCTGCCTTCCACCTTCCAATAGCCTTGGCAATTTCGGTCTGTACAAGTGAGAGAACCGCAAGACCCAGTGCGATGGCCCATTGCCAAGCGTTCATGGGCGCACCACCAAAGGCGTCAAGTATCGGCGGCACTAGCAGAACAATCAGCACCAAAGCGGTACTGGCGACTACGGCCCAGCCCAACTGGGGGTTGCGTCCACCTTCGCGGTTCCATACCGGATCGGTAGTGGATCGTTGGTTTATGGCGCGTAAAACTTGCGAGAAAGTGAGCACGGCAAAAGCCATTGTGCGTCCAATAGCCTCATCTCCACCCACGTCGCGTCCTAAAATAAAGGCAAAGAGGGCGAAAGCGGCTACGAATAGACCCTGGAATACTACGCGCTTGATAAGGCGTGGCTCCAGAAGCGTGCCTGCGCGCAAAGGTGGGTGCTCCATGATGTGTTTGCTTGCGGGTTCAACACCCAGGGCGAGTGCGGGAAGGGTTGCTGTTGCGAGGTTTACCCACAAGATCATCACGGCGGTAAGCGGTGCATTCCAGTTTAGGGCTACCGCAATGAGCAAGACTACAATTTCAGCGAGGTTGTCGGCCACCAGGAATTGCACCACTTTTTGGATATTGCGGTGAACACGACGACCTTCCTTTACCGCATAGACGATAGTAGTAAAACGATCGTCTAGCAAAATCATATCGGAAGCATCTTTTGCAACGTCGGTGCCGGTAATGCCCATGGCAACGCCAATATCGGCAGCCTTGAGGGCGGGCGCATCATTGACGCCGTCTCCTGTCATGGCGGTAATTTCGCCGTCGGCTTTAAGAGATCGAACGATGCGTAGTTTGTGGAAGGGGGAAACGCGGGCGAATACGCTGGCACGTCGCGCGGCTTCATCAAGTTGCGCGTCGTCCATTGAATCCAATTCCTTGCCGGTAACTACAAGGTCGCCAGGGCGATATATATCTAGCTCAGCTCCAATAGCACGGGCGGTGGCGGCGTGATCACCTGTGATCATAACCGTGCGCACGCCAGCGGTGCGACAGGTTTCGACTGCAGCCCGTACATCGGGGCGAGGCGGATCCATCATGCCAACCAGTCCGACTAATATAAGATCTTGTTCGACATCCTCGCTCTCGGGAGGTATGTTTGGTAGCGCGCGTAGGGCAAAGGACAGTACGCGCAAAGCTTCATCGGAAAGGTGTGCTGCTATGGCGAGCGCGTTGGCTTTGTCTTGGTCGGTAATCGGCCGCGGACCGCCGTCATCCATGATAAAAGTGCAACGGGGTAATATGCCATCGAGTGCGCCTTTTACGGCTGCTACCACCTGGCCTTCACGTTCGTGCATAGTGGTCATGCGCTTGCGATCTGAATCGAACGGGCGCTCGGCAAGGCGAGGGTAAGCGCTACGCAGATCGGTGGGATCGACGCCGTGATTGCGTGCCAGTATAAGTAATGCACCTTCCGTGGGGTCTCCGATGATGGAGCCTGGCGTTGCGATAGGCGTTGAGGTTGTGTTGAGGGCGCTCTGCGTGGTGTTATTTGGATGAGGCTTAGTGTTGTTGGATTCGGTAAAACTAGCATCGTTGCAGAGGACCGCTACAAATGCGAGGTCGCCAAACAAAGTTGGGTGGGCGTGAGCTGCCTCTTCGGGCGTATCGGTGCTGTTTTGGTCAAGGTTGGGGCCTAAAGCAACGCGCACGACGCTCATGCGGTTTTCAGTGAGGGTGCCGGTCTTGTCGGTACATATTACGGTTGCACCACCTAATGTCTCGACGGCGGGCAAACGACGCACTAAGGCTTGGTGCTTTGCCATGCGCTTTACCCCTAATGCCATAACGATAGTGGCCGTGGCCGGCAGACTTTCGGGGATTACTGAAATGGCTAGTGAAATAGCTAAAAGAAGCATGGGGGCGAAAGGACGCCCGTAGGCCATGCCGATGGCAAGTACAACTACTGCAGCAGCTACTCCTATGATAGTGAGTAGCTTGCCGAAGGATGCGAGTTTACGTTTTAGAGGGGTGTCAAGTTCTTCGTCTCCTTCGAGGAGGCTGGCAATCTGGCCCACCTCGGTATGCATTCCGGTAGCGGTGACCACGCCGGTGCCGCGTCCTCCGGTGACAATGGCGGTGGCAAATGCCATTGTTGTCCGATCTCCCAAAGGAGCTCCCGGTGCTACATCAGCAGCAGCATCTTTCTCAACGGGAACCGACTCTCCGGTGAGCGACGATTCCTGGATGCGCAGACTGGCTGCTTGGATAAGCCTTAGGTCGGCGGGCACCATGCTGCCATCGCCCAGTTGAACGATGTCACCTACGACAAGGTTGTGCGCAGGAATTATCTCTTCAACGCCATCACGTATAACACGAGCGCTGGGGGCACTCATGGTTCGTAATGCCTCAAGGGAAGACTGTGCATTGCGTTCTTGCACAATACCAATAACCGCATTTACTATCACGATAGCAGTGATGATGCCAGCTTCGGCCCATTCCTGTAATAGGGCAGAGAGTATGGCGGCAACTAAAAGAATAAGAACCATAGGATCGCCCAGTTGCTCGCGCACCATAGCACCGAGTGTTTTAGGGGGCTTCGAGGCGAGTTCGTTGGGTCCGTATTTCGCTAAGCGCTTCCGTGCTTCGGCATTTGAAAGCCCCTGCTCTTTTGATTCGAAGGCTGCGAGTACGTCGTTGGGGGTCTTTGCGTGCCATGGTGCCTTTACGGCGGTGTGCACGGGGTTGTTGGTTGACTCAGGGTTGGTATGATGGGTTACCGTGGATGAAACAGAGGGGCGCGGATGGTCGGTACGAGAGTGCATGGTGTTTCCTTTCCCCCTACAATGAAGGTTTATATCAAAGTGAAACCGACGATACCTGATAGGCGTTAGTATCCACCGAACCGTCATGTGTCGGTCATGAAAGCATTACGTGTCTCCCGTATGCCATTGTTTCGTGACGTCTTTGGTGATGAGGTAAAATGACCTGACGAAACGAAAGGACGTTCTCAATGGTGAAGAAGATATGCTTAGACAACCTACCGCATACCGTTGCGCTTGAGCGTGATCCTGAGGGGCGAGCCTGCTTCTCTTATGTTGATCAAAGAAAGTTGCCTGACGCTCTTCATTTCGAACGTACGAGGGAGTGGCATCAGGTAGTTGATGCCATTAAAGATCTTGGTGTGCGGGGGGCGCCAGCTATTGGTATCGCGGGAGCTGGTGCGTTGGCTCTTTGGGCTTGCAATGAAGGTGCTTCCCGTGCCGTGTCGCATGGATGCAGCCAGGCGATGCCTCAGTTTCTGGAAGAGATTGAATCGGTGGCTGACGAAATTGTTTGCGCGCGTCCGACTGCAGTAAATTTGGAATGGGCGGTACGCCGTGCAGCTAGGCGAGCGCAGACGGTTGCAGCGGAAGGTGCTGCACCGAGTGATGTGGCCGATTTCCTCTTTACTAACGTGAAACGTATGGAGGCGGAAGATGAAGCAACAAATCGGGCTATTGGAGAACAGGGCGCTGCCCTTGTGGGCCCAGGCAGCCGCCTGCTTACGCACTGCAATGCAGGAAGCTTGGCTACTGCCTTTTATGGTACGGCTCTTGGTATCGTGTATGCAGCCGCAGAGCGAGGTTTGGTTGAGCGCGTGTATGCCGACGAGACACGTCCAGTGGGGCAGGGTGCGCGCCTGACGGCCTGGGAGCTATCGCGTGTGGGTATCCCTTGTACGCTTATTTGTGACAATATGGCAGCAAGTCTCATGGCTGCGGGTCAGGTAGACGCGGTATTCGTTGGTGCTGATCGCATTGCCGCTAATGGGGACGTGGCCAACAAGATTGGAACCTACGGTGTAGCCGTTCTGGCACGCTACCATGGCATTCCGTTCTATGTAGCGGCTCCGACGTCCACCATCGACTTCTCGTTAGCTGACGGTTCAGGCATCCCTATCGAGCAACGCGAACCTTCCGAGGTTTTACCGCGGCCCTTGACTGGTGTGGAAGTGTGGAACCCTGCCTTTGATGTTACCCCAGCTGACCTTATTACTGCCATTGTCACTGAGCAGGGGGTGTTCGAGCCAGGTAGGCTAAGCTAGAATGGACGATATGCAGCGAGGTTGCAAGGAGGTTCCCATGCGCATTATCTACCGCGAGGACCAAGAACAGCGTGAGCACGAGAGGCTTTCTTCCGATGCGGCATTTGCCGATGAGGGTGAGGGGCGCGCTTGTTCGGCTCAGCCCGATATACTGCGCAACGATTACCAACGTGACCGTGACAAGATATTGCATACGAAGTCATTCCGTCGCCTTTCGCACAAAACTCAGGTGTTCTTGGCTGCTGAGGGTGACCACTTTCGCACAAGACTCACGCATACGCTAGAAGTTTCTCAGATCGCTCGCACTATTGCCCGTGCCCTAGGCTTAAATGAGGATTTGACGGAGGCGATATCGCTCGGACATGATTTAGGACATACGCCGTTTGGGCATACGGGTGAGGATGCTTTGTCTTATTGTCTCGCGCGTCATCGGGGTATTGATATATGCTCGTCGGAGGCTTCGCTACTTTATCGACATAATGAGCAAAGCTTGCGTGTGGTTGAGCGTATTGAAAACGGTGGAAAAGGATTAAATCTGACACCTGAGGTGCGTGATGGTATTCTTAATCATACGGGAACCCTGCGTGCCGAGACGCTTGAGGGACGCATTGTGGGTACGGCTGATCGTATCGCATATGTGAATCATGATATCGATGATGCTATCCGAGCGGGTATTTTGGCTGAAAATGACCTACCTACATCGACTCATGCCATATTGGGCCCAGATCATTCTTCACGTATCGAAACGCTTGTACTCGATATGGTGGAGACCTCGGCTGCGTGTGGCGACATTCGCATGAGTGATTCTATTTGGAATGCCATGATGGAGCTGCGGTCGTTCTTGTTCGGACGCGTGTACCAATCGCCTGTGGTATTGGCGGAAGTGGAAAAGGCAACTTATCTCATAAGCGCACTCTTCGATTACTATGTCGATCATATCGAGCAGGTACCACAAGAATACCGGGTGATTTCAGACGGGGATGATTTGCGCGCGGTGTGTGATTTTGTGGCCGGTATGACCGATCGCTACGCGAAGAATCAGTTTCAGCAGTTGTTCGTACCGCGTTCGTTGCATTACTAGGTTTTTTCACGTGGTAGGGGAGCCATCTTGCGCAGGTGCATGAAACTTGTATAATCGATAAGCTATGCTTTCTCGAGATCATATACGTCAGTCGTTTTCCGCCGCATTGCCTATTATGTTAGGCTATGTGGCTATTGGTCTACCGTGTGGCATTCTGTGTTCTTCTATTGGTTTGGATGCAGTACAAGTGTTGCTGCTTTCTGCACTGTTTTATTCGGGGGCAGGGCAGTTCATGATCCCGAATATGTGGCTGGCGGCGTCGCCCATTGCCTCTATCATTGCGAGTGTGTCACTGGTTAATACGCGTCAAACACTTTATGCTGCTTCATTTGCTCCACGTTGTGAAGGGGTGAAGAAGCGTTTAGCTTTCCTGTTTGCTGCTACCGTTACCGATGAGAGCTATGGCGTGAATACGGCGAAGTTCGCAGAGGGTGACTGGTCGGTTGGCCGGGCTACCGCGGTTAATCTTATGTCGCAGAGCTCGTGGGCGCTTTCAAACGTGGTGGGTGTATTAGTGGGCAATGCGGTAGGCGTACCTTTGGCTATTGCAGCGTTTGCAATGACTTCAATCTTTATATGTCTCTTGGTTTCTCAAAAAGCTTCTGCTGCGACGTTTGTGGCGGCGGGTGCGGCGATGCTTGGTGTGTTTACTTGTAAGACCATCGGGCTGGGAGGCCCGGCTATTTTGGTGGGCGCGCTTGTTGGTGTGATGGCTGCCTTATTGTTCACGTGGGCAAAGGAGCGTGGATAAATGCAGTCGATGGGTTGGGGCGATTTCCTTATTGTTTTCGTTTGTTGCGCGATTACCATGCTGGTGTGTCGCGTACTGCCGTTGTTTTTGTTGAAAGGGAAACAACTGCCTGAAGGGGTTGAGCGTGCGCTTGGCTTTATCCCGCCGGCCGCGTTTGCTGCGTTGGTGGCAAACGATCTTTTGTCGCCGGGTATGTTTGATGCGGGCCTTTGGCCTGCTGCGGCTCCGCTTGTGGCTGCGGGTGTGGTAGCGTTGGTGGCATGGAAAACTAAATCGCTTTTATGGAGCGCCGTGTCCGGTGTAGCTGCGTATGCGCTGCTTATGCTTATATAAGTGTGGGGTTGTAATTCTGCATATTGCGTGAAGGAGATGCAATTTTGAGAAAAAACGCAGTGAGACGATCGTTTTTCCTTGCGTTGATGCCAGTTGAGAGGTATAATTTCCAATCGTGTCTTTACTCAGAACACGCTATTAGTTTTATTTTGAACACATAGAAGGATAAAGAACATGGACATCATTCGCGCTATCGAACAGCAGCAGATTAAGCAGGACCTCCCTGATTTCAACGTGGGCGACAACGTGAAGGTCCATTACCGTATCGTCGAGGGCAGCCGTGAGCGTGTCCAGGTGTTCCAGGGCGATGTGATTCGTCGTCACGGTATTTCTAGTCGTGAGACGTTTACGGTTCGCAAGATTAGCTTCTCTATTGGTGTGGAGCGTACGTTCCCGGTACATTCCCCGAAGATTGAGAAGATCGAAGTGGTTCGTGAGGGTGACGTACGTCGCGCTAAACTGTATTATCTGCGTGACAAGGTGGGCAAGGCTGCTAAGATCAAAGAGAAGGCCTTCCGCTAGGATTTTCGAGCGATATTCTTTATTTAAACGGGAAAGCTCCTCGTCTCACGGCGAGGAGCTTTCTGTAATTCTAAACAGGTGTTTTGGTATGATGACATGAGGGCCGTCTAGTGAAGCGGTACCTTAATGAGAGAAGGGCGCATCGGTATGGGTACGACAGTTGCCGAGATTAAGCTTCGTCTCCAACAGGCGGGCATGCAAGAGTTTGCTGTGTTGGAGCGATCGCTTGTAGCTGATGCGCGCAAGGGTGTGCGTGATGCGGTAGAAGTGGCACGTCGACGTCTCGAAGCCGAGCAGGCCGAACATGAGCGACTTACCTCGCTCTATGATTATGAGCGTACGTTGGCTGCTGGGCGGGGGAATGGTGTGATTGTGGGGCTAGATGAGGTGGGCCGCGGTCCACTCGCGGGGCCACTTGCGGTGGGTGCTGTTGTGCTGCCGCCCGATTCCCGTATTGAGGGACTCAACGATTCCAAGCAAGTAAAACCAGAAATGCGTGAGCATATTGCCGAGGTGGTTAAGCGGGTGGCCATTGCGTGGACGGTTGAATACATTGAGCCTTCCGATATTGATGCAGCAGGCATGACGGCGTCGTTGCTTATGGCATTCCGTCGTGCTGTGGCGCATATCGAACAGGCGGGAGTGAGGCCCGACGTTGTTCTGCTGGATGGTAATCCGATGCATCTTGATGAGCGCGAAGTGAACGTTATTAAAGGTGACGCGCGGTGTGCTTCTATTGCTGCTGCTTCGATTGTTGCTAAGGTCGAGCGTGATGCTCTCATGTGTCGCTACGCTCAGCAGTATCCAGCATATGGTTTTGATTCCTGTAAAGGCTACGCGAGTGCTGCGCATATTGAAGCCATCAAGCGCTTTGGGCTTTCACCCATTCATCGTGCCTCTTTTTGTACCGCATTCACGCAGCAGGCTTTATTCTAAAGGGGTCATTTTTTCTTTTGCTTTTTCGTACTGCCATCCCCCTCTCTCCATCCTTGACCCTGTCATTCCCGCCTCACCGCCACGTTTAGCTCCTGCCGCACCGATTGCCTTTGTAGGTCTTTTCAGCGCGCTAAACCCCCGACTGCCTTGGGTAAAGTGCGCTCCTGGTCTTTTCGTCCATGACCTTAGTTATCAGGTAAAGGTAGGCAACCAGTAGTTGTTCCACAAAAAACAAGAAAGTAAGAGTAGGGATTGCTGCTGTCGTCTGTAGTTATGCGTGAAAACGAGTCGGGACTTATTCCTTGCTAGTTTTTCGTTGGAAGGGTGCGCGAATTGTGCTGCGTATTTGTTGAATGCATGCTGGGTTTTTGCCTAAAAAATGAATGATTCGGATGGCTCTATTGAGACCATGCGGACGGTTGTGCGGTAAGGTTGCGGTTCTATGATGCCCTCACGGAAGAAAGGGGTGATCATATGGATCAACATAGTATGGCCGCACAGGAGTGGCTGGCAGGCAGAACAATAGGTGCACAAGATGAGGAAGAATGTTCCACGCCAGCAGAAGACAAGGTGCAACCTTTAAAAAAGCAAATTGAACCAGCACGATCTTCGAAACGACACAACGTTGATTTAGGGCGTCGGGGGGAGGATGCTGCGGTACGTTTTCTTGATCGACGTGGTTATGACATTCTTGAACGCAATTGGACATGCGTTGCTGGTGAGGCCGATATTATTGCGCGAGATGACGATACGTTGGTATTCATAGAGGTAAAAACGCGTTCGTCCATTGAGAAGGGTCTGCCCTCCGAAGCGGTAGATAAGACAAAACGCCAGCGATATGAGCGTATTGCGGCGCACTTTCTTCAGAATTACGAGGTGACAGATGTGATAGTGCGCTTCGATGTCATTTCGCTGGTAACAGTGTCGCCCGACCGAGCGCTCGTGCGCCATCATATTAACGCTTTTGCGGTTGGGTGATTGTAGTGTTTGGACGCTGCACTGTTCAGGGAGCAACACTGCGCGGTATCGAAGCGGTGCCGGTGGATGTTGAGGTGGTGGTTGGCAGTGGGCTACCTGCGTTCTGCATTGTGGGTATGCCTGATGCTGCTATCCAAGAAGCACGTGAGCGAGTGCGCGCGGCACTGCGAGCAAGCGGATTTTCTATGCCCAATGAACGTGTTGTGATAAATCTTGCTCCTGGTGCTTTACGAAAGACGGGATCGGGGTTCGACCTGCCCATAGCTGTCGGGGTTCTGGTGGCGACCGGACAACTGGATCAACGCATAGTTTCAGGGTCTGTGCTGGTAGGGGAGCTGTCAATGGAGGGGATGGTCCGTTCGGTAACGGGGCTATTAGCTTATGCTCTTTGTGCGCGAGACCGCGGGTGTGATCTGATATGTGCTTCGGTACCCAAAGAGCTGGTTGCCATTGAGGGACTTATCCAGCGAGGTGTGCGTACACTTGCGGATTTTCGTTCTGGGGAGCTACCTGTCTTGCAGGCAGCAGCACCTCGCCGAGAGGTGACACTGTCTGATTTTCGAGAGGTGGCAGGACACGATCTGGCGAAGCGTGCGCTGCAAGTTGCCGCAGCAGGAAATCATGGCGTACTTATGACGGGTCCACCCGGTTCGGGTAAGACCATGCTGGCTTCGCGTCTTCCCTCTATTCTTCCGCCCCTTGATGAGCATGAGGCTCTTGAAGCAGCGCTTGTTTGCTCGATTGCCGGAGAGGATATGGCTGCGGTATTGGGTGGTGCTCGCCCCTTTCGTAGTCCGCATCATTCGGCTTCCCTGGCGGGATTGGTAGGCGGTGGATCACCGCCGCGTCCGGGTGAGGTGTCGCTGGCACATAGAGGTGTCTTGTTTTTGGATGAAATGCCCGAATTTAAACCTTCGGCGCTGCAAGCTTTGCGGCAACCGTTGGAATTGGGGCGCGTTGTGGTTACGAGGGCCGACGGCAATGTTATCTTTCCGTCGTGTTTTATGCTGGTGGCAGCTTCAAATCCGTGTCCGTGCGGCTACTTTGGCGATGCGGAACATGAGTGTACGTGTACGGTATCGCAGATTCACACCTATCAAAATCGGATAGGTGGACCCTTGATGGATCGCATTGATTTACATATTGCTGTGCAGCGCATTGCACCGCATGAGGTTCTCGAAACAGGCGGGGGCGTGTCGTCGGACGAATTACGACAAGGGGTTTTGCGCGCGAGAGAGTATGCCTCCTGGCGCCGCGCGCGTGCCGATGATGATGGCACGATGGCGGCACTTGTTGCCTCGTGTGGGCTTTCCGATACTAACCGCGCATTCTATGAAAAAGCAACGGGAATAGCTCGCATGAGTGGGCGCGCTATTGTGCGAACACTGACTGTTGCGCGTACTATTGCCGACATGGAAGAGGAGGCCGTCGTTTCGAAAGCGCATTTGTGTGAGGCGCTGGGATTGCGTTTTAGAGAAAGCGTAGGATCATGAAACTTCGAGGCGATCGAGCTGAGTTTTCTTGCAAGGATGCGGGTTATCCGGCCGCCTTGACGCGTATACCCAACCCGCCAGAGCGTCTATACGTTGTGGGAAACCCCGCTGCACTTAAAGAAGGATTGGCTGTTGTTGGTGCCCGTAAGGCAACGCCCTATGGGATATCCTGTGCGCGACGGTTTGCTGGCGCGGCGGCAGCGCAGGGGGTGGTTGTTGTATCGGGTGGCGCGCGCGGGTGCGATGCGGCTGCCCACGAAGCTGCGCTTGAGAGGGGCGCGCCCACGACTGTCTTTCTTGGTGGAGGTTGCGATGAGCTCTATCCCGCAGAACATAAGGGTCTTTTTCAGCGTATTGTCAACGCGGGAGGCGCAATTGTGTCAGAGCATCCTTGGGATCGTGCGCCTAAACCCTACTTGTTCCGATTGCGTAACCGTCTTATAGCGGGGCTGGCAAAAGCGGTTCTCATTGTGGAGGCTGGATTGCCTTCGGGTACGTTTTCTACGGCAGACGAGGCTCTTGCCGCGGGCCGTGATGTGCTGGTTGTACCTGGTGCCATTACCTCTGCCTCGTCGCGGGGCGCGAATCGTTTGTTGTACCAGGGAGCTATGCCAATCGTTGATGATGATTCGTTTGCCGATGCATTGTTTTCGTTGTTTGGTTGCTTAAAAGTGCCACCTACTGGACCTGAAGAACAGCAGGAAGGGGCGCGTTTGATTGATTCTGCCGACAAAGACGATCCCCTTGTTGCCGCTTTATGTGCTGCGCCGATACACCCGGAAGACCTCTACCTTCTTGCTCTTTCGCTCTGCGGAAAAGAGGAGCCTCGCGTGTGGCTTATGCAGCGTTTAGCCGAGGCGGAGCTTGCCGGTATTGTTGCTCGCTATCCTGACGGGCGTTGGGGACCGGTAAGTAGATAGCTCGACGAAGTAATTGAGCAGGAGAGTTGCTCTGCCAGTTGCGTAATGCGTGCGCATTTCGCAAGATCTTCAAACTTACCAGCAGCACAGTAAGGTATTCTGGCAACATGTCTCAAACAGTTGTCATACTAGGTGCTGGACTCGCAGGAAGTGAGGCAGCGCTACAAATTGCCGATCGCGGAATAAGCGTGCGGCTTGTTGAAATGCGCCCCCAGACAGTCACTCCGGTTCATGTAGGTGCCGATTGTGCTGAGTTAGTATGTTCTAACTCGTTGAAGAGTATGAAGCCCGAGAGCGCTGCTGGTATGTTGAAATACGAGCTTGAGGCACTGGGGTCGCATCTGATGGAAACCGCGCGTCGCCACTCTGTTGCAGCAGGCGGTGCGCTTGCGGTTGACCGCGTCGCTTTTTCTCGGGACGTTACTGAGCGCATTGAAACCCATCCACTCATTGAACTTGTCCGAGAAGAGGCACGTAGCCTGTCATCTTATGCTGCTCGAGCAGATGCCCTTGTGGTGGCTACAGGTCCACTTACGAGCGATGCGCTGGCAGACGAACTGGCTCTCCTGACAGGAGCTAATCATCTGGCTTTTTATGATGCCGCTGCCCCTATCGTTATGGCAGACTCGCTCGATGAAGAGCTATTATTTCGGCAGAGTCGCTACGAAGATGGTGGCGATGGTGTGGGTGACTACTTGAATGCACCGTTCTCGCGTGAAGAGTATGACCTGTTCATTGCCGAGCTTATTGCGGCGGAGCGCGTTATACTGCGCGATTTTGAGGCACGTGATCTGTTTCAGGCTTGTCAACCTATCGAGGAGATTGCACGTAAGGGACACGATGCTCCGCGTTTTGGTCCCCTTAAACCGGTGGGACTTACCGACCCACGTACAGGACATCGACCCTGGGCGGCTCTTCAGCTACGTGCTGAAGATGCTCATGGAAGCTGTTATAACCTTGTAGGGTTTCAAACAAACCTCACTTTTACCGAACAGAAGCGCGTGTTTCGCATGATTCCTGGGTTGCAGAATGTCGAGTTTGCGCGCTTGGGTGTTATGCATCGCAACACGTTTGTCGATGCTCCGCATCTGCTTGATGACGGCCTGCGGCTTACAACGCCAGCTGCCGTGGCACTCGGTATTCCCGTGCATGTGGCTGGTCAGCTTGCCGGTACCGAAGGATACTGTGAGGCAATTCGTTCGGGGTTGCACGCGGCGCTCGCGGTGGTAGCTGAGTTGACGGACGAGACCTTGCCTTCACTACCGTCTGAGACAGCTTTTGGTTCGCTGCTTGCCTATGCTACCGATCCGGCTACGCAGGGCTATCAACCACTCCATGTGAATTTCGGCATTATGCCTCCGCTGGTCACTCGTGTGCGCAATAAGCGTGATCGTTATGCTGCCTATGCGGATCGCGGTGCTCGGGTCTTTGAAGAGTATCGTAAAGAGCTGGTGGGGAAGGGCCTCATGAAAGAATGTTCGCGCCATGCATGATGCGGATATGTTGGCTGACGAAGACGCGTGCGAGCCGCATGTCGTGTCTCTGATCGAGGGTTTTTGTCAGGCTTTACGCGTTGAGCGCGGCTCTTCGATTCATACCATACGTGCTTATCGTGTTGACCTTATGGACTATGCTCGCTGGGCAACACGTGAGCAACTCAATCCTATTTCGGTTACACACAAACAGTTGCGATGCTATTTGGGAGAACTTGATTGTGCGCAGTATTCGCGTACCACTATTAATCGTCGCCTAGCAGCTTTGCGCAGCTTTTTTCGTTGGCTCAATGTGACGGGAAAGACTGACGTTGATCCGGCCAGTGCACTTTCGGGCCCTCGGCGGCAGAAAAGCTTGCCACATGTTATTCGTGCTACCGATATGGTGAAGCTTTTATGCGTTTATGGTAAGCGAGATGCAGCGGGAAACCCACGCGAACAGACGCTATCCGATATGCGTAATCTTGCATTACTAGAGTTTCTCTATGCCTGTGGCGCACGTGTGTCTGAGGCTTCAGGACTGCTTGCCACAAACGTTGATTTCGAGCGTGGGCAGGTAAAGGTATTTGGCAAAGGGGCAAAGGAACGTATTGTGCCTCTACATGACTTGGCGTTGTCCTCTATGCGTACGTATCTACTGCTGGCACGCCCAGCTCTTTTATGTGGTAAAACAAGTAAATTCTTTTTTGTTTCCACACGAGGAAACGGTATGACTACCGATGCTATTCGTAAAATGTTTAAGGAAGCGTTGCGTGCTGCGGGTCTTGATGAGACCCTTTCGCCGCATGCGTTGCGTCATACGTTTGCTACCGATTTGCTGGATGGTGGGGCAGATCTGAGGAGTGTGCAGGAAATGCTTGGTCATGCCAGTCTTTCGACTACGCAGGTATATACCCACCTTTCACCTGGAAGACTTAAGCAGGTTCATCACCGTGCTCATCCACGTAGCTAATATTCTTTGGCAGGGTAGGCTGCTACTTCATAGAGGCTCTAAGAACCCTGTTTGCGCTATGGTTGCGGCTGCTTGACCGCTGTCTGACGTTTTGCGGGTGTGTCTCTGTTTGATCGTTTTATCCCTCACAATCACGGTTAGAGTACTGGTGCGTAGCGGCGCATCAAACTGCGTTGAAAGGGAATGTCATGAGCAAGAAAAAATTAAGGATGATGGCTTGGGCTATTGCTGTTGTACTTGCATTTGTGCCGTTCCTGCATGGTTGCGTTTCTAATACTAACCAGAATGCCGGTTCGTCAACCTCTGATCAACAGGCTGAGGGGTCGCTTAGCCAAGCTGTGCATTATGGCCAAATATCTTCTATTAACGGGGATCAGGTAACCGTTGTAATGGGCGGGTTGGATGACGTTAAGGATGGCGGTGGTAAAAAGACATTTACGGCAGGTGGAGATGAGATCGTATTCAATCGAAACGATGTTTCTATGGTTGATGCAACTGGTGCCATTGTCGAGGCAGGGTGGCTTTTGCCTGACGATCTGATCGCCATGACGGGTGCGGGTGAAGGTGTGGCTTTTGTTCCTCGTAAGATTGAAGTTCTCGATATAGCTGTGGCTGGCGTGATGGCCGATGATGCACGTATTCCGCAAGGTCTGTAGGGTGCTTCTTTTTCAGTTTGCCTTTTTCGGTGCAACAGAAATTCCTTAGGGTGTCACGTCGTGGGCTAAGGTCCAGTTTTGGGATAAAAGATTCTTTCGTGGTAGTTATTACTGTCTTTTGAAGCAAGCCGTTTATGAACGCTGTTCATAAACGGCTTGCTTCGTTTTATTCCTTCGCTATAATGGGCAAAGTATAAAGTGAACTATGTTCAGAAACGAAAGGGGTGAGCGCTGTGGTACGCCAAGGTATCGATCGCGGCACTATCGCCCATGCGGCTTATACGCTGGCAGAAGAGCATGGTCTAGCTGCCTTAGGTATTCGCAATGTGGCTGAAGCTTGCGATGTGTCTGTAGGCACGATCTATAAGTATTTCCCAACAAAGGATGATCTGGTTGTTGAGGTTATAGGCACTTTTTGGCGCAAAGCTTTTTCGGAAGATATGTGTCGCATTGTTCCTGGTGAACGTTTTGATGCCTTTACCGCACGTCTGTATGAAACTTTGGGTAGTGCGCTTGCGGCCTTTCGTTCTGATTGGCTACCGCAGATTAGCGCACTCTCTATTCAAGGTCGAGATACGGGAAAGATGCGCGAGTCTCAAGTGCTCGACCATATGCGCGATGGGCTGCTTGCTGTACTTTTGGCCGATGACGCGGCCGACCTATCGCGATTGGGTTTGCCGGCCGAACAGTTGGCGGCTTTTGTTCGAGATAGTATTCTAGCTAGCTTGTGTGCAGGAGGGGACGAGAGCGAGGTGCTTGTTGCTTTACTTCGCGCGGCTTTGTACGAGCCTTTAAAATCCCACGCTGTCCCACAGGGGCAAGCGGAGACGGTTGTGTTTGCCGGAGAAAGGTGATCTTTATGTTTAAGATTGCTACTGAAAAATTGTTGTTGGTCGCTGGCATTGTATGGACTATAGCGGGTGCAAACATTGCTAATATTGGGCTAACGGCTTATCGAAACGACTGGGGTTGGGTTATCTGGGCGCTGTTGGTGGGTACTATCGTCATCTTTGTGTTATTTCATGTGGGTATTTTTACGAAGATGGTAGGCAAGCATTCCGATCGTATTCGCGGTTACCAAGAAGGTAAAACTTTCATTTTGAAGTTTTTTGACAAGAAGGGTTACCTTATGATGGCAATCATGATGGGCGGTGGCATCGCGTTGCGCATGTCGGGCTTGGTACCCGATTGGTTTATTGCATTTTTCTATACCGGGTTGGGTATTGCGCTGATGGTTGCCGGGATTAGCTTTATTGTTCGTTATTTCAAGAGTCCTAAGCCGGGGTGCCCCCTCATGCCGAGTACGTATGCAAAACACGATTAGCCTTGATATCTTTATACTGGTAGCTTATGTCTTGCTTTAAGACTTTGCATAGTATCATGACAATAAGGTTACGACGCGCGTTGTGTTGTGTCGATTTACCCTACCATGGTTGCTGAACCGTAAGCTCAAAGTAATTCCGGTGCCTGAGTGTCGGAGTCGGAGGAGGAACCTGTGGCCTCTCTATTCGTCGTTGAAGACGATGCGCCCTTGCGTGAAGAACTTATGCGTCTGCTGGAACTACAGGGACATACCGCTCTTGCTAGTACAGCTTTTGATCGTATTGCGGATGAAATACGGGACGCAGATCCCGACTGTGTTATTCTTGATTTAAAGTTGCCCGGTGACGGGGGGCACGCTATATGTCGTGATCTGCGTCGCTCAAGTGATGTGCCTATTATTATGCTAACCTCCTCCGACAATGAGTTCGATGAGGTTATGAGCATGAACCTTGGCGCTGACGACTATGTAACAAAGCCCTATAATCCCTCCGTTTTGCTGGCGCGTATTCAATCGGTGTTGCGCCGTGCTGTTCGTCCAGAACCCGTGTCGTTCTTGTCCTATAAAGGCCTTGTTTTGGATGTATCGAAGGGCTCGGTGAAATACGGCGAACGTTCGATGGAATTAACACGTAATGAATTGCGCATTTTGCATCTGCTTATGGAAAGTCGAGGCACCATTGTTGCTCGCCAGGAACTCATGATGGAATTGTGGCAGTCAGATGCCTTCATTGATGACAACACCCTCACCGTAAATATTAATCGTCTGCGCAAAAGTCTCGCTTCTATTGGGGTGCCTGACGACTTTCTTGTTACGCGTCGTGGGCAAGGGTATCTTGTCTAATGAATTTGTCGGCCTACTTGCGCGATCGTTTTGCGAATATTCTAATCGGTATGTTTTGCTGCGTTGTTGTAGGTGGCATGCTTACGGTACTTGGTGTTGGCAGGGACGCGGCTGTGTTGGTACCGTGCTTTATTGCGTCTTGTGGTGCGGTGGCACTTGCTATTGAATATGCTCGCCGACGCCGCTTCTATGATGAGCTCGGACATATTGTAGATAATCTTGAGCGGACGTACTACGCCTCGGAACTTCTAGAGGAGCCCGATTTTCTCGAGGGGAAGCTTACGCATGAAGCCCTTGAGGTTATAGGCAAGGTTGCGGCTGACGATGTAATGTTTTATCGTCAGCAAGCCGAAGAGTACCGTGAATATATCGAACTGTGGATACATGAGATAAAGACACCCATTGCAGCAGCCCATCTTATGACTGCTACTCTGCATGGCTTTGATGCGACTAAGCTCAAAGGGGAACTTAGTCGCATAGAGTCTCATGTTGAGCAGGCGCTTTTTTATGCTCGCTCCGCTTCACTTGCGCGTGATTATGCTATCCGGGAGGTCGTTCTTGTCGAGGTCGTACGTACAGCGTGTAAGAAAAATGCGCGTTATCTTATTGAGCGAGGAACTACTCCCGTTGTTGTCATAGCTGAAAATGCTACGGTGTTTGCCGACTCCTCGTGGCTTGCTTTTATCTTGGGTCAGATACTTGTCAATGCTGCGAAGTACGGGGCGCAATGCGTGCGCTTCTCAATTAGTGTAGAAGGCAAGAATTCAAACCCAACCGGTACGATTCTTGAGATAGCCGATGACGGTCCGGGAATTCCTTCCGCTGATGTGCCGCGGGTGTTCGATCGAGGTTTTACCGGACAAAACGGGCGACAGCAGGGTTCGGCTACGGGTATGGGGCTCTATCTTGTGGCTATGCTGTGTAAGAAAATGGGCCTTGGGGTAGCGTTAGCTTCGGAGGAAGGTGCGGGGACCCGAGTTCTGCTCACGTTTCCCCACGATCGCCACCGTCTTGATATTCAGCCATAAGCTTGGAAACTTCTCTGCATCCAATGAGTGTAGGTTTAAGCTGTCGCTTTTGATGTGTCCTGCTATGCCGTATTGTTCCTTCCTTGCGAAAACGTAAGGTTGCGGTAAGCTGCTTCGATGGCGTTCGTGCGCGCAAGTCCGTAGTATCGTAGCGGACCTGAAGAAAAGGAGAATGTCATGACCGAAGTATATGCAACCCCTGCGGCTTCCCCCGTCGCTTACCCCGCACAGGTAAGCGCTCGTCCCATCTTGTCGGTGCGTCAAATAGAAAAGGTGTACGGTAACAAAGATTCTGTGACCAAAGCGCTTTGCGATGTGAGCTTCGATGTGTTGCCAGGTGAATTCGTGGGTCTTATGGGGCCATCGGGTTCCGGTAAGACCACACTACTGAACTGTGTTGCCACTATTGATACCGTAACCAGTGGTCACATTATGGTGGACGGCCGGGATATTACGGGTCTGCGCAGCCGAGGGCTTGCAAAGTTTCGCCGAGACGATCTGGGTTTTATCTTTCAAGACTCAAACCTACTGGATACTCTTACCGGTTTTGAGAATATTGCACTTGCGCTTACCGTGAAAGGTGAACCGACGAATCAGGTAAAGCCGAAGGTTGAAGCTGTCGCTCGCACGTTGGGCGTATCTGAGGTGCTGGGGAAATATCCTTATCAGATGTCGGGTGGTCAGAAACAGCGTATTGCCGCATCGCGTGCCATTGTGGCAGATCCGAAGCTTGTGTTGGCCGACGAACCAACTGGTGCACTCGATTCGCGTTCGGCAACCGTTATGTTGGAGACGCTTTCGATGATGAATACATCGCTTGGCGCAACTATTATGATGGTGACGCATGACTCGTACGCCGCGTCGTTCGCGAGTCGTATCCTGTTCATTAAAGACGGCGCTTTGTTTAATGAGATTCGTAAAGGAGATACCTCGCGCAAAGACTTCTTTAATCGCATTATGGAGGTTGTTACGTTCCTGGGCGGTGACGTGGCTGATGCTCGCTAAACTTGCTCTTCGAAACATAAAACGTTCGGTTAAAGATTACAGTATCTATTTCGTTACGCTTGTGTTTGGCGTCGCGGTGTTTTATGCGTTTAATTCAGTAACCAGTCAGTCCATTCTTTTCGACCTCGAGGGCTCTGCTTCGGCGAGTATGTTTGAAATGACCGGGCAGTTTTTGGGGATGTTTAGCGTACTTATTGCCTGTGTACTGGGATTCTTGGTGCTGTACGCGAATGGCTTTCTCATTCGTCGCCGTAAGAAGGAGTTTGGAACCTATCTTATGCTGGGAATGAACCCTGCCAGCGTGTCGTTTATCGTGCTTGTTGAGACGGTGACGGTTGGGCTTGTGTCGCTTGTTGTGGGATTGGTTTTGGGTTTTGTGCTGTCGCAAGGATTATCGTTTGTAACGGCGGGCCTGTTTAACATCCAGATGACTCAGTACCGTTTCATATTTTCGTTTGACGCGTTTTTGATGACGCTTGCGTGCTTTGCGCTTATTTTCGTTGTGGCTGCATTGTTTAACACGTTGTCTATACGCCGTTATAAGTTAATTGACCTCCTATCTGCTCGTGCCAAGAATGCGCGCTATCGCGTGCGAAACCCGTGGATTAGCCTCGTTGCGTTCATCGCAGCTCTGGGAGTAATAGCTTGGGCATATGTTACGCTTATTGATAATGGTCTTTTGCAATTCGACGAGGGGTTCTGGAAGGCTACTGCGCTTATGGTTGTGGGTACCTTCCTGTTCTTCTGGTCGCTTGCGGGTTTTGCGCTTGCGTTGGTGGAACGCACGCGTGGTGTCTACTTCAAAGGTCTTGCTATGTTTACCATGCGTCAGATCGCTAGTAAGGTAAACATAGCGTTTCTGTCGCTATCGGTAGTGTGCATTATGCTGTTTTTCTCACTTACTGTTTTTTCCACGGGTATGGGCCTTGCGCGAGTTTTTAGTGGGAATATTGAAGACGGTACAGTTTACGATGCCACTCTTTCGGCTAATGTATATCTAAATGCGGGCGGCATACATGATCCCGAGACGTTGGCGGGTATGAATTCGGAAGATAGGGCTTACCAAGAGGTAGCCGATGCAAAAGCTGCTGCGGTGTTAGCTGAGGCCGTTGCTTACGACTGGAATATGGCTGCTAAGTTGGCATCCGTATCTCCCTTGTGGGACCAATTGGTAGATCGTTTTGCGCAAATTGATGCTTATCAGAGTTCAGATGTATCTTATGGCCAGCTTATGGATCGCTATGGTCACAATACTGGCAACGACAAGCAGGATGCAGCACTGCATGAACGCGGTGTTACGCTTGTGGGTGTCTCGCAATTCAATGCGTTGGCTGAACTCTCGGGTCGCCCTACGGTGGATCTTGGTGCAAGCGATTATGCAGTAAGCAATACGCTTGAAGCTATGCGTAGTTTATCGGTTGTTTTGGCACGCGAGGGTGAGACGATCGAGATAGCAGGCAGGGTGCTCAGCGCCACGGGAGACTTGCTTAAGCAACCAATGGAAGACGCTGCGTTTGCTGCAAGCGGAGCAGTTTTTATTGTACCCGATGGGGTCATTGCCGATTTGCGTACTACCGGTATCGTTCCTGATGTGAGTTATCTTAATATTATGTATAAGATACCTCGCTCTGAAGGCGACAAGATGCTCGCTCAACTGCTTGCTGAGGTATCGCCTGCCGATCAGCGAGTCTCGGCATCGGGCTGGTCGTTTAGTCCGAAACCTTGGCCGGTAACGCTTTCGTTTACGGCCGAGGAGGTTATTGCTGAATCGAGTGGTATGAACCTGATGATTTCATATCTGGCGCTCTATATAGGTTTTGTATTCCTTATTGCTACTGCTGCCATTCTTGCCATTCAGCAGCTTTCCGAGACGAGCGATTCGCTGGAGCGCTATAAAGTGCTTGCCGAGATAGGTTGTGATCGTCGTATGATATTCCGCTCACTACGCAAGCAGGTGCTCGTGTATTTCCTCGTGCCGCTTGTGTTGGCGGTGTGCCATACCGTGTGTGCTGTGGGCATTATTAGTAATGCTGTGCTTGCTCAGCTGGGAGTATCGGTGGTAGAGCCTGCTTTCATGACAGCTGTGTTGGCCGGTATTGTATATGGAGCATACCTGCTGGTTGCATACTTCGCTAGTAAAGGTATTGTTCGCGCGTCGCTTGGAAAAAAACTACTGGGTTAACGTAATGTGGTGCGTTAGTGCAGCATTGCTTGTTTTGTTGCCTGCGGTAGGGTAGTGGCATGCTGGTTTTTCTACCGTAAGTGAGGTGTGCCATGAAATCTTTCCCCGAAAGACGATGCCGTTTTCCGTCTTTCGGGGAAAGCCTTATTGCTAGCCGTGGTTAACTTTTGCTATCATGCGCAACTATGGAAGATTCGCCTAAAATTGCCAGACGTCGCTTACGCGAGAAGCGCACTATCTCTCAGATGGTGGCGCTTTATTGCGCTGATAACCATACCGATGCTGAGCGTACTGAGAGGGCCTATTGCGGTGAGGCGCTTTGTCCGGAGTGCTTAGCAATCGACTCTAACGCCGTGCTGCGCACGGAGCGTTGCAGAAACATGAAAGATAAGACCTCGTGCGAGAAGTGCGGAAATCACTGTTATCGCCCTGAAGATCGTGAACGAATTCGCGCGGTTATGCGCTACGCTGGTCCTCGTATGCTAGGTAAGCACCCCCTCGCAGCTCTGCGCCATTTGATGGGTATTTGATTACACCTATGCAAACACTAAGAAGGCGGGAGCCCCTTTAGTGATTTGGGTATGCAACTTTTGAAGAGGATTTCTCTCCTATAGCCTTATCGAACAAATTGTGATCAAACTTTGTATGCTTATATACGAACAAATGTTTTTACGCCTACTTTGCTTGCGCTGCGCTAGAATGAACGATTGCACGGAAATGATAGTTTTCCAGTAACCATATCTGCGCTTCGAGAATGATAGGGAGCGCTTGCCAATGCAGTAATTATGATCAAGAAAGAGCGTATACGCACATGGGACAGAACGCCATCGTTATTAAGGGTGCCCGCGAGCACAACCTCAAGGACATCGACCTTACCATACCGCGCGACGAGCTGGTAGTTATTACGGGGCTTTCCGGATCTGGAAAGTCTAGTCTTGCTTTCGACACAATGTATGCCGAAGGGCAGCGTCGTTACGTGGAGAGTCTTTCCAGCTACGCTCGTATGTTTTTAGGACAAATGAGCAAACCCGATCTCGATAGCATTGATGGTCTTTCGCCAGCGGTATCCATCGATCAGAAAACTACCAGTAAGAATCCCCGCTCCACCGTTGGTACCACGACCGAGATATATGACTATCTGCGCTTATTGTTCGCACGTGTGGGGGTGCCTCATTGCCCTGAATGCGGCCGTGTTATTCGAAAACAGACTACCGATCAGGTAACTGATGATATTTTGTCGTTAGCGCCCGATGCTAAGGCTATCTTGATGGCCCCCGTGGTTGCAGGACGTAAGGGTGAATTTACCAAGCTATTTTCCGACCTGCAAAAGGAGGGTTTCAGTCGTGTACGCATTGATGGCGAGATTGTAAAGCTCGATGGCGAGCCGCTTACGCTCAACAAAAAGATCAAACACTTTATCGATGTAGTGGTGGATCGTGTGCAACTCAAGGCAAGTGCTACTAGTCGTATTGCCGAAGGTGTGGAACTAGCGTGCAAGCTTGCTGAGGGTCGTGTGCTGGTTCAAGTGCTTGATGCAGATGGTAATGCGCAGGGTTTGGGCGGCGGTCAGTCCAGTGGTGCCACGGGTGGTCTTGGTCAGGGAGAGCACCTGTTTTCGCTTGCTCTTGCATGTCCTGAGCATGGCCATTCTATGGACGAACTGCAGCCACGTGATTTTTCCTTTAATGCTCCCTATGGAGCTTGTCCAGACTGTCTTGGCATTGGTAGCCGCGAGGAGGTAGATCGCTCGCTTGTGGTGCCTGACCCGTCGCTTACGCTAGATACTGGTGTTATTGCGCCTTTTAAAACAGGGAACTACTATCCTCAGGTACTACGTGCTGTTGCCGCCCACGTTGGTACAACATCCGACGCACCGTGGGAAGATATGCCAAAAAAGGCACAGGATGCGTTGTTGTATGGTTTGGGTGACACGAAGGTGCGCGTAGATTACGTTACCGTAGACGGTCGTGAGACATACTGGTATATCGAATGGGAAGGTGCTCTGGCGGCGGTACAGCGTCGCTACCAGGAGGCGCAGAGCGACAATCAACGTGAAAAACTGTCTGAATATTTTGCCATAGTACCGTGTCAGACTTGTGGCGGTAAGCGATTAAAGCCTGAAATTTTAGCGGTGACTGTAGGAGATGCCTCTATCTTCGATGTCACCGAGATGAGTGCGGCAGATTCGTTGGCGTACTTTGATCGATTGGTTTTTGAAGGCCAGGATTTGTCTGTTGCTGGCCCAATTGTAAAAGAGATTAAAGCGCGTTTAAAGTTCTTAGTTGATGTTGGTCTAGACTACTTAACCCTTGAGCGTGCGACAGCGACGCTTTCTGGAGGTGAGGCTCAACGTATTCGTTTAGCTACGCAGATCGGAGCGGGCCTTATGGGCGTGCTCTATATCTTGGATGAGCCTTCCATTGGCCTGCATCAACGTGACAACGAACGTCTTATTGCTACTTTGGAACACCTGCGGGATTTGGGTAATACGGTTATCGTGGTTGAACACGATGAGGATACCATCCGTAGCGCCGACTTCGTGGTGGATATGGGTCCTGGTGCGGGCGAACATGGCGGCGAGATTGTTGCTATTGGTACGCCTGATGAAATCATGAAGGCAGAGGGCTCGCTTACGGCTGATTATTTATCGGGTCGTCGTGCTATCGCGGTGCCTGAAAAGCGCCGTAACCCAAGGCGAGGGTCACTTAAACTGACGGGTGCTACCGAGAACAACTTGAAGAATCTCACCTTGGAGGTACCCTTTGGTACACTGACTGTGGTTACGGGTGTGTCGGGCTCGGGAAAAAGTTCTCTTGTTACCGATACGCTGGCGCCGGCGCTGGCAAACCGGGTGAATCATGCGCATCGCCGATCGGGAGCGTATCGTAAAATTACGGGTCTTGATAAGATTGATAAGGTTATTAACATTGATCAGAGTCCTATTGGCCGCACGCCACGTTCAAATCCGGCCACGTATATAGGACTCTGGGACGACATCCGTGCGTTGTTTTCTTCTACTCAGGAGTCTAAGGCGCGCGGTTATGGACCGGGTCGCTTCTCATTCAACGTGAATGGTGGGCGTTGTGAGGCATGCAAAGGCGATGGCCAGATAAAAATTGAGATGCACTTCCTGCCCGACATCTACGTGCCTTGTGAGGTGTGTGGTGGTAAGCGTTATAATCGAGAGACGCTGCAGGTAACGTACCGCGGCAAGAATATCTCTGATGTATTAGATATGACGGTGGAGGATGCCCTGGCGTTCTTCGAGAATATTCCCGCTATCAAACGTAAGCTACAGACGCTCTTTGACGTGGGATTGGGATATATTCGTTTGGGACAGCCTGCTACTACTCTTTCAGGTGGTGAGGCGCAGCGAGTGAAACTGTCGAGCGAATTGCAGCGTCGTCAAACAGGTAAGACGTTTTATATTCTCGACGAACCCACTACTGGCTTGCATTTTGAAGATGTACGTCAGCTGCTAGAAGTGTTGGAGCGCCTGGTAGATGCGGGTAATACGGTGCTGGTTATCGAGCATAATTTGGATGTGATTAAATGTGCCGATCGCATTATTGATTTGGGACCCGAGGGCGGTGACCGCGGTGGTACTATTGTGGCGCAGGGAACCCCTGAGCAGGTTGCTGAGGTTGAGGGCAGCTATACGGGCGCTTTTGTGAAGCGTATATTGTCTTAACGTATCTGCGCACGAGATTTCGCGGTAATAGCATGTGTCTTTACTGGTGCAGGGATGCATGGGACAATGCGCAGTGACCGTAGGGGTCTGCGGAAGACGACTAAACAATGCGACGCGTTGCGTCGCATTGTTGTGTTAATAAGGAAAAGGGGCATCGTGTCTGATTCGGAGGGAAGGCCGCATTTGTTGCGGGGTATTATTTGTGCGCTGGCGGGCGGTATTTGCTGGGGTTTTTCTGGAACCTGTGCCCAGTTACTTATGAATGAATATGGTGCGCCAGCTGCGTGGATTACCTGTGTGCGCATGGTTATCGCTGCGGTATTCTTCCTCTTTATGACGGCGGTGCGTAATTGGCGAGATTTAGTGGCGGTATTTCGTGATCGTCGCTCTCTTTTTCAGATTGCGCTTTTCGCTCTTTTTGGGGTGCTCTTGACGCAGATGAGTTATTTGAATGCTATTAAGTACACCAGTGCAGGCGTAGGTACCACTATTGAGCAAGTGGGCTTGGTGCTTATTATGCTGTATGTATGCTTGCGAGCACGTCGTCTTCCTCGGTTGCGTGAAGCCCTTGGTTTAGCGTTCGCTTTGGGCGGCATGATTCTCATTGCTACGCAAGGTGAAGTTGGTCGGCTTGCTATTCCTGCGGAAGGTTTGTTCTGGGGGTTAATATCAGCGGTGGCGTTGGCTTTTTACACGCTTATGCCCGTGCGTGTGCTAAAGAAATGGGGTGCCATGTTGGTGACGGGTCTTGCCATGTTGTTTGGCGGGTCCGCTGCATCGATTGTGGTGCAACCATGGAGCATTCCCGTACAACTTTCTGGCGGAGCGTTGGCGGCGTTGGTTGCTATCGTATTGGTGGGTACCTTAGGTGCTTATATGCTGTATTTGCAGGGCGTCTCCGATGCAGGGCCAGTGAAAGCCAGTTTGCTCTGCTGCGTCGAACCAGTGTCAGCTATGCTTCTTGCCTTATTCTGGCTGCAAACACCTGTTTCTGTATGGGATATTGCTGGCTGTGTCATGATTGTGGTTATGATCTTTCTTGTGTCAGAACGCGAGCCGGGGTTGTCTGCTGTTTCTCAGGAAGATGGGGAAGCGTTGCATGCGGTTAGTTTTGATGATCCTCCTTTGTTTGCGGGTCGTGCCTCTGTATTGGGTTATTACACCAGTCGTGTTGCGGTGCGTGAAGATTTTGATCGAGTTCAGAAGCTGCTCGATGAGGGACACGAGACATTTGCTGCGCTTGGTATCGACGAGGGACGAAAAAAGTACCCTTCGGCGCGTCGACTTATGCATAGCATTCAGAACGGCACAACGCACGTTGTTGAGGATGCGCACGGCCATATGATAGCCGTGTTTGCCGTTTCGTTCTCGCCTGATAAGAATTACGATTCGACTCTTGACGGCGCATGGCTTACCGACACTCATGCGCAACCACAGCTTTATGCCGAGATCCATTGGATAGCAGTGGCTTATGCGGCGCGTCGTCGTGGTGTGGGTATGTTTATTCTAGAAACTGCTGATCGTATCGCAAGTAAAGGAGATCGATCAAGCATTCGAGCCGACGTCTACCCACAGAACATTCCTATACAGAAGATGCTTGAAAAGCATGGATATACCTACTGCGGCACCATTGTTATGAAAGATGTATTTGGGCGTAAGAAGGTTCGCCTCGCCTATGAGCGCATGCTGTAACTTTTCAATGTTGCGCCACGGGTGCTTCGACCTCTTCAAATCTATGCAAAACCCTACTGAAAACCTCTTTACCGGGATGCGCTTCCGTGCGACAATTCGCAGTGCTATTTTACGGGGTCATGGTTTTGCGTGCGAGGAAGGGGGTGCTAAATGACTTCAGCAAAAACAAGTGCAACGTCACTTCGAAAAAATCACGTAACGCGTGGTATTGTCTTTGCAGCGCTTGGTGGTATTTGCTGGGGCTTCTCGGGTACCTGCGCCCAGCTCCTTACCGGTGATCTGGGCGTGCCGGTAGCGTGGATTACTTGCGTACGGCTTTTGATGGGTGCGGCAATCTTCCTTGGTGCGTGCCTTGTTAAGAACTGGCGTAGCCTGCGTGCCGTCATGCGCGACAAACGTTCGTTGTTACGTATTGCAGCATTTGCTCTTTTTGGGGTGTTGCTTACGCAGATAAGCTATCTTTCTTCAATTTCATTTACCAATGCTGGTACTGGTACCGTACTTGAGCGTCTCGGACTTATCGTTATCATGCTGTACGTATGCCTACGAGCCAAACGTTTACCAAAAGCGCGTGAGGCTTTGGGCCTGGTGTTAGCTATCGGGGGTACGTTTCTTATTGCAACCAAGGGCAATTTTGGCGTTTTGGCTATTCCGGCTGAGGGGTTATTTTGGGGCATTGTCTCTGCATTTGCCTTAGCGTGTTACACCCTCATCCCCGGTAAGGCATTGGAGAAGTGGGGTAGTTTCATTGTTACCGGTTTGGCAATGTTACTGGGCGGTGTTGTAGCTACGGTGTTTGTTCAGCCCTGGGATATTCCCGTGGCCATTAATCCACAACTCACGGGCGTTATGGTGGCCATGGTGGTTATTGGCACGTTTTTAGCTTATCTTTTCTACTTGCAGGGTATCACTGATGCTGGCCCTGTGCGTGCTGGTTTGGTTGGTTGTGTTGAGCCTGTGTCTGCTACGGTCATCTCGGCAGTGTGGCTAGGTACTCCTGTTCTGCCAGTTGACATAGTGGGCATGCTGATGATTATGACTATGATGGTGTTAGTGACGCAGCGTGGTGAGTCTACCAATCAACCGGTCGATGCCTATGAGGGTTCAGTGGACGACTTACCTCCCTTCGAAGGCCGCGCTTCGCTCCTTGGTTATTACCGCACGCGGCCTGCCGTGCACGATGACTTCGTTCGTTTTCAGGAAATACTAGCCGATGGTCATGAGACGCTGGCTGCTTTGGGCGTGGACGAGAAGAAGTCTAAGATGTACCCCTCTGAGCGTCGTGTCATGCGTGCTATCGATTGGAAGACAGCCTATGTTGTTACGCTTTCGGACAAAAATGACGAAATGAAAGATGCTGATGAACGCATCATAGGGGTGTTTGCCCTCAATCCTGACGGCGATGAGGCTTATGCCCACGCGATGAATGCCTCATGGCTTTCGGAATCTCCCGAGCCTCCAGATAAAACGACATATGCGGCGCTTCACTGGGTAACGGTTGCTGCAGAGGCTCGTCGACGTGGCGTGGGTATGTTCATCTTGGGAGAGGCTGATCGCTTGGCTAGAGCCGCAGGAAAGACAAGTGTGCGTTGTGATACTTACCAAACCAATAACGCCATGAGAGCGTTGCTTGTGGCATTTGGTTTTACGCCTTGCGGTGAGATTATTCTATTTGATCGGCTCGGTCGCGCAAGGCGAAGAGCCACCTTTGAGCGAATGTGGTAGCCCCACCGGTCGTTTGACGGCCAATCGCTCATCCAATGTTGTGCTGTCTCGAAACAGTATTTTCCCGATGCTGTTTCGAGAGAAATCCCCTTTGTTTCGAGAGAAAGTGAACGCCTGTGCAATTTCGTTTGACCAGCGTGTCGGATATCGACCGCATTATGGATATTCTGGCAGACGGCCGCCGCTCGCTTGCCGCCATCGGTATCGATCAGTGGCAAGGGGGGTATCCCCATCGTGATGCTATCGAGGGGGACGTCAAGCGCGGTGACTCCTATGTTGCCGTGGACGACAATGGCATGATTATGGCTACGGCCATGGTGGGTTTCGCGGGTGAGCGTGATTACGATCATATTGAGGGAGGTTCATGGTTGACCCAGTGTGTTTCAGCCGATCCTCATTATGGAGTGGTGCACCGGGTAGCTGTTTCAGACGCTTGTAAGGGACGTGGTATGGCGTCGCTGCTTTTGAACAATGCAGAGCGCCTGACGCACGAGCGGGGTTGTGCCAGCGTACGCATTGATACCCATCCTGGCAATACCCCCATGCGTCGATTGTTGGATAAGCGCGGTTATGCGCAATGTGGCACCATTTATATTGCGCATGCCGAAGGGGGGACTCCCGATCGTATTGCCTACGAAAAGCTGGTTTAGGGTGTCAACCGGCTGTGCATATTCTGTCGGTTGCCAATGCCCGCACCTGCTGAGACTTGAGACGTTATAATAGTTTCTACTATGTCGGTTGTCTCACGAGAAAAAATCGCGCTCGTCGTATTTGCGGGCCTTATTGCCCTGAGCTTGCTCGGGTTTAGTTGGTATTTGCTTGCGGGTCATTCTTGGAATGTCGCTGCTTCAAACATTGACGATACGTTTGGTAGCATGGAGGGTTACACGGCTATTGTTTACCCGGGAACAAAGTTACCTGCCGAAAAGCCTACCGATGCGAGCAGCTCAGAATCTTCTGTTGGCTCGAGTACACCCGATGCATTGTCTGACAAAACGGGCGCTTCAGAGTCAGGGGTAATGGGGAGCGCGTCTTCTTTAGAATCAGGCGTTGCCAAAACGAGTGAGGGGAAGGGTGAAAGCTTACCCCTTGCGAGCAACGGTGGAGCCGCTGAGGCTACGTTGTCCCTTTCTAATGAATCGACATCCTCTTCAGATGAAGGAGGCACTTCAGCGTCGGATGACGCAGAGGTAGCGGCGTCATCAAAAAAGAAACCTCTGACGGTCGATGAGGCAAAAGAAAGTTATGAATCTAAGAATGCAATCGTATTCGCCCTTGATACCACCGATCTTGAGCGTTATCGTGAGGGCACAATTCTGAAAAAAGGTGGGCATCGTTTCGGTGTGTTTAGCGTAACGGAGTCTGTTTCCAGTATTGTATTAGACAAGCAAATTGCATATTTCAAACGACATAAGGTTGACTTTATTGTGGCCATAACGCCCGATAAGAGTTATTTTGAAGGTGCATCAGGTCTTGATATTGTTATATGCACTGGTGATGAAGGCCTGTTCGTTATGGGGGAAACGCATAACGGCACGTTCTATGTCGATACTCCTGAATTAGATCGCGTTGGTGCTATTCTTATATCGCCAAGTAATGTTGTGTCGGCAAAGGTTTTGGAGAGCTCTTAGTCTCTTGGCCATAAGTGCTGCATTTTTGCTATTCTCGGGTGATACGAGTTGACACTGTGGGGTAAATAATTAAAGGCCCCCGGTGCTGTACCGGAAGCCTTTAACCAGAATCACCTTAGAGCGTTGCTTTACCTTAGTGGTGCTTAGACGACACCCTGTGCCATCATCGCATCTGCAAGCTTTTTAAAGCCGGCAATATTGGCGCCCATAACATAGTTACCCTCGTGACCATATTCCTTGGCAGCATCGTCTGCCGCATGATAGATGTTCTTCATAATGCTTTGTAGCTTGGCATCCACTTCCTCGAACGTCCAAGACAAACGTTCGGAGTTCTGTGACATTTCCAGACCCGATGTAGCCACGCCACCAGCGTTTGCCGCTTTACCGGGGCAAAACACAACACCATTTTCCATGAGATATTCAGTGGCATCCATGGTGGTGGGCATGTTGGCACCTTCGGCAACGATTTTGCAGCCGTTTGCTACGAGTTGTTTTGCGTCGTCTAGAAGGAGCTCGTTTTGGGTTGCGCAAGGTAATGCAATATCAACAGGAACGCTCCATACGCCACGGCCTTCATGATATTCTACGCCTTCCTTACGTTCTGCATATGCAGAAATGCGGGCGCGTTCTACTTCCTTGATCTGTTTTACGAGGTCAAGATCGATGCCCGCAGGATCGTAAATCCAGCCAGTAGAGTCGGAGAGCGTAACTACGTTAGCGCCCAGCTCCTGTGCTTTTTCGGTAGCATAGATGGCTACATTTCCTGAACCGGAAACGGAAACGGTTTTGCCTTCAAAACTATCGTTGTGACAATTTAGATACTCTTGTACGAAGTAGATCAAGCCGTAGCCAGTAGCTTCCGTACGAGCGAGCGAGCCACCGTAGGAAAGGCCTTTACCGGTGAGTACACCTTCCCATACGTTGCGAATGCGTTTGTATTGACCAAACATAAAGCCAATCTCGCGTCCACCTGTGCCAATGTCGCCAGCCGGCACGTCGGTATCGGCACCGATGTGTTTGCAAAGCTCGGTCATGAAGCTCTGGCAAAAACGCATGATTTCCATGTCTGACTTACCCTTGGGGTCGAAGTCGCAGCCGCCTTTGCCGCCACCCATGGGGAGAGTGGTTAGGCTGTTCTTGAAAATTTGCTCAAAGCCCAAAAACTTAATGATGCCGAGGTTTACCGAAGGATGTAGGCGTAGGCCACCTTTATAGGGCCCGAGGCAGCTGTTGTACTGTACGCGGAAGCCGCGGTTTACTCGTACGTTATTCTCGTCGTCCACCCAAGGTACGCGGAACATGACCACGCGCTCCGGCTCAACGATACGCTCAAGCAGAGCCGCTTTTTCGTAGGCAGGATTTGCTTCAATGACTGGTTCCAATGATGTTAGTACTTCTGTGACGGCCTGGATGAACTCAGGCTCGTTGGCGTTCTTGGCTTTGACCTGTTCGATGACGTTGTCAACGTAACTCATCTCGTGGGACCTCCTTCGGGAAATTTATATCTTTCCTTATTATAGGCGGCGATTCATGAGGTGCGTTGTTATTTAAAGAAGATGAAACAAAACCCCTTCGAAAGGTGAATAAGAGCTAAAGAAAAGCTCACTTTTACTGCAATGCTTGATCCACTAAACGCTGGAGATTGTCTACGAAGCGCTCGCGGTCATCGTCTTCAAAAGCAGCGGGACCTTTTGTGCGTCCGCCGCGTCTACGAACAGTTGCCTCGATATGGCGCATTTGCAAATCTGAATCGATAGTGGCCAGTTCGTAGATGCGGCCACGTACTCCAATAGCTTTTGCTCCGCGACCAAGCACCATGGCGGCTAAGCCAATGTCTTGAGTTACGACAATGTCATTTGGCTGCAATTCCTGTACGATGGCGAAATCGGCTGCGTCGGCACCGACGCCTACCGTGAGGGTGTCGGCCCAAAAACCGTCGTTTGGTTCGCGGGGGTCGTTTCGCCGGAGATGACGTGCAAGATTCTGTGTGGAGTTTCCTGCGATAACAACCGGTATATTGTTGCGGCGGGCTACCGCTAATGTTTCGGATGTGACCGGGCAGGCGTCGGCATCGATATAGACAGTTGGTTTCATGGGAGGAATGGATCCTTTCTGGGTATGCGAAAAGTATAGAGCTTCAATGCCAAACCCGCTACCTTGGAGGCGTTTCTGCTGTGTTGGTGATAGCCCTAACGCGTAGAGCACGCTATAGTAGGAGTAGCAAGGTTGCGACGGGGGGGGGGGGTTGCAAAGGGGAGTCTAAATGTATAAGCCGGTTCCAATAGGAAAGCAAGGATTCGTCTTGTCGCCAACAACACAGGCGGCTATAGCACGAGCCGAATCATCGATGGTTCGTATGGAAGATCGCGCCTGTTTGGGTGGTGTGGATAGGGCGCTCATGCATACACTTGCACGTGTTGAAGCGATATCTACCATTCGTATTGAAGGCAAGCGACCTTCTTTGAGTGCGATTTTGTATCTTGAGGCGTACCTTGAAGGGAATCGTGCTGAGGGCGTTAGTCGTATCGATTCGATTGATGCGTATGATTTCGAAAACGATGAGGCGCGACAGGCTGCGCTTGAGGTGTTACGGTTTCTAAGTGCAGTGCGTTATCTCTACTATGAGACCGATCCCGACCAGCCGCTCACACCCGAGGTATTGCTGGATATTCACTCGCTTTGCATGTATGGTGCTCCTGCGTGTGAAACAGGAGTGCAGTTCAGGAAAAAGCGTTACGAGCTTTCTGATGCAGATGCTGCGGCTTTGGTGTACGCACCTCCCAAGCCCGAAGATCTACCTGCTCTCTTGGAAGACTTATGCGCATTTGCAAACAAAGAGGTGTATGCGCCGATAGGACAAGCGGCTATTGCTCATTTTCAATTTGAGAGCATTAAGCCTTTTAAGTCGGGCCTCGATAAAACAGGACGACTGATGTGTCATGCTATTATGCGCAAACGCGGCCTTATGCGTTCGTTGGTGGCTCCCATAGGGCTAGAACCTGCAATTGATACAAAAAGTCATGCCGAATCATTGCTTCCCTATAATTTCGGGCTGGCTTCCGATGAGTGTGAGCGATTAGTGCTCGTCAATCGCTGGGCAGATTTTTGCGCTTGGTCGGCTGAGGTGTCTGCAAAAGTTACCAACGTACATTTAAATGCGGTTATTACCTTGCGAGAGCGGTGGGTTGAGGAATTGGGTCGACCCAGTAAAGGATCGGCTTCCGAAGCTCTCATTGGTCTTTTGCCTGGTCTTCCGGTTCTTACCGTGAAGCAGGCAGTGGGTTTGACAGGCAAGAGCATCTCGTCGGTAAATGATGCTTTTGCTCGTCTCGAGGCGGCGGGCATCATTCGTGAAGCAGACAGCGCACAGCGTAGCCGTGTGTTCGTGGCGCCACATGCTGTCGACCTTTTTGATGAGCTTGATCGTAAAGTGGCGCCGCTTACTCCTGTTTCGCGTGACTCGTTTGGCGCGATCTTTGTTTCCTAGGAAACGTATGGCTTTGATAAAACGATGATCGTTGCGGCTTTTCTGAAATCCCGCAAACTCGTCTTTTATCACTTCCCCCTTTTTATACTGGATGCAAGGGTGGGGGCAAGCCGCCAGTCGACGGGCTGGCACTCGGGCGCTTTAATGAGCGCTGCCGAACGGAAGCTGCAGGTTCCAAAAGGCCTCGCACTCACTTGCAGTCAAGGCAGGGGAGGAGGGTCACATGACCGATTCAACATTTGATTCTAACCACCAACTGATCATGAAACGTCGTCAGTTTCTTACGGCAGCGGCTGGTATTGTGGCAGCTGGTGCGACCGCCTCGGTGCTCACTTCGTGTGCTCCGGCGGCAAAAAAAGATGAGTCCGAAAGGAAGCCTGTTGGCACCGGGCAGCCTGAGTACGACAAGATTGCGCGCAGTGTATGTGCGCCTAACTGCGTAGGTAGTTGTGGTATTAATGCATACGTGAAGGATGATACGATCGTCAAGATCGAGCCCGCAGAATTTCCCGATAATCGTTATCGTCGCATGTGTCTGCGTGGTGTTTCGAACGCTATGCAGCGCGTGTACTCGCCCGATCGCATAAAGTACCCTATGAAGCGTGTGGGTGAACGTGGTTCTGGCGAATTTGAGCGTATCAGCTGGGAGGCGGCGATTGATCTCATTCATGAAAAGATGCAGAAAAATATTGATACGTATGGACCCACTGCAAACGCGTTTCTTGGAATGACCGGAAACTACGGTGTGTTCCCGCAGATAATCGACGGTCTTTTGGCCTCCACTTATGATGCTACGCAGTTTACGAACTTTGGCATTATGGGAGATAACGGTTGCAATATGGGCTTTTTGCCACCCTTGGGTGTGCAGCAGGATTCCAGCTCATGGGAAGACCTCATTGGCTCCAAAGCTATCATCATGTTTGGATGCAACTACGCTGAGACCAACATGCAGGAAATGCATTTCATTTTCGATGCTCAGGAGTCGGGTAGCAAGCTAGTTGTGGTGGACCCGCGTTTCTCTCGTACGGCGGCTAAAGCCGATTGGTGGATTCCACTGCGTCCTGGTACCGATGCGGCGTTGGTAATGGGTATGATGAGTTATATTGTCGCCCAAGAAAAACACGATAAGGCCTACTTGCGTACCTATACTAATGGAGCGTTTTTGGTAGATGTCGCTACGAAGAAGTTAGTGCGTGACGGTAAGGATTATCTCGTATGGGATGAAAAAGCGGGCAAGGCAGTACCGATCGCTGCGCTTTCAGACGACCTTAAACCTGCGTATCCTTCGGTCAAGGTGACGGGCGATGTGCCCGAGTCGGCTAAGGTTCCCCAGACGGCGGCGTTGCAGGGAAGTTATTCTGTGGTTGTCGGTGGTGCAACAATTGAAGCTAAACCAGCATTTCAACTTATCGTCGATTCATTAGCTGAGTATACGCCAGAGTTGGCTAGTGCTATTTGTGAAGTGCCTGCCGACGACATCGTGAAGCTGGCAGAGTTGTATGTGAATGAGACGCCTGCAAGTCTGCGGGTAAGTCAGGGTACAAATCGTTACTGGAATGGCCACTTGCCCACTCGCGCGCTCATTCAATTGGCTGGTATTACGGGTAATATCGGAAAGCCTCACGCCAACATTAACTGGGCGGGCGGATCACTTATGCGTATTCTTTTCTCACTGGCTCCAACGGCGGTTACCCCACGTCCAGGCCACAAGGCAAGCCCATTACCTGGTTCCCAGTGGTACGACATCGTAGCTTATCAAAAACCGTACCCGGTGAAGATGCTTTGGACGCATAACTATGGTTGGGGTACTCAAGGACCCGATCGTAACCGTATGATAAAGGAGGTGCTTCCGCAGTTAGACTTCATCGTGGTGTCTGAACAAGTGATGACTCCGGGAGCATGTTACGCCGATCTTGTTTTGCCGGTGACGAGCTACTACGAAGAACCCTTTGAACTACTCACTTCTTGGTCAAACATGTACGTACAGGTGCGAGAGCAGGCTATTACTCAGCAATGGGAAGCAAAGACCGACTATCAGGTGGCCCAGATGCTGGCAGAAAAGTTTGGTATTTTAGAAGAGACCGAATGGAAGTTGGACATTGAGGAGTACGCCCGCAAGCACATCATCGGCGAGAGCGTAGCGCCAGAGTTTAGCAGTATCGACTTTGATGAGTTGATGGAGAAAAAGGTTGTGTCTGCTAATTTTCCTGAGAACTACGTGGCTTTTGAGAGCATGCGCTTTCAGACGCCCAGCGGTAAGATTGAGTTGTACACCGAAGATTTAATTGAGTTCGGCGAAGAGATAGCTTGCCACTATGAGCCACTCGAAGGTAATCGCAACGAGCTGGCGACGCGTTATCCTCTCACGTTTATGAATTGTCGTACTGTATACACAACGCACTCGCAGCACGTGCAACTTCCGTGGATTCGTGAAGTGGCACCAGAGCCATGGTTGGAGATAGCCCCAGTCGATGCTGAGGCGCGTGGTATTGCGTCGGGTGATGTGGTGGAGGTGTTTAATGATCGAGGCTCATACCAGGTTAAGGCATTGGTAACTTCGGAGATAAAGCCCGGTTGTCTTAATCAGCGTCAAGGTTGGTGGCCTAAGGATTTCCCTGGTGAAACTCATTACAGCTCGCTAATCCAAATTACGCTTAATCCGGCGCAGGATGCCATTTCTGAGACGAACTTCGCGCCATACGATAACCTCGTTGAAGTGAAGAAAGCCTAAGGGGGTGCTCTTATGACGAAGTACGGTTTTGCGATTAATTTACACCGTTGTATCGGGTGTAGGACCTGCACGATCAGTTGTAAGATGGAAAATGGCGTGCCTGAGGGCCTGCAGCGTATGCGCGTGCTGAACGCCGACGAGCAGACGGTGTATGATCGACCCACGGGTTCATATCCCACGCTCACTCAGGAATGGGTGCCTATTCCTTGCCAGCATTGTAATGAGGTTCCCTGCGTTGCTGTTTGCCCAACGGGCGCTTCAACTAAGCGCGAAGATGGCATCGTAATGGTAGATAAAGAGCAGTGTATCGGGTGCGACAGCTGCATTAAGGCGTGTCCTTACGGCGCACGACAACACGATGATACTACCAATACAGTTGATAAATGCACCTTGTGTGCCCACCGTCTTGATGCTGGTATCGATACGACTATGTGTCAGTTAGCTTGTCCGGGCCGCGCTATCGTGGTTGGTGACGTTGATGATTCCGCTTCAGAGATTGCAAAGATAGTTGCAGAAAAAGCAACAACACATTTGCATGAAGATGAAAAGACGGGTCCGCAGGTGTATTACTGGAATTCAATGAGGTAACGCGATTTGGGGCTGCAACGAATCTGATCAAGGAGAATATCCGGCAAAGGCGATGTTTTCGTCTTTGCCGGGAATCCTCGAGCGTTAATGGGGCAGACGGATGCTTCGGTGCGGCTTTGGGAGGGGAGTTTGGTTGTGGAGCAAGTAAGCCAAGATATGGTAGCTTTCGATAGTACTACAGCTGACCAAGTATCTTACGCGCGTGCCGATGCGGCATTATTGGGGCTGCTTTCAACGTGCTTGTTGCGGCCGAGTGTGGTGCTGGTTGCGGAATTGTGCGACGGCACTTTGGTCTCAAAATTGCGCGCGTTGTTAGAATTGGCTCCTGCCGATAAAATTGAATGTCTGCTGGATGGCATTGATGAACAGGCAAGACTTCTGCGTAATCTTTCTGATGACGAAGCTCGACTGGTGCTGGAGGTTGAATACAATCGGCTGTTTGTTGGTCCGGGTGAAGTGCTGGCACCTCCTTATGAAAGCTATTATGAGAGCAGTCGCGCATCTGCTGGACGAGGATGGTTGCGCACGCAGGCCGAGCGTGATGTTGTACAAGCTTATGCTGAGTGCGGTTTCGCTATGCCTGAAAACTTCGTTGAACTGCCCGATCATGTAGCAGTGGAACTTGAATTTCTTGCACTGCTTGCGAGTCGTGAGGCTGAGGCCTGGGATATCAATAAAAGGGAGGTAGCACTTGCGTTACAGGCGAGTGCTGCAGAATTTATTGTTCAGCACCTGGGTACCTGGCTTGAATCGTGCGCTGCACTTGTAGAGCCTGTCGCTCGTCAACCGTTCTATGCAGCAATTTTATCGTTATCGTGTGTGGCAATATTGGGTCCCGAACGCTAGCTTTCAAGTCGCATTTGAATGAGAAAGGCTCTGCCCTCTGTAGGGTAGAGCCTTTTTTTGGGTAAGGCGTGAAGGGCAATTGCATGCAGAGGGAACGCCTGTGCGGTTTGTTATACTGGACACATGGAAGATACAAATAACGGCATACGTAAAAACGAACTCCCGTTTGCTGATGATAACTTCGGCATTGCTGCTGCGGGTGGAATTGAGCGTTTGGGTGTAGAAGATTCTAAAAATGCCACTGAAGAGGGTAGCACTCTTGGCAGCTTAGAGGCCGGAGAGCTTGCGCTCCAGTCTTCGGCGCATGGGGCTAAACTCACTCGCATTAAGATGGAGTTAGGCAGTGTCCCCGCACTTCCCGGTGTGTATTTGTGGAAAGACAAATCGGGTCAGGTCATTTATGTGGGTAAGGCAAAACAATTGCGTGCCCGCATGCGTCAATACGTAAACTTCCAAGATGAACGCGCTAAAATTCCGCTTCTGGTAGATCAGATTGATTCGTTCGACTATATTGTCGTGGAAAACGAACACGAGTCGCTGGTGCTGGAGAAAAACCTCATCAACCAGCATAGTCCGTTTTTTAACGCCGACTTCAAAGATGATAAATCATATCCATTTATTGCGCTGACCAAGGGGGATGTGTTTCCCGCTATTAAATACACCCGCGAGAAGCACCGTGGTGATACGAAGTACTTTGGGCCTTATACCGATAGTCGTGCGGCGCGCGAAATGGTTGATATCGCACGTCGTGTGGTACCGTTGTGTGCGACATCGTGTTCTGATTGGCGGCAGCTTAAGCGTCGTTTGGAGAAGGATACCCTTGCCTTACTATCGCGTGATGCCCGGCCTTGTTTTGACGCGCATGTAGGTTTGGGCCCCGGTGCATGCTGTGGAAGTATTACTCCCGAGGATTATGCGGCTAATGTGCGGCGCATCGAAAAGTTTTTGTCGGGTCAGCACCGTGAGTTTATCGATGAGCTCACGGTAGACATGCATGAAGCGGCCTCTGATCTCGACTTTGAGCGTGCGGCTCGCATGAAGGCTCGCATCGACACTATCAACTCGTTGACCGATCGGCAACATGCGGTGTCCTCTCGCAATCTAGATGCCGATGTTGTGGGCCTATTCCGAGAAGAGACCGTGGCTGGCGTGCATGTGTTTATGGTGCGTGAGGGTCGCATTATTAATTCAAACGAGTTCGTGCTTAATCGTGGGCGCGACGTTCCCGATGAAGACTTAGTGCATATGTTTCTGCTGCGCTACTACGATGCCACCACATCCATCCCGCACGAAGTAATTCTGCGCGATCTGCCAGAAGATGTGGCCGCGATGGAGGAATGGCTTACGGAAAAGCTGGCAAGTACCCATGGTGCGAAGGTGCGTATTGCTGCCCCGCAGAAAGGCGAGAAGGCAGAACTCGTAAGCATGGCGGAGACGAACGCGAAACACACGCTTATGCGTTACAAAGTGCGTACGAATTATGATGATAAGCGGATTAACAATGCGCTTTTACAGTTGGAGAGTGCACTGGCGCTTGATGAGCCACCCCTGCGCATTGAGTGCTTCGATATCTCCACGATTCACGGTTCGTATACGGTGGCATCGATGGTGGTATTCACTAATGGAAAGCCTGACAAAAACCAATATCGTCGCTTTAAAATAAAGACACCGCTCGATGAGGCAAACGATTTCCTTTCCATGCAGGAGGTTATGAGTCGGCGTTACGCGCCCGAGCGTATGGCTGATGAGCGTTTTGGTAGTAAGCCAGATCTAATCATTTTGGACGGCGGCAAGCCGCAGCTTTCAGCAGCGCTTGCTATGTTTGACCAGATGGGTATAGACGACATTTCGCTGTGTGGTTTGGCAAAGCGCGACGAGGAGTTATTTGTACCTTGGCAGGATACCGGACCCGTTGTGCTGCCGAGCGGTTCGGCTTCGCTTTACTTGGTGAAGCAGGTGCGTGACGAAGCCCATCGGTTTGCCATTACGTTTCATCGTGAATTGCGCGGGAAGGGTATGACGGCCAGTATTCTCGACGACGTTGTGGGTATGGGTCCTGTGCGAAAAAAAGCACTTTTGAAGGCGTTTAAGTCATTTCGAAACCTGAAAACGGCTACGCTCGAAGATATCAAAGCAGCACGTGTTATTCCTGATGAGGTTGCTGAAGAGCTATATCAGGTTCTGCAGCAGTATAATAAAGATCGCAAAGACGAGTGTGTGACCGCTAGTGCGGTTGGCGCCCCGAACAACGTGGAGGTTTAGCATGAGCGAAAAAGAAGTCGATCTGGAAAATATGCCCGAGCTGGTTATTGTAAGTGGTATGAGTGGTGCTGGTCGCACTGAGGCTATGCATGCTTTTGAAGATTTGGGCTATTTCTGCGTAGATAACCTACCATCGAGCCTTATTGGTAACTTGTTGAATTTAACCGGCATGCCTGGACAACCCGATGGGCATCGTCGTTTGGCCGTGGTATGCGACGCACGTAACCGTGATTTTTTCTCCAGCTTGACAGCCGAGCTGGAGAAGCTGAAAAGCCAGGGTATGGATTATCGTATTCTTTTTTTGGATGCTGCCGACGAGAAACTTATCGCACGCTACAAATCGAGCCGCCGCCGTCATCCGCTTTGTACGGATGGTGGGTCTATCGCGCAGGGTATCGATCGCGAGCGGGCGTTGTTGTCAGCCGTGCGTCAAGCGGCAAGTCATGTGGTTGATACTACTGACCTGCTGCCACCTCAGCTGCGCGCGGAAATTCGCGAATTGTTTGCCCCTGGTCAAGAGAAGTCTGGATTATCGGTGACGGTATATTCATTTGGCTTTAAACATGGTGCCCCTCTCGATGCCGATCTCGTTATGGATGTGCGTTTTCTTCCGAATCCTTATTACGATCCGCAGCTGCGTCCATTAACGGGTCTTGATAAGCGAGTGCGCGACTATGTGTTGTACCGACCCGAAACTGAGGAGTTTGAAAAGCGGTGGCGCTCCCTTTTGGATTGTGTGATGCCGGGTTACGTGGCTGAAGGCAAGCAGCAGCTTGCCATTGCTATTGGCTGTACGGGTGGTCAGCATCGCTCGGTAGCGTTGGCGGAGTCGACAGGCGACTACCTGAAGGCAAAAGGTTATCGAGTGAGCTTGGCTCATCGCGACTTAGCGCTTGCTGAGGGTGCTGCTGCATCGACTCCGGCGGCGTCGGCCGTGCAGGCGTAGGGGTCGATCTATGGCGACTGTATTTACCCATGACCCATCGGCTACTGCCGCATTTGCAGCGTTGGGATCCACGCCACCGGTAACCGAGCCCGGCGAGCACCTGCGTGCGGTCGTTATTGGTGGCGGTACGGGTGCACCCATGTCTATCCGCACGTTGCTGTCTATGCATGTTGAGACGGCCGCTGTGGTGGCCATGGCTGACGACGGCGGTTCTACGGGCATATTGCGCGAGGAAGCAGATGTTACGCCGCCTGGTGACGTGCGTAAATGTATTGCTGCCATGGCCGCCGATCCCACCGATCCGCTTACTCGCGCCTTTAAGTATCGTTTCCCGTTTGCACGTAATCACACACTTGGGAATCTTATGTTGTCGGCTCTGGAAGAAGCCGCAGACTCGTTTCCTGAGGCCATTGCTATCTGCGAGCGCCTCTTGCATGCGCAAGGACGCGTGTACCCATCCACCTTAGATCGAGTGACGTTGGTGGCACGTACGCGTGACGGGCGCGCGCTAGAGGGTCAGGCAGTCGCCTGCCACTCGCGCACGGCCTTGGATCGTGTGGGCCTGCAAGCGGCGCATCCTATCAAGGCCTACGAACCAGCGCTTGATGCTATTCGTGAAGCCGATCTTATTGTGCTAGGGCCTGGCTCGCTTTTTACTTCCATTATTCCGAACCTATTAGTTCCGGGTGTTGTCGATGCTATTCGCGCGTCGAAGGGTTGCGCGTTGTTTGTGTGTTCGCTTGCCGACATGCAAGGTGAGACCTGGGGGCTTACGGCTCGTGAACACATTGAGGCGCTTATGGGGCACGGTATGCGTGGGCTGATTGACTATATGTTGGTGCACACCCCGGTACCGCTGCGTCCTGATAGTCCCGCAACAGGGGCATTCGATGCGGTGGCTGGTCTCAACTCTTATCATGGTGAGTTATCGGACGTTGATGAAGCCCGTCGGAGTGGTAGCATACGTCCGGTAGCGGTAACCTATCGCGATGTGCAGGCTATTCAAGCGCAGGGCCCGGTGGTTATCGCTCGCGACTTGGTTGATCCGTCCAGTCCTACGTGGCATGATCCTGCGGCGTTGCGTGATGCGTTCTCGGGGGTGTTGAAGTTATGTCGTTCACGGCAGAGGTAAAAGATGAGCTTGCGCGGGTTCCTCCGACGTGCTCGCATTGCGACAAGGCAACGCTGGCGGCTCTTGTGCGCATTGAGGGTACGCTATTCTTCAGCGGGCAGGGTAGTTACCGCATTGAGATAGCTACGGATGTTCCCAGTGTGGCTCGCCTTGTTATTAAGATGCTCCACGAGCTTTATCATTTAAAAACCGAACTTACGGTACGCCGCAGTGTGCTACATAAAACACCTAACTACCTTATCGAAGTGCCGTCGCAACCACATTTGGCTGATGCTTTGCGCAATATGGGTGTGTTGTCGGGTGACGGTTTGGAGATGGGAATTGCAAAGGATTTGGTGGCGAAGGAGTGCTGTACGGCCGCCTACTTGCGTGGTGCGTTCTTGGGTAGCGGTTTCGTTTCTAGCCCACGAGGCGACTTTCATTTCGAGATAACGGTAGAGTCGGAAGCGCTGGCTGAAGGTCTGGTGCAGTTGCTCGAGCGCAAGGGTATTAATGCGCGTATTATGCAGCGACGCAGTTCTTATATGGTGTATTTAAAAAGCGGTGCGGCTATTCTGGAATTTTTGGCTTTTGCAGGTGCTCATCAGTGCGCCCTAGCTATGGAAAATGAACGTGTCATTAAAAGCGTGCGTAACGATGTGAACCGCATGACAAATGCAGAGATTGCCAACCAGGCGAAGAGCGCGAACGCTTCGGTAGACCAAATTTATGCCATACGCGCGGTGCTTGAGGCACATGGTATGGATAATTTGCCTCCGGCATTGCAGGACTACATTCGGCTGCGTGTAACGTATCCGGAAGCTACGCTTAAAGAGCTGGGGGAGCGGGCAACCCCGCCCCTGTCGAAATCGGCCGTTTACCACCGCGTTCGTCGGATTGAGCAAATGGCGAAGGAGACACAAGGGTAGAATGTCAGCGGCGATTTCATGGTGAAGGTGTTGTAGGAACGTGTCCTCGCAGCGTCCATGGTATGATCGTCTGATCTTGACTGCAAACATAAGGTATTTCATGAAAGGGGATACGCATGGCAATCAAAGTAGGCATTAACGGGTTCGGTCGCATCGGACGCCTCGCGTTTCGCGCGATGGTGAACGATCCCGAGATCGAGGTTGTGGCGGTAAACGACCTCGGTGATATCCCGACGATGGCCCACCTGCTGAAGTACGATTCCATCCACGGCCGTGCTTTTGATAAAGTTGAGGTTACTGAGGATGGCTTCGTCGCCGATGGCCATGCGGTCAAGGTGCTCTCCGAGCGTGAGCCAGGTAACCTGCCTTGGGGTGAGTTGGGTGTGGATGTAGTGGTTGAGTCCACCGGCTTCTTCACTGATGCAAACAAGGCTCATGCGCACATTGATGCAGGCGCAAAGAAGGTTATTATTTCCGCTCCTGCTAAAAACGAAGATATTACTATCGTTATGGGCGTAAATGACGACCAGTACAACAAAGATGAGCATCATGTGGTGTCTAACGCTTCCTGTACCACTAATTGTTTGGCACCGTTTGCGAAGGTGCTGCTGGATACGTTTGGCATCAAGCGTGGTTACATGAACACGATCCATTCTTACACTAACGACCAGAAGATTCTCGATCTTCCGCATAGTGATCTTCGTCGCGCACGTGCTGCTGCCGTGTCGATGATTCCGACGACTACGGGTGCTGCTCGTGCTGTCTCCTTGGTGCTGCCTGAGCTGAAGGGTAAGCTGGATGGCTTCGCTACGCGCGTTCCCACGCCGGATGGATCTATGGTTGATTTGACGGTTGAGCTTGAGCGCGACGCAACGATCGATGAGATTAATGCTGCGATGAAGGCTGCTGCTGAAGGTCCGATGAAGGGCATATTGGAGTACACCGAGGATCCCATCGTATCAATTGATATTGTGGGCAATCCGCATTCTTCCATCTTCGATAGCAAGCTGACCATGGTAATGGGTGGCGAGGGCAACTTCGTGAAGTGTATCTCTTGGTACGACAACGAGTGGGGCTACTCCAACCGCGTGAAGGATCTCGTGAAGATCTTGCTCTAACGAGCAAGATCTTCGCCGACGCTGCGGGGCGCTGGGGCACCCGATCTTCACACGATGCCGCGGGCTCGCGTACGCAAGTATGCAGCGACCGCGCCATCCCGTGAATCTCGGGCACCGCAGCGCCCCTCGCTGTCTTACTACGCCAACCAGTGCGCTTGTTTTCGCGCTTCACGCGAATCGAGGAAGAGGGGCGAGCGATGAGGATACTAGGAATGGGTATTCCGGAATTACTGGTAACGGTTCCTTTCCTGCTTACCGTTGGGATCGTTGTTTTCGTCGTTGTTATGATTATGCGGCTTGTGAAGGCTGCCGAGCGAACGGCTGCGGCAACGGAGGCGATGGCGAGCAGAATGTGCAGCCAGGATGTTGCCCCTGATGGGCAAGTAAGTGACAAACACGTATAGTTGCGAAGGAGGGCCTTCATGGCCGATATCAAAACCATCGATGCGCTTGATGCAGCGGGGAAGCGCGTGCTGGTGCGCGTGGACTTCAACGTGCCTTTGCGCGACGGCGCCGTCGCCGACGACACGCGCATTCGCGCAGCGCTGCCTACCATCGAGGCGCTGGTTGCCCAGGGTGCGCGCGTCATTCTCATGAGCCACCTGGGCCGTCCGGCAGGGGAGGGCTTCGAAGATGCCTTCTCGCTGCGCCCTGCCGCCCAGCATCTCTCGGGGATCCTAGGCAAGCCCGTCGTGTTCGCTACCGATACCGTGGGCGTCGATGCGCAGGCCAAGGCGGCCGCGCTGCGCGACGGCGATGTGTTGGTGGTGGAGAACCTGCGCTTCGACAAGCGCGAGAAGAAGAACGACCCTGCGTTTTGCGAAGAGCTGGCACGCCTCGGCGAGGTGTACGTGAACGACGCTTTTGGTGCCGCCCACCGCGCCCATGCCTCTACGGCAGGCGTCGCGTCGCTGCTGCCGGCGTATGCGGGTTATCTCATGCAACGCGAAGTGAACACGCTCTCTGGTATGCTGGAGAACCCGAAGCGCCCCTTCGTGGCCATTCTGGGCGGCTCGAAGGTGTCCGACAAGATCAAGGTCATCGATGCGCTTATGGACCGGTGCGATACGCTCATCATCGGCGGCGGCATGTGCTTCACGTTCCTGTTGGCCCAAGACAAGGCCGTGGGCACGTCGCTCAAGGAAGAAGACTGGGTTTCGCGTGCGGGCGCCATGATTGAGAAAGCGGAGGCGCTCGGTGTGAAGTTGCTGCTTCCGGTGGACGTGGTCTGCGCCGACCGCTTTGCGGAAGATGCCGATACGTTGACGGTTTCAGTTGACGAAATGCCTGATGATATGATGGGTCTTGACATCGGACCCAAGACAGCGCAGCTTTACGCCGATGCGGTCGCTGAGGCAGGTACCGTGTTTTGGAATGGCCCTATGGGCGTGTTTGAGATGACGGCATTTGAGGCTGGTACGAAGGCGGTGGCCGATGCGGTAGCCAACAATGCGGAGGCTGATACGATTATCGGTGGTGGCGATAGCGTTGCTGCGGTGAATAAGTTTGATCTGGCGGATAAGATGACATTCATCTCGACTGGCGGTGGCGCTTCGATGGAGTTGGTGCAGGGCGAGACTCTTCCCGGTGTGGAAGCTCTTAGGTAGAAAGGAAGTACCACGTATGGCACGTAAGCCTATGATGGCGGGTAACTGGAAGATGAATAATACGGTCGGAGAGGCCGTGGTGCTGACGCAGGAGATTTCAAACCAGTATGAGAAAGAGTGGCCGGAAGACGTTGACATTGTTATCTGTCCTCCTTTCATTGACCTGAAGCCTGCAAAAACAGTGCTGGATTTTGACAAGACAAAAATTGCTGTTGGTGCACAGAATGTGTACTGGGAGCCATCGGGTGCGTTCACTGGTGAAATATCGGTGCCCATGATTAGCGAAATTGGTTGCGCTTGTTCCATTGTTGGTCATTCTGAGCGTCGTGAGTTGTTTGGTGAAACAAACGAAGATGTAAACAAGAAGGTGAAAGCGCTTGTAGCAGCAGACCTCTACGCTATTGTGTGTGTGGGAGAATCGCTGGCTGTAAGGGAAGATGGCACCACCGATGAGTATGTGACGGCGCAGGTGCGTGCGGCGTTTGCTGGCGTTGATGCTCGTGAAGCTGCTGCATGTGTTGTGGCGTATGAACCAATCTGGGCCATTGGTACGGGCCGTACGGCTACACCAGAACAGGCTGAAGCTGTATGCGCGGCTATCCGCGCCACGCTTTCCGAGATGTATGGCGAGGAAGTTGCTGAGGGCATGCGCGTGCTGTATGGCGGCTCCATGAACCCGGGTAACGTGAATGATCTTATGGCTCAACCGAACGTGGATGGCGGCCTTGTTGGTGGAGCTTCGCTGAAGTCTGCTTCCTTCGTTCAGCTTATTGAGGCTTGCCTTTAGTGTATCTTTTATCCAGGCGGTGTCGGTAGGCCGTCTTGTGTCCCAACTTACTTTCAGTGCTATTTTATGAGAGAGCACTGAAAGTTTCTGAGTGGCACGAACGGGTAAAAGGGAGAATGCCGGCAACTATTATGGTCGTCGGCATTCGCACCAATGCAGTTATTTAATTTTGGGGAGCTTGATGCAAGCCCCCTTTGTCTTGAGCGGAGTAATTACGTGAGCGCAGTTGAAGGACACTCCTCCAAACGTGATAATCTGAGGTTGCCGGCATGTCTTATTATCATGGATGGTTTTGGCCTATCGGATCCTGGACCTAGCAATGCAATCTCGCAGGCGCATACGCCACATCTTGACGAGGTGTTTGCTTCTTGCTCAACCATGCAACTTGCTGCTTCTGGCGAGGCCGTGGGTCTTCCTGAAGGCCAGATGGGCAACTCTGAAGTGGGGCACCTAAACATCGGTGCTGGTCGCGTTGTATACCAAGAACTTACGCGCATCAACCGCGCGTGTGCTGATGGGTCGTTTGCGGCCAATCCTACCCTGAATGCGGCTTTTTCAGCGGCGACTCAACCGGGGGCTGCGCTGCATCTTATGGGATTACTTTCTGACGGGGGCGTACATTCCACCAAAGAGCATTTGTATGCTCTGATGCATGCCGCGAAGGCGGCAGGCGTGAGGCACATAGTGGTACATTGCTTCATGGATGGTCGTGATGTCTCGCCAAAGAGCGGTGCGGGTTATCTCCTTGAACTTGAAGCGGTGGCTTCAGACCTGACGTGTGACGACTGTTTGGCGCAAATTGGCAGCATGGCGGGTCGCTATTATGCTATGGATCGCGATAATCGCTGGGATCGTGTAGAGCGGGCGTGGCATGCGCTTGCGTTGGCTGAGCCCTTTACTGAGGCGTCGCCCGATCAAATTATTTCTGCCTCGTATGATGCCGGTATAACCGATGAGTTTGTGGAGCCGGTTGCTTTCTCGGCGCGCGGCATGCGTAACGGAGATGCGGCTGTATTCTTTAACTTCCGTCCCGATCGGGCTCGTGAGATTACTCGCGCTCTCGTTGATTCGTCGTTTACCGGCTTTGAGCGACCATCTTTTCCTCGGGTGCAATTTGTGTGTCTGACGGAATATGATCCGGAAATACCTGCTGCAGTAGCTTACGCTAAGGAATTTCCTGCTCATGTGCTGGCTGATGTACTGGCAGACGCTGGGCTTTCTCAATATCATATTGCCGAGACCGAGAAGTACGCCCATGTGACATTTTTCCTTAATGGTGGTGTAGAGGAACCTAAAGTGGGGGAGCGTCGCGTGTTGGTGCCTAGTCCGAAGGTGGCTACCTACGACCTTCAGCCCGAGATGAGTGAGCCCGAGGTGGCTTCTACGCTCGCTAATGCGATTGACGCCGGCGAGTCTGACGTGTATTTGGTAAACTTCGCCAACTGCGATATGGTGGGGCATACCGGTTCTGTTCCGGCTGCTGTAGCCGCCGTTGAAGCAGTGGATGCAGGAGTTGGTCAGGTTTTGGCGGCGCTTAAGCGTCGTAGGGGTTGCGCACTTATTACTGCCGACCATGGTAATGCTGATAAGATGCTTGCGGAGGACGGTTCTCCTTTCACGGCGCACACGACTGCACTGGTGCCCTTGGCATTGGTGGATTATACGGGCAATGGATTTATCCTGAACGGTTGCCAGGGGTCGCTCTGCGACCTTGCACCAACTCTTCTTGCGATGATAGGTCTTGAGGCCCCCGTCGAGATGGATGGCCATAGCTTGTTGGTAGATTGATTCCCCCGCTTGCCACGTCGGGTGAAGTTCGGGTATACTTCATGTTTCGTGTAGACTATTGTTTTCTATGGAAAGTAGAGAGATATCTTGAACCCGCTCCTTATTATTATGCTTATCCTGCTCGTCGTTTCGGGCCTAGGACTTATTGTCTTCATTCTGCTGCATTCCGGCAAGGGTACCGGTATTTCCGATATGATTGCTAGTTCGGTGTATTCCACGCAGACTGGTACAAGTATTGTCGAAAAGAACCTCGATCGCATCACTATTGTTTTTGCCGCCGTGTTCTTGTTGTCGCTTATTGCGCTTATGTTTGTCTACCCCCAGGGCACGATTGTAAAATAGCTTAAATTAGCTCTTCACAAGCTGAAGGCATTCGGGTAGAATAACCAGCGTTGCTTTTTAAGGCAGCAAACGTCGGAGTGGTGGAACGGCAGACACGCTAGCTTGAGGTGCTAGTGCTCGCAAGGGTATGCGGGTTCAAATCCCGCCTCCGACACCAGTAAAGCTAGAAGGGAGAGCCCGAGTGGCTCTCTCTTTGTATTTATGGGCGTTTTTAGAGAAGGTGATAGGTATGCCAAAGGCCCTTGCTACTAAGAGTGCGGTATCGCAACGTATGCGTGGGATTCGACGTGTACTATGGATTATTCTTTTTCTAAATCTTGCGGTTGCAGCGGCGAAGTACTTCTATGGTCTAGCCACAGGGTCGGCTTCTATGCAGGCAGATGGCATTCACTCGGTATTTGATTCGGCGGGCAATGTCGTAGGCTTAGTGGGCATTGCATTGGCTTCGCGACCGGCCGACGAGGGCCATCCTTACGGGCATGCCAAGTTTGAGACGTATGCCAGTCTTGTTATCGGCGTGCTGCTTTTATTTGCGGCCTTTGAAGTAGGATCGAGCGCTGTTACTAAGCTCTCGTCGGGCAATTATACCGCTGAGGTGGGTCCTCTATCGTTTGTGGTCATGATTGCTACCCTTGTGGTAAATCTGGGTGTTACCACGTACGAGAGGCGCTGTGCTAAGCGCCTAAAGAGCGAAGTGTTGGCCGCTGATGCCAACCACACGTTGTCTGATGCGCTGGTTTCGATCGGTGTTATTGTTGGCCTTGCTGCTGTAGCATTGGGTTTTCCTATGGCAGATCCAATTATGGCGCTGGTTGTAACGATAGCCATCCTATTCACCGCTTACGACGTGTTTAAGCATGCATTGGCAACCCTCTCGGATCGCGCTCGTATTCCCGAGGAGGAGGTGCGTGAGGCGGTGTGTAGGGTTGAAGGGGTGCGCGGTGCGCATCAGGTGCGCACTCGGGGGACAGAGGGAGAGGTGTATGTTGACCTGCACGTGCTAGTTGCTTCCAATATGACTGTTGGAGAGGCTCATCATCTCGCTGATGAGGTAGAGCATGCGGTAGAGAAGAGTTTTCCTAACGTCATTGAGACTCTTGTGCATATTGAGCCAGATGACGAGCATCAAGATTAACCCACAGCTCTCGGGTTTAAGTAGCGACTATCAGGCTTAAGAAAAAACCGCCCGAACAATGTTCGGGCGGTGTAATTTTATGGAGCGGACGACGGGGTTCGAACCCGCGACCCCGACCTTGGCAAGGTCGTGCTCTACCAGCTGAGCCACGTCCGCATAAAACAATAAAGCTTGGTCAATCTTGCATCATCCGTCTTTACGAAAAAGACGATATGGAGGCGACGCCCGGATTCGAACCGGGGGTAAAGGCTTTGCAGGCCTCTGCCTTACCACTTGGCCACGTCGCCATTCCGGCGTTGTCGTCATGAAAAGGCCGGTCAAAACTTATGAGTATGACCGGCCTGTTAGTGACGATGGAGCGGACGACGGGGTTCGAACCCGCGACCCCGACCTTGGCAAGGTCGTGCTCTACCAGCTGAGCCACGTCCGCATCGCGAGGAGATATATTACTGGAATATCAAAGACTACGCAAGCCCTTATTTAAAAAATAATGATATCTCATGTTCAAAAGGGTTTTACCGTACGCTGTTTTAAGTATTGGTATGCTTGTGCGTGTTTAACGATGCGATGGGGGCCTTCGATACCGTACACCTTTAGATAGTATCAGAAGTTGTTAGAATGCCAGATGTATCAAAAGTAGGTAATCGAGCAGAGGACGGCGTAGTAATGCAGAGGCTTCTGATTGTAGAAGACGACAAGCAGATTCGTGATGAGTTGAAGATTCTGCTTCAGCGTAATGGCTATGAGGTATTGGTGCTGGAAAGTTTTGAAAACGTGGTTGATGACTTGCTCGCCCTTGCCCCTAATCTCGTACTTCTTGATTTGAATCTTCCCGGTGTCGACGGTCATTTTATATGTCGTGAGTTGCGATTGGTATCAAGTATTCCCCTAATCGTAGTAACCAGTCGTGATACCGATATGGATGAGCTGCTTTCCATGAACTTTGGTGCAGACGATTTCGTCGCCAAGCCCTATAACGCACAAGTGCTCCTAGCGCATATAGCATCCGTGCTTAAGCGCGCGTATGGCGATCAAGCTGCGGTAAATCAGATTTCTTATCGCGGCTTGGTTTTAGACCAGGCTCGATGTGAGGCTGTTTTTGAAGGACAGGCTGCAGAACTTACTAAAAATGAACTACGTATCTTGGGTGTATTGCTACGTAATGCAGGTGCCGTAGTGACGCGACAACGCATCCAAGAGGAACTGTGGCAGTCTGACGAATTTGTTGACGATAATACTCTTACGGTGAATATCAGCTATCTGAGGCAAACGCTTGATGGCATTGGTGCACGCGGTTTTATTCAGACTAGACGCGGCATCGGATATGTGATCGATTAACATGAGTATTAAAAACTATCTCAAAGACAAAGCGCTGCCACTTACTGTTTGGCTTTTTTTCGTAATGGGCGTACTGGTTGTTTTGTATGCTTTCGCGCTTGACGAAGGAGCCATAGGTTTCGTAGCTGCGCTTCTTGTTACCGGGATGCTGCTGGTACTTGCTCTAGACTACCTTCGTCGTCGTAGTTTTTATACTACGGTTGCTCGCACATTGAATCAGCTTGATGATGCGTATTTGATAGTTGAACTGCTTGAGCGCCCTGGCTTTGTGGAAGGCGATGCGCTCTATGATACTCTCGTTCAAGCCACAAAAGCCATGAATGACAAAATAGGGGAGTACCGCTTGGCTTCTGAGGAATACCGCGAATATGTAGAGACCTGGATTCATGAAGTAAAGACTCCCATTGCTGCCGCTCATCTCATTGCGGAAAACCACAACGATCCTGCTGCGGAATTGATGGATGATGAGGTAAACCGCATCGAAGGCTATGTGGAGCAGGCCCTGTTCTATTCCCGTAGCGCAACGGTGGAGAAAGACTTTTCCATAAAGCAAGAAAATTTAGGATCATTAGTTCGTGAGGCGCTTCGCCGCAACGCTCGTACGCTTATTGCGGCGGGACTTACACCGAAATTAGGCGATCTTGACGTGGTGGTGCTTGCCGACGCAAAGTGGGTTGTATTCGTATTGGGGCAGATCATGGGAAATGCCGCTAAGTATTGCAAACCAATAAGCGGCGAGCGGCAATACGAGAGGCAGCGTGATGAGTTGCTTATATCGGTGAAACAGAAAGATGTCGGGTTGAGCAGTGTACATGTGGTGCTTACGATAAGTGATAGTGGCGTAGGCATGCCCGCTTCTGATGTTCCTCGTGCGTTTGATAAGGGTTTCACGGGCGAAAACGGTCGGGCTTTCGCTAAATCTACGGGTATTGGGTTGTATCTTTGCCGTCAGTTGTGCGCAAAAATGGGGCTAGAGATATCCCTTGCCTCAACACAGGGAGAGGGGACCTGCGTGAGTTTGACGTTCCCGCAAAATAGAATGTATTTCATTGATGAAAAAATTTCCTAACCTTATGAAATCATAAGGTTTCTCTAAGGCTTATCGATGGTGCAGAAGTAGTCATGAAGTCATAGTAGTCTCATGCGCAAAAGCAGTCGCGTCTTGGCCGGACGCGCATGTGAGATTTGAGAGACGAAAGGCATTGCATATGACACAAGTTCTCGCCGTCCAGAACATCGAGAAGTACTATGGTAACAAGGGTAACATTGCTAAAGCCCTTGATGGCATTAGCTTCTCGGTAGACTCTGGCGAATATATTGGCATTATGGGCGCGTCGGGCTCTGGTAAGACAACGCTTCTTAACTGCATATCTACTATCGACACGGTAACCGCTGGACATATTATGGTGCGAGGTCATGATATTACGCGCCTGGGATCTAAAGAACTTTCGCGGTTTCGTCGGGAGCAACTTGGCTTCGTGTTTCAAGATTCTAACTTGCTTGATACCCTTACGGTGCGCGAGAATATAGCTCTTGCACTTACTATCTCTCATGTGTCTGCGGCGAAAACGATAGCGCGGGTAGAGGAGGTTGCTGCGCAGCTTTCTATAACTGAGGTGCTCGATCGTTTGCCTCATCAGATATCGGGAGGCCAGAAGCAGCGCGCTGCTGCGGCTCGGGCTATTGTTGCGAACCCTTCATTGGTGCTTGCAGACGAGCCCACTGGTGCCCTTGACTCGAAGAATGCTCGGATGTTGTTGGAAAGTTTTGAATCGCTTAATTCAAACTTGGGCGCTACCATCCTGATGGTGACGCATGATTCTTACGCTGCGAGTTATGCAAAACGAGTTTTGTTTGTTAAGGACGGCAAACTCTTCAATGAAATAGTGCGTGGGGACAAGAGCCGCAAGATGTTCTTCGACGAGATTATGGGCGTTGTATCGTTCCTAGGGGGCGAGAGTGCCGATGTACTGTAAGCTCGCTTTCGGTAATGTTAAAAAAAGCATACGCGATTATGCGATTTATTTTCTAACGCTTCTGTTCGGTGTCTGTGTATTCTACGCATTCAACGCTATCGCCCAACAGGGGGCGGTGCTGGATTTAAGTGGTGCGCAAAACCAGATGATTAGCCTGCTGGGCATGCTGGTAACGGGAGTGTCGGTGTTTATTGCCGTAGTTCTGGGTTTTCTTATTGTGTATGCCAATCGATTTCTTATACGCAGGCGCAAGCGCGAGTTTGGCATTTATTTAACCTTGGGTATGGAGCGTTCGAAGGTGTCGCGAATTATTGTTTTAGAGACACTGTTCGTAGGGTTGCTGTCACTGGTGTGTGGTCTAGCTTTAGGCGTCGCCTTGTCGCAGGTGATGCTGTATGCCACGGCAGCGTTATTTAAAGTGACTATTGACACGTTTACGTTCTCGTTTTCGGGTACGGCATGCCTTATGACGGTGGGGTGTTTTGCGCTTATCTTCCTCACGACATTGGTGTTCAACGTAATGGCGGTTTCGCGCTATAAGCTAATCGACCTCATTAATGCAGATAAAACAAGTGAAACAGTTAAAATTCGTAGTCTACCGCTTTCTGTTTTATTGTTTGTTTTGTCCCTTGGTCTTCTGGGTGCAGCTTACTACCTGTTGTTAAAAAATGGGTTGACGGTAATGAACGAGCAATTTGCTGCTTCCACTGCGCTTATGTTGGTGGGTACGTTTTTGTTCTTTTTCTCACTTTCGGGTTTTCTGCTACGAGTAGTGCAAGGGAATAAGAAATTGTACCTTCGTGGTTTGAATACGTTTACGTTGCGTCAGCTGAACAGTAAAATTAACACGGCATTTCTCAGTATTTCACTGGTGTGTGTCGCGTTGTTTTTAGCCATTACTTCCACCTGCGGAGGCTTCGCTATCTGCACGGCCATGAATAAAAGTCTTGCTTCCTCAACGGTATATGACGCAAGCTTATCTACTTATAACTATTCGCTTGAGATGCATGACGATGGCCCGCAGGTGCAGCAAGACCCCGCATCGCTCGCTGATGGGGGCGACATGCGTGCGGCCCTTGTTCGCGATGTGGTGGGCTATGACGAAATTGTACGGGCCGATGCGCAAGTGGACGTGTATGCTACCCACTTGACGATGCGAGATTTAATCGATCGTACCAATTCGGAATTGGGTACGGCCTACAACATGGAGAATATGGACAAAACGCCCATGCCTATGTCTTCTGTGTCGCAGCTGAATGGGTTGCGGGAGCTGACGGGGCTTCCTCCGGTGCAGCTCAATGAAGGGGAATACCTCATCTGGTGCGATTTCATTGACATGCAGAATTTCTACCGATCCTTTATTCAGCAAAATGATACGCTTGAGGTGGGTGGAAGAACATTACATCCTCAATCCGATACTATAGATACCACGGCCGCTGAGGTTTCATCGTTTCCTATGAATACGGGTATTGTCGTGGTCAACGATAGCGACCTACCGGCTGATGCCGTCGTGTGGTATTCCAACTTAGACATTATGTATAACGAGGAACGATCGCTGGCTGATGGGATGTTTAATGAGGCTCTCGATGCAGCCTATGGTCCGGAATGTTTGTCGTACGGGCAAACGCCCGGCTGGCCCTTCATGCGGGGGATGACGGCGTTGTTTGCTATTGATCAATCCTCAGGATTGACTATTGTTATATCGTACTTGGCTATTTATATAGGATTTATATTGCTTATTACCTGTGCGGCTATTCTTGCCCTTCAGCAGCTTTCTGAAGCAGCCGACAATCGTCATCGTTATACTATTTTGGAAAAGATTGGTGCCGAGCAGCGCATGGTAAATACCGCGTTATTTACCCAGATAGGAATCTATTTTCTCTTCCCGCTCGCTTTAGCTGTGGTACATTCTGCTGTGGCTTTAAAAGTGGTTACTGATGTGGTGAGAATGTTTGGTTTGTTGGACATCGTTGGTCCTTTGCTTATCACGGTCGCGTTTGCTGTGGTTATCTATGGTGGATACTTTTTGGTGACGTATTTTGCAGCGCGAGGAATGATTTTGTCGAAGACAAAAAGATAGCAGTAGCGAATGGAAGGCGGCATTACGTGAAGGTTCGTTCCGACTTGCATTGGCGCTCGAAACACGCTCGGTCTTCGGTGAACTTTCGAGCGTCGAGTGTCGAGGTATTAGGATATTCTTTTCGTTTTGCACGCTTTCCCTTAGCTGTTTTCGTGTTGGTGGGGGTTGTTGTGCTAGCGGTTACCTTACTTTTGGTGACAGGCGGACTGCAGGGTATATGGCCAACGAGCCTTGTCGGCCAAGAATCTGAAGCGCTGGTGGCATCGGCCGATCAGAGTGGAGCTTCTGCCATGGTGGAGGTTGCGCTTGATGAGCTGCATGACGCTTCGGTATCAGGCGATGCTTCCGAGTGGCGTAATACCTACAATCGGTTCGTTGGGCAGGCTTCGACCGGCCCATGGTCAACGGCCTTTGTTGTCTACTGCGGCGATCTGTGCGGATTCGTAGAGTTGGCGCTTATGCCGTGCACCGCGTATGCAAGTGAATTTCGCCGTTACTTTGAGGATAACCCAGAAAAGGGGACCGTTTATGACAACGATGGAAAGTATATTCCCCAGCCAGGCGATATTGTAGTGCTGAATGAGACGGCCCAAGGTGCCCTTGGTATCGTGGAATACTATGATGAATCAAGTAAAATATTGAAAGTTATCGAAGGCGATGTAGATGGTCGTGTAGCAGAAATAAACTATGGACAAGATGCTCCGGTAGTCGCTTTTATTGCCCCTTCTTATCCCCAAATCGCGCCTGCACCGCTTGATGCCGGTGAGACGATTATTATTCCCCCAGGTTTAGGCAATATCGATTCTTTTGAGGGCTGGAGTTTGGTTACCGATCCAACGTCGAATGAATACCAGCTGCGTGCGTCAGCTGGCGAGCAATACAACGCAGAAGGGTTTGGAGTGATAAATGGTCGCTACGTGGTGGCCGTACGCCCACTGTATGGCAGTGTCGGTGATTGTCTTACGTTTACGTTTGAAGATGGGTCCACTCTCGAGTGCATTATCGGAGATGTGAAAGGTGAGGATGGGTTGGGCGTGAATGAATGGGGCTTTCTGGGTGGCGAGAATATTCTTGAATTCATGGTATCTACCAGTGACTGGTATGGTGGGCATGAAAATCCAGGCACCGCCTCGTGTCATCCTGAGTGGGGACAATATCTCGTAAAATGCACCAACACGGGAAACTACGGGGGATGGTAGGTTTTCTGAATCCCTCAGAGCTTCGTCAGCTCTTTGGCGGTTTGTCTAGCGCTTGTTCGGGCTGATAGGTGAGGTAAGCCTCCGGTTTTCCCTCTGTGCTCAGGAGATATTCGGTATACTGATTCATGATATTGTGTCGTCGCGCCTGCATGTTCTTCGGCAACCAGCAGGCACGACTGCACGTGGTCGTATAAACGAAGGGGATTAAATGGAAGGTTTTGACCTTATCAGTGCCGGAGTATTGTCTATTCTCCCACCGCTTCTAGCGTTGGGTCTTGCTCTTGTTACTAAGGAGGTGTATTCATCGCTGGCGATTGGCGTATTTACAGGCATGCTTATCTATCAGTTCACACTAAATGGAGCTGGTTTCGAGCAGGTAGTTGATTCGTTTACTATGGTGCCACAGATGATGGCGGAGCAAATATCTGGCAACGGAGCGCTACTTTTGTTCCTCGCATTGCTTGGAGCTCTTGTAGTAGTTATTGCTGCTGCCGGTGGCTCGCGTGCGTATGCTGAATGGGTTTCAACCCATATTAAAAATGCAAAAATGGCCCAAGTGTTGACGGCTGTTTTGGGTGTCATCATTTTTGTGGATGACTACTTCAATTGCTTAACCGTGGGTGCGGTTATGCGTCCTGTGACCGATCGATTTAACATTAGCCGCGAAAAACTGGCGTGGATTATTGACTCTACCGCTGCTCCCATCTGCATTATCGCACCGGTTTCATCGTGGGCGGTTGCGGTTGGAGGGTATTTGGGAGAAGGCGGATTTACTACGTTTGTCCAGTCCATTCCTTATAACCTGTATGCGCTGCTTACCATTGTGTTCGTATTTTTCATTTGTGTGTCAAACCGAGACTTCGGTCCTATGCGCGTGGCTGAAGCTGATGCGCATAAGGCGGCCGAACAGCAACAACGTATACCTGAACACAACAGTGCCCTGGAGGCTATGTCTACGGCACGTATATCCAACTTATCCGATGTCGATCAACATCCAGTGAAGTTGGAAACCATTGTTGCCGAGGAGGATGAACTAGACGAAGCCGCTCGTGCTGCTGTTGAGGAATTTAAGGGTATATCTATTTCTGATAAAGGTCGTGTATTCGACCTCGTTGTACCAATTGTAGTGCTGATTGTTTTCTCTATTCTTGGCATGCTGTATGCAGGTGGCTTCTTCCAGGGTGTAGATTTTTCTACGGCCGTAGGAGAAAACCCCGTATTTGGCTTATGTATCGGCGTGTGTGTTGCTTTGGTAGTGGCTCTTGCCATGTTCCTTCCTCGTAAATTAATGACGCTGTCAGGTTACGTTGAGGGTATTTCCGAGGGTGTACGCTCGATGGTGGGCGCGATCATGATTTTGATATTGGCGTGGAGTTTGGGCGGTACCTGTCGGTATTTGCTGGGCACCGGTGAATTTGTGAGTGGCTTTTTAAATAGCATTGGGGTAGGACTGGAGTTGTTGCCAGCTGTTATCTTTGTAGTGGCTGCCTTCATCGGTTTTGCCATGGGTACTTCGTGGGGCACCATCGCGCTTATTCTACCTATCGTCATTGGTGTTTTTCCTGCCGAAGGCCCGCTGTTCTTGGTTGCTATCGGAGCTACGCTCGGTGGTGCGGTTTATGGCGATCATGTATCGCCTATTTCCGATACCACCATTCTGTCCTCGGCTGGTGCTCGGTGTAATCATCTGCGCCATGTGGCCACGCAGCTGCCGTATGCCTCAGTGGTCGCTGCAGTTTGCTTCCTAGGGTATGTGATAGCTGGGTTTACGGGTAACCCTTGGATTTCGCTCGTGGGCGGCACGGTTGCTGTGATACTTATTATCATGGTTCTCAATCGCTCAAAATATGGTGCTGTAAGAAGCTAGCTACTGATGATGTTGCATAGTGATAGGGAGGGACGTGTGGATTGCGCGTCCCTTTTTGGCTGTTGTGGGCCATGGATGGGCAAGCGATTAGCCTGCAGACACACTTTTCTGTTTATGACCCGCAAGTGAAGCGTACATGATGATTGCAGGCGGTATTTTGCGGGATGGGTGATTTCGTGAAAAGAGTTATGAGCGAAAGAAAAGGTTATCAAGCTAATAGCTTGATAACCTGCATAAACGTGGTGGGCGATACAAGATTTGAACTTGTGACCCCTACCGTGTCAAGGTAGTGCTCTCCCCCTGAGCTAATCGCCCACGTTTTTGAGCTTTGATCGTTACCGATCCAGCAAGCAGTTAGTTTACCAGATTGGGTTAAAGTGTCAAAGATTATTTTGAGAAATATGACATGGTTTTGCGAGAGTGGTTATGGCGAGGAGTTTTTCCCAATGAAGTACCGCATTGCATTCCCTCCTGATTCGCTCTTTCTATTGAAATGGAGGATAATGAAAATGCGAAACGAGTAAGGCATGAGACCTACAAGAGCTGCGTTAGGTGTTGAAGCCTGCGTGACGTCGAGGGGGCATTATATGGGGGCATCAAATTTTAGTGACGAGGTGCTAGATGGGGGTAGTGAAGAGTACGCGCGAACCGTCGATAAACTGAAGATAGACTATGGATTTGATTTTGTTGCAATTGGGCTGACTGCGTTTTTGGGTGCACCACTCAAATGGATATACAGTGCGGGAGCTACCGACGAGCGGCATCATCGTATTGTTCTGGCACCCGGACACGGCATCGGTGGCATTGTTATTAAAGCGGGTAGACCCATGATGTTCGCCGACATTGATGAAGAAATTGACCCTCAAGAGTATTCGTCATATCCCATTGTGTTTGCCGAGGATCTCCATAGTTTTTGTGCGCTACCCCTTACGAAGAAGGGTCGTATTGTTGGAGCGCTGTTGTGTGCATATCGATCGGTCGATGCGCGGAATCGCCAAGTATATCAAGAGCTTATAGCAGATCTCCAGGGGAATCTTGGTGACCTTGGTGTGGTGGACGGCGACTTCATGAGTTTTGACCGCATTGCTGCCGAGCAGCGCAGTGAGTCTCGAGACAGTCCGTTTCTCGTGCATTCGGAAGTATCGTGTGTTATCGCTGCTCAGGAAGAAGAACGTAAGCGTATTTCGCGCGAGTTACACGATGGCATTGCGCAAGAGTTGCTCGCGGTCTCGTTTCTTATGAAGCGTCTAAAGTCCCATATCGACGATGATGAGGGACGAGCTCTTTTAAACGAGACATTTGGTAATCTTGACCGCATTTTAGACGAGTTACACAACCTGTCGGTGGAACTGCGTCCTGCTGCACTTGACCATTTGGGTCTTGTTCCGGCATTGCGTTCGCAGGCGGTGCTGTTAGAGAAGGCATATGGTACCGATATCGTGTTTGAGGGAGCGTTATCATGCCGGCGCTTTGATCAAGCGCTAGAGACACAGGCTTATCGCATTTGTCAGGAAGCAATCTTGAATGCCTGTAAGTATGCCGATACTGATCAGGTGTACGTGAGGCTGGAGGATACCGGCGGCTGGCTGCATGTAAGCGTTGTTGACCACGGTGGTGGTTTCGATACTGAACATCCGGTTGTTAAGGGCACAGGATGCGGGCTTTCTGGCATGCAGGAGCGAGCCAAGCTTATTGGTGCCTCGTTGCGTATCGAATCAAGTAGCGACGGCACGGAGGTAGTTCTGGTCGCGCCGATGCGCGCAGGAGAGCAGGAGGAGTGCGCATGATTCGCATTGTATTGGCAGACGATCATGAAATCGTGCGATCGGGCTTCAAGATGATTCTAGAACAGGAGTCCGGCTTCAAGGTGGTGGCTGAGGCAGCCGATGGTACTCAGGCGTATGCTGTTGTTGCGCGTGAGCGGCCCGATGTGCTCCTTATGGATATATCCATGCCCCCCGGACAGAGTGGGTTGGTAGCGTGTGAGCAAATTGCGCGTGATTTTCCGGAAACGAAAATCATTATCCTTACTATGTTCGCCGAGCCGGAATACTTGTTTTACACGTTGCGCGGAGGGGCCTCGGGTTATGTGTTAAAAAATTCGTCTTCTGAAGAGTTGATAGCTGCCGTACACGCGGTGGTTGAAGGCGGTAGCTATATCCATCCGAAGATGGCCGCGCTGTTAACCCGGCAGCTTGTAGGGGGAAACAAAGCGGAGGATCGTTCTTATCAGCAACTCTCGAATCGCGAATTGGAGATATTGCAATTGCTGGCCAAGGGTTATACGAATAAGGAAATATCAGAACTCATTTTTCTTTCAGTAAAAACCGTCGAAGCGCATCGTGCGAAATTGTATAAAAAATTGGACTTTAAAACTCGCGCTGATCTCGTGGCTCATGCCTTAAGACATAAGTTGCTAGATGTGTAGTAGTTACCTTTTTCCGAGGCCTAGATGCAGGGCGTGTGTAGGGCAGGCGTCTATGCACGATCCGCAGACCATGCAGTCACCAGCGCGAACGCTGGTTTCATCTTCGTCAAGCACGGGGGTGAGAATAGAGGGATCGGCTAGGCATGCATCCTGACACGCCTTACATTGGGTGCAGGCGGTGCTGTCGTACGTTACCCTCACGATACCTAGACGGCCGATAGCTTCGTAGAAACCGCCGAGCGGACAAAGGGAGCGGCACCACACGCGATGTCCCCAGAATAGCTCGGTTATCATGATGGCTACAAGCACCAAGAGTCCTGTCGTGCTGCCGAAAAGAATCCCCTTGTTTACGGCGCTGATTGGCGATAGTGCCTCAAATACCGGAATACTTAGGATGCCCGATAGTATGACCGTGGCAAGGGCTATCCAGAGTTTCGTATGACGGGGGATAGGTGTCTCGCGCACGGTGAGGTGTAGTTTTCGCCGCAGGAAGTCCACTCCTTCCAGCAGGAGGTTTACGGGGCATACCCAACCGCAGAAAGCGCGAGCGCGAATTAAGCCATAGATTATCACGATTGGTAGGGCAAACAGTAGCCAGTCTATCTCAAACGTTTTGGATGCAGCAGCCACCTGCAGAGTTGCGAAGGGGTCGAGCAGCGTTACCTCTCCTATGGAAGATGAAGATAGGCTGCCGAAAAAAGGTAAATTAGAGGGTGTTGGTAAGGTCTCGTTGCTGCCAACAGTTAGCCCGAATAAATTCCATCCCGCTAGTAGTACGGGGAGCGTAAATGCTACTAGTGCCGTAATTTGCACGGCACGGCGCGCGCCTGTCCAGGTGAATCGACGCATTATTTTCGGAGGCTTTGAAGGGCGTGTGTCGTCAACTCCCCCCTGTTTCCTTGAGACTTTTTCGTTTGATGTCGTACTCTTCATTGCGTGGCGACCTTTTGTGTGGTGGGGTCATCCTCGAAGTTGACGTACACCAAGTTCACCCCAATAACGCCTGGAACCATTACGAATGAGCTGGCAATGTGGTGTGATTCGTCGAGGGTGCCAGCCTCGATGGTAACAACGATCTTGTATTCGTTGATCTCATGCACCTCGACCCCCGCATTCTTGGTAAGCTTGTTGGCGACTTGCTGGGTGATGGTGGGGTCTGTTTCCACCACCAGACTAGAAATGACCATAAAGAGCTCCTTTAAAAGTAAGACCGGGCGGCGGAGGGAGCCGCCCGGTCTGAGTGGGTGTTTGGATACTAACCCTGTACGTGGCAGGTGTTGCATTGGTCGTGCGTTGGATCGAGTTCAAGAGTGCTTGGCTGATTGCCTACGTAGTGATCTTCGGGTAGGGCGACCGATCCTGTAAGCATAGGATTAGCTTTCTCATTCGCCCCGTGGCAGCCATAACACCCAGCCGCTCCGAGACCTTCGAAACGGCCCTCGTGTGTTTCGGGCATGAGGGGAGGGGCTCCTAGGGGTACGTTTGCGTTGATGTCTTCTTTGGGTGCGCTGTTGGTACATCCTGCGACTGCTGCCATGCCGAGCGCCAAGGAAAGTACCAAGATGCCGGTTGTCAGTTGTTTTTTCATCACTACCTCCCTTCAACCTTGGTAATAGATACGCAGGTCTTTTTGTAGTCAGGCTCTTTGGATAACGGACAGTAGGTGTCTTGGACTGCTAAGTTGATACGCGTTTCTTCGGCGAAGAACGGAGCGAAAGCCATACCTTCTTGTGGCTCCGTGCGCCCAGCAGTTGAAACCTTGATGTTGAAGGCACCGTAACGTGATTTTACCTGTACGGTATCACCATCTTTTACCCCGAGTTTTGCTACGTCGTTTGGATGTAGGTTAAGTAGTGCTTCAGGTAGTGCACGGTCGAGTTCGGGCACGCGGCGAGTCATTGTTCCTGTATGCCAGTGCTCTAATAAGCGCCCGGTGCAGAAGTAGAATGGGTACTCGGCGTCGGGTGTTTCCGCAGGTGGTTCATAGGGACGAAATACTACAGACGGCTTTGCGTTTGCCGACTTGTAGAAGCTCAATGAATTTGCGAGACCTGGTTTGCCGTACTGTGCAACACCTATCTCGTCGAAACCTTCGGCTTGGCTTCCTGAGGCAAAACGCCACTTTGTCTCTAGCCATGTGCCATTGACGTTACGTACAGGCCAGGTCATACCATGATTAGCTAGGTATTCTTCGTAGGGGGCCAGCTGCTTGGCTTCCATTTTTAACTTTGCTTTGAATGTGCCGTTGGTATCGTTATTGATGGCAAGTGCCCGCTCATTCATATCGGGGTTCGAAAATATACGATACTCTTCCCAGATCAGGCGGTTCGTTTCGCGGTCGTCTGTTTTGAAATCGTTAGCATCCTTGTCATAAATGGTGCCAAACAGGTGATCGAAAGCGTCTTTGCCACCAATCTGCTCGCCGTCTAGTACGCGGTGCGCCACCTCCATGAGTATCCATAAATCCCACTTTGCTTCACCTGGCGGGTTTACGGCTTTCTCGAATACTGTGGTGCGCCGCTCGCCGTTGCCGAATTGCCCCTCGCGTTCTACCCATAAGGCCGCGGGAAGCACGACGTCGGCATACTCGCATGACGAGGTGGGGTATACCTCGTTTACCACGACAAACGCGTCGAAGACACCCTTTTGGTCGCCTTCTCCAAGAAACCGGGTAAGATTGGGCATGGATACGGCCCAGTTGTTGTGCGCTGACCACAAGAAGTCAATGTTGCCCTTCGACAATTCGCGGAATGTTTTGACCGTATGGAAGCCGGGCTTCTGGATGGCATCGAGGTAGCCATCCGGTAGGTCCCAGATAGCTTCGGTGTAACGACGATGCTGCTCGTTTGCAACGAGTAGATCGGCGGGTAGTCGGTGGCTAAAGGTGCCCACTTCGCGTGCAGTTCCGCAGGCGGTGGGTTGGCCTGTAAGCGAGAAGGGGCCACATCCGGGACGTGCAATTTTGCCCGACAAAAGGTGAATGTTATAGAGGTTATGATTCATCCACGTGCCGCGGTTGTGCTGGTTTACACCCATGGTCCAAAGCGACATGATGTTTTTTTCTGGATCAGCAAACTCGGCAGCGAGTGCTTTTAGATCTTCGACAGGAACACCGGAGAGTTGTGAGGTGTATTCGAACGTGTAGGGAACAAGACGTGCGGCATACTCCTCAAAGGTAATAGGGGTGACCGCGTCTACTTTCTGGCCAATTTCGCTGGCATCATAGCCATCTTCGATGGAGTTGCCTATATTTTCGGTGCCTTGTTTGAACTGTAGGTGATCGGATACGAAAGCTTCATCATATTTTTTACTCTGAATAAGGTAGTTCGCGATGCAGTTCGTAATAGCCAAATCGGTATTTGGTTGAAACAGCATAACAGTATCGGCGCTGACCGAGGTACGCGTGCGTAGCGTGCCTAAGTCGTAGTGTTTCACGTCCTTGCCGGAAAGCTTGCGAGCCGTGAGGCGCGAGTACAGCATTGGGTGGGCTTCTGCCATATTGGCACCCCAGGTAATAAACACATCGGCGTGGTCTAAATCTTCATAACAGCCAGCTGGCTCGTCGGTTTGGAATACGTTCATGAATCCAACGACGGCGCTGGCCATGCAGAGACGTGCGTTGGGGTCGATATTGTTGGAGAGTAGTCCCGCCTTCCAAAACTTTGCGGTGCAATAGCCTTCAGTGATAGGCTGTTGACCGCTTCCCCAAAAGGCAAGTCGGGTTTTGTCGGTCTTCCAGGTGTTCTTTAACTTGGAAGCAACCAAATCAAGCGCTTCGCTCCAGGTGGCTTCGCGCAGACCCTCGCTCGTACCTTTGGTGGATTTGTCCTCGCGAATAAGGGGCTTGGTCAGTCGGTCTTCTCCGTAGAGAATTTTGCCCAGGTAATAGCCCTTCACACAGTTGAGCCCTTTATTTGACTGGTTTTCTGGGTCTCCCGTTACTGATACCAGTTTGCCATCCTTTACTTCGCAAATAACGCCGCAGCCACAACCGCAGAAACGGCAAACCGCCGAGAACTTTTGGCCTTCTCCGTTTGCGCTTGTGGTAGATGTGCTGCCGCAGCCCACGAGCGATGCTAAACTTCCCGCTGCTGCTGCGCTCGCCAGTGCGATGGCCGATGTTTTAATGAATACTCGTCTTGTTAACTCCATAGTCCCTCCTCGATCGGTTCCTCTTCTTTTTACCCTCACTTGTCGTGCGTTCGTGGTGGTTCAGCTTATCTGGGTGTAGCGTCTTCTTCGGATATGCTTTCATCGTGCGTAACAATGCGGATAGCTACTTCGGGTTCGCTTACGACGCATCGCTGAACGCAGAGGCCACAGCCAACACAGGAATCCTGCGCAATAATGGGCGCAAATACTGCGTGGATGGCGTCGTTTTCACGCATGCGGTAATCGATGGTAATAGCCTCGTCGATAAGCGGACACACTCGATAGCACACTTCACATCGCAAGCTCTTGAACGCAATGCATAGCTCCTCGTTGATCACCGCACTACCCATGCGTACATCGCTACGCTGCCAAACGTTACGTAGTGCACCGGTGGGGCAGGCGGCTTGACAGGGAAAGTCCTCGCAGAGCCGGCAGGCTTGTGCGCGGGCGTCAAGGAAAGGGGTGCCCACCGCGAAACCGACATTGTCGCCAGCAGGAGCGAGTGCGACATAAGGACACGCCTCAATGCATTTGCCACATTTAACACAACGAGAAAGAAAGTCCTGCTCTCCTTGTGATCCAGGTGGTCTGAGAAGCCCACTGTTATTATGTGTAATGTAGCGAACGCCTTGGACGGCAACGATGGCGGCTGCTAGGCCTGCGACGATGTTTGATGGCTTCATAGACATTCTCCCTCCTCCACCTTGTATGATGCGCTGTAGGGGAAGTTCTGCCAATCGGGGTAGCTACCCGAAACGACGAGGGATAAACCCTATGCCACCAAAAGAGCAAAAGGGAAGTAAAAGAAAAAGCCCGCGTCGTTGCGGGCTTTCAATGCGGAGATGTAGATACTTACTGGAACAGACGGATTCCTACGTAGGCGGCAGTCTCAGGGAGTCCTTTCACGTCGTATACGCTAGAGAGTCCGATGGCCGATATGCGCCACTGGTACACGGTGCCTCCTATATCGATAGTGCCCGCCTGAAAGGTGTTACCTGAATCGTCAACACCCGATTCACCCAAGACGGTAGCTTCTAATCCTTCAGATACTAGAGCCGTTTGTACTGCAGCTTCGACGCTACCTGACGAGAAATCAGCGTATTTTACGCGCATGTCTAAGTAGTCGCCAGGAGTAGAAGTAAACTGCCATGAGCCGTTCAATAGGAGTGTGGCATCGGCAGCCGAGAGTTTGGGTATGCCTTGGGCGTACATGAGGGTTGCCTGCTCGACACTTACGTCGGAAGGCAGTTTAATAAGTTCTAGTGAGCCGTCGCCGCCACCGCTGATGGTTGCCTTGTCTATGATGGTGTAACCCGCAGCGGCGAACGCAGCCTTAACTCCCTCGTCGTCAAGGCCGACGAGGGAGGCTAAGTTTGGTAGGCTTGCCATTGCTGCAGGGCGTGCGAGGTTCTGTTCGACGCTTTGCTGGGTGCGTTCGGCTGAGTTCGTCACCTTGTCCAGTATGGAGAAAAGCAATATGCTGCCGATAACTATAGCGGCAACAACAAAAGCGCCCATGATAAACAGCTGGGGTTTTGGTGGATCGATGGGACGTAGAAGGGAGCTGCCATCCAAGTGCCTGACCGGGCCTTTACCAGCATCATAGACGTTTCTCCGCGAATTGAAAAACATGAGTGTACTCCTGAGGGGTTTGTGTGCTTTGGGCATTATAGCATTGTTCGTGCTTGTCTCCGTGGTAGGATACGCCTGCCCATGGGGGAGTAGTTGGCACGGAATACGTGCGGTGCGTTCAACATCTTGGCGGGAACTTACGCCTGGCGTACCTTAATCAGCGAGACTCATGGCGCACAGCCGATTTATCTGCTGTGCGCCATGAGTTTTTTTATGCGCTGTAGTATGCTGCTTTGTCTGAGGGGATTTTGCTAGAAAACGAAGAAGGAGCAACATTGGATCTCTCGATATTTGCGTCGCCCGAGGCCTGGATTAGCCTGATCAGCCTCATTTTCTTGGAAATTGTACTCGGTGTGGACAATCTGGTGTTTATTTCTATTACCACAAACCGATTGCCTCCCGAGAAGCAACATATCGGTCGGAAATTAGGCCTTGCGGGTGCCTTGGTTATGCGCATTGTCTTTTTGTGCTTCGCCTCGTTCCTTGTGCATATGACAGCACCGCTCTTTACGGTGAACTTAGGGGCTTTCTCGCATGGATTCTCGGTGCGCGATCTTGTGCTGCTTATCGGTGGCGCGTACCTCATTTATAAGGGTATATCGGAGTTACGCGATACCTTGAGACTAACCGAACTTAAGGCCGAGCACTGTGAGGAACATAAGGCGCTGCATCGTATCGCATTGCCTCAGGCAGTTGGTACCATCATGGTTATGGACTTGGTATTTTCCATTGACTCGGTAATTACCGCCGTTGGTATGGCAGACCACCTTATTATTATGATTGTCGCAGTCATGCTAGCCGTTATTCTCATGATGGTGTTCATTGATCCCATTTCGAATTTCATCAACGGGCACCCGGAGATGAAGATGCTTGCACTGACGTTTATCGTGGCTATCGGAGCACTTTTGGTTATCGATAGTGCTGGTATTCATACCGGTATTGAGCTTTTACACATGCCGCTTGAAAAGCTGATCGTTTATTTTGCCATGGTGTTCTGTATTGTTCTGGAGCTTATCCAGATGCGCTACAACGCAAACGTGCTTGCTTGGCGCAAAGATCGCTGGAAGCAAGAAACGAAGGCGCAGATCGAGACCGTGCGCGTAGAAATGGAATCACGTATCGCTCAAGAGCGTACGGGAGAAAATGATGCCGATCAGAGCGTACAGGGCGGTAAAGGTACCGTTCCTGCCGAACGCATTACTCCGGTTATCATCGGCAATAACGTGTATGTAATGATGCCGGTTGCTGGTGAGGACGCTGCATCTTTTAAAGCGCTCGTTGCGGGCTCAGCTGCGGCGGGAGAGACGTTTGATACTCCAGTAGAAATTGGTGCCTCCGACGTGCAGGTTGAAGAAGTGTCTGCCTCAGATCCTACTTATGAGGTGCCTGAGGAGAAGTAGTACGGTATATCGTCGGTAGGTATTTTTGTATATCCTTCAATCCTTTGCTCCGCGCTTTATTGGCAGAGCAAAGGATTTTTTAATGAAGAAACATCACATCATTCTCTTGACTAAGACAAGAGAATGGAGACCTCTTTTGCCTATTCGTTAAGCAAATAATTCATAGCCTTCTTGGGATACATAGAAGCAGGCGGCATGGCGCAGCACGTGGGCGGTGAAAGGAGTGGTTAAGCGTGTTGGTTCACCATCGTACTGCACTTCCATGGGAGGATCGGCCTCGACGCGCACGTTTCGAGCCTGGTGGATTTCCAGCGAATCAGTGCGGTTGGGAAATTCACCGCCGCGATCAAGAAGGCCCGCTAGGAGGGCGGGTATCAACTCGAAAGCATTTTGTGCTTTTAGTATTACCACGTCGAACACGCCATCGCGTGGTTCGTTTTCGTGTGTTACGGCAATATCGAACTGCAGTTTCGAGAAGTTTACCAGCAACACGCCTAGGCCGTCACTTTCGATTGTTTCGCCATCAAGCTCCAACTTGAAGTGCGATTTTTGAGGTAGGGGGTTAGCGATGGCTGCCGAGAAATATGCCATAGGGCCGAGTAGGCGTTTCGATGATGCGGCTCCATGCATGATGGTAGCATCATAGCCAGCTCCGGCCATGATAGCAAAACCGAATTGGTGTCCAGCAACATCCACTTCACCTAGGTCAAAATCGAGCGTACGATTCTCGCGTACCAGTTTTGCTAGTGCATGGGGTTCCATTGGTGAAGCTAGGTTCGCGGCGAGGAGGTTTGCTGTACCTGCCGGGAATGGCAGGATGGGAATACCGGTGTTAGCTAGATGATAACTTATCGTTGCTACGGTACCATCACCACCACTGGCAACTACAGCATCGAAAGCTTCGACGTCGCCCAAGAGTTCGCGTACGTCGGTGTTACCGTCGGTAAAACGGAGGCATACTTCGTCGTCGTCTTGCGCGAATGAGCGAATGAAGTCGTAGATGCCTCCGTCGCCGAGGCCTGATGCAAGGTTGTTGATGACGAGCAGTTTCACCGTTTCCCTTTCCGTTGTTTGCTATGATGGCATAGTACAGCATGAAGTGGAAGACAGAATAGGGAATCCCGTACATGTATATAGCAAATCAAGAAAACCTCGTGGCATTCGTCGAGCGAGCGGCTACTTCCAGTGTGCTTGCTATCGATACTGAGTTTCTGCGTGAAAAGACGTACTATGCCAAACTCTGCTTACTGCAGATGGCGACCGATGACGAAACGGTGATTGTTGATCCATTTAGTGTTGACGATTTGACGGTATTGGTTCCGCTGCTAAAAGACGAGCGTATGGTGAAGCTTTTTCATGCTGGCGGTCAAGATTTAGAGATTATCCTACGCGAGGTGGGTGTGTTACCCCGCCCAGTGTTTGACACCCAGATAGCCGCAGCGCTGTTGGGCCATACTCAGCAGATTGGCTACGCATCACTGGTGCACGCAGAGTGTAACGTATCGTTAAAGAAGACTGATTCGTTTACCGATTGGTCGCGCCGTCCTCTTTCTGAATCTCAGCTTGATTATGCGGCCGACGATGTGGTTTATTTACCGCGTTTGTACACTTCAATGAAGGCTACCTTGGAAAAAAAGGGACGTTTGGAGTGGCTGAATCGAGATTTTGAGGATTTGGTTGATCCGCGACGTTATGACACCAATGAGCGTACACGCTACAAGCGCCTGAAGCGTGTGTCTCAATTGTCTCGTCGTCAGCTTTCCGCAGCACGCGAAGTGGCATCTTGGCGTGAACTGGAGGCGCAACGGCGTAACGTGCCACGCAAGTGGGTGATTACAGACGAGCAGGTTGTGGAAGCATGTAAGCGTGAAGCACGCTCCATTGATGAGCTGTTTATGGTGCGTGGGATGTCCGAGCGTTTGTCTACGCGTGATGCGCGATCGGTGGTTTCATTGATAGCATCAGCGATCGATGCGCCGCCCGACACTTGGCCGGAACCTGATCGCTGTACCAAAAGTGAACCCAATGTCGATGCTGAGCTCGATTTGATGTGTGCCCTCGTGCGCCTGCGTGCTAAGGAAAATGACATTGCGTTTCCGACGCTTGCCAGTCACGACGATCTAGCGCGGGTGGCTCGAGGTTATCGGGAAGGTATCGACCTTCTGCGCGGATGGCGCAGAACAATCGTGGGCGAAGAATTGCTTGAACTGCTGGATGGTTCTCTATCGCTCAGTTTGTCAGGCGGTAATCTGGTGGTTCATCGGCGCAGCGAAGGTGTAGTCTGAGGCTGTTGCAGTACGATAGAGGTGCTGCTTGAGATTGCGTGCGTACGGCAGTTTGGTCACAAAACGGTAACAGGGGTTTGGTGATTTAGCAGTTGTTTGTCGCGTAATTTTTGCCTGTTGCGACTGTCGGTATAATGCAGGTGTACAAGATAAGCGGCCGCAGGCGGCCGCGGAGGAAAACCGTTTAAGGAGCGGATACCCCCATGTTTGGATTAAGTAATGGCTATCTTTTATTAATCGTGGCTACACTTGCTATTGGTGGTTTAGCTACGTGGTATGTTAACTCACAGTTGAAGAAGTACACGAAAGTGCCTATCTCAAATGGCCTTACCGGTGCTGAGGTTGCGCGACGGATGCTCATGTATTACGGCGTAACCGATGTAGCTGTGCATCGCGGAGGCCCAGGGCAAGATTTCTTCGACCCCCGTACCAATTCGGTTACTCTTTCTCCCGACGCGTTCGAGGGTCGGTCTATCACGGCTACTGCTACGGCATGTCATGAGGTGGGACATGCCTGTCAGTACGCTCAAAATTATGCACCCATGAAGATTCGTGGCGCTTTGGTTCCGGTGGTAAATCTCGCATCGAATGCCTGGATATTTCTGTTGATGCTGGGTATCTTGATGAATATTGCTGGGCTAACCACGTTGGCTATCATTATGTATGCGGCAGTGGTTATCTTTCAGCTCGTAACACTGCCCGTGGAATTTAATGCATCCAAGCGCGCAATGGTGTATATGGATACCATTGCTCTGCCGCAATCCGAGCAGAGTGGAGCTTTTAGCGTGCTGCGTGCCTGTGCACTCACGTATGTGGCCGCAGCATTAACGTCCATTTTGCAACTGTTGTGGTTGCTGGGTCAGCGTAGGGAGTAATTGGCTGTGGTAAACCGAGAAAATGAAGGGCGCCTCGCTTCGCGAGGCGCTGCGGGCGCGTCGGATTCCGGCGCGCTTAGCGTTTCGGGTGCTATGTCGCTTGCCAAGGGTGCATTGGAGGGAGTGACGGTGCGCCTCATTGGTGAAGTGTCTGAGGTATCGTGTAAGCCTGGTTACAAAGCAGCTTACTTTACGGTAAAGGACAAGAATGCCTCTCTTCCGTGTATGATGTGGAACAATCGCTATGAAGCGACTGGCGTGCGTCTTGCTGTGGGGCAGTTGGTGGAGTTGACGGGGCGCTTCACGTTGTATGCGGCTAAAGGCCGCATGAACTTTGACGTGTTTTCGCTCGCATTGGCTGGCGAGGGTATGCTGCGTCAGCAAGTGGCCGATTTGGCCCGTAAGCTTGATGCAGAAGGCCTTATGCAGGCAAGTCGCAAGCGTGCTTTACCGACGCTTCCTGCGTGCGTGGGTTTGGTTACATCGCCACGGGGTGCTGCTGTCCATGACGTGCTGCGCACGTTGCGGCGTCGCTTTCCGCTTGCTCGTGTCGTGGTGGCTGGCGTGCCGGTTGAGGGTCGCGAGGCTCCTGCTCGTATAGTTGAGGGGATGCGTACTGTGTGCGCAGCTGGTGCCGAGGTAGTTCTGGTAGTGCGTGGTGGTGGGTCGTTCGAAGATTTGATGCCCTTTAACGATGAAGGACTTGCTCGCGCCATTGCTGCTTGTCCGGTGCCGGTGGTTACCGGGATTGGGCATGAGCCCGATACCTCTATTGCTGATATGGTATCCGATTTGCGTGCCAGCACACCGACGGCGGCAGCTGAGGCTGTGGCTCCCGCTCGTGAGCAGCTTGAAGGATTGCTTGCTGCTCGAGGGGCCTCACTCGTGGCTTCTACCATGCGTCGCCTTGAGCGTGAAGCGGCTGGAGTTGCGCGTTTGTCGGATCGTCCGGTATTTCGTGATGCGGTCTATTTGTTTGCATCGGAGGCTCAAGCACTCGATATAGCAGCCGACCGGTTGGCGAGGGCTCTTCCGTCCAACCTAGATCGCGATCGAGCGCGTCTTCGGGTAACCAGTGATCGCTTGCAACAGGTGATGCCGCGTGTGGTTGAATACGAGCGTAGTAATCTTGCAGCGGAGCGTGGCCGCTTTGTTCGCGCCTTGCGTCTTGCTTCGGTTCGCGAGAGTGCGGGAGTTGCATCTCTTCGTGACCGCCTTGTTGTGCGGGGTAGTGCGATTGTTGGTTGTTTTGAGACGGAGCTTCAAGTTGCAGCTGCGCGGTTGCATGATCTTTCTCCGCTTACCGTGCTCGCGCGCGGTTATGCGGTGGTGCGCAGTGAAGATGGCTTGGTTGTAAAGCATGTTGACCAAGTCGAAGAGGGATCGTTTGTTAGCGTTGCTATATCGGATGGCGAGTTGACTTGCCGTGTTGAGGGTGCTCGTCGTATAGAGACATCGGTGGAATCGTGGAAGGAAAATGTATGACCGAAATTATAAAACCGATTGATGAACTTACCTTTCGTGAAGCTATGGCTGAACTGGACGGTATTGTAGGTGTGCTTGAAAGTAATACACTTGAGCTTGAAGACAGCTTAAAAAGTTATGAACGTGGCGTTGCTTTGCTCGGTGCACTGCAAGGTCGCCTAACTGAAGCTCAGCAAAAAGTTGATGTGCTCATGGGTGAACTTGTTGGTGAGGCCGACGACGCGCAGCGCGACACTAGTCTGTCGTAAGATGCGATAGCGTAGCCTTGGCGGTGATGAGGCTTTGGAGTTAACAGGACGAGAGGAAGGTTCACATGCATAACGACGACTGCTTGTTTTGTAAGATTGTGACGGGAGCTATTCCGTCGACTAAGGTGTATGAGGATGATCGCGTGCTTGCGTTTGAAGATGTAAACCCTCAGATGCCCGTACATACGCTTATTGTTCCGAAGAACCATTACGACAATATAGGAGATGGTATTCCTGATGACGAGATGGGGTACCTATTTAACACGGTGCGCAAGGTAGCCGAGCTTAAGGGTATTGCGGAGAGCGGCTATCGCGTTATTGTGAACACTAACGATGATGCACAGCAGTCCGTGCATCATGTTCATGTGCATGTACTCGGTGGTGCTCCTATGAACTCGGGAAGTCCAGCGTTGTAAGAATCGCTTTACGTAACGGAGCATCTTAATGCGATTAAAGAAGCCGGTCGTTTGTAAACTGATCGGCTTCTTCGTTGTTTCTTGAGTTTCGCATCACGAGAAGCCTTCGTCTATAGGAGGGTTTTCGGTGAGCGGCGTGCCGTTTGCCGAAACAACGCCTCGCACACATTCGGCTGTCGTGCCATATGCCTAAACTTTAAGAGTTGGCTTTTTTGCACCCCCTTAAGGAGGTAGGTCGTTGAACGTACTAGTGATCAATGCGGGATCGTCTTCCCTGAAGTACCAGCTGGTGAATGTTGAGCAGCATGAACTGCTCGCTAAGGGTATCTGTGAGCGCGTAGGATCGAGCGAGGCGTTCCATAAGCATGGTCTTGACAAGAACGAAGTGGTTATTGATGCAAAGATGGCCGATCACGATGACGCTATGGCGTTGGTGTTGGAGTCGCTAACCGAGGGGTCGACAAAGGCAATTGACTCGCTCGATGAGATTGACGCCGTTGGTCATCGTATTGTGCAGGGTGGTAAGTACTTTGATCGTTCGGTGCTTATTGATCAGGATGTTATTGATAAGATTGATGAGTTGGCCGAGCTTGCACCTCTCCATAATGGAGCTGCACTCATGGGCATTCATGCGTGTTTGAAGCATATGCCCAAAGTGCCTATGGTGGCTGTTTTTGATACGTCCTTTTTTCAGACATTGCCGCCCAAGGCATATATGTATCCTTTGCCTTATGAGTTATATGAGAAGTACGCTATTCGTAAATATGGAGCGCACGGCACGTCGCATCGGTATATCTCTGAACGTGCTGCTGCTGTGCTGGATGAGCCCATTGAGGATTTGAAGCTGATTACCTGTCACTTGGGTAATGGCTGTTCTATGTCGGCTATCGATCACGGCGTAGCGGTTGACACGTCTATGGGCTTGACGCCGCTGGATGGTTTGATGATGGGCACGCGTTGCGGAGCTATCGATCCGGCCATTGTTCCGTTTCTTATGGATCATGAAGGTCTTTCTACTTCTGAAGTGAACGACCTCATGAATAAGAAGTCGGGTCTGCTGGGCATTTCTGGTATTAGTAACGACCTGCGTAGCGTGCGCGATGCCTCCGAGGCGGGCAATGAGCGCGCTCAGCTGGCCTACGACATGTATTCCAACTCGGTGAAGAAGTACATCGGTCAGTACACGGCTGTTATGGGTGGCGTGGATGCCATTGTGCTGACTGCCGGTGTGGGTGAAAACTGTGAGAAGATGCGCCGTATGATTTTTGCGGGTTTGCAGCCGTTGGGAATGGTGCTTGATGAGGAAAAGAATCGCCATCGTGGCTTCGAGCGTGAGATTTCGGCAGACACCTCTCGCGTAAAGATTATCATTATTCCCACGAATGAAGAGTATATGATTGCGCGTGATACCTATGAGATAGTTCACGGGTAAGAGTCGGGCGCGTACTATTAATTGATGTTATGAATGCGAGAAAGGGGCTGTATCAAAAGCCCCCAATTGAACGAGGGGTCGCCTATCTCGTCAAGAGGTATGCGGCTCCTTTTCGTTTTGTGTCGCAGCGCAAGCGCTGCTCTTCGATACGCTATAGCGCTTAGGCTTCCCGATCGATTCT